>AWVY01000056.1 GCA_004143605.1 Desulforamulus aquiferis
GCCCGGACGTCCATGTCCGGGCACCCATTTTCGCATCCTCAGCTTCGTGAAGCGCTGTTTCCACTGCTCCGAATGTCGCTGTTCGGGATTATTAAAACCCAGGTGTATCTTTTTCAACAGTCTGAGGTGGCATTAGCCACCTAATCGTAGAGTTTTTCTATCTGTACATTTGTGAAATAGAAGCTAGCTATTTCTTCTGGGGATTGTCCCTCTTCAGCCCTATTTTTAGCTCCCCACTGGGACAAACCAACCCCATGTCCATAGCCCTTGCCCGTTAGTACAAGGTTACCTCCCTGTACTGAAACATTGGTCAAAAACATCGAGCGTATCTCTGTACTACCTGCCGCCAGTCTAAAGGCTGGTCCTCCTACGCTGGTATTGTTAATGCTCAGTTTTACGGTACGGCCCGATGAGCCTTTCTCCTCAATACTGGCTGAAGTAATGGTCCGGGATCACTTCCTCCTACGCTTCTAACCGCCTCTCTGACTTTGGCACCCGGAATTGTGGCAGTCCATTGGGCAATTTCCGGCAATGTATTTTTTATTGAGTATGGATCGTCGGCGTTTTCCTTTATATATGGAGTTGGAGTTTTAAAGTATGCCAGTCCTTCAGCGGCACTGGCGGTTTTCCCTCCATTGCTTGCCGAAAACCAGGCCTTGATATACTGCCATTGTGGTGATAACTTCACCCCTGGTCTTTTTACTGCATTTATCACATTATCATTAATCCGGGATGGATCATAGGCCTGGGATTCCTCAACGCTGGTGGATACATCTGTGCCATGCAGTTGTCTTACTCTACCAGATTCTATGTTTTCCATGGTAAAGGTACGGGCAAGGATTGCCTGGGCCGCCAGGGCATTTACCGGCCAGGTCGGTTCCATCTCGCTGCCACTACGCCGGCTAAGTATTCTTCCAGTTTAATTTGCTTCTTCTCTCCAGTTTCATTGACAAATAATGATATGGTGGGTTCTTCGTCCATGCGGTTTGGACTTGGCACAACCTCCGGCCTTCTCTCCGGCCTAATCGGGCACAGGCAGTTATGGCAACAGCAAACATCAATAGTAAAATAAAGAAACTATAACTGCGATAATTTTTCAATCCATGTCCCTCCGTTTACGTTATTTGCAGTTATTTTCTTCATCTTTGTCCAAAAATATAAGCTTAAAATAATTAAAGGTACTTCATAATCGAAGTACCTTTCAGATTGTCGAGAAACTACCTATATTCGGGTTTTAATAATCCCTCACGACTCCTCTCTCCGCAGCGGACAGCGCTAATCCCTTGCTTCGGGCTAAAATGGGCCGCCTTCGAGTAAACATCGTGTTTACCTCAGGCTTKCGCGGACATCCATGTCCGCTCACCCATTTTCGCATCCTCAGCTTCGCGAAGCGCTGTTTCCACTGCTTCGAATGTCGCTGTTCGGGATTATTAAAACCCAGTTGAATCCTTTTCAACAGGCTGAACAAGGTGTTTATCACACCTTGTTAACAATCTGTTAGACCCTTACTAAGCCATCCTTACATTCTGGATTAACCGTTCCATAAATAGTTAAGATATCTCCACCTTGAATCACCCTGTCGGGATCAGGATCGACTATTTCTTCCTCACCTTTTCGTTGGATAGCTAAAACTCTACTTTCATTTAATCTAGATTCTGACAAGGAAAGACCCACCAAGGGAGATTCAGCTAACACCTTCCACTCCTCGATCTTGTAAAGACGGGTCTCCAACTGAAGTGTGTGCTCCATGAGTTCTTCCATTAGCTTAGATATTTCGTCGTTAATTTTATCCCTTTCCCTAACTAATTCATGGAGTCTCTCATGGATACCTGCCAATACCCTGCGCTGATCAAAATCCTGCATATACTTTTGTGCAGCCGGCACAGATTGAACCACAACGCCAATTCCCGGAGCCACCTGGACTATCCCTACTTCCTGTAAAAGGGTTAAGGCCCGGCGTATTGTCTCCGGCGAAACATTATATTTACCCGCTAAAGTAGATCGGCCAAATATCTTTTGTCCTTCCTGGTATTCCCCTCGCACAATGCGATCTGCAATATCTGCTGCAATAGTAATATATCTTGCTAAGTGTACTTCACTGTTCGGCAAAAAGGTACCCTCCAGAAAAAGCTTTGATAATATCCTATTATAGCCGGGACAGATGAAATAAAAAAGTGTAGAAGTAAAAAATAAGTCAAAGTCAGTACAAAAATACAGTTTTGGAGATAATCATCAAATATATAGCTAAAGCCGCGGTACCAAAATTAATGGCAGCCGCGGCTCGTTATAAGCTCTAGAAATAAAGATCCCTCACACCAGCTTCAATTTGCGTTAGTCTCTCCTCGGTAACGGCCCTAATTTTTTCATTACTTATTTCGCCAAGGTGTTTACGGATTGTCTCTTCGCCAACCTCCTTGGTCTCAGGGGAAGCATAATCCATTAAGTACTCTTTGAAGGTTAGTATGGCATTAGGCTGACAAACGTTTTGTATTTCTCCTGTTTTAGCCAGGGCCATAAAGCGATCTCCTGTACGGCCCTTGCGGTAACAGGCGGTACAATAGCTGGGCAGCCAGCCTGACTGACAAACTCCACGGAGCACCTCATCCGGTGTTCTGTGATCGTCTACATAGAACTGAGGGGCATCTTCCTCATCACACCCAGCAGTCTCAAGTTTAAGGGAATTCTTTTTATCAGCCTCTTTTTTATATCCTCCTACACCAGTACAGGAACCGGCGGATATCTGGGAAATCCCGCGATCTAACAGCATATCTCTGTATTCAGCACGTTCTCTGGTAGAAATAATCATTCCGGTATAGGGTACAGCCAGGCGAATAATTGCCACCAGTTTCATAAACTGTTCGTCATTAACCAGATATGGGAAGTTATCATAATCCACACCCCTGGCTGGTCGAAGGCGGGGTACTGAGATGGTATGAGGCCCTACCCCAAAACGTTCTTCAAGATGCAGGGCATGCATCATCAGTCCCATAACCTCAAATTTATAGTCATACAAGCCAAATAGAGCACCAAAGCCTACATCATCAATACCTGCCAGCATAGCCCTGTCGTGGGCTGTGGTGTGCCAGTCATAGTCAGCCTTAGGCCCGCTGGGATGCATTTTTTCATAGGTTTCCCGGTGATAGGTTTCCTGAAATAAAATATAAGTACCAATGCCTGCATCCTTCAATTTCTTATAATCTTCAATTGTTGTGGCAGCAATATTTATATTGCAGCGACGGATACTGCCATTATCAAATTTGATGCTGTAGATAGTCTTTAGACTCTCTAGCACATAATCAATGGTACATTCCACAGGGTGCTCCCCGGCCTCAACAGCCAGCCTCTTGTGCCCCAGGGACTCAAGAATCTTTACTTCCTCGGCTACTTCCTCTTGACTCAGTTTACGACGCTTAAACTTATTATCTCGGCGGTAGCCGCAATAGGTACAGTTATTTACACAGTGGTCACTAATATATAATGGTGCAAACATTACCAGGCGCTTGCCATATATCTTTAGCTTTATTTCACTGGCCATCTGGTACATTAAGTCCAGTAGCTCCTTATCTTCATTTTGAAGTAATATGGCAACTTCTTCAGGTGTCAGACCCTTTGCTTCCCTGGCCTTTTCAATTACCTCTCTTACTTTATCGGGAGAAATATCTTTAGCCTCAGTCAAAATCCTATTGATTTCCTGATCATTAATAAAATCTGCCCGCTCCCACTGGTTGTTATAAATCTCAGCCTTATTAATTGCCATTCAAATCAACCGCCTTTCACCGGCTATCCGCCGTTATTTTCTAAATTTATCCTTAGGGCTGTCTCCCCGTCCACTTCCGACGCTGCGACCTATTTCCTTTATTAGAGAAGTAATCTTTCCGTGGGATTCATCGGCATCTTCCTTACTGCCGGCTTTCTCAGGGTAAATTTGATAGAGGGCCCGGTAACTGGCGGGAGACAAATTTGGCATAATTACATTGGCACCGCAGCCCAAGGCCATCTGTCGCCCCTTTGGGTGGAGGGTTCCCGCTGCCGTGGTGGCTGGCAGATGTGTCTTAGGTAGTACTAATCTTGCCACTGCCAACACCCTTAAGGTAAGACCCAGATCCCCGGGAGAGCTGTCTCCCACTGGGGTTTGCTCATGGGGAATAAAAGGTCCTATGCCGGCCATCTCCACATCCAGCTCCTTTAGAAGCAGGATATCATCGGCCAGGGTTTCCACCGTTTGACCCGGCAGGCCCACCATGTTTCCAGAGCCTACCTGGAATCCTAGCTCCCTGAGCCAGTTAAGCCTCTTAATCCTCTCTGCCAATGTAGTGCCAGGTCTCAATTTGCTAAAGAGGCCACTATCCGCCGTTTCATGCTTAAGCAGATAGCGATCCGCCCCTGCCTCTTTAATTAGTTGATAATCTTCAAGACTTCTTTCTCCAACACAGACAGTAACTGCGAAATTCCCTACTTCTTTTACCCTGCGCACCATCTCGGCCAGTTCTGCACCTGAGTAGTGGGGGTCCTCACCGGCCTGCAGTACAATGGTTCCGTAGCCGAGACCAGCTGCATATTCCGCTGCAGCCAGGATTTCCTCCAGGGGAATCCGGTACCTTCTAATCTCCCTGTTGCTTCGTCTCAATCCACAGTAAAAGCAGTCATTTCTACAGTAGTTTGAGAACTCTATAATACCCCTTAGATGAACTTCTTCACCAAAATTCTCTTGTCTGACCTTATCAGCCAGGCCGAATAAACCCTCTTCCTCTTCTCCTGGTAATGCCTGGAGCAGAGTAATAATATCCTCTCTGTCCAATCCCCCCCCCGAGGCTCCTTTCTCCAATGCTTTGGCAAACTCTTCTCTCAAGGGTATCAACCCCTTCCAATATTATTCTTCATCATCTAAAATACCTTGAATCATCGGGAAGGGAGAGAGGGCTCTCCTGAGAATACCTTGAACGTAAGCGATACAAACCCCGTAGTTTACTATAGGGACTCCTGCCTGCTGCACCTGCATGATGCGGGACAGCATTTCCCTTCTGTTAATCATGCAAGAACCACAGTGAACCACCAGCTTATACTCTGAAAGCTCCTGGGGAAAGCGATGTCCGTTACTCCAATGAAACTCCAGCTCTCCACCACTATTTGCCTGAGCCAGCGGGGGATTTTCACCGTTCCAATATCATCTTCCATCCGGTGATGGGTACAGGCCTCGGCTATCAGCACTTTATCACCGGGCTTTAGTGTTTCAATGGCCTTAGCCCCGGCCACCAAGGTTTCCAAGTCCCCTTTATAGCGGGCAAACAGGATAGAAAAGGAGGTCAATAATACATCCGGCGGAGTATCTGCATCGGCTTTTAAAAAGGCCTGGGAATCAGTTATAACGATTTTAGGCTTTTTATTTAGGGTAGAAATACATTCCTTAAGTTCCCTCTCCTTAACTACATAGGCCATGGCATCATGGTCCAGAATATCCCTGATGGTCTGTACCTGGGGTAATATTAACCTTCCCTTAGGAGCAGCCAGGTCAATGGGCACAACAAGGACTGCCAAATCCCCGGGGTTTAGTAAATCACCGACAATACTCTGTTCATCCCAACTGGGAGGAGCAGCTTTAACCAGGGCAATTTTCAGTTCCCCAATACCTGCTTTGGTAAGGGCACTCACCGCTACCGGCTCTGAACCTAGCTTTTCCTTGTATTCTGCTAGTTCCTCTGGGGTTATGGGAGTGGCATCTATTTTATTTATGACCACTACCACCGGCAATTTTTTATCCCTGCAGCGGTTGGTGATATCCTGTTCAAATTCAGTTAGGCCTGCACCGGAGTCCATGACCAGCAGCACCATATCAGCCTTATTTAGAACCTCCATGGAGCGCTGAACCCTCAACTGACCCAAATCACCTGTATCATCTATACCGGCTGTATCAATAATTACCACCGGGCCTACGGGAAGTATTTCCATGGCCTTATATACAGGATCAGTGGTGGTTCCGGGAACATTGGATACTACAGCAATATCCTGGTTAGTTAAGGCATTTATCAAGCTGGATTTTCCTGCATTTCTTCGTCCAAATATGGCTATATGAAGTCTGTTTCCCCTTGGGGTGGTGTCCATGTTACCGCCTCCCTAGCTAGGTTGTTTTTTCTTTCTAGTTCCTGCTATACCCGGCCTTGTCACTTCTTCCGGTCTTAATAGTTGGTCCAGTTCTTCCCCAGTAAATAGTCCCGCCTCCAGTATCACTTCCCTGACCGGCTTTCCCGTCCTTAAAGCCTTTTTGGCAAGTTCCGAGGCTATATCATACCCCACATGGGGTGAAATCACCGTGATAATTCCTACACTATTGTGAAGGTGCTCAAGACATTTATCTGGAACTGCCTCAATACCTTTGATACAGCGTTCTGCCAGTAGGAGCATGGCCTTACTCAGGCTTTCCATGGCCGGCAGAAGATTGGCCGCTACCAGCGGCAAGAAGGCATTTAACTCCAGCTGCCCCGCCTGGACAGCCAGGGTGATGGCCAAATCCTGGGCCATGGCCTGGTAGGCCACCTGGGTTGCCATTTCCGGCATTACCGGGTTTACCTTACCCGGCATAATTGATGACCCCGCCTGCAAATCCGGCAGCCTAATTTCCCCAAAGCCCGCCCTGGTCCGGAGGACAATAGCCTTAAATCTCCGGCTATTTTTACCAAGCTAGCGGCACAGGCCTTTACTAAACCTGAGACCTCCACAAAAACGTCCGCGTTTTGGGTACCGTCAATCATATTCTCATTGCGGGCCAACCCTAGTCCCGTTAGTGCCCTTAGTCGCTCAATGACTGAGTAAATATATTTTCTTTCTGCATTAAGACCTGTTCCTACGGCTGTACCCCCAAGGTTTATCTGCCTCAGTCTTTCCTCCACCTTATACAGCCGCCAGCGATCCCTGGCGATGGCCTCAGCCCAGGCTGAAAACTCTTGACCAGTGTGATGGGCACAGCATCCTGCATCTCTGTTCTGCCTACCTTTAGGACCCCCGCAAATTCGGCCTCCTTGGCCTGCAGGGCTCCCTGTAGGGTGGCACAGGCAGTTGATAGGTGTACTAACAGCCTGATGGCCGCAATCCTTAAAGCAGTGGGGTAAACGTCATTGGTGGACTGGGACATATTTACATGGTTTATGGGATGGACCAGGTCATAATCACCCTTTTTCCCACCCAAAATTTCTATGGCCCGATTGGCTATTACTTCATTGACATTCATGTTGGTGGAGGTCCCGGCCCCACCTTGCAGGGCATCCACGATAAACTGCTCTGTCATTTGCCCTTCGGCCACCTCCATGGCGGCCTGGAATATGGCATTTCCTATTTGAGGGTCCAGTTTACCCAGGGAAATATTTGTTTCAGCAGCAGCCTGCTTTACCACTGCCATGGCCTTGACTAATTCAGGATGCACCAGTTGGCTGGATACATTAAAATTTTCTGCGGCCCGGAGGTATGGATACCGTAATAGGCATTAATGGGTAGCTTTCTTGTGCCAATTACATCCTGTTCCGTACGGTACTCCAAATCCATTCACCCCCCTGTTAAAATTTTGTACTTAGGGCTGATTTTACCTGAACACCCTTGATATTACCCAGTTTTCCAGTCATAGCCCCAATCTCATCATTGGTGCCCTCAACAATTAGGGATATAACTGATAAAGCCCTTTCCCTGTGAGGTATACCCATACGTCCTATGATTATTTCTGAGTAGTTGCTCAAAATATTGTTAATTTCAGCTGCTTTAGCCCTGTCCTCGATAACTATACCGACCACACCGATACGACGATTCATAGCACACCTCCAAAAATAAAAACCCGTCAAGCCGGAAAAAGGCATAGACGGGTTGCGTACACCACTTAACGGCATACCCCTTGGTCTAAGGCCACTGCCCTTCTCCTCAGGGAACATCCTGCTTTGTCAAACCCTCCGGACCAAGCGCACTCGATCTGTTAGGTCTACTTTTATTATACATAGATAAAATTTTCAGTCAATTATTATTTTACTTATTTGCCAAATTGTAACCACAATGTAATCTTTAATTTTTTATAACTTAATCCTTACAATTTTTTTATCGTAAAGGAAATTTTCGACAGATGGAGAATAAACTAGTTAATCCCTTCTGCTTCGAAAATAAAGGAGTGATTATAATGGCAGTAGGTCAGGAAGATCAATTAGTTGTATTTCAACTTAACGACCAGCAATATGCCTCCCCATTAATGAAACCCAGGAAATCATCAGAATGGCGGATGTAACCAAATTGCCCAATACCGCTTATCACATCGAGGGTATCATTAACCTCCGGGGGACAATTTTACCAGTTATCAGTCTAAATCGACGTCTTGGCCTACCCGAGACACCAGGTACCGAGGATACCAGAATCATCGTGGTTGAAAACAAGGGTAACAAGGTTGGCATGATTGTTGACTGTGTCCTGGAGGTTGGGCGCTATACCAATGAAGAGGTGGAACCTCCCCATATGATAGGTGATAACATGGATTTCCTAAAGGGTGTAGTAAAAAAAGGTGACCAACTCTGGCTCTTGGTTAATTTGGATACAGTTCTGTAGCTTCTTTATGTACAGGACAGCCTTGCCATAGGTATGGTAAATATCTTTTTAAATTATTATTAAAGCACGGGATTTATCCCGTGCTTTATCGCTGGCTATTTTATATACCTACTGCTGTTCCACTAGCAGTTACCATAAGCATGCCATCCCTTACTACCTCATAGTCAAGATCTACTCCGACCACTGCATTGGCACCCTTGCGACGTGCCTGCTCCTGCATTTCAGCCAGGGCAATTTCCCTGGCCTGGGCAAGTTTGCTTTCATAGGCCCCGCTGCGTCCACCCACCACATCAGTAATGGTGGCAAAAAGATCCCTTACTATGTTGGCACCCATTATGGCTTCTCCACAAACCAGGCCATAATATTGCTTAATGGGGTTTCCTTCAATGGTGGGGGTAGTGGTAACAATCATAACTCTTCCTCCTCGTTACTAATTTTACTATTACCTACCTTCAGCCACTGCCTTAAAGGCATTAAAGGCTGCTTCAACAGTACGTTCAATATCATTGTCCGTGTGGGCTGTTGAGATAAAGGCAGCTTCAAATTGGGCAGGGGCCAGATAAATGCCTTGTTCCAGCATGCTCCTAAAGAATGTGGCATAGTCATTAGTGTTTGAGGTGGATGCACTGGCAAAGTCAGTTACCGGATGCTTTGTAAAGAAGCTGCACTGTAAGGATTGAACCCGATTTAGGCTTACGGGCACTCCTGCCGCCCTGGCAGCTTGGGCCATTCCCTGGGCCAGCAGGGCAGACCTGCGGTCAAGCTCCTGATAAACACCAGGCTGTTGAAGCTGCTCCAAGGTGGCAATACCGGCAGACATGGCTAAGGGGTTTCCCGAGAGTGTGCCAGCCTGGTAAACCGGACCGGCAGGTGACACCATCTGCATTATTTCCCTGGAACCACCATAGGCACCCACAGGAAGTCCCCCACCAATTATCTTTCCAAGGCAGGTCAGATCAGGCATAACATTGTAGTAAGCTGGGCACCACCATAGCTCAGTCGGAAGCCGGTAATAACCTCATCAAATATTAGCAGGGCACCATGTTTGTTACATAGCTCCCTAAGACCTTCCAGAAAACCATTTGCCGGGGGAACAACACCCATATTCCCCGCCAAAGGCTCAACTATAATACCGGCAATATCATTACCAGCCTCGAAAAATTTYCTCCAGAAGCTCCATATCGTTATAACGCGCATTTATTGTACTCCCTGCAATATCCTCAGGCACCCCAGGACTTGTGGGTACTCCATGGGTTAAACAACCAGAACCTGCTTTAATAAGTAAAGAATCATGGTGTCCGTGATAACAACCCTCAAACTTAACAATCTTGTTCCTTCCGGTATAGGCCCTGGCCAGGCGAAGAGCACTCATGGTGGCCTCTGTACCGGAATTAACCATCCTTACCATCTCAACTGACGGGAGTGCCTCGCATACCATTTGAGCTAAAGTTAGCTCCAAATCCGTTGGTGCACCGTAGGTAGTTCCCCTTTCCAGACAGCGCTGGATGGCGTGGATCACAGCGGGATGGCGATGACCTAAAATCAATGGACCCCAAGAGCACACATAGTCAATATATTCATTTCC
Organism: Desulforamulus aquiferis; assembly: GCA_004143605.1. Classification (GTDB taxonomy): domain Bacteria; phylum Bacillota; class Desulfotomaculia; order Desulfotomaculales; family Desulfotomaculaceae; genus Desulfotomaculum; species Desulfotomaculum aquiferis. The sequence continues at coordinate 10,154 of AWVY01000056.1, forward strand.
GTCCACATCCCAAATACGTGAACCATTGGCTCTGGCTATAAAGGGTGGGGTAGTTCCCACAGACTTAAAGGCACGAACGGGACTATTAACTCCTCCTGGAATGTAATGCTGGGCCTCCTCAAACATTGCTCTGGATTTTTGATAGCTGGGAGCCATTTGGTAACCTCCTAGTCCATGAAATATTTCATGCTGCTTTTCTTTAATTCCGCAACACTAAATAATAGGCGATATTTTGCAATGCCTATGGCTTCTGCTAGTTTTTTAGCTGTTTTCTCACATTCTTCACGGTTATGACCATGAATCATGGTATAAAAATTATAGGGCCAATCAGGTGCCGTCTTTCTCTGGTAACAGTGGGTCACCTCGGGTATACCGGCCATTTGGCTACCAATTTCCTCTATTCTGTCCTCCGGCACTGACCAGACGATCATGGCATTGGCCACAAAGCCAACTTTACGGTGTCTAAGGGCCGCACCAATCCTTCTCAGTACCCCTTGCTGCTGAATTGCGTGGACCCTCTGAATAAATTCTTCCTCGGAAATACCCACCCGACGGCTAGTACTTCAAAGGGTCTGTTCACCAGGGGCAAGCCCCCTTGCAGCTCCATAATTATCTGCTTATCAATCTCACTTAATGACATATTCTCCCCCGTACTATTCTTCTTTATCTTTTACATTGAAACTTACCAGTACCTTAAAAAATCTTTCAGAAGGAAGATTGATCAATTCATCTATTCCTGACTTTTCTTTAATTTCCTGAAGAATTTGTTCCACCTTTTGGGGCGATTGGGCTAAAATAGTAAACCACATATTGTACTCATGATCACGCAGATAATTATGGGTAATGCCTATATAGCCGTTAATTATTGCAGCTACTTCATCAATGCGATCAGGAGGAACCTTAATGGCACAGAGGTTCCCTTGTAGCCTAGCTTTCTGGAGTCAAAAACTCCACCCAATCGGCGAATTATATCATTACTCATTAGCTGTTCCAAACGATGCAAAACATCTTCCTCGGTTGTCCCTAGCTTTTCAGCCAAAACCCGATAGGGTTCAGTACAGATGGGGAAATCCGTTTGAATTAAATTTAATAGACGCCTGTCTGTGTTGTCTAACTGCATTTAATACCCCTTTCGACCATGGAACAGGCACCAGGGTTCTTCGGCCATATAATCACCATGGTAATAATGTGCCCGGGCCCGGCAACCCCCGCAGATTTTTTTATAGCCACAGGTGCCGCAGCCACCCTTATATTCGAGGTCCTTAATTCCTTCAAAACAGCATTATTCTGCCAAATATCCACAAAGGAGGTATCCCGAACATTGCCCAGGGGAACATTTAGATAGGCACAGGCCTGAACATCTCCCTTTGGACTTATAATACAGTAGGCTGTCCCAGCTAAACAACCCCTTTGAAAACGGGTATTTACACCAAGCTGCTTGGCAATTCTCATAAATTGAGGCGCACAGGTAGGTTTTAGCTCAATATCTACCTGCTTCTGCTTTTCCATAATCCTTTTTAGCAGATTTTCATACTGCTCTGCCCGTAAGGATTCCTGTTCTATATTAACAGCCCGTCCGGTGGGTACCAGGAAAAATACATGGTGGGCCATGGCCCCCTCCCTTACGGCCAAATCTGTAAGCTCCTCCACCTCGTCATAGTTCCAATCCATAACTGTGGTATGAATTTGAAAAGGCAAACCTGCCTCCCGGCAGTTGCGCATTCCCTCGATAGCTGCTTGCCAGCAGCCTTCCTGGGCTCTAAATTTATCGTGTTTTTGGGGATCTACACTATCAAGGCTTATGCCTACAGCCATACCACCGGCTTCCTTGAGACGTCTGGCAACCTCCAGGGTAATCAGAGTGCCGTTGCTGCCAAAGACCGGCCTCAGACCCTTTTCCCTAGCGTGGGACACAAGCTCATAGATATCCGGCCTCATTAAGGGCTCCCCGCCGCTGAAAATCATAATCTTAAAGCCTGCCTCGGCAATTTGGTCAATAAGCCTCTTGCCTTCCTCTGTGGTTAGCTCATCCTCTGCCTTAACGCCGGAATCACGGTAACAGTGGGCACAGTAAAGGTTACAGGCATTGGTGGTATTCCATGAAATAATCATTTATTAGCCCTCCTTAAGCCACCGAGCCACATCCATTGCATGATAGGTGATAATGATATCGGCACCGGCCCTTTTAAAGCCAACCAGTGTCTCCAATACCACCTTTTGTTCATCCACCCAGCCCATTTTGCTGCCGCCTTGACCATGGCATATTCACCACTGACATTATAGGCAACCACCGGGCAGCTAAACTCGTCTTTGACCCGGCCAATGATATCCATATAAGCCAGGGCTGGCTTGACGATTACTAAATCTGCACCCTCCTCAAGATCCTGCCTGGTTTCCCTCAGGGCCTCATCACCGTTGGCAGGGTCCATTTGATAGGTCTTCCTATCACCAAATTGGGGAGTAGAGCCGGCAGCCTCCCTGAAGGGTCCATAATATGCTGAGGCATACTTAGCAGAGTAAGACATTATGGGTATATTGGTAAATCCTGCTTGATCCAGTTTCTGTCTGATGGCAGCTACCCTCCATCCATCATGTCGGAAGGGGCAACCATATCAGCCCGGCCTCAGCATGGGATAGGGCAGTCTCGGCAATTAGCTCCAAGCTGGAGTCGTTATCTACAGTATTACCAACTATCAGACCACAATGACCATGGCTGGTATATTCGCATAGACATACATCCGTAATTACTAATAGCTCGGGAAATTTTTGTTTTAATGCCCTGACTGCCTGCTGGACGATACCATCCTGCATAGGCCCCGGAACCAACCTCATCTTTTTCCTCGGGAATACCAAAAACCAATATCCCAGGAATGCCGGCTTCAGCTACCTTGCTAGCTTCCTCTAGAAGAGTATCTATGGAGAGATTATAGATTCCTGGCATACTGGCTACTTCCCGCCGCACTCCTTGCCCGAAGGTTACGAAAACCGGTAGATTAAATCATCCAGGGAAACCTTATTTTCCCTTACTAATCTTCTAATATTTTCACTGCCCCTTAGACGCCGATGGCGCAGCTGTGGAAAACTCGTCATGGCACAAACACCTCACATTCAAACCTTAATTCCTATTTCCTCATCAGTCAGATAGCAGGCGGGATCTTCTGCCAAAAGTCTCCATGCACCGCTTCAGCCCTGGCCCGAAAATTACCATTGCAATAATTTAGCCACTGGCAGCGGGCACAGCGCCCCTTTAGTAACGGCTTTCGATCCTTAAGCCCCGCTAAAATTGGATTGCTTAGGTCAGTCCAAATATCACCAAATTTCCTCTCCCGTACATTGCCAAAACGGTGGTTTCGTGTAAACTGATCCGCATGGACGTTACCTTCCCAATCCACCTCACCAATGGCAATACCTGTTCTGTTTCCCCCATTGCGGGATAGCAGCTCTAAAACATGCTTGGCTTGTTCAGGGTTTTCTTCAAGTAATTTTAAATATATATATATGGCATCGGCGTGATTATCCACTGTTAGTATTTCTTTATTTAAACCCCGCTTATGGAAATCCAAGGTTCTCTCAATGATTAAATCCAGGGCTTCCCGGGACTCCCCATGGCTAATATCTTCCTTAATCATCTCACTGCCACGTCCCGAGTAGACCAAATGATAAAAACAAACCCTAGGTATATTTTCCCTTTCAATTAAATCAAATATTTTATCTAATTCCTTGTGGTTATGCCGGTTAATGGTAAAGCGCAGGCCAACCCTCTGACCCACAGCTAAACAGTTCCTGATACCTGCCAGGGCTGCCTGGTAGGCCCCCTGCCTGCCCCTAAATATATCGTTAACCTCACCGATTCCATCAAGGCTTATTCCCACATAGCCTACCCCAATATTTTTTAGCCTTTGGGCAACTTCCGGGGTAATCAAGGTGCCATTGGTGGAAATTGTGGTTCTAATACCCTTCATCTTTGCATATTCAGCTAATTCAAAAAAATCTGGACGCACCAAAGGCTCCCCACCTGAAAAGAGTAACACAGGCACATTAAATTCGGCCAGGTCATTAATAAATTCCTTGGCTTCTTCGGTATTTAGCTCGCCGTACTTCTTACTATCGGATTCTGAATAACAATGACGGCATTTCAAGTTACAGGTGCGGGTAGAATTCCAAACTACAACAGGTCCATGCCCAGTAACGGCACCATGTACCTGTCCCCGGGAGCCCTGGGCATATCGCAGACTGTCTCCAAAGTTTTCCGTTCCACAAAGCAGTTTACTAATACCGATCATCTAGCTCCCACCTTTACTAATAGTATAATTCCATAAAATTTAATCCGGTCGGGAGAAAGAAAGGACTCCCGGCCGGTAGGTTTGTTTTATTACTTCTGTGAAAAATGGGTAATAATAGCTTCTACTAAGCCAGTTATGGTATATTCACTGGCTTCCAAATCCACCCGCAACCCCAGTTCCCTGGCAGTACGGGAGGTGATAGGCCCAATACTAGCCACCACAACATTTTCCATCAATGCCTGCAAACCTTCTTCCCCTACTAGTTTAACAAAGTTTTGCACTGTGGATGAACTAGTAAATGTAACCACATTGATTTCGCCACTGACAAGCCCTTCCCTTATGGCAGCTGCATCCCCATCTCCCAAAATTGTATGGTAGGCAATTACTTCCTCAACCTGGGCTCCCATTTCTTCTAAGGCTTTCGGGAGTAGTTTTCTGGCAATGTCAGCCCTAGGTAGCAATACCCTATCTCCAGGAAGAACCTTTCCCTTTAAGCCCTCGACAATTTCCTCAGCCCTATATTCACCGGGCACATAATCTACCATTAGTCCCCGCTTTTCCAGTTCTTCCTTGGTTCTCGGACCAATGGCACAAAGCCTGACATCTGTTAAATCCCTAATGTCTTTTCTTTTGGCCAACATCCTATCAAAAAACATTTTTACTCCATTGACACTGGTAAAGATTACCCAGCGGAAGGAGCGCACATCTGCTATGGCTTTATCTAAAGGACCCATATCTTCAGGGGGTGCTATTTGAATGGTGGGAAATTCCCACGCTTCTCCCCCTAAAACTTCAATAGCCGAAGACAAAACACTAGCCTGCTCCCTTGAGCGGGTAACTATGATGCGTTTACCAAAAAGGGGCCTATTTTCAAACCAGGCCAATTTATCCCGAAGTCTGACCACTTCTCCTACTACTATAACAGCAGGGTTTTTAAAGCCGGCCTGGGCAGCCTTTTCATTAATATCTGCTAAAGTTCCTGTAATTGTTCTCTGTTCAGGCCTGGTTCCCCAGCGAATAAGGGCCACCGGTGTGTCCACGGCTCTTCCATACTCCATTAGTCTGGCGCATATGCCGGGCAAATTTCCCATGCCCATTAAAAATACCAATGTGCCGGCTCCGGTAGCCAGCTTATCCCAGGCAATACTGGAATCATCCTTATGGGGGTCCTCGTTGCCGGTTATGATGGCCAGGGTAGAAGTATAACCCCGGTGAGTAACCGGAATACCAGCATAGGCTGGAACAGAAATGGCAGAAGTAATTCCCGGCACAACCTCAAAGGGCAGGCCATTTTCAACCAGTAATTCAGCCTCTTCTCCACCCCGTCCAAATACAAATGGGTCGCCACCCTTTAACCTGGTAACAACCTTCCCTGCCCTTGCAAGATCAACAAGCAAGTGATTTATTTCATCCTGAGTCATGGCATGACGGTCAGGAGATTTACCAACATAGATTCTTTCTACACCGTGCCTGGCATAGGACAGCAACCTTGGACTGGCCAGACGATCATAAACCAGAACGTCGGCCTTGCGAATGCACTCCAATCCCTTTACTGTAATTAGTCCCGGGTCTCCGGGTCCTGCTCCAACTAAATAAACAATACCTTTAGCCATATATCATTCCCCTGACCTAACTTTTTGCAAAATTTCCTTGCCACCCATAGTAAGTAATTTCTCTGCCACCTCTATACCCAGGGCCTTAGCTCCGTCTATTTCTGCTTCCCCCTGGGTTCTAAGAACCTGACTGCCGTCCAGTGTAGACACCAGCGCAGATAAGGTTAACCTTTTATTTTTTACTTGTCCGTAGGCCCCAATGGGTACCTGGCAACCTCCCTCAAGGTGCCTTAAAAGGGAGCGTTCCGCATCGGTAGCAACCCTGGTTTCAGAATGTTCAATGGTCTTTAGCATTTCCAGTATATCCCTGTCATCCTCACGGCATTCAACTGAAATTGCTCCTTGACCAACGGCGGGCAAGCATATATTAAAAGGAATTATCTCAGCAATCATATCTTCCCATCCCATTCTGATAATCCCTGCCGCAGCAAGGATTATTCCATCGAGTCTTTCTGCAGCCAATTTTTTCATTCTTGTATTTAAATTTCCCCTGAGGGATTCCAATTGGAGATCCGGCGGTAGCTTAGCAGCTGGGCACAGCGTCTTAGGGAGGATGTACCTATCTTGCACCCCTGGGAAGCTGCGAGAGTTTCCTGCCATCTTTAGAAACAAGGGCATCCCCTGGGTTATCCCTTTTACATACTGCCCCAATGGTCAAGCCTTCAGGCAATGCTGTGGGCATATCCTTTAAGCTGTGAACTGCAAAATCTATTTCCTTGTTTTGCATGGCTATCTCTAGCTCTTTGGTAAAAAGTCCTTTGTCACCAATTTTGGCCAGAGCCACATCCAGCATCTTATCACCCTTGGTCTTCATCTCCACCACTTCAAAGGTAACTTCGGGATGCTGCTTTTCCAATTGCCCTATAACCCATCGTGTCTGCCACAGGGCCAAGGCACTATCCGKSCCTACGGTAACTTTACGTCTCATGGTAGCCTCCCAAAATTTTATTCCTTAGATCCGCTCTCCATTGCCTTTGCCGTATGGACATGGTGCCAGTCGGTACAGTTGGAGCCGGATATCATCTTTTTCCTTATTGGTTCAAGTTGGGAATTATTCTGGGTTCTTTGACCCTCAACTTCTAAATTAAAAAGATTTTGCAAAATTTCAGTATACAAGTGTCCCTCGGGGGTAACTGCATACTTCTTCAGTTTAACTACCGGACTATGAAGAAGCTGGTTTACAATGGAATTAGCCAGGGACCCAATAATCTTTTTCTCCCGGTCATCTAAATCCCCTAAACGGTTAAATGCCCTGGAAAGTTCTCTCTGTTTTATCTCTTCGGCTCTTTTTTTCAGAGCCGTAATTGTAGGCACAACAAATCTGGTGGAAAGCCAGCACATGAAGGCATCCAATTCTTCCTCGATAATGCCGTCAGCTACTACTGCAGCCTTCCTGCGCTCAGCAAGATTAGCGTCAACTACATTTTGCAGGTCATCCACATCATAGAGGGTAACCCCTTCTATCTTGTCTACCTCCGGATCAATATCCCTGGGAACAGCAATATCCACCATCAGGATGTTTCTATTACCCCTTTGCTCCATTACCCTTTTCATATCCGGGGACTTAATAACATAATGGGAGGCAGCAGTACTGGATATAACAATATCTGCCTGGGTCATATAGTGAAAGAGCATATCAAATTTGACAGCCCTGCCGTTAAACTTTTCGGCAAGCTGTACCGCACGGTCATGGGAGCGATTGGACACAATAACGCTGGATACCCCGTTGGCCACCAGGTTTACAACCGTCAATTCACTCATTTCCCCTGCACCTATCACCAAAACCGAGCAACCTATTAGGGATTCCAGACTCTGTTTTGCCAGTTCAACAGCTGCATAGGGTATGGAAACGGGGTTTTGGTCAATTCCGGTTTCAGTCCTAACCCTTTTGCCGGTGGTAATAGCCTGCTGAAACAGAGTATTTAACACCACATTGCTGGTATTTGCCTCCAGGGCCATTTCATAGGTTCTTTTTACTTGTCCTAGTATCTGAGTCTCACCTAAAATCATTGAATCTAATCCAGCCACAACTCTGAATAAGTGCCGGATAGCATCATATAAGGTATGGGAAAAGGTGTAGTTTTTAATATCGGAAATATCTAGCCAGATTTTTCAGCTAAAAAGCCCCAAACCGAACTCATTCCCGTATCCAGCTCCACAGGTGCAATATATATCTCTGTCCTGTTACAGGTTGACAGAATAGCACACCCATCAATGCCGGGAAGTGCCTGAAGCTTTGTCAGCCACTGGGTTATGTTGTACTCTGGAAAGGATAGTTTTTCCCGCACTTCCAGCGGGGCGGTGCGGTGGTTAACTCCAATTACCGCAATAAGCATTTTTCAAGCCGCTCCTTTACCTGGTCATACTTTTCATCTTTAGTAGCTCCAATATGTCTGATTCTACCAGGTCATTAAAAATCGCCTTCCTTTGAGCAATGTCATCCACATTGCTCAATACCTGGCGGCGTACATCGGATAAAAGCTCTATAAACTCAGCATATTCTTGGCCATATTGAACCTCCAACTGCCTTCTAATCTTTGCAGCCAACAGTGGGCTTGAACCACCTGTGGAGACAGCTATGGTTAATTTGCCCCGGCGAACCACAGATGGAACCTGAAAGGTCCCTTTATCAGGGTCATTTACAACATTTACAGGCAGATTTAGTTCAACACAATCCTTACTTATCTGGTTGTTTACTTCTTGACTGTCTGTGGCAGCAAACACCAGGCAAACTCCTTGCAGATCCTTACGCTGGTAGTTTCTTCTCACCAACATAAGCTTACCTTGCTCAGACCAATCTTTTATATGTGGAGTAACTCTGGGGCTCACCAATATTACATTGGCCTGACATGCCAAAAGTGCTTCTAGCTTTCTTTCTGCAACCAGGCCACCGCCAATTACCAGACATGGCTTATTTCCTAAATCCAGGAAGATAGGATAAAGATTACTCATAATAACGCTAGTTTAGAACCTCCTGATACCAATAAAGTCGGCAATCTGATAAAATACCTGCTTTATAGGTTTATCCGGCAAATAACTAAGATTATTTTTTGCCTTGTCTATATATCTGCGGGCAGCCTCGAAGGAATAGTCAATACCACCTGAAGCCTTAATTATATCAATAGCTTCTCTTACTTGTTCATCGGTTTTTTCTTTTATTTCTACAAGTTCTTTTAGTCTCTCCCGTTGGCTGCTTCTTTCCAAGGAATAGATCACAGGCATAGTCAAAATGCCCTGGCGCAAATCGCCCCCAATTGGTTTACCTAACTTTTGTTGTTCTGCAACCATATCAAGAATGTCATCAGTTATTTGAAAAGCCATACCTATTTGATGGCCAAATCTGTACAGCCTGCGTGCTTCCGACTCGGGTGCCCCTGCTGCCACTGCACCAAGCTGGCAACTGGCGGCTATAAGCAGAGCTGTCTTTCGCTCAATACGGTAAAAATAGTCCCGCCAGTTTTGGCTGGCACTGTATGCAGTAGAGATCTGGTGTATCTCACCCTCACACATTTTTACACTGGTTTCTGCCAACACTTTGGATATTACAGGATTTTCATAGCTTGATATTAGCACCAATGATTTGGCAAAGAGGTAATCTCCCGTATGCATGGAGATTTTGTTGCCCCAATTAGCTTTTACGGTAGGGGTTCCCCGCCTGGTTAGAGAATCATCCACTACGTCATCATGAACCAGGGATGCCATATGTATTAATTCCAGGGCCACCGCTAAGGGTAATAATTTATCTAAGCTATAGTCATAAAGCTTCCCTGCCAAAAGTGCAAAAGCCGGACGCAATCGCTTTCCTCCGGCATCTAGCAAATGCATGGAAGTTTGAGTTAAAAGCGGGTCTCGGGATTGGACAACGGACTTAATTTCACGCTCAACCACCCCCAGATCGTCCCTTACCTGGTTAAAAAAATCTAGCATAATCTAATCTGTCACCTACTTGATTAGGTTATCTTACCAACTTAACAGGTACTTATTCGCCGATAGTTAAAAAATTCCTCCCCATTATACAATTTCTGCACATAATGTAGCTTATAGTATTTTTTCATTAAAGGTAAATTTTTATCCTAGGAGGAAAATATAACCTTAAGGGTGAATTACAGTTTTATAGTAACTCTTCAAAAGGAGAGATTTGAATATGACAAAGAGATTTATTATAAAAAAAGAAATGCTTGATGTGTTAGATCCAGAAACCATGCGAGACTATGTTAGCAATATTCTACAGCACATCGAAGACTGTCAGGGTAATCACTCACTTCCAAATTTAGAAAGTCTAGGGCAGGATGTTCTGAAAACCTCCTTTGAGTTTGGCCTTGTAGACATAAACAGCGGTTGCTCCGGCTGCTCCGGTGGATGCCCCACAACAAAGGAAAAAACTCCTGTTTCTAACAAGAGCGGTAAAGTAATACCCTTTAAGAAGCTACACTAATCTAGGATTAGCTATCCTTCCCTTTGGCAGGATATAAATATTTTACAAGCATTAAATAATAATGCCTGCTTAAGGTTGCTTCGTAATTCGTTGTATTATATAATGTAAAAGCACTTTGTAATTTTCTGCGAAAAATATTGAGACTATCTTTTCGCAGCAATGGGGGTGGATGGTGCCTGGTGGTGCTCCTGGTCTTCAAAACCAGTCGTTGGGCAGTGTTCCTGTCATGGTGAGTTCGATTCTCACACACTCCCGCCAGTATTTTCAAGGCTTCCGAGAAATCGGAGGTCTTTTTTGTTTGGTGCGAGTCAAGGTTTTATCCCACATAATTACTATTGGGGTGACATTTTCCCACAGTTTTACACAATTTCACAAGGAATTTTAATACTCTATTAATGTTTGTCCTGTAAACTATACTTAATTCACCACCTCCTCTCATTAATTAATATAGATGACACCTTCGGGAAGCGTTGCGTTTATCGCAGCGTTTCTCGTTTTATTTAGTCATAAATCTCAAAAGGACTTAACCATGGTCAAATGGCTAAGTCCCGCTTGTATATACCCATTATTCGCTTTCTAAAATTAATTTATATAAACCGTCCATATCATTTACTATAATTTTATTTCTTGATTTCTCTATAATTTTTCCTCAGAAAGTTTCTTTAGTATATTGCTGGTTGTAACCCGATGCAGTCCAGAAATATTTGCTAATTCTTGGTGTGTCAACTTAATATCTATTAAGTATTTATTGTCAGCTAATTTTTTACCATTCTGATGAGCCATTAGATAAAGCAATTTAGCCAAGCGAACCCCAGGGTTGCTAGTACATAGGTCCTCAATTTGATTTGTTATTACCCGAACCTTTTGGGCCAGCAGTTTATATAAAAACAACATTATATCGGGATAATCAGAAATATGCTTCAAGAAAAAATCCAGACTAAAGCTATAAACAACGGTATCCTCAGCGGCAGAAATGATATGTCTGCTTGGCTGCTTGTGAAAAAAGGGTACCTCGCCAAACACATTTGGGGCATTTAAATACCAAATTACTTTTTCCATCCCAACACTGGTTATGGCACTCATTTTTACCTGACCAGTTTGCAAAAATAGATGTTCTTCACAACATCTCCAATATCAACAATTAGTTCTCCATCCTTATATTTTATGGGCTCACCATACTTTAGAATAGGTTCCCAGTTTGGTACCTCGATGGAAATCATTGGAGAAGCCAAGGCCATCAGGTATAAGTGATCATTATATGTTGAACTCTTTATAGGATCACCTCCAAACTTTCATACTTTTTGATTCTATTATAACCCTTGCTGGAGCATAACTTCCAAAAGATCGCACCTTGGGGCAGGGATTAAATCATCTCCTGCCCAAGTGTGTTCTATATACTATTTATTGGTAGTTAATATTTTAAGGCATGCCGATCTTCTTTAGATTAGCTCAAGCTTTAATCATACGAAGAATGGCAGGCTTTTGCTGCAAGCCCTTCATCCTCTCTACCTCTTGTCCATCCTCGAAATAGATCATAGTGGGATAGCCACCAACACCATATTTTTCTACTGCTTCCTTGTTCACATCATAATCTAGCATTACAATTTCTGTAGCATCAATTCCTTTGGCTACATCCTTCAAAACAAAGCTTAACATTTTGCAGGGTCCACAGGTCTTAGAATAGAAATCCACCAAGACCTTGCCCTTTTCAATTATTTCCTCTAATTCTGCACCATTGATTTCTCGAACGGTAACTGCCATATCAAACAAGCTCCTTTGCTATTTCAGTTTTTCAATATATTTTGCTGCAGCTTGTGCGGCAATTGCCCCGTCACTACAGGCAGTAATGACTTGTCTTAAATGCTTGCTGGTAATATCACCCGCTCCATATATACCGGCTATCTTTGTGGCCATATGCCCGTCGGTTTCAATATACCCATGGGCGTTTAATATTCCCAAGTCTCTAAAGCTTCTGCCGTAGCTCCAAGCCAATGTATTCAAAGGCCCCAGCCCCTGGAACTGAAATTACTTCGCCTGTCCGGGTTGACTCCGCCTTTAGTCCCTCAAAGGTGTCATCACCAAGGAACTCAGTAATTTTATAATATTCATAGACTTTCACATTCGGCAGCGCCCTTAATTTATCACAGGCAGAAGGATCCGCTGTTAAATCGAAAAGCGTCACAATGCTCACCTCTTCTGCCAGGCCTGCCAGATATATTGCCTCTTCAACGGCAGAATTTCCGCCACCGATGACAATAACCTTTTTACCTTGATAGTGGGGACCGTCACATATGGCGCACCAACTAATGCTAGTTCCTGCAAACTTAAATTCACCTGGGACTCCAAGCATTCTCGGTTTAGTTCCGGTGGCAATAATGACTGTCGTTGCTTCAAAGGTTACTCCTTCTTCACAAATTAGTCTTTTCTTTGACCCTTCTAATTCTATAGCTTTTACTGTCCCATAATCAAATGTGATCCCCAACTCCTGGGTATGCTCAAACATTTTAATTGCCAGCTCTGCGCCATTAATGCTTCCCATACCAGTATAATTTTGAATTTCAAAAGTATTTACAATTTGTCCACCTGGTGCCAGCTTGTCAAGTAAGAGGACCCGCAAATTAGCTCTGGCAGCGTATATAGCTGCTGTCATACCAGCTGGGCCTGCACCCACAATAGCTACATCATACTCAGCCATTTCATCTATACTCCCTTCTACAATAGACACCAGCAATTAGCTATAAGGGATATCACTGTGTCTAGCCACAACAACTAACCAAATAGATAGCCTTGATAATTCCTTTAGAAGTCGATAGTTATACCTGTATGATATTTTTTATCATCAACCACAAGGTAAACCTCTAAGGAGCCAGACAGACCTTCTTTGTTTACGTAATATTCTACAACTCTGCTGTCGTCTTCCTGAAGGAAGGTTCCCACACACATTGCTGTAAATGGCTTTTTGGTGGTAGGGATGTAATATTGATGTTTTGCTTCGTTATTTTCCAAGACAAGCATAACCACTTGCCCCTTTTCAAAGCTACCCTTAAAGGCCAGTCGATCCTCTTCCAGGGCAAACTTTGGCTTATATCTTTCTGGAATTATGAGACCGGTATCTTCTACATCGGGGATATCAGTTGAAAACTCTTCGGTAACACCCAGACTTCCTAACTGTGATCCTTTCCCAAGAACAAGAGTTTCTTGCTTTGAGTATAGAGACATCTTCTCTGCCCTGTAGTAGTTAGCAGGTAAATGCATTTCATAAACCACCTGGTCATCTAACAGTTCACAGTGATCGAGTTCAGCACCACCAGGGGATCATTTGTATCATACTGGGAAGCTAGTTTATCTGAAGCCACTCCATCGTAATTCACAATACCGCCGGAATGTACCAGATAATGTCCTTCACCATAATATTCAACATTACATATATAGGGAGAGAAGAATTCCGAGCCCCTTTCTTTTCCATACTGCCATACTTGCTGGATAGTCATGTCTGTGGTGTTGATTCTATAGCGGACACCACGGGAAAAATTGTCCTTGGCTTTCAAATATTTGTCAGGTGATTTTGCACGGTAATGTCCATTATCAAACACAAATATATCACCGTCAGGCAGTACCATACAAGCATGCTGCTCATACTGCCAATCAAACTCCGTTTGACCCACAGGTTTAAAGAAATATCTATTAACTAAATCTTCCGGCCAACCCTCTGGGTCCCCGATAATCCAGTTCAGTTCACCTGTTTCATAATCAATATTGATGATAATATCCTGATGTCTCCCCGACAAGGTCAGTGAATGGGTTTTTTATCATACCAAACAGCATTATTGTGAAACCAGTCATACTCAGTCCAACTGCCTGATTTGCCAACTGTTTGCGGAAGAATTTTTTGGTAGTCCCACTCTTTAAGAATTTTACCTGTTTTTCTATCGACCAGTACTGCCATATCTTCAACAGTACCCCGCTTGAAATCTTGTGAAAGAATTATGAAATTGCCATCCTCCAGTTCAAGCTGGTCATGATGATAGCCTCCTGGAAGTCTATATTCCTTGTACACCTTCCCGGTCAGACTCATTTCAATAACACCTGTAGTATGATAGGGAGGGGCAACCAGCCTATAAGAACCAACAAGAATATTACCATTAGATATCCTCTTTAAGTCAAAAACAAAGTTTAAGGTTGTGTACCAGCGGCAATCACCCTTATAATCATAGGCCGCGTCATAGGCATAGCTTGTTGGAGTAACGAAAATAACATTGTCTTTCAGATATTCCGAGGTTGTCTCAATTTTTGTTGGTAATTTTACTTTGTTAGGTAACGGTTCGGTCTTGATTTCCAGCACCTTTTCTTCTCCCGTTTCCAAACATAAAGATATTTTATTATCATAGTCGCCATACAAACCATAGATAGGCAAATGATGAATCTTGCTTTTAGGAAAAGTATGTGAAATATCCCCTGCAGGCTCCTTTCCTTTAACTGTGATGGTGACTCCCACTTCCTCATCGGTACGGAACATTACCAGTGCCGACAAAGGAGCAATTATATAGGGATTAACCTTGACATAGGGATTTTGAAAGGTATAGTCACCGGTATCAAATTCCTTTAGGAATTGTCTTTCCGCTTCATACTGCTCATTAATGATATGATTTACCCTTTGGAGTGTAAGCCTCTCATTCATTACATATCCTCCATTCATTATTTGTGTGGGATTGCACAATAATTTTAGATAGTTTGCTTGCAATATTCCGGAGAAACAAAAACAACGCCGATTGGTGTTGTTTTTGTTGTTTAGCGCACCATTTTACACAAGGTTCATAAAATCTAGTTAAACAAACCTACGAATTTCCAATAAGGGTAAGCAATTAGTGCTAAGAAAACTGCACTTAGAATAATCCTTATCGCCAGTACTTTAATCATATTTTTCAATGATATATAACCAAACCCGTAGATAAACATTAGAAGTGCATATTCATAGGGGAACAAATACTGGTCTAAGCCTTGCAGTAAAGCATAAACTATCGGCACCGGGTTAATCCCGGAACTTATGGCCATCTCGGCGATAGGAACGGTAAAGCTTGCCGCTGCCGCCAGGGGAGTTAATACAAAGTTCATCATTACCCCAAAGAACCAAACGGCCAATATGGTATACAGCTCGCTGCCTGTTAGGTAAGGAAATAAAGTCTTTGCAAGCCACGAACCTGCTCCACTTGCCACCGCCGCTGAGCCAATGGCCATGGTTCCGGTAATGAAAAATATCATGCCCAGCTTTACTTTACCTAACTTTTCGTTATTCATTAAATCAATCTTGGGTAAAAAACAAATGGCGGCAATGGTCATAAATATCCAGGCGGCATCAACATTATGAATCTTGTCTGTTACTAGGGCGATTAAAATTACTCCCATCAAGCCTGCAACTTTTTTCTCGTCGACAGTAACTGGCCCTAACTCCTTATAACGCTGATTTATCAGTTCTTTGGCTTGTATTTCTTTTTCCGGTTTTAGCATCAATAATACAATGGCCAGAGATATAAAACTCCAAAGGGTGAAAATTAACCAGTTATAATAAGCATACTGAGACCATGAAATTGTTTCTCCGGCCACCTTAGCCACCAAGCCGGAGGCCATAATAATATGACTACCACCGGTGAGGTAAGAGAATGCCGGGTTAGTTACGGCAAAAAAAGCAGTAATCATTACCCCGGAAGCAGCCCGGGATTTGGCCGGTAGGTCTAAGGCTTGACATATACCAATGGCAATTGGTGTCAAATGGCCATTTTACCCATGGCAGTGGGGATAAAGGGGGCAAGAATAATACCTGCTAGGGTAAGGCCAACCAGTGTCCCCGTATAGGTTGCACCCATCTTTAAAATTGTCCAGTAAGCAATTCGTTTAGCTAGGCCTGTACCAATGAGCACCGCACCAAAAATCATACCGCCTACAACTACCCAGGGGATGGTTGTGGTCCATGGTGAATATACTACGTTGGTCTCAGCTATTTTAAATATTAGATAAAATACCGGTAGCATTAGGGCTACTAAGGTTTCGGGCAGCGTACTTAGCACCCAGCTTAGGACAGCCCAGGCAGTTACCGCAAAAAATACCTTGATTTCTGGGGTGAAGGTCTCTGTTGCAGGTATTAAGAATATCAACGCTGGCAACACGAGGTTGATTAGCCATTTTGACCATAAATATTTGTCAGTCTTTTCTACAACCCCTTGCTCTACCACAGGGGTAGAAACACCGTTTGTGCTCATATTTACGTCCTCCTGGTCAGCGGAAGATTACCATAAAAAATCCCCGCCGCAAATTTATTTGGACATTCACTTCAACATTATTAGAATGATAACAAAACCAAATGTGTATCTAACATGAACGGACTATCAGAGTTCCTACCTGTATGACCTGTATTTTAATACCATCCTCCTTTGTTTTTGCACAATTAACTAGTTATTGTGAACGTTCTTTCTATCATTATTATAAATAAAACAATTTTACTTTTCTGTAAACACAACTACAAAAACATCACTTTAGAACAACTTTGGTCATTTACCGGACAAAATGTTAAAAGTGGGCAAATATTTGTCACAAATTAGAGTATTTTCCATAAAATTAATATTAGGATTATGGAGAGGAGGATCTACCATGGGTGGATATGGAACCGGAGGATTTGGAGGCAGTAACTCTTTTATTGTTTTCTTAATTCTCATCCTATTGTTATTTGGCCAAGGTTATGGCGGCTTTAGTGTAAACAAATGAAAATAGTAATTCCCCGGCGGTGCCGGGGCTTACTTTTCCTTACAATCTAACTGGAATAACTTACCTCTCAATAATAAACTATAATTGTACGAATATATTAGTATAACCCCTCCTATTTTTGATAGGCCTAGGATATTTTTACATCTAGGCCTATCTTGTTGCTCTTTTTAAATTAAGCTAAACTACGGACTATTTTCAGTATGTCTTCAGGAGAATTAGCCATATAGTCCGGCCCTTCTTTGTTTGCCATTTCTATTATGTCATATCCCCAATCCACCCAGATTATTTTTACTTTAGCTTTTTTACTGGCCACAATATCCCTTAACTCATCTCCAACATATATGGCCTCACTAGGTTTTAGCCCCTTAGCACTTAAGAACTTATTAATAATTTTATCCTTGCCAAAAATATTATTAGAGCAAAGAATATCACTTACTTCAGTTATTTGTTTTTTGTCAAGAAAAGCTCTAATATTCTTCTCAGCATTTGACGATATAATGGCAATTTTGTATCCACTAGCTGCCAATTTTGATAATAAATTATTAATACCCTCTATCATAATCAGTTCTTTATCAGATGCTTCATACAATTTATAAATTTCCAAGGCAAAAAAGGGCAGCCTATATAGGGGAAAGTTGAGATACTTACATCTCTCGGGTATGGATAACCTTCTCAAAGGCTCAATATCCTCTGTTTTTAGCAGCTTAAACTTATATTTGTTAGCAAGTTGATTGTAAACTGAAATGAAAACCTCCTTTGAGTCAACCAAGGTTCCGTCAAAATCAAAGATTATATATTTAATCAAATTATTTCTCCTCTTTCTTTTATTCCTTACCACCATCTTTAAGAAACCCCTGGTGAATAACCAGGGGTTCAGTTTTCGAAAAACTACTTATATTCGGGTTTTAATAGTGTTTATAAGGAAAAGCTACTATATATACTACTCGGAGGCTAAATTAATGAACGAATTGCTAATCAAGCTTTTCACATGTCCGATTATAGTCTTGGGTGCAGATTACTTTATAAATCAAGTTCACTACGTATCCCCTTACCAAGCAGTCATTACAGGCTTAATAATTGCCATAGTTGCTTATTTTATTGAGCTTAATCTCTTAGGACCCGGAACAATCTTGTTGGATACTTTTTTAGATTTCTTATTGGCAGCTATTGTAATATATTTGTCATCTTTTGTATTTCCTGGCTCATTCATTTCTTATACTGGCGTTTTGCTAACTGCCCTTGCAATTACAGCTGTAGAATATTTCCAACATGTATGGTTAGTATCAGTTGGTTATAGGGATATCCCCTAGCAGCTTACACAATGGTCTTTTTCAATTCTATCCACTTTTCCCTCTGAAATGATTCAATTTGTTCCGGTTGAACACAAATATCTTGAGATATCCTGGACCTCTACCTTTGGCGGGAATTGACGGCGGTTAAGCCTCCATATTTTCTAATATTATACTTACCCCATAAATATAATATCATAAAACTGCATCCCGCTATAAAAAGGGTGATGGCAAAAACCTTTATAGTATCAAGTATATGAGGGAAAATTACCAGCTCGTTAACTATAAAGGATAGGTTAAAATACCATAGTAGCAGAGAAAGAATAATCTGCGTCAAAAAAACCACTATATACAGCCAGCCTAGTGTGGTTACTAAACTCTCCAGAACCTTTAATACTCCCCTTTGCCTGCCATCTATAATCACGATATCCCAATCCCCCTATCCGGGCTATCCCACACAGCAAATTGACGTCTTCTATTGCTTGCCAAGGCCTTGGGAATAGCCCTTATCACAACCAAGGCATTAATATACCAGTAGAAAATTGGGTACCATATTGCCCAAACATAATATTTTAACAATCCTTTATCGTAGGCTCTATCAATTATCATGCTATCACAAATTGCACTAGACATAATAACGCTAAATAAGAACCAGACCAAAAAACAGGGTAAATAAAGGTCTTTGTTGTGATCATTTTAAGGATAAAAGTAATTGTAACAACTATCCAGGAAATGGACCAGCATATACTTGCCAATTGTTCTAAATATATAGGAATTAGTCTTTTCTGTCTCCAATCTAGAAATATATTTCCGTGCCTTAGTAGAACCTCTATTCCCCCCTGTGCCCATCTTACCCTTTGTTTCCAAAAGCCTATCAGGGTCTCAGGAACTAGCATCCAACATATTGCCCTTGGTTCAAAGCGAACATCCCAGAATCTCTTTTGAAGTTTCCAGGTTACACCTATATCCTCTGTAATCACATCTCTATCCCATAATTCACAATCAAGGAGGGCACTCTTGCGAAAGGCTACAATGACACCTGATACCGTCATAACCTTTCCCAGAATTCGCTGTGAACGCTTGATTAACCCAATAATGCTTGAAAACTCACAAAGTTGTACCTTTGACAATAGTGAGCTGCGGTTTCTTACTCTCGGATTTCCTGTTACCGCCCCAACCCTTTCTCCAAAGCGGGGAGTTGTAAAATGGGGCACCATATAGCTAAGGGCATCAACATCCAGCAAGGCATCAGCGTCAATACCAACGATAATTTCTCCCTTTGAGGCTATTAGTCCCAAGTATAAAGCATTTGCCTTGCCGCTGTTTTGATGTAAATTAATTATTCTAAGCCATTGATACTCTTCTTCTATTTTTTTAATACATTGACAGTCCCATCTTTACTTCCATCATTAATAACTATTACTTCATAGCTTGGATAATTTAAATTATCTAAATGCTTGATGGTCTCCTCGATGGTAGCCTCCTCATTGTAACAAGGTATTAAAATAGATACCAAAGGAGTCTCAATGAGCGGCGGGGAAGCTTGTCTCTCTCTTCTCATATAATATAAAAGCCCCCCGATGATCCACATAGTGCTCATTACTAGGGGGTACCAGAAGACATAATGATATAGTATATTAAGCATCTTTTTCTCCTGCATCATAGTTAAATGTTTTTTTTATAATTTTAATTGTAACCTTTCAACTTGAACATTAAAATGAATAAATCTTTGTTAATTAGCTAATTTATGGGTGTTTAATCTAAGGGAACTAACAAAAATAATGCCTGGCTTACTCCAAGCATTTAAAGCTGTATTATATCTTTTCCAATTCATCTAAGTCCCTGGCTAATAATTTAATCTCAGTTCTTAATTGGCATTCCTCAATTTTTAATCGCCTAACTTCAGACCTAACAGTCATTAGCTCTTTAACCAGTTTGTTTAGAAGAGTAAGTTTTTGTTTGTGGCGGTAAGAATTAATATCGGTAATCATAATAATATTATTCCCATTTTATAATATTTTATCCAATTCATCCGATGCCCTGTTTATTGCTTCCTTTAATGAATCTTCCCTTTCCTTTAATTCAAAAAAATAGAAGTAATCAGATTGTTGTCTCTGATGAAGGCTCTTCAAAAAATTCACATCAACACCTTCAGGGACATTAACGATCATGGCCTGATAATTGGGTAAATTTAAATCTCCGAAATATTTGAGGTATTGTCTTACCTCAAGTAGTTCCTTTACCAGGACATTTAATCTTTTCAATTGACAGTGTTTACGGTAATCCCTGATATCAGTTACCATTAAATATCACCTATTAGGTCTTTCGACATTTAGGGATTGTTTCCTGCATCATAGATGATACGTCTTACATTAAACAATGGGAAACAAAAATACTATTTACCAACATATATCTTTTTCCAAAAATCCCCACTACAAATATCTTTAATTAGTATTTGGCTGTAATTCTTTTTGTTACTAAAACCATTTAGGGGATAGTCACTTATATTGAAACAGGGTCTGTGAGCCTCATGGGTAAAGGGCTTCTGTCCATGACGCTGGCATTCCATTAGCCAAAGTCTGACTAACTCATCCATGCCTGTATTTACCAGTTGGGATCTTAAATCCTGGGCCTTTCGGAGCTCTCTAAACACACAAAACTTTGACAGACCAGGGATCTTGCTAAATAGTTTGAACATATCTTCTGGGTTTGGTTTAGAAAGGAACATGCTCCTTCCAATGTAAAGCCTAGGCTTATATCCACAACTCTACCCTCAACATAAATATAACAATACTTTTTTAAAAATTCTAAGAGTAAATTTTCTGAACCTAGTTTTAGCTCCTTGCTTGAAGTCTCGATATATTTAAATACATCTACACTGGTCAACGGTATCCTTTCCCAGCAGCATTCGTCACACCCACGGCAGGGTGATGACATATTCGTATCTATAAAGTTGTTTAAGGCATCTAAATAATCTTGTACCGTTGCACTAGGGTCCAATATTTCAAGATCATATCCTTTACTCCCCGAGTCCTTAAATACCTTTATTGACATATTGCTCCCAGCCTTCTTTCTAAACAAGTATTAGGAATTTTGTTTGAGTGAAATGTGGAATCTTAGTAGGGTCCCACTGATAGTATATAATATCAGTCAAATCGGCAAAATAAGCCTCTAAGATTGTCGAGAAACTGCGCTGATCTTTCTTCTTTTATTGTGATTTATTAATCATTTCCTTTGACCACCTGGGTAAAATAACTACATAAATTATACTTTGGAGAGTGACGATGATCTATCGTGCAAAATCCCTTTGGTTTGTACTTTTATTATCTGTGATATTTTCACTTTTGTTTTTTCATTTTCTTGGTGACTATAATTTAACATTTGAAGGCCTACAATTCCAGGTGGAGACCTCATTATACATTCGTGGAATTACGCAAATAGAAGTGCCCCCCCTTGGCTTAGTGAGGGCCCACACCCACAGAACTCCGGTAATGCTAACGGTTAGACTTAATAATATTGATTTAGACCACTTAAGGCACATTCTGGAGGAGTCCCCGGATCAAGCTCAGTTAACCCAACAGCTTGAACTAAGGTGCGACAAGAGGCTACTCGTTATGTAGCTATGCTGGTGCTTATTGCAATTATTGCTGGACTTTTGGCCGCATTTTTCATGCGTTCCAATAAGCCTGAAGATTATTTTAAAAGTATCTTTGTTTCCGTTGCTGTGGTTGCTTTCTTGTTAACGGCAACCTATAAGGATTATGATGCTAATCAGTTTCGTAATCCTGAGTTTGAAGGGGTTTTAAAGGTTGCACCCTGGATGATAGGCATTGCCGAGGAAGCCATTGCAAAAATTGACACCCTGGGGCGCAAGCTGGAATTAATAGCGGATAACTTTAATAAGCTTTACCAACAAATAGATGAATTACAGCCCCTGGAAACTGCTGCGGGAAACATTAGGTACTTCATGTTTCTGACATTCATAATAACCCTGCTGCCATACAATTTATAAGCCGGATGTCAGAGATTTTTTCAGTGGATCTAATAATAGATACGGGAGACATCAGTGACTTTGGTACCCCTTTGGAGGGGCTATTATTAGAAAGCATCAGGGATTTGCCCGTTCCTTATTTATTTATCGCAGGAAACCATGATTCCCCGGATATCATCAACAAATTAAAGGAATTTAGAGGCAATGTCTTGGTAGCTGAAAATCCCGTTGAAATCAGTGGTCTTCGCATAGCCGGGTTTCACGATCCGGTATCAGCCTCCAATGTAATCACTCCTGCAGCGCCAGATATGGTAAGCAAACATATTGCTGAGATTAAAGAGTTTATTAAGGCTGAAAATGAGCATAAGCCTATAGACATTATTGCCGTGCATAGTCCCTATGTAGCCCAGCCCTTGGCCGGATTAGCACCAGTTCTGGTATTTGGTCATAATCACCAGTTTGGGGTTAGTACAGCTAATAATAGTGTACTGGTCAATGCCGGTACCACTGGTGCCTCTGGCCTAGGTACTCTGCAGGAAATAGAGAGACGTCCCTACTCAGTAATGCTGCTTCATTTCTATGTGGATAGTGAGGAAACACGTCTGCTGGCAGTAGACTCAATCAGGGTAGACAGTGTGACATCGGAATTTAGTATGCAAAGGCATTTATTCGGCACTGCTCCAGATGAACCTGAAAATACGCAAAACCCAAGTTCTTAGTTGGGTTGATGCAAAGAAAATAGCAGGGCTATTGCCCTGCTATTTTCTTTGGAGCGGAAGACGGGATTCGAACCCGCGACCCTCGCCTTGGCAAGGCGATGCTCTACCACTGAGCCACTTCCGCATTAACAAAGTTAATATAGCATATTCTGGCTGGACTTGTCAAAATATATTTATAATATTTTACCGATGAAATTCCTCTAACGCAAATATTTACCGATTAATATCTTATTCTAATACTATTAAAGTAATCATAGGTTTAAACATAACAAATTAAAAGGGGGCGATAATGAAAAACTTAAGCATTCCCTCCCGGTATTTGCAGGAATTTTATAGAAGACATAGAACTGAAGATAGAATTCAAGGAATAGTATAAAAGGAGGGTATGCTAATGTACAGTAAGTTATTAGTGCCCGTAGACGGTTCAGACAGAGCTGCCAAGTGTTTGACCCACACAATTGAGTTGGCCCAAAAATTGGGAGCGAAAGTTACTTTAATGCATGTTGTTCCAAGCCTTCCACCCTATGTTAACACATCCGTTGACCGACTAGGTCAGGCACAGCAATCAATAATCGAAGAATTAATGAGGAATGGTAAGGAAATGCTTGAAGATTTGCTTTCCTCGGTGGCCGGAAAGGGTGTTGATGTGGATTTATACACTGTGATGGGGCAACCGGCAGATGAAATTTTAGAGAAGGCCCGTGCGGAGAATTATGACCTAATAGTAATTGGCAGCCGTGGTTTAGGAGAGATAAAAGGTTACTTAATGGGAAGTGTCAGTAACCGTGTTTCAAGGCACGCTTCTTGTCCGGTTTTAATAATCCGCTAATACAATATAAAATTATGATAAGGCACGCCTAAACCTTCAGGCGTGCCTTATTTATTAACTATAACTTTTGTAAAATAATATTTAGGCTAGCTGGAAAGCTAGACTCCAGGGTCCTACTATCCTTAGGCTCTGTTATTACTGTGGAATTATATGAGCGGGGTCTGGTTCCTGGGTCGAATATTTTACAATCAAAGTACTGTCTTCTATAACTAATTCTTCAATTCTAACTTCATAACCACTGGAAGGCTTTTCCCCCCAAGTTAGCTCTACTTCACGGTTTCCTTCTTTATTTACTAGTATTTTTGCCGTTACCTCTTCGTTCTTTACCTCTATCAAGCCGGATAATTTCTTGACTATGGCTTCAAATTCCCTTGGTGTGACATGCTGCTTTGGTTGAAACTTTCCTTCTTTTAGTGTCATAACATTTGATCCTACTACGGTCAATATATCATTAATGGCCTCTGACCTAGCCTGTGCAAGATCCTTTATGGAGCTGCTATTAACGCTATTATCCTCTAAGCTGTTCTTTGCTTTATTTCTCAATAGACCACCCAGCATTTGGGCCATTTCTTCCCTATTTATCTTATCTGAAGGCCGAAAACTTCTTTCAGAGGTATCTACGGCACCATTATATCCTAATATCATTATTGCTTTAGCAAAGGATGAGCCTTGTGAAACATCATCAAAGAAATCGGAGACCTCTGGGGCCTTGAAAAATCTGTATGCATCCAGGTTTAAATCAAGGGCATTAACAAGCTTTTCCGCAGCTTCACCCCTGGTAATATGTATTATTTCAGGTTTTTTAACTTCAACCGGGCCGGGCTTTTCTGTTGCTGTAGATATAACTTCAGACTCCTGCACCAACTGCTGAACTGGAGCTTTTGCTATTTCATCTGCTTGCCCTAATTCTATTGGCCAACAGACAGCGGAACCTAATACAAAGGCCCCGAGGAGCATGTAACTGATAAGCTTTTGCATAAATTTCCCTCCTCGAATATATTGACGTATGGGCCAAGTTTAAAGTTCCACTTATTCTTAAAAGATAATAAAAAGAAATTCCCGTACCAGCTGGTCGGGAATTGTAATAGTAATAAATTTTAATAAAAATTAATCAATTAAATCTAGTTTTCCGCCGGCTAAACTATTAATCCTTATTAAAGATTCTATACGAACCCCGGATTCCCTTAGCTGCTGGCCGCCTCCCTGGAAAGCCTTTTCTATTACTATGCCTATACCTACCAATTCAGCATTGGCCTGTCTAACCAGCGATGCCATACCTCGCAAGGCCTCTCCCCTGGCAAGGAAATCATCTACGATAAGGACTTTATCATCACTGGTTATATATTGCTTAGCTACAAAGACATCTACTGATTGATTTTTAGTGAAGGAATAGATATTTGATGAATAATAACCTTGCTCTAGGGTTGATGGTCTTTGCTTTTTTGCAAAAAGCAAGGGAACCTTTAAAGCCATGGCTGTGGTAAGTCCACTGCTATGCCAGAGGCCTCAATAGTTAATACCTTCGTTATTTCCTGTTTGGCAAACCGTCTAGCAAATTCATGGCCAATTTCTAACATTAAATCAGGGTCAACCATATGGTTGATAAAGGAATCAACCTTTAAGATATGGTCTGATATTATCTGTCCATCTTGTTGAATTTTTTCTTTTAGAAGTTCCACACCTATTCCTCCAATTTAACGTTCCTCACGATCATAATGCAAGCCTAAGGCACCTGGTGCTCCAACCCTATTTGCCAAGGCCTTACGTGTAACGATAATAAGAACAACTATGGTAAAAATATAAGGAAGCATTTTAAGGAAGAAGGATGGAATCATAATACCCATTGCCTGGGCACGGAAGCCAGAGCGTCGATCCCCCCGAAAATATAGCTACCAAACATAGCCTCACGGGGTTCCATGTGGCAAATATAACCAAGGCTACAGCTATCCAGCCTCTTCCTGCCGTCATATGCTCCAGCCAGGTTGGGGCATAGGCAATGGAAAGATATGCTCCTCCCAAACCGGCCAGCATACCGCCCATAACAACATAAATATACCTGACCCGATAAACACTAACCCCAAGGGAATCCGCAGAGGCAGGATTTTCACCCACTGCCCTTAAATTAAGTCCTGCCCTGGTTTTATAAATTAATAGCCAAAGAACAGGAACTAAAATATAGGATAGGTAAACCAGCGGATCCTGCTGAAAAAATATTGGTCCAAGGTAAGGAATGTCCCCCAAAATGCCCAGACTCACTGGTTTAAAGGAATTTTCAAGGGGTATCCCGATGAAGGGTTTGCCAAGGAAACCAGACAAACCTGTCCCAAACAGGGTCAATGCTAAACCTGTAACAACCTGATTGGCCTGCATGGTTACCGTTAAGAAAGCATGAATTAATGCCATCAAGCCACCAGCCAGCATAGCCCCCAAAACACCAATCCAGGGGTTGCCAAAGCTTATGGCAAAGGCAAATCCGCTAACTGCACCAACCAGCATCATACCTTCAACCCCAAGATTAAGGATTCCAGATCTTTCAGTTAATATCTCTCCAAGGGCGGCAAATAAAATTGGGGTGCCTGCAGTGATGGCGGTGGCCATAATAATGATGATAAAACCTTCCTGCACTGGTTACACCTCCACCTTTGATTTGCTCTTTGCTACTAATTTAAATCGGTTAAAATATTCTCCCCCTAGAACAAAAAATAGCAGGGCACCTTGAATCATGGAAACAATAGCAGCAGGTACTCCACTAGACTGCACACTGTAACCGCCCACCTGTAATGCTCCCAACAACACAGATACCACAATAATTGTAAAGGGATTTAATTTAGCTAGCCAGGCCACAATAATTGCTGTGTAGCCATAGCCTGGACTTATACCCTGCTGCATTCTTTGTGTGATGGCTGATACTTCAGCCATACCGGCCAACCCTGCCAAGCTCCACTAATAAACATTACAATCAATATGTTCTTGGTAATACTCATGCCGGCATAACGTGCCGCCCTAGGACTTCACCTATAACTGTCACTTCGTAGCCCCACCGGGATCTTCTCAGCACATACCATAGAACTACTGCTATGATTAGGGCAAAGAGCAAGCCTAAATGAACCCTGGTGTTACCTAAAGTGGGTAATATGGCAGCCGGTTCAAAATGGGCACTTAGTGGAAAATTCATACCCTGGGGATCCTTCCAGGGACCAAAGACCAGATAGTTTACCCAGAGGATTGCCACATAGTTAAGCATCAGGTGGTAATGGTTTCGTTTACACCCAAATATGCCCTGGGAATACCAGGGATTAAACCCCATAGTCCACCGAAAAACATGCCTACTAAAATCATTGATGGCAGCATTATATAGGCAGGCAGATGGGGGAAGCTTAGAGCTACCCATGCCGCACCAAAGGCTCCCATGTAAAATTGTCCCTCAGCTCCGATGTTCCAAAGCTGCATCCTAAAGGCGATTGAAACACCAAGTCCACACAGCATAAGGGGTATGGCTTTAACCAGGGTCTCAGATATACCGTACTTTGAGCCAAAAGCCCCTTGAAACATTCCGCTATAGACTGCAAATACCTGCTGCAGGCTGATACCTTGGGGGATGATAAACCATTAATATAAAGAAATATGGCACCGGTTAATAAAGCGAGAATAATAGCGGTAAGGGGTACTAAAAATAAACTTGCCTTGGAGGGGGCCATTCTGCGCTCAACTCTGATCATGATACCTTTTCCCCTCCTAACTCTGAGCCTAACATCATTAAACCAATCCTTTCAGGCTCAGCCTGTTCCACTGGAAGAATCCCCATCAAGGTACCCTTATATAATACTCCAATACGATCGGATAGCTTTAATAGCTCTTCCAGGTCCTCGGAAATTAAAACAATTGCCGCACCTTTGCTGCGTTGATCCAACAGCATTCTATGCACTGCTTCCGCAGCCGCAATATCCAAACCCCTTACAGGATAAACGGCAACAATAACTCTAGGGGAAGATGCCAATTCCCTCGCCAGCAAAAGCCTTTGCAGGTTACCACCCGACAACATTTTAACCGGGGCATTTAAACCTGTTACCTTTACATCAACTTCCTTGATAAGCTTCTGCGCATATTCCTTTGCCCGCCGCCGATTAATAAGCGGACCCCTGCCCAGCCAGGGTCTTCTGTATTCTTTAAGAATAAGATTATCTATTGCTCCCAGGTTGGGCACCAATCCGGACCCCAGACGATCTTCAGGAATATAACTGACTTCTCATCAATAATCTGAAGGGGTGTAAAGTTGCTAACCTCTTTGTCACCAATAATTAGGCGGCCCTTTGTAACTGCCCTTAACCCCACTATGGTTTCTGCCAAATCCCTTCGTCCGTTACCGGCGATACCGGCAATACCAAGTATTTCTCCCTCTTTTACAGTTAATGAGATATTACTTAGCCCTGCCCGTTCACCGTCACCGGCTGCAGAGACTTGATCCAATATTAATACGTCGTTACCTAATTTGGCAGGGTTTCTCTTTTGTGGCATGGTGATGTCCTGACCCATCATAAGTCTGGCTAGCTCACGCTCATCCACCTGACTTCTTTCCCTGGTGGCAATGGATTTACCACCTCTTAAAATAGTTACCCTGTCGGCAACTTCCATAACCTCATTTAATTTGTGGGTGATTAGGATAATAGATTCACCCATCTCGGTCATTTTTCTAATAACCTGAAACAGTTCCTTTGCCTCTTGGGGCGTTAAAACAGCAGTAGGCTCATCTAATATCAATAGTTTTGAACCCCTGTATAGCATTTTGACAATTTCCACCCTCTGCCGTTCAGCCACTGAAAGCTGCCATAGTTTTGCAGAGGGATCTACCTCAAGCCCATATCCTCTGGACAGGTCTCTAATTTCATTTTCAACGCTTTTAGCATTCACTAGAAACTTTGACTTATGACTGCCTAAAATCATGTTCTCAGCCACTGAGAAGGTTTCCACCTGCTTAAAATGCTGGTGAACCATGCCAATTCCAGCATCAATGGATTCCCTGGGTGACTTAAAGCTATACTTTTGTCCTGATATGAATATTTCACCTGAATCAGGACGATAAAGGCCCGATAAAACGGACATAAGGGTGCTCTTTCCGGAACCGTTTTCACCAAGTAAAGCTAGTATTTCACCCTTCTTTACCTGTAGGTCAACCCGGTCATTTGCCAGCACCCCAGGAAACTTTTTAGTTATTTGTTTCATTTCTACCAGGAAATCGGTAGTCAAGTTGTTCTCCCCTTAAATTTTGCTGCTGGCAGGAAACCTGCCAGCAGCCATTGGATTTTTTATTTAGGAATAGTTCCGTCTACGCCTTCAACAAACCAGTCGAAGGATAACATATCTGCATCAGACATAACCTGACCGGCAGGAACCTTTTCTTGTCCACTCTGGTCTTTGATAGGTCCGGTAAATACGTCCCATTTACCTTCTAAAATTTCTTGTTTCTTAGCTTCTACCAATTGCTTAACTTCGTCGGATACCATTGGACCATAGGGAGCAAGACCTACGATACCGTCAGACATTGGACCCCAGTATTGATCGCTCTTCCAGGTACCTGCTTGAATGGCCTTTACAGTATCAACATAGTAGGGACCCCAATTCCAAACTGCGGAGGTTAGAACAGCCTTAGGAGCCATGCTGGCCATATCACTGTTGTAGCCAATACCAAATTTACCCTTTTCCTCAGCAGCCTGCATAGGTCCAGGAGTATCCTGGTGCTGGGTAATTACGTCAGCCCCTGCTTCCAGTAAGCTCTTAGCAGCTTCTTTTTCTGCGGCAGGATCGTACCAGGTGTTGGTCCAAACAACCTTAACCTTAGCTTCGGGATTTACTTCCCTAACACCCACTGTAAAGGCGTTGATACCACGAATTACTTCGGGAATAGGGAATGCGGCAACATAGCCGATGATATTGCTCTCGGTTTCCTTACCAGCCATTAAGCCTGTGAGGTAGCGAGCTTGGTACATACGGCCAAAATAAGTTCCTGCATTCTCAGCAGTTTTATAACCGGAACAGTGTAAAAACTTCACATCGGGATATTTCTGAGCTACTTTAATAACAGCATCCATGTAACCAAAACTGGTTGCAAAAATAATCTTGTTACCCTTCTCAGCCAGCTCTGTTAATACGCGCTCACTATCTGCACCTTCGGGAACAGACTCAATATAGGTTGTCTCGATACCGGGTACTTCCTTCTCAAGGAATATCCGGCCAAGATCCTGTGCATAAGTCCAACCACCGTCACCAATAGGCCCAACATAAATAAAAGCTATTTTTAACTTCTCATCGGCAGCATCTTTCTTTTCTTCAGCCTTTTGCTCTCCACCACCACAGCCTATTACAGCTATGGACATAACCAGCGCAAGAGCAAGACCAAGCATTCTCTTTAATGTAAGCTTCACTTATCTATACCCTCCTCAAAAATTAAAAAAATAAAGGCCAACCAATGGAACCCGACTTCATCCCTCCTTAATAAAATCAACAAATAGATAATAAATTGGTATTCAATAAAACGGCATGAAATCCTGCTACTCGACAAAAAATTAGTTTTACATTTCAGTGCAGAAACTGTCTAGCTTTCAGACAGATGTCAGTGTATCTTTAAAAAAATATTCTTTTTTTGGAATAGTTTTCATATTTTCTGATAATACTCTAAAGGTAAAGCTTTAAGCTTCATTAAATCTGAGGAGGAAATAAATTTGCAAGGCAAGGTAAAATGGTTTAATGCTAATAAGGGCTATGGCTTCATCGAAGCCGAGTCAGGAGCAGATGTATTCGTTCACTATTCCGCTATTCAGACCGATGGATACCGCAGTTTAGAAGAAGGTGAGCCTGTTGAGTTTGAAATAGTAGAAGGAAATCGCGGACCCCAGGCTGCTAACGTTATAAAGCTCTAATAGTTTAGAGAACAAAGCATTATTCCCAAACAAAAMAAATCCGGTCAAAACCGGATTTTATTTTTATCTGAATATGATGGTAAGGTGAGGTGTTCATATATGTCAATCTGCCCATATTGTCAAAAAGAAATGGACGCAGGGTTTGACACCTGCCCCCATTGCGGTGTTACTATGACTTATTTATACAAATGTAATCGTTGTGAGCAGGAATTTGCTGCCACCGGAATTTTAAGATTCTGCCCCCTGTGCGATGCAGACCTTACGGATCAGCTTAATTAATGGGTGCCAAGCAAGGTCCTCATCTCAGGACGTATATAATATACATCCTTTGCCGAAACCTGAACCAATTCCCTTTCCGGGTATCTCAAAGCAGTCAATGCGCCTCCTGTTGCACAACCAGTATCAATATTAATGGTATTATTTTTAAACTCAGGTTTTTCCACTGGAGTATGCCCATAAACTACAAGGGCCTTCCCTTTATAATTTTTAGCCCAATCCCTACGAATAGGAAGTCCTTCTTGAGTAACCTCTCCTGTGGGATCTCCATATAGGCAGAAGCTCTCTATTCTTTTATTTATTTTTCCCATCATATTTTCTTTGATCCCTGCGTGTGAGACCACTAATTTGCCATTGTCTAAAATCAGATAGGGTGAGGCTGCTTCAAAGAATGCTTTAAACTCTCTTGAAAAGTCCTCCCTTTGCACTGAACTAAGCAAGTCTAACTCCTCAACTGTCTTTTCCAGACCATGTTTTACCTGGACTTTTCTACCCAGCAAATATCTATATAGCTTGTTACAGTGATTTCCTGGCACATATAATGAACTTCCCCTATGAGTCATTTCCATGACCAGCTTGATACTTTTAGGCTGCGGGGTCCTCGATCCCCCAGATCACCTAAAAACAATGCCCTTCGACCATTGGGATGTCGATATCCTGCTCCCTCTGCTTGATAGCCCAATTTTTCCAGCAGCATTTTCAATTCGTCAAAACAACCATGAATATCACCAATAATGTCAAAGGGTCCCTTTTCTTGCTTCTGATTAAACCGCAAAGGTTATCACCCTGTCACCACACCGGATAAATATCACATACTAAAAGAAATCCTCATCATCCTCTTCTTGCTTTAGCCAGTCAATAACCGGATCATAGCCTATGAGACCTACGGTGGCGGTTTTTACCCCCAGTAAGTCATACCTTTCCCCATTAGAGATTTTTTAAAACTATCAGAACGTCCCAACCCTGTAAAAGCAATACCTCCCACAACGCTTAGGATTCTTTCAGTGGAATTCATATTTTGCCTCAATTTGTTCACCTCCATTTTTATTATGGTCTGTGAACTGAATTGTCTATCAACGAAATATTTGTCATTAACTCCAATAATCTCTTCATTGGCCTAAATTGGCCATCTTCACAATTTGGGCAATACATTAAATGGACACAACATTCTTCTGTATAGCCTTGATAACCATCCTCATAAATTGCTTGTTCTTCATAGGCGCTATAGGGATCATAAAAGTCCTGAATTATGCCCATATCTTTCAACTCCTGCCCACAATTGGGGCAGCTCATAGTTACTTTAAAAAGTCCATTACATAATATACAAACCTTATCCAAGGAAAACACCTCGTTTATTACCTTAATGTTGTTATTCTCTCCTTGCCGAGGTGATTTATGTTCTAATGGGCCTTTAAAAGTTCCTCGACACAAAGCCAGCAATTTGTGATCAAGGCTTTAATATCATTGTCTGAGGCATCTTCAACATGAATTCCAGCCACCACTACCACTGTCTGATTAAAATGTTTAGCGATTTTTTCTGCAATTGGCTTAGCCAATTCATCTTCTTTATGCCCTAAAAGGGAAGTACGCTGGAATTGCAGCTTATCTGGTAATCCTTCTTTAAACTGGGCCTCGGCAGGGTTAAAACCACCGCACCTATATGGGATTTATCACCCCCATATAATTGACAAACTAGACCGTCATCAGAGAAGGTAGCCTGCAATTCTATTTTTAAAGAACCTTCACCCGCAGTGATATATGATTCTTTACTGACATGGTTACTCCTTTCTGCAATGGGAGCAATGGGGCACTGCTATTTTCCCACCCATTTGTTTCTCTAGTCTATCTATACCTGTCCATCTGGATAGGGCAAAGGTTACAATTAAAGCTAAGATTAATCTCCCCAATATGATAACTGTTCCATCAGCCCAATTGCAATGAACAATCCCGTATCCTCAAATACTGAGTGAAATAATACCAAAAAGATATTGATTAAGAATAAATCCCGCCAATTGAGGTAGCCGTTTTTGGCACTATCAATAATGAATCCTGCCCCGTAGGATAATCCGAAGGTTAGTCCCACAAGAATTGGAAAGGCCCCTTCCTTAGGCAGCCTATAAATTCTCATTACAGGTTCCAGCCCTTTGGCCGCCCTTTCTAATAAGTTCATATCTTTGGCTATTTCCATCAACAGCATTAGCGGAATTATGATTAACGCCATCTTAAATACACTTTTAAGACTCCCTGTTAAAGCCACCTGTAAAAATTCAAGCCAATCCATATAATAACCTTCCATTTTTTCAATTAATTATAAGATTATATTAAGTACAACCCCTGAAATCAGACACAGAATAAAACGACCTCCCCCAATCAGCCAGGGATTGATCCCACATTTAGCTGCAACTGCACTTTCAATAAAAATTGTATGTGAAAGCAATAACATCATGGATATAATAGTAGTTTCCCTAGAATCTAAACTAAGGGAGGCCATAACCCCCAGGGCGGCATATAAATTTAACACATTCCCCATCACTATCGCCAGTGCTGCCTCGCCTGGCAGTCCCACCCATTTCATAAAAGGGGAACCTAAAGAGGCAATTTTGCCCAACAGGGGTGTAAAGCTCAGAAATGTTACCGCCACGTAAATTGGAACCACCACCTTAGATAATGTCCAGGTGGTGGAAAGTCCTTTATTTAATCCTCGTTTAAAGGTGTCTACAGTGACCATGTTCTTCCCCCTAAATCAATACCCTGTTGTCCCCAACCCTACGGGTTAACCTTTCTCTGTCAAAGGTCTCTAAAAGAGGAAGGGCATATTTTCTGGAAGTGTTTAGTAGATCTCTGGTTTGTCCAACAGATATTTCCTTATTCTCCTTTAAAAAATTAACAATTTTAGTTCGGGCCTGTTCAAAGCTATGGCTAGCCAGATATAGCTCCTCATCTACCAATTTGACTACCAGGCCTTTTCTAAGGAGGTATTGCAGGTATTCCTGGGCTTCAGATTCCTTCAGTCTATGCCCTTTAGCAATCTCTGTCCAAGAAGGTGGCTGAAGGCTTCCATCCCGAAGGGATTTAAGTAGTGAATCAACAGTTCGCTGATATTTATCCGATAAATCCCCCTGAAAGGACGAACTGGATAGTGTCTTTTCAAAAAGCTTAATATATCCATCTGATTCCATAGCTTGTAACAGATATTGAAAGTTCTTTGTATTTATTTGAGAAAACTTCCTGGAACGCAGTTCTCCCTAGGATAACCTTCCCGCAAGGGATGCTCTTGATGATAGACTTCTGCCATATTTTTGACTTCCTGACCCCATTGGTGATAAACATATCCCGAGACATATAAATCTTTTTTATCTGTAGGTATTATTTTTATATTCCCTTCAACCAATAGCTTTTCTGTTCCTTGTTGTATATCTTCTTCAGGAAGGTTTAGTGCCAGGGCTAACTCTTCAAGGGTGAATAGAACCTGTTTAGCCGACAACAGTTGTTCCACCAGTTCGTCTGGCTCTCCCATCTCCTTAGTAGCTATAGCCTCAAGAACCTCTGGCCGAAAGCGCTTGTGCTTAGAGGCATTGGCATCTATAACAGTTCCCCCGCCGATGGTTCTCATTGGAGAGTAGGAGCGAATAACAAAGCGATCTCCTTTACCAGCAATGGCCTCATCCTCTAATTCCAATTGGGCATAAACTTCCTGACCTGGCTCCAATTCATCCCTGTCTAATAACCTAATCCGTCCTAAAATTTCATCAGTACCCAGGTACATACGAACCCTGGCCCTATTTTTAAGCGGTTTTTCCGTTCCCTCCAAAAGCAAAAACTTAACATCCATTCTGTATGATGGCTCAACGCTTTTTGGTGCCACCACTACACTGCCCCTGGTTACCTCATGAACCTCTAAACCTGAAAGATTCACTGCAGTACGCTGTCCGGCCCTAGCTGTTCAACCTTCTTTCCATGCACTTGTATTGAGCGAACCCTATAGACATTGCCCTGGGGCATGACTTCAACGGCGTCTCCTACTATAATCCTTCCTGATAGAAGGGTCCCGGTGACAACAGTACCGAATCCGGTGACTGAGAAAACCCTATCCACCGGCAATCTTAATTTTCCTGTACTAGTTCTTTCTTCTGTATCTTCCACTGTTTTATCGATCACAGCAAGGAGCTCGGAAATACCTTGACCCGTGGTGGAGGAAACTGCCATTAGAGGTGCTTCTGCTAAAACTGTTCCCTTTATAAAATCCCGGACCTCCTCCTTTACCATCTCCAGCCACTCATCATCCACTAAGTCCGCCTTTGTAATAACTACAATTCCCTTTTTAACCTGCAGTAGTTGAATAATGTCAACATGCTCCCTTGTCTGGGGCATAACTCCTTCGTCAGCAGCAATTATCAGTAGAACTAAATCAATTCCACCAACTCCTGCCAACATATTCTTAATAAATCTCTCATGTCCAGGAACATCTACAATACCAGCCTGCTTGCCGCTGGGCAGCTTTAGCTGGGCAAAGCCCAGTTCAATGGATATACCCCGTTCTTTCTCTTCTTTAAGCCTGTCTGTCTCAACACCAGTAAGGGTTTTGATCAGTAAAGTCTTACCATGATCAACGTGACCGGCGGTACCAATAATGATATGCTTCATTGTTTAGGTAACCTCCCCGGTGTTAATTACCTTGGCCATAACCTCAGCCAACATGTCCAATTCTCCTTGCTGAACAGTCCTTAAGTCCAATTGAAACTTGCCCTCCTGAACCCTGGCCACAACAGCAGGCTCACCCATTCTTAAATTAATTGCTAATTTATCAACGGACATATTTTCTGGCAGGCAAGATAAAATTATAGTGGGTAACTGAGCAGTAGGCATTGAGCCACCGCCAACCTGAGAAATACCTGGCATTATTTGGAGCTCTGCAGGAACATTCAATCTGTTTCGCAACTTTTTTGTAAAGTACGGGCTCTCCTTTGAATGATATCTATCGGTTCAGTGAGCATCCTTAGGGTAGGAATATTTTGCAATGCCCTGTGGGAATCTAGATACTCCCTTAAGGTGGCCTCCAAGGCGGCCACTGTGAATTTATCAATTCTCACTGCCCTGGTCAAAGGATTTTTTTTCATTTTTTCTATATAGTGTTTCTTGCCCACGATGATGCCGGCCTGGGTCCCCCTAATAGTTTATCCCCTGAGAAGGTTACAACATCTGCCCCCGCCGCAACCGTTTCCTGTACACTTGGTTCTTTTGGCAGGCCATACTTGGCTAAGTCAACCAAAAACCCACTACCCAGATCTGACATGACTGGAATTTTATACTCGCTACCCAGCTCCACCAGTTCTTCTACCGTTGTCTCCCTGGTAAAGCCCACTATACGATAATTACTGGTATGTACATGTAGTAGTAGTGCCGTTTCACCAGTAACTGCAGAACGGTAATCCCTGGGATGGGTTTTATTAGTGGCACCCACATCAACTAATATGGCACCACTTTGTTCCATAACCTCGGGTATTCTAAAGGACCCCCCAATTTCCACCAGCTGCCCCCTGGAGACAATTACCTCTTTTCCCTTAGCCAGGGTGCCAAGGGCAAGTAAAACAGCAGACGCGTTATTATTTACCACCAGGCTGCCTCAGCCCCGGTAAGTTGAATGAGCAATTCTTCCAGTGGTTCATACCTTGAGCCCCTCTTGCCCGACTCCAAGTTCATCTCTAAATTACAATAGTTCGAGGCCACACCTATGGTGGCTGTTTTGGCAGATTCAGCTAACAAGGCCCTTCCTAAATTTGTGTGCAAAACCACACCTGTACCATTGATTACTCTACGCAGATTTGGTCTGGCAGACCATTTAATTCTATTAATAGACTTTCTTAATACAGCATCAAAAATTTCTTCAGATGTTCCAGTATACTCTCCATCTAATATTGAACATCTAAGTTCATCAATGGATGACCGGATACTGTCCACCACAATTTTTCTTGGGTTATCCCTCATTAATTCAATAATTCGAAAATGCTGGAGAAGCTCATCTACCTTTGGTAGATCTCTTAATAATGATTTATCCACTGATAAAGCCATAATTTCCTCCATAGGATTATTTTCACTATCCTCTAACATTATATGGTACTAAATATATAAAAAGCAACTAATCCAAAGACTAGTTGCTTTCCTTTATATTGGTGGAAATATTCATGTTTTTAATAAATTCCTTTTCAGCATAGTCCAGGTGAATGAACATAGCATTCCTTGATCCCTCAATGTTTCCAGCTTGGATATTATTAAAAATCACTTCATGTTGCTCATATAAATTTTGTGGTGTGCCAAGTGTAAGATACATTTTCTCTCTAATAGTCACCATTTCTTTTTTCATGGTTTCGGAGATGGAATTCATTAGTCTGTTGAGTAGTGAATTATGTGCTGCGTCTGATAATGCATAGTGAAACTTTATATCCGCCACATCTCCCAGGCTGCCACCTGCTATGTCCTTTTTCATTTGCACCAGCCAGTGCTTCATGTTTTTTAAATCCTCTTCGGTTCTGCGCTGGGCTGCTAAAGCAGCGGACTCCACTTCTACTATTTTTCTTAATTCCATTAGTTCAAATATTGTATCTTTTCCAGTCAAAACGGCCAAGGACATGATATCATTCATGGCTTGGTGCCCATCTCCCTAACGAATGTCCCTTCACCAGGTCTAATCTCAATTAAGCCAATGGCCTCCAGTGCCCTGTATGCTTCCCTAACTGCCGATCTTCCAACCTGCAGACGTTCAGCCAGCTCCCTTTCAGGTACAAGTTTATCCCCTGCATTTAATTCACCAGACGTTATCATTCCTTTGATTTGTTCTACAATTTCTTCATATATTTTTTTTGCTTTGATGGGCTTAAACTTCATTATGCAGCACTCCAAACCTAAGTTTTTAACAAAGATGATATAATTCTAGTGAATTAACGTTCAGGCATTAGGAGTCCTATGTATCATTCAGTGGACTGATGGTATGATCATACCAACGGCAAATTATCCTAATATTTTAATAATACTGTAAGTAACAAGCAGTTGTAAATATATATTTGAATATTAGAAGTAACTTCTAATTACTCTGGTTCATTTCCTTAATTAATTCTGTATAAAGCTCCGGCCTGCGTGACTTTAAATAAAAGCTATTGGCCATGGTAGAAGATTGTTGTCCTCTTATTTTATTAATTTTATCGGACCTTAGATCAACCAAGAGCATTGATTCCTTACCATTAAAATCCTCAGCCAGTACATTCCCTTTAGGATCTAGGACAAGTGCTCCCCCGCAAAAGTTTCCGCCTCCACCATCTTCTCCAACCAGATTGCAGGCTGCCACAAACACTGCATTATCATATGCCCTGGCAGCTAGATACTTTAACCATATGCCCCTACGATCACCCACCACCACCGGAGAGGCATGTGGCGCAAGCACCAGTTCTGCACCCCTCAGGATAGTATTGCAGTCATTTCAGGGAAATGCATATCCCAGCAAATCTGAATGCCAAATTTGACCTTAGTATGATCAAAGACCTTAAAATCGCTGCCTGGAGAATAATAAGGCTTCTCACTATTGCCCAGATGAGTTTTTCTATACTTCTCAACCACTCCCTTTGGCTGAACCACCAGTTGGGTAATAAATGGCTTTCCATCATCATTGCATTCAGCTAATCCAACTACAATAACAATATTATTTTGAGCAGACATTTCCATTAGAGGTCGGCTTACATCGCCAGCCTCCAGATTTACTGCTATTTTTTTCGCTATATCTCTACCATAGCCCGTAATACACATTTCTGGGAAGCAAATAATATCAGCCTTCTCACCTGCCGCTTGATTTACATACCCATTTATTTTTTCTAAATTTTCCTTTACACCACCTAGCTTGGACTCCATCTGAACTAAGGCAATCTTAGTATCAAGCAAAGCTGCACCTCCCAAGTTTTCTAAAAGAAAAACAAACCGTGCCAAAATTTGGCACGGTTGCACTTCGAGCTAGGCCCGGCCAACATTCCTCAGAATCTGAGTAATTTGTTGGGGCTTATTCATGGTATATAGATGAATCCCCTCAACTCCATTGTCCAGCAAGTCCTGCACCTGGTTGCTGGCATATTCTATACCAGCTTTTTCCATATCATCATTATTATCTCCATATTTATCAACCATCATTAATAATTTAGCCGGCATAGAGGCCCCACATAAAGAAATTATTCTTTTTATCTGTTTTCCATTCAGTACTGGGAGAACCCCGGCCGCCACCGGGCATTCAATGCCGATCCTGCGAGCATTTTCCATAAAGTTATAAAATACCCTGTTATCAAAATAGAGCTGGGTAATTAGGAAGTCTACCCCTTGGTCAACCTTATTCTTTAAATGGTATAAATCATCACTTAACCTTGTACAATTACAGTGTCCTTCAGGATAAGCCGCAGCACCAACACAAATATCACCTTGGCTTTTTATGTGCTTTACTAAATCAGCGGCATATTGGAAATCGCAGGTAGAGAAATCGAAATCTAATTGATCTGCAGGTGGATCTCCCCGTAAAGCCAAAACATTTTCAATATTTTCTTGCCGCAGTTCCTTGACTATTTGGTCTATTTCAGCTTCTGACTGACCAACACAGGTCAAATGAGCCATAGTTTCTATCCCATACTGATTTTTTATTCTGGAGGCTATTTCTTTTGTACGATCACGGCTGCTGCCACCGGCACCATAGGTCACACTTATATAATCAGGGTGGAGCTTAGTAAGCTCCGCCAAAGTGGAAAATATAGTTTCCAGGGGTGTGGTACTTTTGGGTGGAAAAATTTCAAAGGATATTACAGGATTTTTCTGGAGATAAATTTCAGAGATTTTCATATTCATCACACCTTAACTTCTATATTATAAATTCTTAATTTATTTTTCTTACAACACCATTACATTTATTCAATAAGCTTGTATATTACACTAAAGAAATAATATACTATTAATTGGAATTAACACCAATAACATACTTGAGGAGGCCTTTTCTAATGACCACAGAAAATAATTTAAAAGAAGCCTTTGCGGGGGAATCCCAGGCCAACAGAAAATACCTTGCCTTTGCTGCTAAAGCTGACCAGGAAGGATATCCTGCAGTGGCTAAGCTATTCAGAGCTGCAGCAGAAGCTGAGGCACTTCACGCCCTAAGTGAGTTAAAGGCACTGGGTGGAATTAAATCCACCGCAGAAAATCTTCAGACAGCAATTGACGGGGAAACCTATGAATTCACCCAAATGTACCCCGGTTTTATTGAAACCGCCGAAGCAGAAGGTAACAACCAGGCGAAACGTGCCTTCCACTTTGCCAATGAGGCAGAAAAGATTCACGCTGACCTCTACAAAGCAGCACTGGAAGCCCTTGAGAGTAAAGAGAATGTCGACTATTACCTATGCCCTGTCTGTGGGTACATTCATAAAGCTGATGCCCCAGAAAAATGTCCTATCTGTGGAGCCAATGGCAGCAGTTTTAAAAATCTAGGTTAATATTTTACTATCAAAAGTGGGATGTGACAAGTCGCATCCCACTTTGTTTTGCGCTCCTATATACTAAAACTCTTTAATGATCCGGTAATCTGTAGTCCTCTGGCTGGTGTAAAACCTGCGCTGCTAATACAGTGCAGTATTTCCTTGAGTGCCACCCTATAGTTTACCCCTGCGGCCCGAACCACATTTTCTTCCAGCATGGTACTTCCAAAATCGTTGGCACCAAAGCTTAAAGCTATCTGAGCTATTTTCGCTCCCTGGGTGACCCAGGAGGCTTGAATATTTTTATATTATCCAACATTAGTCTAGCTACGGCCAGAGTTTTCAAATATTCCACTCCGTGGGCAGTTTCACCGCCTAATTCTGTATTCTTCGGCTGAAAGCTCCAGGGAATAAAGGCCGTGAAACCACTGGAACGATCCTGGGCTTCCCTTACTCTAATCATGTGCAGGATACGCTCTTCGGTTGTTTCGATATGCCCAAACATCATGGTGGCTGTAGTCTTCATACCAATTTTATGGGCTGTGCCCATTACTTCCATCCACTCTTCCCAGGTTATCTTTTCAGGACTTATGGCCTTACGCACCGGTTATCCAATATTTCAGCCCCGCCCCCAGGCAGTGAATCCAGTCCTGCCGCCTGAAGTTTCACCAGCACCTCCTGAAGAGATAAGCCTGATTTTTTGGCAATGTGCCAAATCTCAGGGGGTGAGAAAGAATGTATATGGATCGAATAGCTCTCTTTAATGGACTTTAGCAAATCCAGATAGTAATCTAAGCCTAGTTCAGGGTGTAAGCCTCCCTGAATTAAGAGTTCGGTTCCTCCCGCATGCAGGGTGGCATCTATTTTATTGAATAATTCCTCTTTACTAATAATATACYCTCAGGGAGTCAGGATCTTTCCAGAAGGCACAAAACTTACAGCGGCATGTACAGATATTTGTATAATTAATGTTGCGATCAATAATAAAGGTTACCCGGTTCTCCGGGTGTAATCTCTGGCGGACTATATTAGCGGCGGCACCAAGGGCCAGTAAATCTGAAGAATTTAAGAGGGCAACGCCCTCTTCTAGACTCAGGCGGTGCCCTTCTAGCACCCTTTTAAGAATTGGGGAAATATCAGGCACCTTCTTCACCCCAAACCGATAGCCGTACCCTTTCTTCAATAAGACCGCTCTTATAACAATAATCGTAAAAGGTCAGTAGAGCTCTCTTATGTCCTTCGTCAAAATCGTTGTTTATGGTTTGAAAATATTCTTCCAAAACCTCCATGGGCAGTCCACTTCTACGCCGGGCCTTCTTTAATAATCCGTCATAGTTGGCAGCTGCGTACTCCTTAGCTTCCACCAAGGTTTTGCAAAGTAAATCTATCTCTTCAGGGTGCTCTAAAGCAAAATCTTTTTTTATTATCCAGAGGGCAAAAACCATTCTTTCTCCAGTAAATTGTTTCCACACCTCTCCTAAATCAGTAACATGATAGGGCAATCCTTCTTCCTTGACCCTCAAATTAGCCCTCATTGCATCATCCCCAATAAGCAGAGCTCCATCTGCACATGACATCATTTTATCCAAATCCGGTGCTTGGGTCTCATATTTTGCCTCCACATGATAGTAATGGTCAAAGAGAACCTTAAGCAGAGCTATTGAAGTAGAGGAAGATGATGTAAGACATATTTTTTCCCTTCAAGTTCAGTTACAGGAACATGACTAAATAAAAATATACTATGAACCGGACCA
Organism: Desulforamulus aquiferis; assembly: GCA_004143605.1. Taxonomy (GTDB): domain Bacteria; phylum Bacillota; class Desulfotomaculia; order Desulfotomaculales; family Desulfotomaculaceae; genus Desulfotomaculum; species Desulfotomaculum aquiferis. Next base: position 52,504 of record AWVY01000056.1, read on the forward strand.
TCTGCACTGACTGACAAGTTAGGAAGTATAAAGCATTTGTCTACATGACGAGCATATTCAATTGATGATAGGGCGGTCACATCCAACTCACCTTCAAGCAGCATTTTATTTAACATTGTTGGTGTTCCCTTAATTAACTCACCTTCAAAGGGTAGAATCCCATCTTCCAAGGCATGGAATACTGGTAGGCAATTTAGGTAGTCCACCTGCCTAACCGAACTTTTGCCACTAAAAACCCTCCCCAAGAACATTGTACAGGGTATCCCGTTCTACGGGCATCTTACCCGCAGCCTTGATCATATTTATCAATTTGTTTTTTGTCATAAACTGAGCGGTTTCTGCCCCTGCATCATGGGCTATTTTTTCTTCTATTACTGTTCCATCCAGGTCATTAACACCAAAGGATAAAGAAGTTTGAGCCATTTTGGGACCATATAATATCCAATAGGCTTTGATATGCTCAATATTATCCAGCATTAACCTGGAGATTGCAAAGGTTTTAAGATCATCATAGCCAGTGGTATGAGATAGCTGCTCCATCTCCAAGGCAGTGTTTCTAGGATGAAAGGCAAGTGGAATAAAGGTCAGAAATCCACCTGTTTTATCCTGCAGCTCCCTGAGCTTTAACATATGCTCAAGCCGCTCCTCTACTGTTTCCACATGTCCGTAAAGCATAGTAACATTCGTTCTCATCCCTATCTTGTGGGCCGCCGCGTGTACTTCCAGCCATCTATCGGCAGTAATTTTATTTTCGCAAATTATATCCCTTACCCTCTGAACCAATATTTCAGCTCCGCCTCCGGGTAAAGAGTCAAGTCCCGCTGCCATTAAAGTTTTTAAAACTTCTTCCAGGGATAAATTATGAATCCTTGCTAAATAATCAATCTCCACCGCTGTAAACGACTGAATAAAGGCACCTGGTGCAGCCCTGCGAACACGTTGAAGCATCTCTACATAATAATCCAGCTTTAAATTAGGATTAAGGCCTCCAACAATATGTATTTCAGAAACCTTTAGCCCATGACATTCCCCAGCCTTTGCCTCTACCTCGTCCAGTGACAAGGTGTATGCTCCCTCATCCTCAGCCTTTCTACCAAAGGCACACAATTTGCACAGAATCTCACAAACATTAGTGTGATTAATATGCCGATTAACAATAAAATATGTTCTATCACCATGTTTTCTCTTTCTCACAATATCTGCAAGATAGCCTATTGCCAGCAAATCATTGGAACTATATAATTTTAACCCGTCTTCCATGGTTAGCCGCTTGCCCTGTTCCACCTTTGACTTAATTTCCTTCAACTCACTGTTTTCAAAGAGTTCTTCCATGTTCTTCCCCTTTCTTCCGGTGGGACAAATTTAATGGGCTTAGTATGTCTTCCCTAAAGTAGCTGGAAAGGGAATAAGATATCAAAAATCGTAAAAGCAAACATTGTTACACTAAGGGTCCCGTTGAGGTTAAAAAAAGCTAAGCCTGCCCGGGAAAGATCCTCCGGGACCACTAACATATGCTGGTAAGCTAAAAGCCCTGTAGCAATGACGACCCCAATAAAATAAAATAATCCAAGGTTTAAAATCAAGCCCACGCTTAAGAAACAAATCGGTGCCAGGATATGAAGAATTGTTGATAACCTCAAGGCACTTTTAATACCAAATTTTGCAGGAATGGAAAATATACCTTCCCGTCGGTCAAAATCAAAATCATCACAGGCATAGATTATATCAAAGCCTGCCACCCAAAGTAGTACACCAATCCCCAGAATAATCGGTGCTGGATGAAAGCTCCCGGTTATGGCAACCCAGGCACCTAGGGGAGCTAATCCCAGGGCTAACCCACACCAAAAATGACAGGTCCAGGTAAACCGTTTGGTAAAAGAATAAAAGCTTAAGAAGAACACTGCAACTGGAAACAACTGTAGGGCTAGGGTGCTAAGGTTATAGGCCGAAACAGCTAATAACCCGAAGGATAACACAGTATATAACCACACCTCATTTACCCCCAACATGCCCTTTGGCAGGGCTCTACCCGCGGTTCGAGGGTTTTTTGCATCAATATGCCTGTCAACCAATCTATTTATGGACATAGCCGCAGTCCTTGCTCCAACCATGGCCAGGGTAATCCAAAGGATATTATGCAGACTAGGGATTTTCTGCTCCGTTAATAGAGCAGCAATATAGGCAAAGGGCAAGGCAAATAATGTATGCTCGACCTTAATCATTTCTAAAAACACTCTGAACTTATGAAAAGCCATAAGCACCGTCCTTCACCAAAACTTTAGCTGATAGGAAGCTTTTCTACTTTACTTAATACCAACATGTACAGCTACAATACCGCCGGTAAGCTCATGATAGACGGCATCCTTTAGCCCGGCACGTGAAAACATATCCCTTACCACCGACTGGTGGGGAAATATCTTAAGTGAGTTAGGTAACCATTGGTAGGGGCCATCCTTTCCAACCCCCATCTTGCCCAATAAAGGAACCAGTCTGTCAAAATACAGGTAATAAAGCTGTTTAAACACAGGGGCACTGGGTTTTGCCAGCTCCAAGGAAACCACTCTACCTCCAGGCTTAACCACCCGACGCATTTCATCTATACACTTTTCTACATCTGGAACATTCCGCAGGGCAAAGCCAATGGTGGCACAATCGAAGGTATTGTCCTCAAAGGGTAATTCCATGGCATTTCCCTGAACTAATTCAATAGAGCTTTTATATTTGGTCTTATCTATATTTTCAACGGCTTTAGCCAGCATATTCTCACAGAAGTCTAAACCTATAACCCTTCCCGTTGGAAAAGCTATCTTTGCTAATTCAATGGAAAGCATACCGGTACCACAGGCAACATCCAGTGCCATGGCCCCTGATTTTATATTTGTCTGTTCAACAGCAAATCTACGCCAATATTTATCCCTATTAAAGCTAAGGGTTGTATTTAATAAATCATAACGATGAGCGATTGAGGAAAAGACTCCGTGGACAAATTCCTCTTTACTTTTTCCGCTAAAGTTCTGCAAAAGTATAAGCCCTCCTTTCAATTAGACTACCTTTCTGACTATGCCGTCAGTTGTGCGAAACAAAGAGGTTAGTTCTGTCAGCATTTTTTGTCAGGGCGGTTAGGTAGTTGTTCAAGGGCTTTTAGAGCAGAGTCTAAATATTTATTTATTTCGCCACCAGATGCTCCATTACGGCACATACCATAGGCCATCCCCAAATCCATTCCATAGTCAAACAACAGGCCTTTTTCATATTCAGGCGCCCCTGCCAAATCGCCGGCTAGAAAGGCGGAGCCAGCCATAAGCTCGGCCTCTTCCAATTTTAATATTTCTTTATTTATCTGACTATTTTCCGAGTGCAGGCTATTATTTCTTAGAATCCCGCCCTCGTTTATTTTAGCTATAATGTTGGCCAAAGGTTTAGGTAGTGATTCATATCATAGCTGCACAGGGTAGTAAAAAATTTTCCATATAGATAGTCTCCCACTAAAACAGGAAACTGGGTACCATCTCTAGGATCTGATTCTGATTTTGAATTTATGGTGACTTCAGGAATTCTCCTGTGTACTTGAGAAGCCATAAAAATAAACTGCACAATGGCTCCAAGGGAAATAACCTTGGCTGACATGCAGTTATAAAAGTGGGCAACAGAAATAACCACTGCTGGTCGAATAAAATTATCCATTGGTGAAAACTCTATGTGGGCATAACTCCCAACATGACCGGCTTTAATGGTAAGTTGTCCTTTAATTTTTTTGTGAACAGACTGTAAATCTTCCCGGATATTAGCAAAAATATCGCCAGACATGATAAGTCCTCCTCGGCTGCGGATAACTTATTACTATTTCGTTAAGCATAGGCGATTTCCTTCCTCTTACCCCTATTAAAATACTTAAGTAACCTTAAAATACTTAGCACTATGCACTATGTACCATTTGAACCATATTTATGGGCAAAAACTAACGAGCTTGCTCCTCCATTTAAGTTGAGCAAGGCTCGTTAGGGTTTACTGCATTTGGTACTAATAAATATCCCTCCTATGAATTACGGCGCTAAACGCGGAACCATCCCAGGCAGGATTCCTCTCTTAGTTTCCTGAGCAGCCATATCTTTTGCCCCAAACTCTCTCGTCAGGAAATTGCAGGCATCCCAGGGATTTACTGTGTCGCCGCAGGTAAATACATCTACCGCAGCATATCCTAATTCAGGCCAAGTATGGATGGCCAAGTGACTCTCACTGATTACAACCACTCCACTTACACCCTGCGGGCTAAACTTGTGGAATACAAATTCGCGGACCTCAGCCCCCGATTCCAGTGCTGCGTTTACCATAATTTCCTCAACCCTCTTTGCGTCATTGAGGATATCAAAATCACAGCCATAGATTTCAGCCAAGACATGGCGGCCCAAAGGTTTCATCTTAGTTATCCTCCTCCATTTCATTAAAGAAAAGTATTGGAACCAACAAGCCCATTACCATTTTTCGGGCTGGCCAATTCCAACCAAAATCAATTTTAGCATAAACTATTTGATTGTCAATAAAATTTTACGCAAATCTTGGCTTCATTTGGCGAAAATCCCTAATAGCACCTTATTTCACGATATTTATCAATTTCCCTATATTTTCTATACTCTTTTCTTTCACCCTACTATATTCCATTAATAATAATGTACGCCTGTCTAGGCAAAAAGGTGTTAGAGATATTGACCTACATATCCCTTTTTGCTCAGTTAAGACCAGGTAAACCAAGGGAGGAGCAGCAAAAATCATTGTTGTGGCAGCAGCAACAACCCCTGAATCATTAAAGGCAAAGGCTACCAAAGCACCTGTTAGGACTCCTATAAAACCCTTGTACAAATAGGGGTACTTATCCTTAATATTTTGCATTACTCCCCTGGGGCGGTAAAATAGCAGGGCTAGAACCGCTAGGCTTGCCAGAAGAATTCTGCTCCAAACGGTATATTTAAGAAGCTTCATATTCATAGCCCATTTTCTTTGAATAATATCCAGCACTTGCCCAGGCCCTGAGCTTATAATTAATGAAGCTGTGGTCCCCATATGGGATCTTAAATCAGGTGGGCGTGTCAAATCAAAGGCAATAAAGCCACCCACAGCAACAATCACTAAACCTGCCACCGTTAGGATGGTATGCACCCTAAAGCGTACTCCTAGCAATAGTAAAAAGGTAACCAATAGCTGATGTGGCCGCGATTGCTCCGCCCACATTTGTACCTATATGCGGGGAAGCCATGGCATATACCCCAATCAAAAATATTATACCGGTGAGGGCAATTAGAGGCTTTCTCCACTTATCAAAATACTGTATAGCAGCGGTGGTGCCTATGATTAATGAACCAATTAAGACCCCCATGTATTCATTTCCAATTCCATAAAATCTAGCTCCCACAATAGGTCATATCCCAGTATAGACTGTTTTTGCAGATATGAAGCATTCATCAGATCTATCAGAATTGCGCCGGCAGTGGCTAAACATATGAAGATAAAGGGATCCATCCCCAGTTTCCTATGAATCAAAATGGCCAAACCTACTATCAAGGCTGTGGCAATAATAAGCTGGAGAACTAAAATAGCTACTGAGCCTCCCGGCAAAATGGTATAAGCAGTTCCGCCAGGGGTACTGCCATCACTAATAATAAAAATGGCTTAATCAATTCTGCCATGTGGCGTCTAAAAAATACACCAAAGAGGGCAACAAATAAGACTACTATCTGGATCATAACATAGGCAGATTGTACAGGCGGCCTTGCCTGATAGGTGGTAACAAGCCTGTCATTTAAATTTTGAAGGTATTCCAAGGTATTCTCTCTCATTTGCAAATTCGAGCTACTTAAGGGCCTTCCCGACATTCCCAGCACAGGTTCCAATCCTAAAGCCTTAAGTATCGTAGGTGCAATATCGGTATTCTTTACAATACCATCTCGCTTTGTGGTGCCTGAGGTTAACAGGGAGCCTGGAGCAAAACCAGGTCCTGCGGCTACCATTAGGGTAAGATTCCTATTACCCCTTAATGCTTCATAGGTAGGTGTTGGACTTACCACCAGTAACATTTCCTTGGAGAAGTCTAACTGGGTGGTTAAATCGCCCACAAAATCATCTATTCTATTTAAGACCCCGGCCCTCTGTTTGGCATAGGACTGATCAGTGCTTCGATCCCTCTCTTCATATAATCTAGTAACATCGCCTGTTTCAACTACAATCAGTGATACACCCATATCTCTGTATTGCAAAACCTTCTGGCTGATCTCTGCAAAATTAGTTCTTAATCCTCCCAATACATCATCCTCGTGGAGCAATATGGCTCTATCCACGAGTCCAAAGTCTGTCAAGCCTTGCTTGTCCATGGTGATTGTGGTGGCCAGTCGCCTATGAACAGCAATGGAATCCCCATTACCTATTACTGCAGTTGAAAGGCCAGCCTCCTGAAGTGCCTGTCCCAATGCACCCGGTTTAGCAGGATAAGGTAAATTTTGGTTAGCTCGATTCAATTTACCAATTGCCAATTGAATCACAGCCTCTGGAGAGGTTTGCCATCCTGTGCGTCTTAAATACTCAATACTGGCAACGGTATCCAGCACCTCTTCGTCGCTGTTAAAGCCATTAAGGCATCGCCGCTACCTATCAAATGTGCACCGGCACCAATGGTGGGATAGGTATGCTCAGAATTAATTTGAGCACCTGTGTTATTATTAAGAAGTCCCAGGGAACCTTTTTCTGCTAGCGACTTAATATTTTTTAAACTATCCCCTTGATAATCACTAACATCCAATCGGTCGATAACAACCAGCACTACCCTCTCAGCCTGTTCAACTGAATTAACCCCCGCTGCAAAGGCGGGGGCAGCATATATAAATAATAATAGGGCTAACAAACCGGCCCTAAATTTGGGCCAGAAAAACAAATACAAAATTTGTCTCCTCCGTTCTTAATTAACTGTAAATATTATTTGCTTCCAGAAATTTTCTTTTCCAATAACTGCCCGTAAAGGTTTTGAGTTCTTTCCACCATTGTTTCCACTGTAAATTTTTCCTTTACTAGCTTATGTCCTGCTAGACCCATGCGACTATACGTTCCCTTTCCCCTAACAAACCAGCCAGTGATACAGCCAGAGCCTCGGGATCTTTAGGCGGTACCATCAGACCCGTTTTACCCTGTACAATAGCTTCTGGGATACCACCAACCTGGGTTGCTACAACTGGTTTACCTGCTGCCATCGCTTCTAAAATTGTTAAGGGTAATCCCTCTGTAATTGAAGGTAGGACAAAAATATCAATTATACTCATGATTTCAGGAATATCTTCTCGGCGACCTGCAAAGGTGACCCTGTTTTGTATCCCTAAATCTACAGCTTCCTTTTGCAAAGCCTCCATGAGTGGTCCGTCACCAACAATTAGAAAATTCACCTGATAATCCTTTAATAGGGATGCTGCCTTTAAAAAATAACTTAACCCCTTCTGGGAAGCCAGTCGGGCAATTGTACCTATCACTGGACCAAGTTCAGGGATATCCATACTTTTTCTAATAGTCATTAAATCATTTTTTGTCTCAAAACGTGAAACATCAATACCATTATATATGGTAGTTATATGTTTACCCTGCAGGCCCTCCCTTTCAATTAATTCCTGCTTAAGGGCATCAGATACCGTTATTATTCTATCAGTAAATCTGGCCAGAAAACGTTCCACTGAAGCAAAAAGCCTCTTCTTCCATTCTGGCCACTCTTCATAAAATATACTATTATGGGCTGTGAAAATAACCACCGGAGTTCTGGCAATGGCTGCCGCGACTCTCCCCACTAAAGCCCCTTTAGAACTATGTGCATGCATGATGGAGGTTCTGGTATTATGTAGATGTCTTATCAAAATGCTGGTTGCTGCATAGTCCTTAGCTGGAGATAACTCTCCAACTAAAGGAATGGGAATAACCTTAACGTTCATATTATAAAGAGTTCCCACAATTGACTATTCGGAGGACATGCGACCGTAACATCAAATCTGGATTTATCGGTTCGATTAACCAGATCAATGATATGATTTTTCATTCCTCCAGCAGCAGGTCTTACCACGTGCAATACCTTTATCTTGGCCACCGGTGTCACCCCTGCCGAAAATATGAATATTATTTCCATAACTATCCATTTTAATACATCACATTCTATTCGCCACAGCTTATGTTTTTACCTGCACGGGGTCACAAAATAAAGGCTAGAAGGATAAAAGGCCGCGAATGGCGGCCTTTTATCCTAGTTTACTTTAATTGCCTCGGTTGGGCAGCTTTCTGCTGCTTCTTTTGCAGAATCTTCTTGGCCCTCAGGTACTTCATCTACAATAGCATGAGCCTTATCATCATCATTCCATTCATATACTTCTGGACATACATCAATACAAGCACCGCAGCTAATGCAGAGATCCTGGTCTACTACTGTTTTCATGGATACACCTCCAATTAAATTTGCAAAGTTAGTTTTGCTTTAACAACGGAAATTATACCCGTTTTTGGACATTATTAACCATGAAATAACAGACTTGCTTCCTAATAATTATTGCGACCAGTGTCCATTCTTCTCTCTTCGTCAAGACCAACTGAAGAGAAAAGCCTCTGAAATTTTAGGAAATCCTCCACACTCATTATCTCGGAATTAGAGTAGAAAATTCGTCCGGCGTTATTTACAGCACCCCAGGTTACTTTTACAATATCCTTATTTATACCCTCTTTCGTCTCGGTCTTTACAAAGAGTTTAACTGTCATATATAAATCCCCCAGAAACATTTTTTAAATAATTATATCACTGTTTTTATTTTGACAATAAAAAGAAGAACGGGTTATCCCGCTCTTCTTAGAGTGTTACTATTCGCAACCGCAATCATTAGAGACACGGCCACCACAGCCATCGGAAACTGAACTGCAAGAGTCAGCACATTCATTGGAAGTTGTACAGGATTCCAAAGCTTCCAAATCTTCTACCTCTTTTTTCGCCCGTTTCTCTTTAGCCATTTTGTAACACCTCCCGTTCTATTGTACCCGAAACAACAAAAAACAATCAGTAAATCTTTTCCTTTAGATAATTTTTATGGAGAAACTGAATATTGTGAAAAGCCTTACTAACTGATAGTCTAAAATCTGAGAATTTTTTAATTTTTTTTTAAATTAATTAAAATGGCAGCAGGATTTTTACTGAAAACATTTAATATTTATATTAATTGGTCAGGCCACCTTACATTCATGCCAGTAGCTTTTATAATTTTCCGAAAATTTTGGTTCCATGTAGTAATGTTTTTAGTGGATTTGGACTTACTAATAAAGGGGGTTGATAATTACAATAGCAGATACAATTAGGCTATCTTATGAAATTCAACATCATTAGGGAGGTCTTAACCTATGCTTGCATTTATGGCAGCAGTGCCTATTTTGGTAACAATAATATTAATGGCCGCTTTTAACTGGCCTGCTAAAAGAGCTCTACCTGTTTCCTGGTTACTCTCGGCAGGTATTGCACTTACAATTTGGCAGATGGATTTCCAACATGTTTTTGGTTATTCAATCTTTGGTGTTCTTAAGGCCATTGACGTACTTATCATAATTTTTGGTGCAATATTAATTCTTAATACTATGAAGCTATCTGGTGCCATGACCACCATCAACAATGGATTTAGTGGCATCACAAAGGACCGTCGTATCCAAGCTGTAATTATCGGTTGGATGTTTGGTGCCTTCATTGAAGGTGCTGCTGGTTTGGTACCCCAGCCGCCCTTGCTGGTCCCCTGCTGGTTGGCTTAGGCTTCCCTCCTCTGGCTGCAGCAATGGTTGCCTCATTTTCAACAGTACTCCTGTTTCCTTTGGTGCAGTTGGTACTCCTGTATTCGGTGCCATGAGTACCTTAGCGGGGAACCTGACTCAAGTTGGAGCCGAGCAAGAAGCTTTTACCCTAGTCATGACTAAATGGATTGCTATCCCTCACGGTTTAGTAGGCGTGTTTATCCCCTTGCTGGGTCTCTGCCTCCTAACTAAGTTCTTTAGTGAAGAGAAATCCATCAACCAGGTCTGGCTGCTGCTCCCTTTGCTATCTTTGCCGGTCTGGCCTTCGTTATACCCTATATCCTGACAGCTTCCTTCTTAGGCCCTGAGTTCCCATCTCTGGTTGGCGCCTTTATTGGCCTACCATCGTGCTGTTGGCTGCTAAAAAAGGCTTCCTGGTACCTAAGACTTCCTGGGATTTCCCACATAAGTCCAAGTGGGAATCTGACTGGAAATCAGTTATGGAAGATAAGGGAGATATTGGCGAAGCTAAAATGTCACTGGCAAAGGCCTGGGCTCCCTATGCCTTAATCGCTATCATACTGGTTGTTACCCGTATCCCTGCCCTTGGTCTAAAGCCAATTCTACAGGCTCAAACTATTAAAATTGTTAATATCCTAGGAATTGAAAACCTAACCTATAGCCTCCAATGGGCTTATCTGCCTGGCACTATACCCTTTATCTTAGTTGCGATGATCACCGCATTAATTCACGGTATGAACTTCCAGCAAGTTAAAACTGCCTGGACCTTGACCTTTAAGCAGATTTCCGGTGCGGCCATTGCCCTCTTTGCCGGTGTGGCACTGGTGCAATTAATGCTGAACTCTGGCGTTAATGCCGGTGGACTGGACAGCATGATGACTGCTATGGCTAAAGCTACTGCAAGCATGGCCGGTGATGCTTATCCCTTTGTTGCACCCTTTATTGGCGTGCTAGGTGCCTTTATCTCAGGTTCCAACACTGTTTCAAACATTCTCTTCTCTTCCTTCCAGTTTGAGACAGCTAGAATCTTGGCCATGCCTGAGATACTAATTGTAGCACTACAGGTTATCGGTGGTGCGGTAGGTAATATGATTTGTGTTAACAACGTAGTTGCAGTGTGCGCTACCGTTGGTACCATCGGTGTAGAAGGTAAGATAATCAGACGAAATGCCATACCTTGCTTCATCTACGGAATCGTAGTGGCCACAGTTGTTGCATTAATGATTTACAGCGGATTTAACCCCTTCCCAATTTAATAATCAAAGCCAAAGGTTAGCCCCGGGATTTATGCCCGGGGCTAACCTTTTGTTTGTGTATTCTCCCTATTTTTTTCCTGATACCTTTGGAACGCCCTTTTTTCTTGTGGGCTTTGTAGGTACTGTGGATGTCCTTTTGGCACCCATATATTTAACAATTACAGCGCTTGTTAATAAAGCAATAAATGCCTTGATAAATAAATCTTTCGCCAGGACAACCTTGGCAAATTCCCAATACCAGGATATTCCTATCTCCTTGGTCAGTTCCATATCAACAGCAAAGGCCTGGAGTGCGTGATGGTAATAAAGATTCCAATGGCATGAATGATAAATTTCTTGTTATTCATGTTTATTCTATACACTCTCTCTCCGGAAAGTTTAGACTTTGCAAAAATAGCTCCTGATAGCGTGGGTCCTCCGCCAGCTCAAGGTGTTTAAACTTAGTGCTTAAAATCTCCGCGTCCTTCCTTAAGGTATGGGATAGTAGCAGCATTACCGCTCCTGTACCGGCTGTATTACCTACCTGTTTTATTCTCTTTGAAGGAATATTTCCCAGCAGGCCAATTCTTTGGGCATTGGCTGGATTTAGATAATTGCCAAAGCCGCCAGCCATTAAAATACTGCTAATATCCGTATCTTCTATTTTAAAGTCTTTCAAAAGAATTTTAATCCCAGCCTCAATGGCCCCTTTAGCCAGTTGTATTTGCCTTATATCCCTTTGTTCGATACTGACCCCATTGGCCAATTGAAAATAGGTCTGTCCATGATCATCCTTTTTCAACCTGCTTCTTATTCTAAAGGAAGTAACTGGTGGTAACTGTGAGGCTTCGGAAATATTGCCCTCGGAATTTATAATTTCTAACCTAATCATTTCCGAGATAGAGTCAATTATTCCCGAGCCACAAATACCCAGGGGCTTTATATTTCCTATTACTTCAAGGTTAACATCATAATCCAACCAGACCTTATTGATGGCCCCTGCTGCAGCAATCATTCCCTTTGAAATATTGCCCCCCTCAAGGGCCGGTCCTGCGGGGGCAGATACTGCTACAAGTCTATCTTTATCTTTTAGTAATATTTCAGCATTGGTTCCTATGTCGATCAGCAATGTTTTATCCTGGGAGTTTGCCAAATCACAGGCAATTGCAGCAGCAAGTGCATCTGACCCGATAAAACCTCCAATAAATGGCGGAAAATAGCATATAGCTGGGGAGCTATTTGGATTGCCAGCTCTTTACCTTTTATGTATGTGGGTCCCATGGCATAAGGCTGAAATGGGGACTCCTTCAGGCTTGCTATGGGCCATTTTAGCAATAGGTGAATCATAGGCGTATTGCCCACAATAACTATTTCGCAAATTGAGTCGGGTGATACCTTAGCCTCAGAGCAGCATTTCTGTATTAGTTTTTCAATACTATTTATGGCTGCCAGGGTAAGCCTCTGGTAATGCTCCTGGGACCTTGCACCATAAGCCATTCTGGTAATAACATCGGTCCCGAAGGCAACTTGTCCATTTAGTGCTGAGTGGGAGGACAGGCAACTGCCGTCTGTGAGATCATGAAGGTATCCTGCCAGGGTGGTTGTTCCAAGGTCTATAGCCATGCCAAGGTGAGCTGCAGCTTTACTGTATTGTTTTGTGCTGGAAGGCTGAGTATTTACTTCGTCCTCTAGATACACCTTCATCCCATTTATAACCACTGTCTGGCAGGCTAAGGAGAAGGTAGCCCCTTCCTGTCCAGGAATAGTTACCCTGACTCCACATCTCCCGCACCGCTCGGTACCACCGCAGGGTGCGACTAATTCAACACCGGCTATTCTTGCCGCCTCTAATAGCGTTGTATCCCCAACAACCTCTACCATGTGACCCTCAGGTAGAAAGGTAATCCGCTTCTTATTGCTTTTCAACCCATCATCTCCGCTTTTTACAAGCCCACAAGTTCCTTGGCTACACGTACCGCTTCAACGGCATCCTCTGCGTAACCATGGGCGCCAATTTCCCGGGCGTACTGCTCTGTTACAGCTGCCCCTCCCACAATGACCTTACAGTTCAGACCCCTTTCTTTAATGGTATCTATTATTTGGGGCATATGAATCATGGTAGTGGTCATTAATGCACTTAACCCAATAATCTCTGCTTGACGTTCTTCAGCTACTTTAATAATTTCCTGGTTATCAACGTTTTTTCCTAAGTCAATGACATCAAACCCATGATTTGCCAGCATCACAGATACAATGTTTTTTCCTATATCATGGATATCACCCTTCACCGTTGCCAAAACAACTGTGCCGGTTTTTTGGCAGGTCCCTTGGCCAGTTCCGGTCTTAACCTCTCAAAACTTTTGGTCATAGTTTCCCCGGCCATCATTAATTGTGGAAGGAAAAACTTCCCTTCTCCATATTTTTTACCCACTTCCTCAATACCAGGAATAAGAGCTTTATCGAGAATATCCATGGGTGCCAACCCATCGGTAATGGCCTTTTCAATGTAGCTGATGATATTATCCTTATCCCCTGATAAAACAGCATTGTATAACATCTCCAGGGGAGTGAACACCTTAACCTCTTCAGTTTTAGCAGGGGTAACTCTACCATCCTTTGACTGTTCCCAGGCAATATATTGTTCCGCCCTCATATCCCTGCCGCATAATACGGCAGATGCCCTGAGGGTTTCCATCATACGTTGTTCCTGGGGATTAAGTATAGCTGCATCTAGTCCCGCATACAGGGCCATGGCAAAGAAAGCAGCATTTATCAAACCCCGGTTAGGTAAACCAAAGGAGACGTTACTCACGCCTAAACTAGTGGTTGTCCCAAGTTCCCTTTTAACCATAGTAATGGCCTTCAAGGTCTCAGGCACACCTTCAGGCTGAGCGCTGACAGTGAGTACCAGACAGTCCACCATTATGTCCTCCCGTGGAATGCCAACTGCTTCAGCCCGCTCCACAATTTTTCTAGCCACAGCCAGTCGCTCTACCGCGGTGGGAGGAATGCCGGCGTCGTCCAGGGTGAGGGCTATCAAAGCAGCACCATATTTTTTTGCTAAGGGCAGGATAGTCTCTAAACTGTGTTCTTCACCATTTACAGAGTTTATGATCGCTTTGCCGTGATATATTTTCAGGGCGTGTTCGATAACCTTTGGGTCTGTACTATCTATACACAGGGGTGCATCCACTAAAATTTGCACGGCATTAACTGCCCTCTCCATGGCTGCAATCTGGTCAACACCACCAACACCAACATTAACATCAAGGATAGCTGCCCCTGACTGTACCTGGGCCAGGGCGTCTCTACGGGTAATCTCAGTTTTCCCTTCCCTTATTTCGGCCTGCAGAGCTTTTTTCCCCGTTGGGTTTAACCTCTCTCCAATAGCCACAGGAATACCGTTTGGTTCAATAGCAACCGTTTTTACCCGGCTGGCCACCCTGAGTCCAAACTGCCTAGATCTCTTCACTGGTTGTAAGTGTTTAACGCTGCCCTTGATGGCTTGAATATGTTCTGGTGTTGTTCCGCAACACCCGCCAAGGAGTGATGCGCCATACTCAACAAAACTGGCTGCATATTGTGCCATTGTTTCCGGCATTTCTCTAAATACGGTTCTTCCATCAACAATCTCAGGCATGCCCGCATTGGGGGATACCAGGATGGGAATGTTTGTGCTTTGGCCCAGCTTTTTAACTACACTTACTAACTGTTTTGGTCCCACCGAGCAGTTAACCCCAATGGCCACAGCCCCTAAGCCCTCGGCCACCACAGCAGCAGTTTCCGGGTCGGTTCCTGTAAAGGTCCTACCTGTTTCATCAAAGGTAAAGCTGGCAACTACCGGAATATCTCCAGCATCTGCTGCTGCCACCAGGGCTGCCCGCATCTCACCAATATCCCCAAAGGTTTCAAAGAGTATTAAATCTACTCCTGCCTCAACCAAACACCTACATTGTTCGTAAAATTGCTGGTAGGCTCATCAAAGCTTAGAGTCCCAAGGGGCTGCAAGAATTTTCCTAAAGGTCCAACAGAGCCTGCAACCATTGCTCCAAAGGGTTGGGCTGCTTCTTTAGCTAATCTAACAGCAGCAAGATTAAAGTCTCTGACACTATGTCCATAGCCATACTCCTCAAGCTTTGTACTTATTGCGCCAAAGGTATTAGTTGTAATTATATCTGCACCCGCCTCTAAATATAGCCGGTGTATGTCCTTTACAGCTTCGGGCTGACTTACATTCCACTCCTCGGGACACCAGCCTGATGGCAGTCCCTTTTGCTGCAGCAGGGTACCCATAGCCCCGTCCACAACCAGAATTTCCTTTCCTACTCTATCCCTGAAGGTCAAACTTAACCCTCTCCTTCCATTATTCTAACTCGGTATATACAATTTTCTTTTTGGCAGGACATACATTTAACCTGGATAATACTTCTATTAGGACCCCATCCCACCCAAAAGACAAGGGATTTTACCGGCTCCAGTTGGTAATACGGGGTACAATTTATATTTAAATTACCTGCCCCGGCTAGTTCCATGAGAAGTGGTAAATAGGCCAGCTCATTTTCTTTACAGCCGGGAATATACCTTGGTGTGGGGAACAACCCCTTGCTTCGATATTGCTTGGACAATAGATTTACTATCCAATCAGCAACCTCTTGAACTGCAATGTTTCCCACAGAATCAAGTATTATGGCGGTGGTAAAGTTTCCCTGTTTAAATGCTTCCTGTACCTTATTTTCTATAGCTTCTCCTATGGATACTGCTATCACACTAACTCTCTCGATTTTTGTATTATTGAACTTTATACCTGGAAGAGGAATATTATCTCCCCCGGGACCTATCAAATAGCCCTCTAATGATAATTCATAACATGACCAGGCTGCGGTTGGACATAACAGGGATTTTGCCTGTGTAATTACCTCACCAACTATGTTTCCTAGGGGAGAGACTAACGACTCACTATTATCCCTTGCCCTAGCAGTCCCAGCACCTTATCCAGCCTTATCTCCACCGGCACCTGGGGCAGCAGCATAAGTAACCTCCCGCAAGTAATTTTATATAWAAAAACGCCCATTTAAAGGGCGTAGGTTTAACATCCTTAGCGCACCTCATCTTTCCGAGCTTCAAAAAGCTCCGCAGGAGTTGCACCGCCGCCATCTTAGGCCGGTTGCCGGGTTTCATTGGGCCAGTCCCTCCACCACTCTTGATAAAGTAATCATTGTCGGTATTTGTTTATTAATCGTAATTTACACTAATTTAGCACTATCAGTCAATACTTTCTAAAGCATGTTTAGCGGCAGCTTCTCCGGCTACATAGCCTGTACTAAAGGCCACCTGCATATTGAACCCTCCCGTATGGGCATCAATATCCAGTATTTCTCCGGCAAAAAAAAGTCCCTTTATCAGTTTGGATTCCATTGAACGGGGATCCACTTCCTTCACTGCTATCCCTCCACCGGTAACAGTAGCCTCATCAATTGATCTGGTCCC
Organism: Desulforamulus aquiferis; assembly: GCA_004143605.1. GTDB lineage: Bacteria > Bacillota > Desulfotomaculia > Desulfotomaculales > Desulfotomaculaceae > Desulfotomaculum > Desulfotomaculum aquiferis. Next base: position 69,021 of record AWVY01000056.1, read on the forward strand.
TTCAATATTTACAGGCAGTCCTTTTAATAGTAAGGCCAGCCTACGCCAAGTTTCTTTCTGGATCGCTCCCACAGTTACCTGGGGGCTAACCCCGGCCAGCTCTGCCAATACCAGAGCTAGGCGTTCCGGCACCACCGTCGCTAAAGCAGTCTTTAAAATCTTTTTATTTTCCTCAAGGGCAATTTGCCCAAGCCTTCGGGCTATTTCCTCTTGATTTGTGCTTGGGTATAAGTCTATCTCTCCCCTAATGCTTTCTATCCCTGTTTTCTGTTTTTCTATGGACACATACCTTCCTACCCTGAGGCGCCGGCCCGGATATACCCCAGTGAGTAAAAATAATGTCCCCCATTTCACAGGCCATTATTTTCCTTTACCATTATATAGGGTGATTTTTACCGAGGGTAAGGATAAACCCTGAACATCCCTTTCCCTAATCCATGGATCTGAGCATGTTACCGATACCGCTGAAGGAAATAGTTTTGTAACAGTATGGCCCAGCTTTCCGGCTATTTTATAACCATCTCCGGTGCTGCCGGTTTTGGGGTACGAAAGTCCCCCGGTGGCTATCACCGCTGCCTTTGACTTTAGCTCTTTTCCCCCAACCACCACACCGCGGCAACATCCCCACCCTTCAATGAGGGCATCAACCTTTGCCTGGTACTTGATCCTCACACCTAACTTTAATAGATGCTTTTCCAATGCCTCTACCACCTGGGCAGCACTGTTACTTCTGGGAAATACTTTTCCCTGGTTTTCCACCTTAGTCTTAATACCTAATTTATTAAAATAATCCCTTAAATCCTGACCTGAAAATCTATATAGCTGCCGAAAACAAACTTCCCGTTACCGGGAATATTGGCAACCATTTGCTCAATATCGGTATCGTTGGTTAAATTACACCTTCCTCCACCTGTTATCAGCATTTTTTTACCTAAGCGTTCATTTTTCTCAAGGAGCAGGGTTTTAGCACCCTTTGCTGCTGCCACAGAAGCGGCCAACATGCCAGCTGGCCCTCCACCTACCACTATTACATCATAGCTATTTTCCATTTCGAACTCACTTCCTATTGTTAATACACTAGTACCAAATATTGTATCACAGAGCATGACGGCTATACATTGGTCTACTAGAGTTAGCAGTTTGTTAAATTACAGTTAAGAAGATTATAAAAAATAATTCTTTGTTAAGAGATTGTTAAAGTACTTTTCCAAAACTTAAAATTTGTTAAAATATAAAAGGTTATGTCTACTAATGGAGGAATAATACATGGCAATTTCTATCCAAGATGTGTTATTTTTAGGCTTCGGTGGCCTGGGTATCTTTCTTTTCGGTATAAAATTTATGTCCGAGGGTTTACAAAATACCGCCGGGGCAAGAATGAAGGAGTTCTTGGAAAAGGGTACAAAGACGCCCCTTAGGGGTGTCATCACCGGTGCTCTGGTAACTGCTTTAATCCAGAGCAGTAGTGGAACCACTGTTTTAACCGTTGGCCTTGTTAACGCAGGCTTATTAACATTGAGGCAAGCCATCGGAGTTATCATGGGGGCGAATATTGGAACCACCATGACAGCTACTTAATCGGCTTTAAATTGGAAAAGTATGCTCTACCAATTATTGCAATCGGTGTTATTATGCTGTTCTTTATCAAGAACAAAAAGGTAGCCAATATTGGACAGGTTGTCTTTGGTTTTGGTATGTTATTCTTTGGTCTGGAGCTAATGGGCTCTGGATTAAAGCCATTAAAGGATTTACAGTTCTTTACTGATCTAATGGTAGGCATAGAAAATAACCCTTTCCTTGGAGTATTTATTGGCACAGTTTTCACATTTATTGTACAGAGTAGTTCAGCTACTATTGGTATCCTGCAGGAACTTGCTGACCAGGGGGCAGTTACTTACAAGCAGGCAGTTCCGATCCTCTTTGGCGATAACATAGGTACAACGGTAACAGCTTTACTGGCATGCATTGGTACCACCGTTGCGGCACGCCGTGCTGCCATCACCCATACATTGTTTAACATTAGCGGGACAGTTATCTTTTTGCCATTGTTTTTAGTTGGTATCTTCCCCGAGGTGATTCGTTTAGCCACTAATTATGTATTTGTATTGATTCCCGGCTTCGAGGGCACCTGGGAAACACTTAATATTAGGATGCAGATTGCCCAAACCCACGGCATGTTCAACATTACTAACACACTTATCCAGCTGCCCTTTGTATCCTATCTAGCCTGGGCCGTTACCAAGCTGGTGCCTGGTAAAGATGCCATGTTTAATATGGAACCCCGTTACCTGGAACCAAGATTGCTTGCCAACCCTTCGGTGGCTTAGGACAAGCAACCCAGGAGATTTTAAGGATGGGCCGCCACTCCAGCGAATTCTTTGGTGAGTCTATCAGATTCTTCTTTAATCCGAAGGATAAAGAATTAAATCCCATGTATCTAGAACAAAAGGAAGAATTGATCAACAGGTTGGACAGCAATATAACCGATTACCTTGTCAAACTATCAGCAAGTAAAAATATGACCGAAGAGCAGTCTAACTATGCTTCTACCCTGCTCCAGGCAGTCAATGACTTTGAGAGAATCGGTGACCATGCAACTAATATTACTGAGTCCACCATTTTTAGCATGGAGAATAAGGTAACATTCTCAGAGGAGGCCCTGGCCAGTATTCGTCAAATTGCTGATCTTACAGATGAAACCTTAAAGATGGCCTTGGAAGCTTTGCAAACCGGAAACCATTCCCTGGCCAGACAAGTAATTAAAAATGAAGTTGTCATTGACAACCTGGAAAAGGAATTCCGCTTTGGACATATCATGAGGTTAAACGATGGTATGTGTAATGGTTCCGAGGGCTCAATATTCCTTGACATGCTAAGCAACATTGAGCGGGTCGGTGACCATGCAGTTAACATAGCCGAGTATGTACTTGGCAAAATGGGTACCTTAGAACGCCAGGAAGTAAAAATAACCAGTAAAAAGATTGCCTTTGGAGAAAATAAGTTTTAATTAATAGACTTGCAGGCAATTTAATATGTCATGCTAAAGGGGCCCTGTAATTTCTACAGGACCCCTTAGTATTACCTTAAATTAAGTAAGCATGATCATTTTATACATTAAATCTAAAGTTGATAATGTCTCCGTCTTTAACGATGTATTCCTTACCTTCCAGCCGGAACATTCCTTTTTCTCTGGCCTTACCCATGGTTCCTGCTGTCACCAAATCCTCAAAGGCCACCACCTCAGCTCTGATAAAGCCCCTCTCTATATCCGAGTGAATTTTACCAGCTGCCCTCTTAGCATCCGTTTGCCTCTTAATAGTCCAGGCCCTTACTTCATCTTCTCCTGCTGTCAGGAAGGATATTAGGCGAGATAGTCGTATACCGCCCTAGCTAATCTATCTATACCTGGCTCTGAGATTCCTAAGTCTTCCATAAACAGCTCCCGATCATCTTCAGGAAGCTGGCTTATTTCCATTTCCATACGTCCACATATCTCAATAACTGCAATACCCTTATCTGCAGCATATTTTTCCACCTCTGATTTGCCTGGGTAAGTTCCTGCCCGGTACTGATCCTCATCAATATTTACTACCAACATGATGGGCTTCTCAGTTAGAAATGCATAGTTCTTCAGGGTGAATCTTTCTTCTTCTGTAAGACCCAGTTGGCTTATCAAGGACTCTTCTTCCAAGGCAGCAAGGCATTTTTTCAGCACTTCCAGCTCGAAGGCATTTTCTTTAGTAAGCTTTTTACCCGCTTGTATTCGCTGGATACGTTTTTCTACTAAATCCATATCGGCCAGCAGCACTTCATAGGAAATAGTCTCAATATCCCTTAGGGGGTTAATATCTTCTTCCACGTGGGGCACCTCGGAGTTTTCAAAGGCCCTTACCACATGCACCAGTAGATCTGCGTTTCTTATGGCACTGAGAAATTGATTACCTACACCCTTTCCTTCACTGGCACCCCTTACCAAACCCGGCACCTCACTAAATTGGATCTGAGCATAGGTTGTCTTCTTGGGCTTATACATTTCTACAAGAAAATCAATTCTTTTATCGGGAACCTTCGCAGATGCCGTAATGGTTTCAGTTTTACCACTCAGGAAGTTTGACGTTTCCTGGTTAGAATTTGTCAGCAGGTTAAAAATTGTTGTTTTTCCTACCATAGGTAAGCCAATTATGCCACTGGTTAGATTAGTTGACATATCCCTTAATCACTCCTGTATTTTCATTACTAAAGGATTTTATCATATATGGCCTGCATTTTCCACTAAGAAAGACTGGCCAGCCCATCTGCAAAAAATAAGGCCGGATTTTTAACCGGCCTATGGCTTAATAATTTTCACAAAGAAGTTCGTAATGGGCTTGGGGATGGGCACAGGCTGGGCAAAGCTCTGGTGCTTCATTACCCTTATGGACATAGCCACAGTTACGGCACTTCCACTTGACTTCTTGGTCGCGTTTAAATACTGTACCTTCCTCCACGTTCTTAAGCAGTGCTAAGAATCTCTTTTCATGTTCTTCTTCAACTTCTCCAATTTCCCTGAAAACATCGGCGATCTCATTGAAGCCTTCTTCCCGGGCAATCTTCTCAAATTCTACATACATGTTGGTATATTCATAATTCTCACCATCAGCAGCAGCTTTTAGGTGATCTTTGGTATTAGTGATACCATTCAGGAACTTAAATAATCTCTTAGCATGCTCCTTCTCATTGTCAGCTGTTTCAATAAAAATACCGGCAATTTGTTCATAACCTTCTTTTTTAGCCATGCTGGCCCAATATGTATATTTGTTTCTGGCTTCACTTTCTCCGGAAAAGCAGCTTTAAGATTGGCTTCGGTTTTACTTCCCTTTAACTCCATATATAAATCCTCCCTTTTAATATTTAATTTGAGCTTCAACCTTTTATTAATATACAACAAATGGTAAACTAATTCCTATAGCTTTACTAATATTTAAGCATTTGTTAATTTTTTCGTTAGATTAATACCCTAGCCATAAAAAGGCTGTTACAGCTTACCCTCCCACTCATCAGCCTTAAATCCCACCAGCACCCTTTCCCCATTTGTTAGGATAGGACGTTTAACCAGCATCCCATCCGAAGCCAAGATATCATATAATTCCTCGATAGCCATGGTCTTAATTTTATCCTTTAAACCTAGCTCTCGGTATTTCACACCACTTGTATTAAAGAATCTCTTAATTTCCAAGCCACTTCTTTGGTGCATCCCTTTTATTTCATCCCTCGAAGGATTTTCTTTGACAATATGCCGGGTCTGATACCGGATGCCCCTATTATCTAGCCAATCCTTGGCCTTCTTTACAGTACCTCAGCCCGGATATTCAAATAACGTCCATTCCATATCTATTGCCTCCGTTACTAAAATTCAATATTGCTTCCTTTTTATAGCCGGTAAAGCTTAAGCTTGCAATTAACTCCTTCATCTCATCAAACACATGTACCACATAATTTGTAATCTTTTTGGAAGCAGATATCTCCTTTGCTTCTGCAAACAATACCTTTCCCTTTGTGGCCTTTAGATATGTAACGTTGGCGTTAATTCCAACGGTCACTTGCCCACCTGCATTGGAAGCAGCAGCAAAGGCAAAATCGGCTAATGTGAAGATTACCCCACCTTGAATCATGTTTACCGCATTATAATGATGTTCATTAATTTCCAGCTCTACCTCAGCTATACCTGGCTCTGCTTTTATCAGCTTTAGACCTATATAAGCAGCAAACCTATCTTGCTCAAAAAATTTAATTACTTGCTCACTCATTCTTCTTCTCCAATTCTAATATACAGGAATCAGCAGGGTTATCTCCCGTTATACACCGTCCACCCTGGGGTGTCACTATAAAGGTATTTTCAATGCCGACCATACCGATACCGGCAATTCCCTTCTTTGGCTCAAGGGCTATGGTCATGCCTTCCTGTAAAAAATCATAGAAGCCCTCGGCGATTACTGGTGTCTCATCTATTACTAGTCCAATGCCGTGGCCTAAAAACTTAACCCTGCGATTGCCAAAGCCCATAAAATTCTCCATGAACTCCGGACTTACGCCATTGATTATTGTTTCATAGATAAATGCCGGGGTAACACCTGGTTTAAGCAACTCCGCTATCTTATTTTGTATAGCTACACATTCTTGATGAACGGAAATGACTTCCTGGGGAAGGGATTCCCCAAACATGTAGGTCATGGTTTTATCTGTATGATATCCCTCCACACCACAAGCCACGTCAACAAATACCAGATCCCCCTTCTTGAGCTTTCGCCTGTGGCTGCCCAATAATGGCACTGCCGGACTTAACCCATAGCTTCCCCCAGGCCCATTAAAATAAGAAGGGTAAATCGAACCTTCCCCAAAACCAATCTGTCCAAAGAGCATTTCCGTATTAAACATACCGAAGCGGGCTATCCCATGATGCCCTTCCTTAACCATGACATCAAATAATTCCGTACCCAAGTCCGCCTCACTCATACCTTCCCTTAGCATCTCGGCACATATTCCTCGGTTATCCTTTTGTGAAGATTGCCCGCTTGCTCCATTAAGGATAGTTCAAAGGGACTTTTTATTGCCCGCACGGCAGCTAGCTGAGCATCTATTCCCCTTGAGCCTGTAAAGGGAAAATATTTATTAAGCCGCTGGTAAAGGGCCAGGGGTACTACCTCAGTTTCCAGATAAACTGTGTTAGGAAGTTTTTATAGCGGCTGCAGCATCCCGGAAACTTTTCATCGGCTTAATGGAAGGAAATAACGATTCATCCAGGGCACGCTCGTAACTGCGTCGTACCCAAAGTAGGTTCACCATTCCTGAGTATAATAAGTATGCCATCCTGCATTGTTCCTGTAAAATAATATTGATTTACCTTGCTAACAATAATGGCAACTTCCCACTCGGGGTAAGACATATCCATTTGCTCTTGAAATCTTTTCATTCTGGTTTGCAATTCAACTAAAGGAACTTTATGAATCATAAACATTACTCCCTTTTTATCTGGGTCATACATTTATTGTAATATTTTAGCACTTGTTTCTCAATAATTATACAGAGGTAGAGATTTTAAAAATATACAACTACAAAGCTAACTTTCGAATTCTTAATATGCTCAAAAGATCCAAAGATAAACCTCATATTTTAAGCCTATAACCAACACCCCAAAGTGTTTCAATATATTGTGGATTTGATGAGTCTAGCTCAATTTTTTCACGAATCTTTCGAATATGAACGGTTACAGTAGAAACATCTCCTAGGGAATCTAATCCCCAGATACGTTCAAATATTTCCTCCTTGCTGAAAACACGGTTTAAGTTTCTTGTTAAAAGCAATAGGATATCAAATTCTTTAGAAGCTAAATTAATTTCCTTGTTATTCACAAATACTCTTCTTGAATTAGTATCAATTGTAAGTCCGTTAATTTCTATAACCTGTTCATTTCTTTTATCTTTTTTCGTCAGTCTTTCATACCTGTTAAGATGTGCCTTGATCCGGGCCACCAATTCATTGGGGTTAAAGGGCTTGGTGATGTAATCATCTGCCCCAGCCCGAGTCCTCTTATCTTATCAATTCCTTCTCCCTTGGCAGAAACCATAAGGATTGGAATATCCTTTCTTTTCCTCAACTCTTTACATATTTGAAATCCATCGATACCTGGAAGCATCAGATCCAAGATAAGTAAATCGAAATCTTCTTTTAGAGCCCTTTCTATTCCCTTAGTACCTGAATTTTCCACCTCAATAGAGAATCCATTGATTTCCAAATAATCCCTTTCTAACTCAGCAATACTTATGTCATCCTCAATTATCAATATTTTTGCCAAGCTTATCACTGCCCCCTTCATATTTTCTCAGTACAAAGAAAATACTGGTTCCTTTATTAGTTTCACTGTCCGCCCAGATTTCCCCACCGTGCTTTTCAATGATCTGTTTGGCAATAGCAGCCCGATACCACTTCCGCCAATGGAAGTATTACGAGATTTATCTGTCCTATAAAATCGCTCAAATATGAAGGGTAAATCCTCTTGAGAAATTCCCAGCCCGTTATCTTTTATTTCAATCAATACGGTTTCAGCTTTGTTTTCTACAAAAATGCTATCCGCAGGGGTTTCTCTCCCATATATTTTATTGAATTTCCTACAATATTCATAATAACTCTCTGCAGCTTTTCAGCATCTACCAAAACAGTAATTGCTTGTTCTTGATGATGTAACTCAATTTTTCCTCCCTTTTTCTCCAAATCAAGTGTCGTGTCTTCAACACAGTATTTTAGATATTTAATAATATCAATAGGCTGAAAATTAAAGGATACCTCTTTTAAATCTAACTTGGAAAATAAAAACAATTCGTTAATCATGGTTTCCAAATCACATGACTTTTTATAAATGGTATCAATATATTTATTCATCTTTTCCGGGGAATCCGCTATCCCATCACGAATTCCTCCAATGTATCCCTTAATGGACATTATGGGTGTTTTTAAATCATGGGATATATTTGAAATCAAGGTTCGCCTGTTTTCTTCATATTTTTCCTGCATTTTCAGTGAATCCTTCAGCCTCACCCTCATTTCTTCAAAAGCAAGACTAAGGTCACCAATTTCATCCTTCAAATGTGGTTTCACTAGATAATCTAAATTCCCATTCTTAATTTCATTGGATGCCTGCTTTAACTTTTGAATGGACTTAATAATGTCTCTGTATACGGAAAAAGTTAAAAGCCTTGTTGTGAGAACAAGGATACTGATAATTATGATCACAAATAAGACCCGTGCTATAGTAATATCTCTCTCTAAAAGCTTTGCATTTAAAACTAAAAACAGGGAATTCTCAGATAGGTCGGAGAGATAGTAATCTTTTTGTAGATAAATCAAATAATCACTCTTAAACTTACTCTTAAAATAGCTTTCTTCATTAAATTCCGCATTAAAATCCGGCAGTAAAGGGGCCAGTAATTCTTGGTCCATAATCCCGGAATATAAGATCTGCCCATCTTTTCTCCAGACCATACTTGCATATAAATTATCCAGTCCGGTATCCAGAGCTCTAATGAACTCTATATCTCCTAATTTATCTTCATTATTCAATTCCACAAGATTTATTTTCCTGGCAATCTCCGCGTTTTTATTTCAAGCAGCTCTGATACGCGTATTGGATCGACATCATTAACATTATTTTTAGCTATCAATATAATTAAGATCACCGGAATAACTATCATACCAATATAGGAAAGAAATAAACGAGATTTAATGGACATAGGTTGTGTGCCTCCTAAATATCGAACAGGGCAAATACAAAGTATTTACCCCTGGTCCAAATTATGACAGGCTTACATTGTTGATAATGGTTACCTGACTATTTTCATTAATATACTCCTGTCCCTTTACCACCAGCAGATCTCCTTCCCTCAGTCCCTCAGGGATTTGTACAAAACCATTGTTGGTAATTCCCTTTTGCACAGGTACTTTTAGTGGAATATTATCTTTGATAATATAACATACTGTTCATTGCCCCTGGTCAATATTGTCTTATTAGGAATCTGTATTTGGTTTTCAGCTTTTTCCAGTTTAAAATATACCTCAGCAAACATGCCCGGCTTTAATATGAAGTCGTCATTTGCTATTTGTATTTCAACGGGATAAATATTACCGTTGTTTACTCCAACTGGTTGATGGATGAGACTTTGCCTGAATACTCGTCCTTGGAACCGGACTGAATAATTACCTTTACTTCATCCCCTAGAGAAATTCTGTTGATCAGATCTTCGGAGACGTTTGTCTTAACCACAATTGGGCTTAGGTTAACAATTACAAAATCAACTGTGGTGTTCATCTCCCCTGGCTGGATATTTCTTTGGGAGACAATGCCGTCAATAGGACTCTTTATTATAGTATCATTTACAGCGGCATCCAAGGACTTATAATTTAAATCTCTTTCTTTTTCTGCCAGCTCATAATTTAACTTGGCCTGATTGTAAGCTAAAAGTGCCTGATCATAGTTGCTCCGTGAAATGGCCTCGGCTTGATACAAGATTTCGTTATTTTTAAAATTTGTCTGTGCATCGTGCAATTTGAGTTTGGCGTCTTCTACTGCTTTATCTAACTTGCCCTTGCTTAAATTAACATCATTGATTAAATCTCCATTATCCAGGGTATATAGGGTGACCCCCTTGCTTACCCTATTTCCTTCATTAAAATAGACGTTCTTAACTGTACCCCTTGCCTGGCTTGAAACATTCACTTCCTCGCTGGCGGATAATTTCCCCATAGTATAATGATCCTTAGCTATTGTAGTGGTTTCAACCTTCATAACCTCTACAGGAATACTCTTGGCATCTTCCTCTACAGTCTTAGTTGAACAAGCCGTGAAAATCAAGGGCAACAAGAGAAAAATAAGGATTAACCATTTATTTGTTTTCATTGTTTTTGGGCTCCTTTCACTTACTCCTTATCTATTAAAATGGGTACTTCTTTTGAAACTGAAGTTTATATTCTTCCACTAGTGAATATAAGATTGGTATAATCACCAGGGTCAGTACTGTAGACGTCATCAACCCAAAAATCAAAGTAAATCCCATTTCTCCATAAGTTAGATCCTTTAAGGCCAGAGGTAAAATTGCTCCAATGGTGGTCATAGATGTGATAAATACAGGCAGAAACCTTATTTTGCCGGCTTCTGTGAGTGCATCCAGCATATCGTAACCCTTTTTCCGTAAATCATTAGTAAAGTCTACCAAAACTATGGCATTATTCACTGCTATACCCACCAGGGAGACCACACCCATAAAGGCATACATACCGAAATTGTTGTGTGTAATAATTAATCCGAACATAACCCCGATCACTGCTAAGGGCACTGTAAAAAGAATGGTCAATGGCTGGGATAAAGAATTAAATTCAATGACCAGAATGATAAATACCAGGATCACTGCCACAATCATCTTAACAGCTAATTCACCAAAAACCTCTGCCGTGGCCTCAGACTCTCCTCCGTAGGATATTGTCACATCACCGGGAACAGAGTAATCACTTATTTTTGACTTAAATGTACTTAAGACCTCATTTACCGTAATTCCCTTGGTCAAATCCGCTTCCACTTTAATAATTCGCTGTAAGTCTTGATGTTCTATGGCACTGAATCCTCTTGTTTCCACAAGGGAGGCAACTTGGGTAAAGGCGATCTTTTCTCCTGCAGAAGAAGTAAAGTATACCTTTTCCAAATCCCTCAGAGTATTAAATCTTTCTGCACTTGTGCGGATGACAATATCTACTTCTTTCTGGTTTTCTCTTAATGTTGAAACCTTTATACCTTGCACGGCATTTCTTATCTCAGTGCCTATGGTTGTCGGGTCAATGCCTAACAGGCTTGCTCTTTGCCGGTCTACCACTACCTGGATTTCGGGAGCACCTTCACCCAAACTTGTACTTGGCTCAACTACCCCAGGGATAGAATTTAATATGTTTTTAAAATCCTCTGCAGTTTCAGCTAGCTCCTCTAAATTATCTCCCTTTAATTCAATACTAATAGGTATATCACCAGACAATCCCCGTGAGCCTTGGTTAACAGTTATCCTGGCCCCAGCGATATTCTTCACATCAGCCCTTAATTGATCGACTATTTCCATACTGGCTCTAGCTCTTTCTTCATAAGGAACCAGAACAACAGAAAGTTGTGCTGAATTGGCACCTTCAATACCAACTTTACTAATAAAATTATCAATTTCAGGATAGGTGAATAATACATTTTCTATTTCTTTAACTACAGTTCCTGAGTCATCCAGTAAATATCCGGTTGGTGTTTCTACAACAATTGATATATTGGGATTATCTACCGTTGGAACCAATGCTATTTTTAATAGTCCCAGCGGAATCACTGATAAACTGATGATAAAAATTAAGAGTGTGACTGCTAAAATAGATAATTTTCTTTTTTTATCTCTAAGAATCCCCGCCATAAATCCCTCATAGAGTTTAATAAAACTAGATCCATTAAGGGGGCTATTATTATATTTAAATTTTTTCAAATACATTGCTCCTGAAAACAGGACTGCACTGCTCCAAGATAATAAGCCAAAGGAACCGTTACTGAATGCATAAAGAGATAGGCAAAATACTAATAAAACAGATAGTATGTTTTGGATCAACACCAATTTAGGGTTCTTTTCCTTGTTCTTTACCTTATGTGTCCTCAGAAACCTGGAACATAAAGCCGGAGTAATAATTAGAGATATTATGAGTGATGCACCAACGGCAAACATCACTGTGATGGGGATTACTTTCATGAAATCTCCCCTAATGCCCGACATCAACGCCATTGGAAAAAATGCAGCCATGGTGGTTAAAGTGGATGCCGCAACTGCCTGTGCAACCTGATTGGTAGCAAACTTGGACGCACTTTTTATATCTAATCCCTGACCCCGTATTCTATTGATATTTTCCATAACAACAATAGCATTATCCACCAGCATTCCCAAGGCAATGATCAGGGCCAGCAAAGAAATTCTATTAAGGGTCATACCGCTGTACTGCAGCAACATAAAGGTACAAAGCAAGGAAATGGGAATAACAAAGGAAACAATTAGCGACTCCTGGAACCCAATAAACAAAAATAACACAATAATTATAATCAAAAGTCCGGATATGGCATTTCCTGTTACATCAGCCAATTGCTCATCTACTTTAACTGCCATATCATTACTGATAGTAATGAGGACATCTTCCGGGTATAATTTACCTTTGCCATTTTCCAGCAGTTCCTTAATTTCATTACTGGGCTTAATTGTATCTGTACTATCATTTCTTGTTACGGTAAGAGAAATGGCAGGTGTTACCGTTTTTTCTTGGGATATCCCCTCTTTATACATGCCGAAATATGATGTGGCTTTGGCGTAGCTGTCTTCAACGCTGGCTATATCCTTTAAGAAGACAGGGGTATTATTTTTTGTAGAAACAATTATATTCTCTAGATCTGCCGGAGATTGCAAAGCTGCTACGGTACGTATACTATACTGCAGATTATCCAGTTCAAGATTTCCACCAGGTGCATTGATATTGGCTTTTATAATTGCATTCTTTATTTCATTCATTGAAATATTGGAGCAGCCAGTTTGGCCGGGTCTATATAGATATTGATCTCCCGTTCTAAACCGCCAACCATTTCAACTTCTTTAATCCCGTCAATTCTTTTTATTTCTTTTTGAATAGCCTCGGCAATATTCTTTAATGTAATTAGGTCATAAGCACCGCTTACATTTAAAACCATGATCGGTTCAGCACCTGTTTCAAAGCCCCTGACAACGGGTATACCTGCATCTTCCGGTAAATCATCTTGCAGATCCGCTATTTTATTTCTTATTTCCTGTAGATTTTTCTCCATATCAACACCAGGATTAAATTCAACCAGAACTGTTGAAATTCCATTACTTGACGTAGAGCTAATGGCTTTTACATCCCCTAGTTCCTCCAGCTTCCCTTCAATTTTATCGGTAATTAAACTTTCAACTTCATTGGGAGCAGCACCACTATAGGATACTGCAACCATGGCATAGGGAACAACAATTTCTGGTTGCTCTTCCCTAGGCAATTGCATATAGGCATTTACACCCATGAGAACTAGTGCGGCTAAAATCAAATAAACCACTCTATATTTGTTAATAAAAAATTCGGAAATTCTCCCTAAGAAGTTTCTAGGATCACTATTCATTTTTTTCGTCCTTTCAGTTAATCTGCACGTGTAAATATTACTGTAAGCTTCTTAAATATTTTGAAAGCAATTATTAATTTTTTCTTAACAGATAGACAACTAATTATTAACCCCTGTCATGCGCAACCAGAAATATTACGCAAAATTGCCAACCATATAGTAAACTTAAACGATACCAATGGAACAAAAAATGACCCCGGCTCAATACCGGAGTCATTTGCTAGCTGCAATCTTTATATATCATTACCTATACATCTTCCCCATTTCCTCTAGTGCAACAGGGAGTCCTACACTAATACAGAAGCCAATAACCTCTTCAATTTCTTCCACACCTCTATTTTCAAGGACTAGTTGGACTATGGTTCCGAATGCTACCTTTTCGCCATGATATAAATGGTGGCATTCTTCAAATACAGTGAATCCGTTATGTATAGCATGGGCAGCGGCTAAGCCTCCACTTTATTATGCGCCTTAGAAAATTTACTATTCAGGGGCAATTTACATGGTTTGAATCAATTGAGATAAAATTCCTGCTGTTATATATTAATTGCATATATTAACCCTAAACCCTACTGGGGATATTAAGAATACCTACCTAGATTTAAGTGGATACTTTATATGTAGGGGGGGTAGCAAATGACAGTATTAATGACCAGCAAGCTGACGAAAAGGTTTGGCAAATTTACTGCTTTAGATGGGGTTAATATGGAGGTTAACAAAGGGGAAGTCTACGGTTTTATTGGCCCGAACGGAGCGGGTAAATCTACAACCATACGAGTACTATTAGGTATTTTAAAAGCCAGTGAAGGTGAAGCAACGATATTTGGCAAAGACGCCTGGAACGATGCAGTGGAAATTCATAAGCAAATTGCATTTGTCCCTGGTGACGTAAACCTGTGGCCTAATCTCACTGGTGGTGAAGTAATTGATTTATTTGTAAAGCTACGTGGTTCCAATAATAAAAATCGGCGGGAGGAACTCATTCAGAAATTTGATCTGGATCCTTCTAAAAAATGCGGGACTTATTCAAAGGGCAATCGTCAAAAGGTTGCATTAATCTCCGCCTTTTCATCAGAAGCAGAGCTTTACATATTAGATGAACCTACGTCAGGCCTTGATCCCTTGATGGAAAGGATCTTCCAAGAATGTGTCAGTGAGGCTAAAGTAGCCGGAAAAAGTGTCCTGCTCTCCAGTCATATCCTATCCGAGGTAGAAAAATTATGTGATAGGATAGGTATCATTCGCCAGGGTAAAATCATTGAAACGGGTACTTTAAAGGAATTGCGTCATTTGACAAGAACAAGTCTCCTTGTGGAAACAATAGAGCCTATCGCAGCTCTAAATGACTTGAAGGGTGTTCATGATATTCAAGAGCAGGAGCAAGCCCTTTCCTTACAGGTAGATGCAGAAGAATTGTCAAATGTGATTAAACATATAAGTAAATTCGGAGTTATAAAATTAGAAAGTGCTCCGCCTACCCTAGAAGATTTATTTATGCGTCATTATAAAGGGACGGGGGGAACCTCCACTGTTGGCGCGGGAGGTGCTTCATAATGCCCAATCAATATCATAATACGGGAAAAATAGCCCGATTAATACTGCGACAAGACCGTATGCGCATTCCCCTATGGATAATTGCCATAACTCTGGTCACACTAATTACTGCTCTAGCCTTTCTTGGCCTGTATGCTACTGACCAGGAAAGACAGGCAATAGCCGAAACAATGAACAACCCTGCTATGATCGCCATGGTGGGGCCTGGCTACGGATTAGATAACTATACAGTTGGAGCCATGATGGCCCATCAAATGCTGCTTTTTTCCGCTATTGTGGTGGCCATTATGAGCATTTTACTTGTTACCCGTCATACCCGGGTAGACGAAGAGGACGGGCGTATTGAAATGATCCTGGCTCTCCCTGCTGGAAGGTTATCTAACCTAAGTGCAGTCACCGGGGTTTTAATTGGAACCAATTTGCTTTTAGCCCTATTAGTAGGACTTGGCTTGTATGCCCTGGCTATAGAAAGCATGGATTTAGTAGGCTCCCTTTTATATGGTGCGGCATTAGGGGCAACGGGCATTTTCTTCGCAGCAGTCACTGCATTATTTGCCCAGCTTTCCGGAAACTCCCGGGGCACCCTTGGCTTTTCCTTTATGATTTTAGGACTTCTTATCTAATCAGGGCAATCGGTGATGTCAGCAATGAAGCCCTTTCCTGGGTTTCGCCCCTTGGTTGGATATCACACTCTGAGGTGTATGTCAATAATTATTGGTGGCCGATTTTAGTCACCTTGGGAGTTGCCATTGCCATCCTGCTGCTTGCCCTTTATTTGAATGCAATCCGTGATTTGGGGGCAGGCTTTATACCTGAAAGGCCCGGCAGAAGAAATGCTTCAGCTTCTGCTAAGTCCGCTGGGGCTTATTTTAACCCTTCAACGCACAGGGCTAACTGCCTGGGCAATAGGCATGTTCATTTTAGGCATTTCCTATGGTTCCGTCCTTGGGGATTTAGAATCATTTTTGGAAACAAACGAAATGATGCGAGAACTGCTGGCCCCTATTGAAGGCTTTTCATTAACGGAACAGTATTTAACCATGATGATGTCAATCATCTCCTTAATTTGCACAATTCCCGCCCTGCTGGTAATTCTTAAGCTTAATGGAGAGGAAAAACAAAACCGCACCGAACACTTACTTGCCCGGGCGGTATCCCGCACAACCTTATTAGGAAGTTATGCTTTAATTTCTTTTATCACTAGTTTTGCTATGCTGCTGCTTGCTGTAATTGGTTTGTGGTCTGCAGGTACAGCAGCAATGGATGCTCCCATTGCCTTTAGTACCCTCTTTAATGCTGGTATGGTATATTTACCTGCTATGTGGGTGCTGATCGGTGCTGCTGTGCTTTTGATTGGCTTTGTCCCACAAGCGGCAGTATTAGCCTGGCTATATTTAGGATATTCTTTTTTGTGGTATACCTGGGGGCATTACTGCAATTTCCAGATTGGCTGGCTAACTTATCACCCTTTGGCAATGTTCCACAAGTGCCCATTGAAGATTTTAATTTGGCCAAGCTTTCTATAGTAACTGTCATTGCCTTGTTGCTGATAGTAATAGGCTTTGTTGGTTACAACAAAAGGGATATCCTTGGTAATAGTTAGGCACTATTTGTTTCAATATAATGTTCAAGCACTTCTTCAACCGCTAATCTTTGTATGTGGGTAATGGAGATTTGTTCCTTTCTCAATTCCTCTTCCACTGCCCGTAAATTATTTGTTACAAGCTGCAAGGGGCTACCTGTTATACTCAACACATTTGGGTGCCTTGCTATTTGCTCCCTAACCTCTGACACCCAAATCCTGGCCCAGTTTTCATATATTTCATCTTTATTTACAGAATAAATTATCCTTCCTTCATGCAAAACAGTTATGATATCGCAAATGCTTTTAATCTCGTCGATGGCATGGGTGGCCATTATAATGCTCTTTTCCCCATTTTCCATAAAGGACATTAAGTCCTCTTTAATTATTCTCTGGGAGCTTATGTCGACACCAACTGACGGTTCATCAAGTAGCAGCAATTGTGGGTCATGGCATATGGAAAAGATAAATTCCACTTTCTTTTTTGTTCCTTTCGAACATTTCCCATATTTAGCACCTTCGTCAATGTTATATCTTTTAAGAAAATGCTCATAACGATGATTATCCCATTTGGGATACCAATAGGATACCATGGACGAAAGTTCTTTGATGGTCACATGTCCAAAGGGTTCTAACAGCTCACCAGCATAACCAACTCTTTCCTTAAATTCAGTCTCATTTTCCTTTGTTCTTTGACCTAAGAACTCAATTGTACCACCGTCAGGCTGAAGAATGTTCATAAGCAATCGAAGAAGTGTACTCTTACCTGAACCGTTTGCCCCGACTAAGCCCATGGCAGTACCCTTTTCTATCTGCAAATCCAAAGGCCCAAGGGTAAACCTCTTAAAATGTTTTGTTAACCCCTTTATCTCTAAAACTGAAATATTCATACCTTCCTCCACCTGACCTATTTACGGTCAATTTGTTTCATTACAGTATCAAAAATGACTTGCATTTCTTCCTTGGAGCAACCTAATTGTTCTGCTTGTTCAACAGCCTTTATAAAGCATCATATACTGCCTTGTGTTTTGTTTCTTCTTTTCTTATTATTCCTATCTCCCTAACAAAGGTACCCTTCCCCTGGACTGTCTTGATAAATCCATCATTTTCTAGGTTTTGATAGGCCCTCCTTGTTGTGATAACACTACAGGCCAGGTCGAGGGACAGTGCTCTAATGGAAGGAAGGGCAGTACCAGGTGACAGCTGACCACTAAGTATCAAGGATTTAACCTGGGTTTCAATTTGATGATAAATAGGTTCTCTGCTCTCCTCTGAAACCCGAATTGGTAACTTCATATACCTTCCCCCCCACTACAGGAAATCTCTTTTTAGTAAGCGGTTGGTCAGTAATTGATTCCAGCTAATGCACCCTATTATCCCAACAAGCAAGGAGATCAGAGCTATAACCCAACCAAAATCCTTTACTAATAAAAGACTCCATTCAACAAAGCTATAATTGGATAAATAGCGAAATATAACCATAATGATAATCAATACACCAATGAGAACAAAGGGGGTGATATGCAATACCTTACCGCTTGTTCCATATTCAATAAAGGGGTTAAACCTCCCAGGGCCAAGGCATAGCCGAACCAAAAAATATAAATACCAGAAACTCATTAGGAGTAATATTTTGAAAAAAAGTATCAGATAGGCCAAAGGCTATTACCATATAAAAAACACTAGACATGCTGATTAATGTTGCCAACATAATAAAGGTTCGGCTTAAGGCTAGTGTTTTATCGGGATCGGTAGTGAGCGAAAAAAAGCCATTCTTTTGACATAAGGATCTTCATTAATGGTTCTATAGCTTAAATATGGCCCGGACATGAAAATTGCTGCTAATGATGGGGTAATTCCAATAAACATAATATCAATCATAAAGCTATTGTAAAAAATGGCTCCATTGCMAAAAGCTTTCTGACAGATTGTTCAAGAAGCTGGGTTGTGAATAGCGCCAATAATACTGTGACCACTGCAGTAAATAATATAGCCACCCAACTTTGCCTTACTTCCTTTTTTGCTAACCAAATGGCCTGCTGTAGCATGGAATAATACCTCACTTCCAATTCATGATATCTCTCTACTGGGGAAAGAACCTATAAAGAAAATTGTGATCCTTATAGCCTAAGAAATCCACTCCTAAATAAGCTAAAATGGAAAATACTATACTCCATAGTGTAATGCTTATAACCATCCAATAAAGGGTTCTCTGTTTATTTTCCCCTAAAGACACTCCCATAAAGGCTGTAAGGTGACTTCCCACTAATAACGGGCCAAGGATGGCAAGACCAGGCAACCCGTATTTCTCCCATAATTTTTGTGCCTTTGGGAACGTTTACTAGGCTCCTTTTGCTCAGAAGCCCTCCGATTTTGTCTCCATACTTTAATTTTATGAATAAAAATAATTAATAAAAATACGGTAAATGCATTCCCTGCCAAGCCTATTATGAAAGTTGGTACCACCGATAAGCCTGTAATAATGGCTAGGGGAATGACAACGTAGGCTTCAAAGAAAGGTACTGCAGCTAGTAAAAACACAAGCATATATGCCCACAATAATTCAAAAAAATTCATTTTTGCCCTCCTAGTGTTATGGTGTTTATATCTATATATACACTATAACATATGGTGGGATAAATTATCAAGGAATAAAAATAAGGTTCACTGGTAATCAATTACCAGTTGAACCTTATAAGTATAACTATAATTAATATTTTTAGCTATTAATTAACTCCTTTGAATACATATTCTTACTTGTGCTTTCTACATAAACAAGCTTATTGTTTTCTATGGATATGGTGTTTATCTTGGCAATATCCGAGGACTTAAAAACCTCCTTGCCACTTTTATCAAATACTATAATCCTATAATGGTTATTGTTATCTTCCTCAAATGTACTAATGAGGTAGCCATCCTCAAGCTTCAATCCGGTTACCTTTCCGCCGGGATTTAAGGATTGGCCTGTAACTGCTTGATATAACTCATTGTCCTCCCTATTAACATAATAAACATTACCGTCCATTACCTGAATGTCAAAATTAAGGCTTACCGGGCCTGTAACTTCCAGTTGTCTCTCGTTTACTCCGTCAATAGTTTGTTTGTAAAGCTTGCCTTCACTTATTAAATATATATTGTCATCATCCATCTTAAATGAATTGGCCCTTAAATTGCTTACACATATTGTTTCCCCTGTGTGAATATTGACCCGGTAGATTTTACTTGCATCCGTATCCTTTTCTCTATTTACCCCTAATACATAGATGTTATCACCTGTTAGATAAATATCCCCGCTGGCTCTCCCACCTTCTGAAGATCTCCCATGTTCATAATCCCAGCCATACAGATAATCGGGACTTCCCACCCGAACATATTCCTGTCCAGGGTATTTTACCATTAGATTATTACTTCCCGGTGGCCCCCTCTGGTCTAGCCTAACTGTGATATCCCCGAAAACTCTGAACGTCAAATAGCCGACTTCGACCTCTTCCCAGGTACCGTCGTCCTTTAATTTAATATAATAATCCGATCCCATAACAGCTCCGCCCTGATGGTAACTAAGCCAAGCAACTCCATCTTTCTTAATTAAATCATAGTAAACATATGAATCCCCATAGCTCCACATGGGAAGCTGATAAACTTTTCTTGGGTTTTTTAGATTATTTACAGAAGTCTGATAAATTTCACCTTCGGAACCACCATAGTAATAATATTGTCCGGCATTTATAAAGGGACCATCCTTATATCCTGGAAGGCTGCCTTGATCTAGCATTCCATTAGCTGACTGGATAACTAGCCCATTTGTTGAGTCAAATTTATAATCCCAGCCAAACTCTTCAACACCAAATCTCCAAGTCATAGGGAAATAGGTTACATCCCTGAATACCAGGAGAGGGTATTCCTCCTCAGAATTATTGATGGCTTTTCCATTTACCTTTACATTAAATTCCGGGATATTAGCCGTATAGGTATATCCGTTTCTGACCTTTCCTTGGTAAGGCCTATAGGCTCCAGAGATACCTGTTTTATCTATTTCAAGACCGTCTACCCTATCCCATTTTGTTTCGATTCCTAAGAATCTGCAATCATAATAGGTCATGGGGAAATATGTAATATCCTTATATATAATAAGGGGGTATTGGCGATATTTATTGTCTACCTGAACCCCGTTTAAAGTAACGTTAAAACCGGGAAGCGAGATCTTAACATCTTTTGATGAGGCAAATGCCCCAACAGGAATCACCAGTATCAGCAATGCTGAAATGATCAACACTAGAACAATTTTTCTCTTCATACTTTAAACTCCTTTTATTGCTAACTTCATTCAGGGAAAAATCCATTTAAGTTATGAACAGGTTCTTCATTGATGCTTTACAAAAGCAGGTTGCTGTTATCATGCCATTTATTACTCCTCAACCCAGCTGGCAATATGCTCCATTGTCTCAGTCCTCTTTTGCTTTTGTTCTCCTGTATCTATGATCCAATGCCCTTTTCTTCCTGACTCCTTCACTGTCATCTCAAAGTGGCACATGGCGATCCCTATGTCAATACGTTGTATATTGTAGCCCATTGCTTTTGCATATCCTTTTGAAGAGCATAAGTAAAATTGCCATTGTTCCCCCATTTTCACTATCCTCCAAGGTTGTTTGTTGGAGGCTGATGGGGCTAGCCTTACCATCTCAAGGGGGGTTATGTATTCTCCAGCCTCTGACTGCTGTATTGGTTTATCAAACCCTTCATTGAAAAACAGCTCCTTCCAATCCTTTCGATTATTAGAGCCTGCTGTAAATCGCATTAAGGACTCCAGTATTCTTTTTTTCTCTACTTTATAACCAACAGGTGTGATCGCTGGTAGCATCTCATGATCCTGTAGTTTTACCAACTTTTCAAACCCGCTCCTAGTAAAGGTCCCTCCTAACCAACAGGTTCCTAGATTTAAAGCCGTTGCAAAAAGGATTAGTTTTTCAAATATGTATCCCAGTTGTTCTAAATCACCTTCTCCTTTTTCAACGATTCCTGCAATATAGGATCTAGCCCCCTTTATTACCCCATACGTTCCTATCTTACCATCAGTATTTTTAGCGATATCACCATCATTGATTAATTGAAATCGCACCTTAGGCTGAAAAGGTCCTTGTATTGTACTAGCAAACTCCATTAACTCCTGCCTTATTTCCTCAGGTATAGCATCTGACTTATAAGTCCTGACCGAGGTTCTATCTCTAATCACCTCTATAATTGGCCTATCAAAATACTGACTCATTTACCCACTCCTCCTGGGACAAGGGGACAGGTTCCTTGTCCCACTAAATCCTATCCACTACACTTTTTGGTATGCCGGTTATTCTGGCTATTTGCCTAATAGTTATCCCTTCAATCCTTTTTATTATTCTAATAATTTCATTTCGTTTTTCTATTTCAATGCGCTGCAATTCACTAACATTTAATATTCCCAGTTTCTTAAGGTATTCTATAACTTCATCATCGCAAATCTTTATCTTTTCTCTGTGTTTTAAGCACTGGTCATCATTTTTTTCGCTCATAAACTTAAGGAGAGACTCCTTTGATTTTGTTTTGTCACCTAAGATAAGGCTAAAGGCAAAATCAACCTCAACATGGTCGCTATTCCCCATATATTCCCTATAACTACTCCATACATATTTCTCCATGTCTTCAGTGATACCCGCTTTAAGAGGGTTTTGATGTATATATCTAAGTACGGTTAGAAAATACTCATCTGTTTCAACTGCTTCGCTTCTAAACCTTTCCTGAAACAAATGACCACATCTAGCATACTTTTGATTGTACCAAGAGACATAACTACTACTTATTCTTTTGACTATTTTTGATACTGACTCACCATTCTCTTTAATCAGTAAATGAATATGATTGTTCATAAGACAATAACCGAAAAGTTCATAGTTGCAAATTTTCTTATAGAATCTGATAGTGTCAATAAACCTTGTACGATCCTCATCAGCCTCAAATATATTCTGCCTATTATTTCCTCTTAAAATTAAATGATATATTCCACTATCACTTTTCTTTCGTGCTTGACGTGCCATCAAGATCACCTCAAAACAAGTATATCAGTTTTTATTAGTTTTCAGTAGTGGGACAAGGTACCTGTCCCCTTGTCCCTTCCCTGAAAATTAGAAAAAAGATTCCTAATAAAAAAACACTAATCAAAACCATGTAGTGACCCAGCTCCGGAATAAAGTAACCCAGTCCCCCCCCTTTATAACCCATACCTCGTAAAATACTTAGGTGCAATGACAAAGGAATAGCCTTGTTAATCCATTGCAAGAATTCTGGTAATAAAGCAACTGGAACCTGACCACCACTTAACAAAAAGGAGGGGAGCATCAGAAAAACGATTCTGCCGTTAGCCTTCCCGGGGTTAGATGCTGTCCAACCCACCAGCATTGCCAATAAACCTGTACTGAATGTATACAAAAAGAATGGAATGAATATTTGCCACCAATTGGCTTCAAAGCGAAGACTACCAATCTGTTTGAGAATACCCATGACTAAATAGGATGAAGCGCAGGTAATGAGTGCATAGGGTATTATGCGTAATACAACGCAGAGAGGTTGTTGCAAATCCTCCTCCAAGCGACCATCCTGCCGAAGACGTGGAACTATTGATATGGTTTGTAAGCCAAGGAGGGCGACCATAACCACATTTATAAACAGAATAACGGAATTCATGAGGGTATGATTGGTGGGGTTATACAGGGTACGCTGCTCTAAAACCAAAGGCACACGAGCTCCTTTGGTTGCGTTTTCCATAGCAATGACTTCGCTGACTCCCGTGCGTATACTATTGGCACTGGCATTCAGGGTCATGTCTAAGTATAGGCCCATATTCAGAGGTCTCCCTTGTAAGAAAGCTGCCTCTAATCCGCCGGGAGATATAATACGCCAGAATATTTTTCATTGTACAAAAGCAGGTCGGCTTCAATATAGTTGTCATAAATACCAACAACCTGAACATATTGGGAAGAATCTAGCTTATTGACTAGTTGTCGACTATAGGTGCTGTGATCAAGGTCAATAACCGCCAAGGGTGCTTCATTTACTACACCATTTTTAAATATATAGCCAAATAGGGCAGCAACCACCAAGGGAACGATCAGCATCAGGATAATAAATTTACCCCGGGTAATGTGCCTCCACTCATCAATGAGTGTTTTCACCGCTATTCACCTCCACTGTCATTCCAGGAATAAGCTCTGGGGTATTTTCTATATCAATGCGAATCAGAAAGGAACTTACATCTGCCTGTCCTTTTTCTCGACTCATTCTCATATTAGCATACTGAGGTGCTGAAGTTATATAGCGGACCTTACCTTCGACATTCCGTTTTAAGGCTACCACATAGCCCGACACCATGCTGCCGGGCTTATATTTATTAATTTGTGTTTCGTTAACATAGATATCGTAATATAATTGATTGGATTCTATGACAATAGCAATGACTCCTGGTGCGATATTTTCTCCAATCTTGGGAACAATACGGGACACTTTACCATCCGCCGGTGCTTTCAATACCATACGATCCTTTTGAACTTCTAAGGCTTCCAGTTGAACCATCATGGATTCCTTTTGCTTTTCAGCAAGTTCCACGTTATAGTCGTTGTTTTGGATATCTGTTTTTAGCTTTTTGAGGGCTGCCTGTTGCTGGGATAAGCGTTTTTGGCGTTCTCAAGCTGAAAAGTGACGGTATCCAGACTTGCCTGAGCAACCGCCTCGGCTTCAAATAATGCCTTTGTACGATCATAGTTTATTTGTGCAAGGTCTAAGGCTTGTTTGACAGCTTCTACGGCCAGTATTTGACGCTCAACATCTTCCCCACGGTCTCCTTGAGCTTTGACCTGTTGGAGCTTGACGTCCTGTTGTTGGATATCAGTCTTTAGTTTTGCTATTTGCAATTCGAGGTCAGTAGGCTCAAGTGTCATCAAAACATCACCCTGTTTTACCTGTTGCTCCTCGATAACTTGTATAGCTATTACTTTGCCACCCACCCCTTGAAAGGATAGGTTCAAGGTATCGGCAGTTAATAAACTGTTTTTCGTCACGGAAGCCATTGTTACGGCATCCTTACCCTCAAGCATCATCAAGGTCCCCCCGGTAAAGAGGGCAGTAATTAATAAGATAAAGGGGAGCAATCTTTTTTTCATATACGTGAATCCACTCCTGTTATTTGCTAAGATTTAGTAGTTTGAATTAATCCTGCTACAGTTACAGGTCCTAAAAAGGTAACTTTTAATAAAATCACTGACATATCCCGTGGAGATTCCTTCATACCACTTTCTAACCAGCACTGAATAACCCAAGGTATGCTGAGCTAAGATAAGCAGTCCAATAATCGGCAGGAACCATCATTTCTTCCTTATTAAAGGTTTGTACCCTTTTTAATAATGCTTTTCTCAATACCTCTTTCAGCTTCACTTGAAGGATGGGTTACCCTTGGGTCCCAATATAACTTTAATAAAGGGGGAATTTTCTAATATGTATTCAAATAATTTTATTACGAAAGGAAATGGTTCAAAATGATGCCTTAATTTCACTACTTCCTCTGGTCTTAGCTGGAGTGCAGCCTTTATAATTTCATTGATTTCTGTAATAATCTCATCTTCACATTTTTCTAGTAGGTCTTGTTTGTCACGATAATGCAAATAAAAGGTTCCCCGATTAATATCAGCTTTTACAGTTAGTTCATTTACTGTGATACCATCAAAACCCTTTTCTTCCATTAACTCAGCTAGGGCACTCCGAATCATTCTTTTCGTTCGAATGGTTCTTCTATCTATAGTTTTTTTGGCATATTTTATCTACTCTCTAATAATAGTTAGACCACTTAGCACAAACCTAAGAATCCATTATTCCGCAATATTTCCTAAACAACGTGTTCATTAACGAACTATCTGTATAATATATTATTAGGTGTTTTTCCACAATAAACAATATCCCTAAGAAAGTTAATTAATCAACAACCACATAAAAATTGTTAATAATAACTATAAAAAAGACAAACCTCACTAGGAAGAATGTCGGGAGGGGAGGGACAAGGTACCTGTCCCCTTGTCCCTATGCGTTGAACCTATAGCCGGTTCCCCATAGAGTTTCGATGTATTGTGGATCGGCAGGGTTAGGCTCAATCTTTTTCCTTACCTTTTGAATGTGAACAGCCACGGTAGCAGGTTCACCGAAATAATCCTCACCCCATATCTTCTCGAACAACTTCTCTTTGCTAAAAACAATATTGGGGTTGGAGGCAAGAAATAATAAAAGTTCATACTCTTTGGTGGTCAAGATAATCTCCCGGCCATTGACAAGAACTTTGTGGGAAGAAGTATTGATCTCTAACCCCCTATGGCTGATAATCTCTACGGATGCCTTCTTGCCCATTAGACGTTCATATCTCTGGATGTGAGATTTTACTCTGGCAACCAGTTCAGCCGAACTGAAGGGTTTTGTCAAATAATCGTCAGCACCGAAGCCTAGGCCTCTGATTTTATCGATGTCTTCGCTTTTGGCTGAAACAATGATTACCGGAACCTCTAAATTTCTGCGGATTTCCCTGACAATTTCGTAACCGTCTATGCCTGGTAGCATTAGGTCGACGATAATAATATCGTAACCACCGTCTAAGACCTTTTGTAAACCTATTTCGCCATTTTGGCAAATATCTACTTTATAACCGTTTAACTGGAGGTAATCCCTTTCCAGTTCAGCAATATGAAGATCATCTTCAATTATCAGAATATGCTTCATGGCCAGACCCTTTCTCCGTAGATAATGGAATTGCCAAAGTAAAACATGAGCCTTCTCCGACAACACTTTCAACCAATACTTTTCCGCCGTGTGCTTCCACCAATTCTTTAGCTATAGACAGACCTAGACCTGTACTCATTAAGTCTTTAGTTCTCTCACTATCAACCCGGTAGAATCGGTCGAAAATTCTAGGAAGTTTATCTTCAGGAATCCCTGGTCCGTTATCCCTTATAGTCAAGTAGCTGAATCCTTCACTTTTATATAGTCGTGTTTCCAGCCTCAGAGCCCCCGGTGGTCCATATTTGATAGCATTACCGATAATATTGCGGATTACCTGATAAATCCTTTTCCTGTCAATAACTACATTATACTTTTCTGCCATATCATCGGTATAATGAAATTCAAAGCCCCTTTCCTGGAGCTCAAAGCTGAATTCGGTCATCAGATCATGCATATAAGCTTTAATTGGCACACTTTCCATCTTGAACTCCAACTGGTGCATGTCAAGTTTGGAAAACAAAAAGAGATCATCTATTAAATGGTTAATATAAACTGTGTTATTATTTATGATTTCTAAGTGTTGAGCCATTTTCTCAGGTGAGGTAACAATACCGTCCTGAATTGCTTCAATATAGCCTTGAATGGCGGTAATTGGGGTTTTCAGATCATGGGATATATTGGCAATCAGCGCCTTCCGGTTTTCTTCATACTCCTGCTTAAGATTTTCATTTTCCTTTAACTTTTCTGCCATAATATTAAAAGATTCAATTAGGAAGCCGATTTCGTTACAAGCGTTATTATCTATCCTCACATTGTAATTACCCTTGGCAATTTCCTTAACTCCATCATGAAGCTGTAAAATAGGCTTGAAAATTCTTTTTTCTAAGTGACTAATCCAAACAAAATGAACAAGATGTCCTATGATAAACAGACCGAGTAAAAACGTGAGGATTTTGTTGACAGGGAAATAAACTAGCATATAAATCAATAGGATGATCAATAGCAAAAAAACAGGCCTTAGGAATTTCAAAGATTTGTGGGATAAAGCAAAGTCTCTGTGCCGGTACTGCTTCATATGATGCATACGATGCATATAAGAATGATAAAATCTATGTGATTCCTTAAATCTCTGATATTCTTCCGGGTTAAACTTTCTATGTCTATACATGATTCACCTACAACCTTTTCCTCATTATATCCTATAGTTTGGAAATTTTAAAACAAGTCATGGGAGCTGAGCATAGCTCCCATGACTGTTTCTCTAATCATACTAAGTTATAGCTTGGTGGAAACATGCAATTTTACAAGCCATGCAGCCGGTACAGTTTTGTGGATTATTAAGGTGAACATGATTATGCAAAAAAAAGTTTACTTTAGCCAGTACGTCATTGGGACATTCTGCAATACATTTACCGCAACCTCGGCACTTTCTCACATCTATTGAGATATACCTGGTCTTTAGAATTCTTTTCCTAGGTTGACGCAAGATTGCTTTTAGCATCATGGTTCACCAATTAATTATTTATAAAAGTGAGCTTAGCTTTTAAGTTAAGGCTATGACCTTCATCCAAGCTACCTTGCCGCTTTCCACTTAACAGTATCTCAACACTTTCTATCTCATTATTTTTATTGATCTGGGCAGTTAAGATCAGTTTTGGATTTTGTAATTCATGAAATTCTTTCATCAAGCAATGTCCATGTTGATGATTTTCATGGGCATGCCCATGACCATGGCTTTCCATAAAATGTTGTTTTAATTCTTGCAATTCCTTTGGTAATTCATTCATTTCCAGAGTTATCAAGTTGGAATTGTCTGTTTGTGGTTCAACCTTTGTTCTGTTCAATATGTCCAGAGCTAAAGTTAATCCCGTGAAAAGGCCTTTCAGACCGCCGTGCCCCCGGTGATGGAAATGAGGATGTCTTCCCCTAAAGCAGCCCTTTGACTGTGACTTACTCAGTTGTGTGTATTCTGTGTTACTCTCATGTTTGAATGTTTTCCCCTGGTAGTCCATTTCTGTCTTTATTTTGGCTACCATAAGACCTGAAGTCAAATTCTTGGAAAATTCATTTTCCATATGGAATATTGCTGTACTATCCTTGGCACATTCGACCTGCAGAAAACCATTAAATACTTCCTTTTCTTTCATGGTTTTAGCGATATCATACATAAGTTTAATCTTGTTCATCTGAACAACCTCCCTTTTTGTTTATAAGGTCATTCTAAACGGCAATATTAAACTCACTTTAATCGAACTATAAATTTTTTATAAAATATATGTTGTCTCCTACTCCTGCTAATCTATTGATAAATAGTATAATCTAAACTTTTAACGGAGAACATCACGCTTATTTAGGAATTTATAGGGAATAGGAAAATCCCAAAGATAATAAAAAATAAATATACCAATATAGGTAAGTACCATTGCCAAAATTCCATCCCTTGCTCCGGGTTACCATTTGATTTTTGTACCAAGTAGAACAGCATTATAGCGGTTGTGGCTATTTAATTTAAATTAAGGCTAAGGTTATTTAAAGGAGTCAAAAAACTTTTTCAAGTCCTCTTTAGTTTTTGCGTTCAAGTTATGCCACCTTATTCCTTGTACTGCACCCTCCAGACCGCAAAGGGAACTAAAGCAGGTATCCCCCTCTAGCATGCGCAGTTTTATAAAAGCCTCTTTACTTCCTATTTTCCTTAATGATTCCACATCGTTGATTCCAACTGCTGCAAGACGTTTTTCCATTATTTTACCTATATTTGGTAGGTTGGTTAAATCTGACATATTGACCCCTCTTTTCAAAAGATCTTTTGACTTGTGGCAAATGCGTGTTAAGGCAGGGATAACAACAGGTATTAAGAATAAAAATAACCTCTTACACATATTTTACCATTTTACCTCAAATCTGTGTAAGGGGTATATTTTAATAGCAATATAGAATTAAATCGTCATATTTTTATGTTTTATAAGGGTGTTTAACCTTTAAAATATAAATTTTTCAATATCTAAAATTAACCATAACTGTTCATCTTTTTTGACTATGCCTTTAATATAATGATTATTACCTACCATTAAATCAACTTCTGCATTTCTTCATCTAGAATGTCTTCTACTTCACACACATTATCTACAATTAGTCCGAATTTCCTATTATTAATTTCAATAATAATAATTCTTGTATCTTCAGTATAATCTTGCTCCGATATACCCAAGAATCGTCCTAGTCTAACCACAGGAATAACCTTATCTCTTAAGCTAATAACTCCTTCAATTACGGTTGATGTCCCAGCAATAGGTGTTATCGTTTGCAATTTGATAATTTCCTTTGATGACATAATATCAATACCGTATCTTGTAGCACCAATCTCAAAGATTACAGCTTTGGTTTTTGACATGATGACACCACCTTACTACAAATCATTTGATATCTTGTTTAATTGCTCGGATAATGCCATAATTTCCTCAACACTGGCATTTACTTCTTGTACAGCAGCTGCCTGTTGCTCAGTTGTACTTAGAGTAGAACTAGAAGTATCCAGGGTTTTTCCAACAGATTTTTGAATATGTGTAGTTAAATCTCTAATTTTTACAACTGTTTGCTTTGATTCGTCTGACAGCTTGCGAATTTCCTGAGCCACTACTTCAAAACCCCGACCGGCCTCACCAGACCGGGCTGCTTCTATTGCAGCATTTAGACCAAGCATCTTTGTCTCATCAGCTATTTGTTTAATAAAGGCTAGGACTTCATTAATTTGTTCTGATAAAGATTGAACATTACTTATTTCTTGATTTAATAAGTTTTGATTTTGGGAAACCTCCGCAGCAGAGGCAGCCATTTGTTCCATGGAAGCGGCTATCTGTGTAAGCCCTTCATGAAGATTATTTGACATATTTTTTAGTTTATATTGACTGTATCCAATTTTGGATAGGTTATTTGCAACCATGTAGAGAACTTCAGCAGCTGCTTGAATGCTTTCCTCAGTTCTAATTTCAATTTTGTTGGCTGCCTCTACAAATTTATCTGGATCAACACCAATTTCCTTGGCAGTTTGTTTAAAACGTTCAGCATCTGGCGCTTGATCTAAAATCTGCCCACCCAAGATGGTTCCAAGTTGACGCCCTTCAAGTATTATAGGTGCAGCAAAATCGATTAATCCGGCGTGGCAATGATATACTGCAGGTTTTCCTGTCCTTGCTGCTTCTTCTCCACCCTTACGGTGTGATTCCGCACAACGATCATCCCCTATTTTGGTTGAATGTGTAAAATTCATACAAAATTCAGTATAACAACTTGGCCTGGTTACCGGGTTACCTTTATCATCCACAGTTACACTCGCTAATCCCATACCTTTTGCAAAATTATCTTGAAACTTTTGCAAGAAGTCTAAATCAATTACATCAGATAAATTTAAAGAGGAAACGTCAAAGAATTCTGAAGCCTTCTGTTTAAACATATTGAGCCCTCCATTGCAATTTGTCTGTTGATAATAAAAAGGTGCTTTGATATTAGGTAACTAAGATAACAACTATAAAACTACGATATTTACTTTTCTGCTACATACCGATTTTGCCAAGCATTATACTCAAAAGTCAGTTCATACCCCCCTCTTTCTAGGTAATAACTTATTGATTGATAAGCTAAATTCTTTACCTGTGGAATATTATTATCCTTATTGTATTATCCGTTTTCATCTAATCCATTAATTCGACATTTTTTGACATTTTCCTTCTCTTTTGAATTTTTTTACCATTACTATAATTAATAAGATTCTATTATTAATTAATTTTAGGCACTAAATGTTCTTCAGGTGAATAGTGTTTTTTTACTTGTCAAATTTCTCTTAGACGGAGAAATATATTTGATTATTAAAAGTTAAAAAATACAATTATATATTTTACTGTAATGAAGGACTAACAATAATAACTAAGGAGTGAACCTAATGTCTATTAATGTTTTATATTAATTTTAATGGCAACTGTCGTGAGGCAGTAGCGTTTTACGCTGAAGTTTTTGCAGCGGAAAAACCTCAAATTATGACTCTTGGAGATACACCAGCTTGCCCGGAATTTTCTATTCCAGAGGAAGCAAAAAATTTAGTAATGCACACACGGCTTAACATAAATGGAAGCAATGTCATGTTTTCTGATATTTTTCCGGGTATGCCTTTTGTTGCGGGAAACAACATAAGCATTTCCATAATCAGTAAAAACATGGATGAAGTAAATTCTTTATTTCATAAACTGAAAGAAGGTGTTTCTGTAGACATGGAGCTTCAAGAAACCTTCTGGAGTAAATATTACGGCTATGTAACCGATAAGTTTGGAATTCCTTGGCAATTTAACTATGACAGTGGAGAGGCAAATAATCTTTTTTGCTGATAAAAAAGAGGTATAATACCCCTTTTCCTTATAGTTTATATTTGCAGAATTTTTGTGACTTAAACTGTCTTTCCATTCGTATGTTTTAAACTAAATGCTTTCTATTATTCATTTAAGTATGTACTTACCCTGTCTTGAATTAACCGGGCAGTCATCTCCGCTGTCTTTTGTCCGGTAAAGAAGGCAGTGGTTTCCTCCTGCACAATTGAAATAATCTTTTGGTTCGTTCCGTTATATCTGTTGGCTTTATTAAGCAGGTTTTCCACAAAATCGATCTCCTCCTGAGTTGGAGGTTGCATCGTTATGGTCTGGGCTTGGCTGCCGTTGGCCACTTTTATGATTCCTCCTCCACTTTTTTGTAAAGGCTGGATAATATCCTGGGCAATTTGGGGAACCACACTCTTATTAATTGGCATTCCCATAAGTGTCCTTTGGGTCATCATCTCATCAGAAACCAATAATTTCAGGAATTCCCAGGCCAGTTCTTTATTGGCTGACTTGTTGCTGATCCCATACATAGAGTCCGTGGAAAAGAACAGATTGCCTTCGTTTCCGGGAGTCTTTAAAAATTGAACCTCTCCGTTGAAAGTCATCTTGGCCGCTTGAAGACCCATAAATCCTCTCATGGAAGTCACATTGAA
The DNA here is from genome assembly GCA_004143605.1 of Desulforamulus aquiferis. Taxonomy (GTDB): domain Bacteria; phylum Bacillota; class Desulfotomaculia; order Desulfotomaculales; family Desulfotomaculaceae; genus Desulfotomaculum; species Desulfotomaculum aquiferis. The sequence continues at coordinate 101,661 of AWVY01000056.1, forward strand.
AATAAGATTGCCCCGTGATGCCAGCTCCATCATTTTGTTCTGGGTTGTATCCGTATTAACCATCTTGTTGTCAATCAGATACTTACTAAGGTTCAGGATGTCAAGAAATTCTTTTTCAGTAAAATGGGCTATCTTTCTCTCCGGATCGACTAATTTGCTAAAGTTTTCTTTAACTAAAGATGTAATCAGCATTTTTTCATCCATCCCGGCCAGGGCATACATCTCCTGGGTTCCCCCGTTTTTGTTGTCCATAATAACCTTTTCCGCAGTTGTTACAAAATCATTCCAACTCCAGGTGTTGTCATCAATTTCCACCTGGGAATTTTCCAGCAAAGTTTTATCGGCGGCCATCATATCAATACTGAAACTAACCGGCAACCCATAGAGATTACCCTTATATTTTAAAGCCTCCAGAACATTCTGGTAGTATTTGCTGCTGTCGAAGCTCTGATCCGACTGCATCATCTGATCTATATTGACCAGAAGATTTTTATCCGCATAGGTCTCATAGGGCAGGTTGTTTAACAAAATAATATCGCTGCCCTGGCCGGACATAAGCTGGGTATTCATAGCCGTTACATATTTTTCAATATCGCTGGGATCTTCTGTCCTAATCATTACACCGTTTCCTGAAGCAGGGGGCAAGGGGTTGGAGGTATATTCCTTCACTTCCACGCTAACGCCAGGATGAAGATCTTCAATTTTTTACTGCTGTATCCAGGTACATATCTTTGGTCACAACCGAAATGGTCAGGGACTCATTTTCTTCCCCGGTAGCCTGACTGTTTCCACAACCGACGGTAAATAAGCCTAGGAAGAGGACCAGGACCAAGGTTAGTGTCAGGCAAAGGATTTTTTTACCAAAAACAACTTCAGTTCTATTTTTTGTCACAAAAAGCACCCCTTTTCAAAATCTAACAAACAATAAGAATCTATGTTAATCGTGGACATACCATTAATTGGGGACATACCTGTCCATAAAGAAATACCTAAACTTTAGCAGGTGTGTCCCCTTTCCGCTATATTCACCCCACTTTCTTTATCGAAAAAATGGATTTTTGACATATTAAAACCCACCTTCACTTTCTGTCCAGTTTCGACCTGTAATTCCGAGTCCACCCTAACAACCACCTCTATCTCCGCTATCTTTACATATTGATAGGTCTCAGACCCCCTCAATTCGGTMAACTCCAGCCTCCCACTCAAAATACACTCCGGATGGCGGGCCAGTAAATCTCCTTTTCCGTAAAGATGCTCCGCTCTTATCCCTAGTATCACTTCCTTGCCTAGATATCCCTTATCTTTTAACTCTTGTCCCCTTGCAATGGAAACGAGCAAGAGAGAATCAGCTACTTTGGCAAAAATACGGCCATTTTGCTCTATAATTAAGGCTTCCAAGAAATTCATCTTGGGGCTGCCTATAAAGCCAGCCACAAACCTATTAACCGGGCGGTCATAAATGCGTTGCGGGTTATCAATTTGCTGGATAAGGCCATCCTTCATTACAACAATTCTGGTTCCCATGGTCATAGCTTCTGTTTGATCATGGGTCACATAGACAAAAGTCGTCTCCAGATTTTTATGGAGCTTGGCAATTTCTATTCTCATCTGAGTTCTCAACTGAGCATCCAAGTTGGACAGGGGTTCATCCATCAGGAAAACCTTGGGCTTTCTCACCATAGCTCGTCCCAGGGCTACCCTTTGCTTCTGCCCGCCGGAGAGCTCCTTGGGTTTGCGGTCAAGCAGGTCTTCGAGAGCAAGGATCCTGGCCACTTCTTGCACATTTTTCTTAATTTCATCCTTAGGTATCTTTCTTAATTTAAGTCCAAAGGCAATATTGTCATAGACCGTTAGATGGGGATAAAGGGCATAGTTTTGAAAAACCATGGCAATATCCCTTTCCTTGGGAGCTACGTCATTAACTAACCTGTCTTCGATATATATTTCACCGGATGAAATTTCCTCCAATCCAGCAATCATCCTTAATGTGGTTGTTTTGCCACAGCCCGAGGGTCCTACCAATACTAAGAACTCTTTATCCTTTATTTCAAGAGAGAGATCTTTGACTGCTGTAACGTTATCAGGATAGATTTTATATAGATTTTTCAAAATTAGATTGGCCATCCAGTTCACTCCTCACAGTAAACGAAATTACGGTTGAAAATATAGAGATGAATAGCAAAAGTACTCCCTTGGTATCTATGACGGGAGGCATTTTTGTCATCAGCAACAATGCGATACTTATGACTAAGGAGACCATCATGATAGCACAGCAGAAAACTTCGACTTTTAGAAGTTTTTCCCCCAACATCTTTACCTGATAAAGCCCTAGATAGAATAGCGGCAAACCAAGGAAAATGCTTAAAAATAAATTCCAGTTCTGAATGGTATTTAGAATATTTAACTGGGTTTCCCCTGACGTTGCTACATACCCAGCACTTTGAACCTTAGCTTGTATCACGTTCTTCAAAAGGTTGCTAAAAAATGAAATATCTATAAGCTCATTGGGTATGTTTTCCGGCGAAATATATAAAGGAAATTTGATTAATCTCCATAACAGAAACATCACCGAGACAATCACTAATATTTCTGCAATACCAAAAATAAGCCGGGCGGCGTCCCCCCTAATAATCTCTGAAAATATTTTTCTTGGAGTCTTAAGCGAAAGAAACGATAAATACTCCTTGTTTTTCGCCTGAATATACCGAAAAGCACCACACTGCTCCCATGCCTACCACAAAATTACGCAGCAGGTTCTTTTGTTCCAGCAGGAGACGTTCCATGTTATAATCGATAATTTTGTAATTGGCAGGGTCTTGGCCAATTGAACTCAGGGCCGTTTTAAAATCGGCGACATTGCGGCCTGTGGTTCCGATATCCCTTGTTTCCACTTCCAAAGAGGTTATTTTAAAACTAGACTCGAATTCCACTAGCTTTTTAATCGGTATGTACACTGTACCGTACCCCTTGTCCATCAAGTTCCAATCAGGGAGCGTTCATCCTCTATCACCCCGATTATTTTAAATTTCCGGCCATATAGTTCTATATCCAGGCTACCACATTGCAGTTCTGAAAAAGATTCTGAGCCATTTCTTCATCGATTACGGCAACTAGTTGGTTTTCATGATTGGAGGTTAAAAAACTGCCTGCTTTCTGGTTTATTTGATGGAATTGATTATACCTGTCATTCACCCCCAGCACCTTGGCCTGACTTTGGTTTTGCTTATAAACTACAGAAGTTTTTGTTTCCAGGGCGTAAGCCAGATCATAGTCCCGGAGGTTGTATTGGGCTAGTTGTCTCATATTCTCCAGGGAAAAAGAGCCACCCCCCGACTGCTTGGAATTGCCTAGCCAAGTGGCGGTATTTTTATTTGTTTTATGCGGTCCATTTATTTCCGCAAATTTAGCGGACAGTGATGCCCCCAGGATTGGCTTAAGGTTAAAATAAATATGCCCAAGGCCAGAATAAGAAAGGCTAGTTTGGCCGGTTTCAATTTGCTGCCTCCTTAAGAACTTTATCCCCATCCTCCACCGGTTTATTGCTTTGTATCACCACTTCGTCTATTACCATACTTGTAAGGGCTGACTTAGTACTATCGGTGTCTTCTACAATTACTTCCATTTTTTGCAAATAGCTCTCTGTGCCTAAAGGTCCTTTTCTTGATTTTAAGACAAAGATATAGGAACCGATGCTGTCGTTATAAACCGCGCTGTTGGGGACAAGGGTAGTGTATTGTTTCGTTTTTTTGCTTAAATAAACTTGTCCCTTTTCACCTCCTGTCAAGCCTTCCAGAGACACGTCGACCCATAAATCCTTCTCTTCTCCTTTATATTGGCTGTTATCTACTATCCTCTCAATTTTCCCTTCGGTCTTTTTGTCCACTAAGGAGAAAATATTAACACTGACCGTGTCTCCAGGCCTGGCATAATCGGCTAAGTCACTGGCTATTGGTACTACAAGCCGGAAACCTTGACTAGGATCGGCCAATTTAAACATAGGCATCGAGTTGTTGGCCATAGAGCCTTTGTCAAAATTCAATTCCGTGATTATACCGTCTACGGGTGCTGTATACACGCCATTGTTTTCCACCTGTTTGGCTAGGCTTTCCACCTTTCTGGCCTGTATTTCCAGATTAAGCTGGATATTCTCACAGTTTCTTTCCGCATCCGTCAGGTTCTTTTCGGCATTTTGAAAATTTACCGATGTTTCAGCACCCAGTTCAAATAGGTATTTTAGGTTGTTATAATCCCTTTGTTTTTGGGCCTGCTCTTCCCAGGCCCCAGCCAGGGAAAGCTGCAATTGCTGATAGCGGGCCAGTTCATCCTGATAATTGGACTTCAGACTGTCTATGTCCAGGCTAAGGATGGGCTGGCCTTTGCTAACCTTATCCCCCAACCCCACCATGATATCCTTGACTCGTAAATTGGAATCAGTATATTCCTCCCAGATTGATTTAGCCTCAATCGTCCCTTCCCCGAATATTTCCTTAATTAAAGCCCCATTCGTTGGCCGGGCCACTTCGACCCTGGGAAGGGTAAAGTTATTGATGGTATTGGAGAAGAATGTCAAAAAGATCATCCCTATAAGGAACAGCAGGCCCAACTTCCCTATCACCTTTTTTCTTTGTGCATTATCCCCAATTGCTTCATTGTGCAATTTTCTGTCTCCCTTCTTGAGTAAGTTCTTAGCCTTTGATTCCCGAAAGCCGGATCCCTTCCAGTAAATATTTTTCTGCATAAAGGAAGATCAATAGTATTGGCATCATATACAGAGTAGCCGCGGCAAAGGCTACCCCCTTTTCATCAGCAATTATTTTAGAAAGATACAGAGAAAGGGGCTGTTTGGCAGCATCCTGTAAAAAAATCAACGGCTGTTCGACCATGTTCCAGTTATCAATAAAAACAAGGATAGCCATGGCTGCTATGCCAGCCTGGACATGGGTAAGATTATTTTGAGGAAGATCTGTAGCTGGCTGGCTCCGTCTACTTTGGCTGCTTCAAGATAGGAATCCGGTATTTGCTCCATATACTGTTTTAAAAGAAATACGCCAAAAGTACCGAAAATGCCGGGAAAGATAATGGACAAAGAATTATTAAGCAGGCCCAGCTTGCTGGCCATTATATAATTGGGCACAAGGGTTACCTGAAATGGCATTAGCATCACAATGATATACAAAAAAAATAAGAAATTTCTCCCTTTAAACTTTAGTTTGGCAAAGGCATAAGCAGCCAAAATTGAAACAATAGTTTGCCCAATGACGATAGGGAAAGTAATCAGCACGGAATTCCAGAACATGAAAAGAAACTGAATCTTTTTAATAAGCACGGTATAATACTGCTTTAGTACTACTACGTCGGGTATAAGCTGGAACCGGGCAAAGGGATTCGTGTCGTCAGCATTATAGTTGCTTAAACTTTTGGTTGTAACCACATCATAATTATTGGCGATTGCCTGTTCACTCATAAATGAATTCGTAATGGTTACAACTAAGGGAAACAAGAAGAAGACAGCCAGAAGCAATAAAATTGTAAAATGGAGTATTTTTTTTATTTTACGATTCAAAACACTAATCCCCCCATTTAAGGAAATGGACAGAAATGTCCCCAACTAGTTTTTAATTAATCATGCTACTGATTTTTCTCTCCACAATAAAAAGCAGTAAAACGACGGCCACTATAAAGAAGGCCATAATGAAGGCCGCAGAAGTCAGTTTCTGATAATCCAGAGCCATGAACATATTATTCATGTAGTGCTGCAGCATATAGATACTGCTATGGGGATATTCACCGGAGATAAGATACGTCTCCCTGAAAACCTTGAATGAATTGATAATTGAGATGACAAAAATAAAAAAAGCCGTAGGGGTTAGATAAACCAGGGTTATCCGAAAAAACTCCTGCCAGCGGCTGGCTCCGTCTATCCTGGCCGCTTCGTAATATTCAGCCGGTATGTTCTGCAATCCAGTCAGAAACAGGATCATGCTGTAACCAATGTTTTTCCATAGATAAACCACCAGAACCACAATCATGGCCCAGTCTGTTTTCATCCAGTCCATAGGTTGGAGACCCAGGGTATGAATCAGGGAATTTAAACTCCGTTGATATCAAAAAAGGCCTGCCAAACTAAAACCACTGAGGCTACGGGCACCACCAAAGGAGTTATGAAGATAGTGCGAAACAGATTGCTGTTCTGTATTTTTCTATTTAGTAACAAAGCCACTCCCAGGGACAGCATCATATTCAGAGGCACACAGATTAGAGTAAACTTGGCTGTATTTGCCAGAGCCGATAAAAAGCTGGGGTTTTTAACAACGACACGTAATTATGTAATCCGACAAAATTACCGTTAAGGGGACTGTCCACCAGGGAATAGTAAAAACCGTTGACAAAGGGGAGCAGGTAAAAAAGAGAAAAACCTATCAGGCTTGGCCCAAGAAAAAACCAGGCCAGGCACTCATTTTTCATTGTCAATTTATTTTTCATATTTGCCACCTTAGTTGTATGAATCGAGCAATGGCTTAATATTACTAAGTTTTTTGGCAGCTTGATGGAGTTAATAAGGCAGTTTTGTGACAACCTCGTGGCGTCTATGTGACAGTTTTGTGGCAAAGGTTGTTTTTCTGTTTTTTTCCCTTAGGCTTATGCTAAAATCATCTACAGGTGATCATTAATGAATAAAACAATTTTAATTGTAGAAGATGAACCCCGCATGCAAGACATCATAGCGGATTATCTGCAAAATGAGGGTTATCAGACGCTAGTGGCCAATAACGGGGTCGAAGCTCTGGAACTTTTTAAAAAAAATAGAGTTGATTTAATTCTCCTTGATGTTATGATGCCAAAATTAGACGGGTTATCCGTTTGCAGGAATATCCGCAAATATAATTCCCAGGTCCTCATAATTATGCTGACCGCCAAGTCTGAAGAAAATGACAAGCTTTTAGGTTATGAATACGGGGCCGATGACTATGTAACTAAACCCTTCAGCCTCAAAATCCTGGTGGCAAAAATAAACGCCCTCTTAAAAAGGGCGGGTGATTACCTTAAGGAATCGCCGGAAATTCATTATGTTGGCCGTCTGGTTGTCAATGAACTATCACATACCGTAGCCCTGGCCAACGAAAATATAGAACTAACCCCCAAAGAGTTTGAGCTTCTGGTTTATTTTATTAGGAATAAGAATATGGTGCTTTCCCGAGAGATAATTATGAACAAGGTATGGGGTTATGAGTATTACGGAGATTTAAGAACTGTCGACACTCACGTGAAAAGGCTTCGGCAGAAATTAAAAAGTGAAAGCGATATTATTTCTACCGTCAGGGGCATCGGGTATAAACTTGAGGTGATAAAATGAAAAAGAAAAGTATTACCTTTAAGCTTTTTATCGTTACAGCCCTGTTCTTTATCCTTTTTACCAGCATTACTATGCTCCTGCAAACACTTTTTATTGAAAAGTTTTATTTCGATAAAAAACCAAAGATTTTGAAGCCAATTTCAGGGCCTTCATTGCCACTTATACTAATTCAGTAAAAAACAACAGGGATTATACAGGCTTATTGGTCGGGTTCCAAAACGAAAACAACGCCAATACAGCAATCATCAATCTATCGAGTGAAACCCTACGTATTTTTGAGGATAAAAAACAATTCATACTTAGAGCCAAGTCATCTTCAGACCCAGTTACCCGGAACAATATCACAGATAATATTACTACTGACAATATGGACAGTAGAGAGGATAAAAAACAATTCATAATTAAAATTGCCTCAGCCCCTTTCGTCCAGCCCAATATCACAAATAATATTATTACTTACAATATGGACAGTAGGATAGAAATGCTGATCAATGGATTACAGCAATGGACCTTAGACCCCCAAGGGGTCTCCAGAGTCATTGACGAAGGTCAAATTATGATTTACAGCTCTGGCGTGAAAATTGACGGTCAAAACAGCCTAGTGGGGATTGCACCTATTGTAATCGACAATAAAGTGACCGGCGTTTTAACCGCTGCAACTTCGTTACAACCCATTGGAGAAGCCGCATCAGTCATTAAGCAATTTTATGTTTATTTTTACGCCATCGCTCTGTTATTAATTATAATCTTATCCCTGATTTTCTCGAAAATGATTGCTAAACCGCTTCTCACACTTAACAAAACGGCTTTAAAAATGTCCGAACTTGATTTTTCTGCCAAATGCCCTGTCAACTCCAAGGATGAAATAGGCAGTTTATCCGCCACCTTAAATTTTCTCTCCGAAAAGCTGAATTCTTCATTACTGGAATTAACGGTTGCCAATGAAAAGTTAAAAAAAGACATTGAGAAAGAAAAACAACTGGAAATAATGAGAAATGAATTTATTGCAGGGGTATCCCATGAATTAAAAACTCCCATCTCCCTCATCAGCAGCTATGCTGAAGGAATCAAAGACAATATTACCAACGGAGTAAAACGGGAATATTATTCTGATATTATCATCGATGAAACCAAGAAAATGGCCTCGCTGGTTGAGGATATGCTAGATCTCTCTCAGCTTCAATCGGGCACTTTTAATCTGAAGGTCGAAGATTTCCCAATCATTAGTTTATTAAACGATATTGTAGAGAGGTTTATGGCCAATGCCCAGCTTAAAGGAAAAACCTTTGATCTGCAAACTCCTTTAAATGACCTGGAAGTGATAGGCGATATGTTCAGAATTGAACAAGTCCTTACAAATCTTTTCGATAATGCTCTAAAATATACTCCCATAGGTGGCATCATAAAAATTTTGCCGAGGATAATGGTGATATAGTGCTTATAGAAATAGAGAATCCTGGCAAGCATATCCCCGAAGCCGAGCTGCAAAATATCTGGAGTAAATTTTACCGGATTGAAAAGTCAAGGAACAAGGATCTGGGCGGAACAGGACTCGGACTTGCCATAGTCAAAGATATCCTCGCTCTCCATGGTAGTGAGTATGGGGTGATGAATACAACATATGGTGTCAAATTTTTCTTTACCCTAAAAAAAACCTTGAGTGTTATCAATCGTAAGCAATTATTGCCCAACTCTGACGCATAGCGTATTCATAAAAAAGAAAGCCGGGATCCACGATCCACGGCTTTCTCTCCGGGCGAGCCAATGCCCGTTCAGCTGGTTATTCTACTACATCAACTTCTACTATTTCTTCCAAAACAACATCTTCATCGGCCTCATCATCAGTTAGATTCTCATCTACTATTTCTTCATCAATTAATGTTTCTTCCTCATCCACTATATCTTCCTGAACTACTGTTTCATCTATATCAGTTGCAGGCTTGTCCATTATGTCAACCCGATTCTGTTCGCCATTCCAATTAACATCTTTACCTAGGCTTTCGGCAACAAAGCGCAAAGGTACGTAAGTACTATTATCAATTATTTTCGCAGACACGTCTAAGGTTACTTCCGTTCCATCAACTGTGGCAGTAGGGTTATCTATCTGTAACCATATGCCGCCAGAAGTAATTGACCTATCATCAGCATTCCATACTACTTCCTGGCCCATTGCCTCAAAAATGGCCCTTAATGGCAACAGTGTCCTGCCTTCTTCAATAACAACCCGGTTCTCTGTAACTAAGCTACTCTCATTAATATAGATCGCCGGTGGCGCCGCCGCCATCACAAGGCTGGTACTTAATAAAAAAGACATAAAGTTAATGTTGCTATTAATTTCTTTTTCATTTTAACCTCCTTATTTTACCTTTGCCTGATATTCAGGGTCCTTGATTTTGCTTCTTCCCCCCTCCTTGAATAATTTTGGTTACTCTATTTTTTCTTTTATAAATTTATAGAATTTGCTATTATAGCTTCATTTTCCTTCAATTTTCACAATTTTACACAGTTTATCATGTTTTTTCACATTTATAATAAAGCTAAAAACTTGGCATTTAGTCAAGGTTTTTCTAAGGATTTTACAGTTCAAGGGTAAAAGTGAAGGTGGTTTCCTTATTTTCCACACTGTTGACATATATTTCGCCGCCCAACCTCTCTATGGTTGTTTTTGCAATGGATAGTCCTAAACCATAACCTCCATTTTCATGTGTTCTGGAAGAATCTGCTCTATAGAATCTGTCAAAAATCTTAGGTAGATCTTTTTTTGCTATTCCTTTTCCAGTATTCTTTATAGAACAGACAGCTTGCCTTTTTTGTCTTATTAGCAATACATCAATAGAGCCATTATCATCTGAATACTTTATGGCATTTTCCAATAAAATGGTGATAACCTGTTTAACTCTTTCCGCATCGCCTTTAACAATTATGTCTGGCTCAATGGAGCGGTTTAGCTTAATACCCTTTTCATTCATCATCACTTCCATGGACAGTATAACATCATTTATTGCGTTGCTAATATTAAATGGCATTTTTATTACCTTAAAATTAATATCCTCTATTTTTGCTAAAGATAAAAGTTCGTTAATAAGCTTTGTCATTCTATCAGTTCCGATTTTTATATAGCTAAACCATTTTATTTGACTTTTAATGGTTTCTTCCTGATTTGCTAAAAGCAAGTCATAATTAGCATTTATTATCGAAAGGGGTGTTTTTAACTCATGTGAGGCATCAGCAATAAATTGTTTCTGCTTTTCCCAAGTTTGAGCTATTGGTCTAATGGCCCGGTTAGCAAAGTACAGGCTAATAATAAAAATAGCAAAAAGCATAATTAATCCCACAAATAGTAATGTGATAAGGAGTTCAAACAGTGTTTTTGTGTATACTGTCACATCCAAAAATGTAATCTGATAATTTCTTTCGGTGCTGGTATATAGTAATCCATTTCTATAGAAGACATGTTGACTGGCTTGAGTTATTACATATTGCCATTGTTTACCCTCTAATGTTACTGTGGAATAGTCTTTTTTATTTCTCCAGGCAGCCTTGGCAGCCTTAAAATAAGCTTCTTCAGGCATGTCAATAACAGAGCTGATTTTTAATACCTCACCTTCGGAGTTTACCTCAATACTAAATGCAAGAAGATCATCTGAAGGAAAGATAATGGTTCTTCTTTCCGCAACCATTGGCAACTCTATTCCTTCTATTCTTAGTTGTCTCTCTGCCCGCGAAGCCAATTTATTTTGGATATCTCCTTGTATGTTGCTATAGGTCATAAAATAAATGATAGCAAATGCAATAATCATCACTATTGAAGTAATTGACATGTTAATAATGAGGAATTTGTTGCGCAACTTTGTAAACATTTTATTCCCTATCCTCTACCGATTTTAAGACATACCCGGCACCCCTTATTGTACGGATAGAGACACCGGATTCCAGATTATTTAATTTTTTTCTTAAAAGGGATACATGTATTTCTACACGGTTATCTTCAGCATCAGTATCATAACCCCATAATTTTTCAATAATATTCTCTTTTGAGATAATCATGTTATTTCTTTTGATTAATAATTCCAATAATTGGGATTCCTTTAGGGTTAATTTTGTTTCCCTATTCTCGCAGTTAAGGATAAGGGTATGTGGATTCAACCGGATATCTCCAAATTTAAGTATACCGTCATTTATCAGTTCGGTTTTTCTGCGGCCCAAGGCGCGTAAACGAGCTAACAGCTCGTCAGAATGGAACGGTTTTGCCAAATAATCATCAGCACCACTGTCAAGACCGATGACCTTGTCTTCTGTTTCTCCCCTTGCCGTTAATAAAATAACAGGGACTTCAATACCTTTCCTACGCAATTCTCTTAATATATTTATACCATTCATTTTTGGAAGCATAATATCGAGAATTATGATGTCGTAGATTCCAGAAAGTCCAAAATCCAGTCCATCTTCCCATTGTGCACCAAATCAACGCTATAGTTATTCTTTTTTAGGACCTGAGCAATGGCTTCTGCCATATACTTCTCATCTTCGACCATTAAAATTCTCACCTTCATGCCTCCCTTATTATTTTTTTACTATATCACAAAAGTATCCGCAAAAAGAGGCTTGCAAAAGCCCCTTAATTGTGGATACTTTGCTCTCGAATTAAACCTTTGCGACTTTGGAAGGATGTTTAGTTGGGTGCGATACTTTATTGATAGTCTAGTTTTCACCCCTTATAATCTTATTACCAGTGCCATCGTTTTTAAGCGTAGCTCCGCCTTGGACATTGAATGCCGGTAAAAATTCGGGGGCATTCTCACTCCAGGTTTCTCCACCATCGGTTGAGTATAGCATAGTTCCGTTTTCGTCCTTTATCCTTACCTTATATCCTGTACCATCGTTGGATACCATACCTTCAATGACGGTTCCATTTACACCCCTTATCATCTTATTACCAGTGCCATCTTTTTTAAGCATAATTCCGTCCTGAGCATTGAATGCAGGTAAACCTTCGGGTGCATTCTCACTCCAAGTTTCTCCACCATCGGTGGAGTAGAGCATGGTTCCGTTTTCGTTCTTTACCAGAATACCTGAGCCACCCTCGAGTGCTAAACCTCTAATGATTTTCCTGCTTCTACATTGAATGCCGGAAAACCTTCGGGAATATTCTCACTCCAGGTCTCTCCACCATCGGTTGAGTACATTTTGTTTCCATTTTCGTTTTTGACCAGAATACCTGAACCGCCCTCGGGAGCGATACCTATAATAACTTTTCCTTCCTTAATGTTGAATGGTGCGCCGTCCGGAACATTCTCATTCCACGTCTGGCCACGGTCAGAGGAATAAGATATTTGGCCCTTTTCAAATTTGCCCAGCATTATAGTATTAGAGCTTTCTGCAAAAGCAGTTCCAGTCCCTAGTGTAGTAACCAGCGCTCCGCAAAGAATAGCAACCCCAGCTTTCTTCTTTGTAGTGTTCAAAACTTTTAAAACTTTACTATTCATGATTATGATACCTCCAATAATTTTTTTGTAGCAGCTGCTTTACATTTATTATCATAAACAAACTACCTTTAGCGAACCTTTAATAAAATTATTAAAATGAAAAACAGCATAAAAAAGCGCTCCTTGTGTAAAACAAGGAACAGCTTTTTTACCCTTAAGATCATATTTTAACATGCGTGCTCACATTAGGTGCCGCAAAAGGTTCGGTAAGGGCGGTCTGATGACTCAGGCAGAACGGAGTAAGCAGCCTGTTCCGAAGAGTGAGCGTAGGGATTCGAAAGAACATCCAGAAGTTTTTCCATTACTCTGTAATCCCCTTTTTTCACTGCAGCCTCTAATGCTTCTTCTACCCGGTGATTGCGGGGAATGAGCGCAGGATTGCAGCTGCGCATCAATTGGTGTGAGGAGGCTTTTGGTTCCTGCTGACGGCTTAGCCTTGCCTGCCATCCCTCATGCCACTGTGAGAATTCCTTGGTATTAAACAGCCCCGTTTCTTCAATTTTATCAAAGGTTAATGCGCGAAAAGTATTAATAAAGTCCGCCCCATACTTCTCCATGATACTGAGGAGTTCCTCAATAAGGGATTCATCCTGCGGTTCTTCATTGAATATTCCCAGTTTAGATCTCATTCCCCCGAGCCAATTACAATGATACAAATTAGTAAAATTCGCAATCTCATCCTGAGCCAGCTGTACGGCCCGCAATTCATCCTGATGCAGAAGGGGCAAGAGGGTTTCAGCAAACCTGGCCAGATTCCAAGCGGCAATTTTGGGCTGATTTCCATAGGCATAGCGACCATGCATATCTATGGAACTGAATACCGCTGTCGGGTCATAGGCATCCATAAAGGCACAGGACCATAGTCAATGGTCTCTCCACTAATAGACATGTTGTCGGTGTTCATCACCCCATGGATAAAGCCAACCAGCTGCCATTTAGCAATTAGCCTGGCCTGACGTTTAATCACTTCTTGAAGTAGGCTAAGATAGGGATTCTCATCGGTTTCAACCTTTGGAAAATGTCTTTGTATTGTATAATCAGCCAGGGCTCTGAGTTCCTCAACAGTACCCCAGTTTGAGGCGTATTGAAAGGTACCGACCGTAAATGACTGGCGGCCACCCTGGTTAAAATTGCTCCAGGCTGTACAGTTTCACGGATTACTGCTTCACCCGTTGTCACCACCGCCAGGCTGCGGGTAGTATTAATACCAAGGGCATGCATTGCTTCGCTGATGATGTATTCCCGCAGCATCGGCCCAAGGGTCGCTCGGCCATCTCCCCGTCGGAGTATGGAGTTTTCCCCGAACCCTTCAATTGAATATCAACCCGTTCACCAAGGGGTGTAATTTGCTCGCCAAGGAGTAAAGCTCGCCCGTCACCCAACAAAGTAAAGTAACCGAATTGATGTCCCGCATATGCTTGTGCAAGGGGCATTGAACCTTCTGGTGCCCGGTTGCCGGCCAATACCGCTAGGCCGTCTTTGCTCTGAAGATACTCAAGGTCCAGCCCCAGGTAATTGGCAAGAGTATAATTGAGGAGGATCAACTTGGGTGCTGGTACAGGGGATGGGTTAAGGTTGGAAAAAAATATTTTGGGCAACCGGACGTAACTATTGTCCAGTTTCCATCCTGTTTCTATTATTGCTGTTCTATTTGTCATTGTATCTCCTTTTTCCTTATCTTTTGTACTTTAGTTTTTTGTTCTAGGTAATACAAAAATGCATAGTATTTTAAATTATTTATAAAAAGTGCACCTTCAAAAGGTTAGAACTATTTTATTGATAGTGTCTAACATTTGAGGTGCACTTCTGTAGGGTTCTACCTTTTAGAATTTATTTTTAGGCTTTCTCTTTTAGTGAAATGGCTATCTCAAATTCACCAATGGAAGTTGTTAACGGAAGTAAAAAAACTATTTCATTGGGCATATAAAAGGATTTGTATTCGCCTACAAATATTTGAGGCGTTACAATATCACAGTTGTAATTGTTAGAAGACAAAATTGTTAGTGCATTTCCACCAATGATATTGGCAATTTCCCCAATGGCTGATGAAACAAAACTATCTATTTGCTCCATTTCCATGCCACTCATTATTTTTACCATTTCTAACACCATAGTTTTAGGGAAGTTGAACAGTATTGTTCCCTTAAGATCTCCTGTGACTCCAAGAATTACACTGGCCTCGTTACTTTGATACCCGTTATTGAGCACCTAGGTGTTCCTCTATCAGGCTTTATATCCAACATCATCTCAAAAACATCATTTGTTGCTTGGTAAAAGGAGTTTATATAAGCTGCTTTCATTAAAGTTGTCCTCCTTGACTAACTACATATTCCCCCAATTTTTGGTCCATTGCAGCTACGTGCATGATAAGCCAAGCCATTAATTTACCACTAAATTCCTGAACAAGTTCTTCGGAATAACCCTCTTGTTCCAACCTTAGCACATAGCCATTAACTGCATCTTTAAATTTAGCATGAACCTGCTTATGGTTCTCCAGATCAGGATACTGGATTTTTTCTTGATAGCTTCCTCATCTGCAAAATGTACAACAACATACTCTTGCATAAAAGCCATGTTCTCTTTGACCTTAGCAAGTTTCGTTTCCCAAATACCCTCTTGACGAACAGTCTTAATAAAATCAGATACCCTCTTGAAAAGTTCTTCATGCTGCTGATCAATTAGAGGAACACCAATTTTATATTTGTCTTTCCACATCATATTAAAAGACCACCTTTCTAGAGGTGCTATCCCCTTTGTAAAATTTTTTTAGCCACTTATTGAATCATATATTATTTTCATTACATATTACTTAAGAATTAATCAACTAATTCTTAACAATTATCTTAATCTTATATCCTCTTGTCTTGCCTGTAATCCTCCTAATGCTTTTGCTTAACTTGGCTTTTTGTCACGCTCTTTTTCTTGAATGGGGCCTATTTCCTGAAACGATGGCCCCTTTAAACACACCTCTTTTTTCTATTTTTATTTTAAGTTCTTTTTCCAATTGCCTAACTATAGGAAGCTCTCTTTCCGTTACAATTGATACAGCCGTACCCTTCTGACCGTTTCTCCCGGTCCTGCCGACCCTATTTAAGTATTCCCTCGAATCCTCAGGTAGATCTAAATTAAAGACATGGGTCACGCCCTTTACATCCAGACCCCTAGCAGCAATATCTGAAGCAATTAACAGCCGAGTTCCTTCACCTCTAAACCCCTCTATAGCCCTTTGGCGCTCTTCCTTGGATACCCTGCCAAATATTTTATAGGCTTTATAGTGATGATAATGAAGTTTCTCAGTAGTCCTTTCAATATATTCTTCATTATTAATAAACACAATTGCCCTCTCTATCTTAAATGCAGCCATGAGTTTTCTCAAAACCTCAAGTTTATCCCTTTGACTCTGGGCTATTACATAATGATGGGTAATATCCGTGTTGACAAGATTTTTTTCTTTGGTTTTAACAATTTCAACATTATCTATTAACTCCTTTGCAGCAACCAATGCTTTATTACTAAAATGGGCTGCAAAGACCATTAGCTGCCTGTCCCTCATGGTAGCTTTAATTACAGCTTTCACTCTATTAATATCATTTTGACTTAATAGTCTGTCACCCTCATCAATCACAATGGTCTTAATTGTCTGGGCATTGATCTTCTTTTTGCCGATTAGTTCCTGTATTCTTCCCACCGAGCCCACAAGAATATGAGGTTTTTCCCGAAGGGCCTCAATTTGTCTCACAATATTAACATCACCAATGATAGGTACAGAAGCTACAGGCACCCCGGAGTTTCCCGATAGTCTTTTAATCTCAAAATTTATCTGCATAGCCAGTTCATGAGTAGGTGCCAATATAATGGCTTGCAGCTCTCTCTTATCACTTTGGATCTTTTCAAAAAGGGGTAGCAAATAAGCTAGTGTTTTGCCACTACCTGTTTGGGACTGCCCTATAACGTTTTTATTTCTTAACGCAAGGGGGATAACTCCTGCCTGAATCTCGGTAGGTTGAACTATTCCAACCTTGTTCAAGCCTTCTATCAGGCGTGGGTTTAGTCCAATTTCATTAAATGTCAGCATTATTTCTCCTATCTTAAATACCAGATATAAATTTTGCCCACTATATGCTACCTCTTTTACTAATTTCTTACAAGGATTCTTTATTATATTTAATGGTTAAATATTTATAATGGCTTACTATATTTATTCGGAGTGGAAAATTATTTCTAAAATTTTTGTCATTAATATCACCTAATCTATAGTGGAAAAAAAGTTTCAACCAGCCATGGCTTTCTCAGGCTGATTCGTTTTGAATGTTAGATGTCCCATCTTCCGTTTTGCATCCTGGGCAACCCGTTTGCCATAAAGGTGAAGCTTTACATTATCTGGAAACCTCGGTAGCTCTTTGAGTACAGGCGCTAGATCCTTCCCTAAAATATTCACCATCACCACAGGAGTCATCAATTCAGTATTTCCTAAATTAAGTCCACAAACAGCCCGGATGATTTGCTCAAACTGTGATATATAACAGGCGTCCCATGTGTAATGACCAGAATTATGGGGCCTGGGAGCTATCTCGTTAATCAATAAGCCCTCCGGGGTAACAAAAAACTCTATAGCCAGTAATCCAATCAACCCAAAGGTCTGGGCCATCTCACCGCCAATCCTTGCCACTTCCCTTTCCATTTTTAAGCCAATGCGGGGCGGCACAATGGACATAAACAAAATATTATCCCTATGAATATTTTCTGTCACCGGGTAAACCCTGATGTCACCCCTTTGGTTCCTGGCCACAATGCTGATGCCTCATGGGTAAAGTTAATCATCTTCTCCAAAACCCATTCCATATCTTGGGACTGCAGCATTTCCTGGGCTCTTTTCATGTCCACTAAGCCTTTTAAAACAAGTTGTCCCTTGCCATCATAGCCGCCCCGGGAGGTTTTTAACACACATGGGTAGCCCAATTGGATTACTCCCTTTTCCAGGTCATGCCGGTCACTGATCACTTGGAAAGGAACCACCGGGAAACCGGCCTTTTGAAGCTCTCTCTTTTCTTTTATCCTATCCTGGGCAATTGAAAGAATTTTACTGCCTTGGGGCAAATAGAAATTTTTCTCTAATTCCTGTACCAGCAAGACATCAATATTTTCGAACTCGTAGACCACAACGTCAGATCTCCGGGCTAACCTGGCAGCAGCATCAAGATCATTTAGTGGGGAAACAATTTGTTCATCAGCAACTTGTCCACACGGAGAATCAGGATCAGGATCTAAACAAATTACGTCATAGCCCATCTTTTTAGCTTCAATAGCCATCATTCGTCCCAATTGTCCTCCACCCAAAATGCCCACTGTAGAGCCTGGAAGAATTAATCTCTCAACCATTATGATAACTCCCCGTCTTCCATTACCTGCTGAGCATATCCTCCCGACGGACCTTTAGCCTTTTTTGCAATTCCTGGTCACTGATGGCAAGAATTTGAGCCGCCAAAAGACCGGCATTCTTAGCTCCACTGGCTCCTATGGCAACAGTGGCTACGGGCACACCCCCTGGCATTTGAACGATAGAGAGAAGGGCATCCAGACCTTGCAATTTTGTGGCCGGTATCGGGACACCTATAACCGGCAGGACGGTTTTGGCTGCTACCATGCCGGGCAAATGGGCTGCCCCTCCTGCTCCGGCGATTATTACCTTAATACCCCGGTCAATTGCAGTTTCTGCAAACCTAAACATCCAGTCAGGAGTACGGTGGGCTGATACTATCTTTTTTTCATAGTTAACACCTAATTCTTCCAGTATAAGGCATGCTTCTTTCATCACTGGCCAGTCAGATTTACTACCCATGATAACGGAAACATCTATGGCCATCTACGAAAACCTCCATTCATCCTAAAAAGGCATAAAAAAAGCTATCCTTAGCGATAGCCAAATTAATATTAGTATGTCTAGAGTTATTTATAATAACCCCTATATTATAAGGAGCTATGATGATGGAACACAAACAACCACTAATCCTTGTTATATTTCCCTTTTCCATAGACTCTACCCTTTTCAAAAAGATTCCCGGGGAAATGCAGCCATAATTTTATAAATCCGTTCTTGCCTTTCGAGCGAAATCTGACCAATATATTCATTTAGGTGTAACCTTAAGGCCTTTTCCTCTTCGGATAAATCCACAGCTTGAATATCTGATATAAATGGATGTCTATTAATTAGGGCAGCGATCTCAACATCTCCTAGAAATTCAAAAACTAAGGGGAGTTCTTCTTTGTTTAACTGCCCGTCAAACAGTACGTCTTCCAAATCGTCAAAGGATTTTACCCTTTCCTTTATAAGGACCAGCTTATCGGATGAATATCGGCATAATAGCAACTCATCGATCAATTTTCTGTAGTCTGAATCGTCCATTTTCACACCGGAAGAAAACATGATCTTAGGCTCTAAATCCGGATTAATCTGAGAGACAAATACTTTTTCCAGGTTGTTCATTTTTATTGCATGTACAAGATTAGTTGTTATTCTTGGCAAGCTTTTATCAATGTATTTTCGGAGGGAAGAACTTGTTATATTCAGCTCCTCAATAAGTTTTTCTGATGCTTGATAAATTAATAAATCCAATGTATGGGTAGCATATCCTGCTATATCCTTATACAAATCATGAATTTCCTTAGGAGAAATAGCTAATTTCTCAGGGTTGCGATGGGTAAGCACACAGCCCAATGCGGTGGTCAATACCTGTTCAAAAATATTAATCAGCAGTTCCTGATAGCTCTCATCATAGCCACAAAGCAGATAGTGAATATCTTTTGCTGAAAATTTTGAGCAAAATTCATTTTCAAGATACAAATTTTTAAGATATTGCAGAATAAATTCTACTCCCACCAAATCCGAAACAGGGTTACACAGTTGATAATCAATTGATGCCGGGAATTCATGGGCTTCGTACTCAGGATCATATGCTTTGAAAAAGATCCCAATACCTTTATCGCTAAGCGTTGCATTATAGGTGTAATTTTTGGTGATTAATTTATTGCTTTGGTTTAATTTATAGAAATGTTTTGCAGCTTTAACTTTGTTATCAACTAATTTTCTGCCCTTTTGATATATATCAGTAATACTCCCTTTTTGAAGCTCATTAACCGCACACTCTGTATCCGGTAATGATTTTAAGTAGGTACCAATTGTGTAAAGGTTTGATTTCATTATGCTTTCGGCAACATCCACCTTTATGGAGCTGCTTTCACCGTTATTGTATCTCTCACATTTATATGCTAAAAAGTTAAGGCATTGCAACTGGATTTTTTCCATTTCAGAGTCGGATATAAGTCCACAGCTATAGGCCTCTTGTAAAAGTGAAGTAAAATAGGCTTGGCTGCTCAGATTATTGTTGTTAATAATCTGTCGTTTTCAATATTCACCATCATTGTCCTCCTCCTCCTCTGCCATATTATCAGAATAATCCATGGAGTAACCATAGCGTAAATTACGAGCCATATTAGCCAATTCTCTTCCTGCAAGCAATTCCAGTGACCCCTGACATTTTCCGTCAAAATTTGTTTTCATGAATTTTATTAATTCTTCGTCACTCAACAAATCAAGGGTTTCATTTTTATAAAAATAAAACATTTCAATGAGCTCGTGCAGTGTTTCAGCGTAGTTGTGCTTTGAAACATAGGGGGAATGGCAAAATTCCTTGATAATTTTATTGGTGACACCACCGCCAAATTCAATTCTTCCGTTACTTTGCAAAGCTAATGACCGTGTTTCAACAAGTTCAATGGCTTCCTGATGCGACAGGGTTAACCCAAATTGACTAGTATAGGAGTTGCATTTTTCAATCTCTGTCACGGCCTGCTTTAATATTAAGGATGGGATATACCCATGATTGCAAATGACAATATTGCTCACCTCCACGATAAATAATTTTAGTTTTTAATCACATAACTCCTTGACATAAGTGTTTTTTTGTGATATATTAATTATGTGTGAGTTTATTTATTTATTTTTTGGTTTAATATTTATATTATCATTAATAACCTCAAAAAGCAATATGATAAATTTTGAAATTTAAACGAACAAATTGTTCGTTTTTCTTTTTAGGGTTAACTAATCAAAAAGACTTGCCTAAAGGCTTGTAGTATTAAAACACATTGATATACTGAATATAGCGGCGCCGTAAATAAAATGATAGGAGATTTATTTATGGTACAAATTAATCTCAAATCAATTGGTAAAGTTTGTGTAGATGACCAGGGAATGCGATTAATATTAGATAAAGAATATATCCCTGCCCTTACAAATCTTGAGGATTTCAGTTATATTAATGTGCTCTGGTGGTTTAGTAAGTGCGATAACTTGGAATCCCGGTCAAAACTTACCGAGAAAAGTCCTTACAAAAATTCCCCAGGGATATTAGGGACTTTTGCAACACGTTCTCCAGAACGCCCAAACCCCATTGCTTTAACAACTAGTTATGTAACCTACATCGATTCCCAAAATGGTATTATTGGTTTAGCTACATCGACGCTGATGACGGAACCCCTATTCTGGATATTAAACCCTACACTCCTAGTCTCGATAGATAGAAAATCCATCAGTGCCAAAATGGTGCCTCAATTGGCCAAGAAGCGTGGAAGAATCCGGTGACTTTGACTGGACTACAGTCTTTAGCTTCTAATCCTAAAATAAATATAGGGATGTGCTGAAACTTAACGTTTCGGCACATCCCTGAACCTTTAATTACTATCAGTAATTATTACTACAAATATGTATAAAAAAGTTCCCTCGAATCATTGGACCGAGGGAACATATAACTAATATAGGATAGATATTGCCACAAGAACTAAGTTCATGCCTATGCTGGGCGCACAGGCTTAAGCGGAACAAGAACTTTTTCTACTCCGTTCCTGCTTTTAACGCCTCGCTCATGGAAACTGCGTTCACCTTCTTTGCACACAGCAGCTTGCTGACTGATAAGTCAGCATAATTACTACAAAACAAACAACCACATAAAGGGGGCTAATAATGGTTGGCAGCACTAAGTTAATCATAGTGCCAAGATAGCCATACATTGCACCCATTGACGCCGCCATAACAGGAATGCTGATTATAAATGCGGCCATTATGACAAAGGTCGAGCTGTCCAATATCAGTGACCTGATTTCACGGGGTCTGTAGCCAAATATCTTAAAAAGCGAAATGGTGTTTTTATTTTCCTCGATAATCAGCGAAGTTACTAGATATAGGATAATCACTGCCACGACACTGGAGACGAGAGTCATCCCTGCCACCATGGAAATCATCGACCCAGCAGTTCATCCATGGCGTTCGGCATCTCACTCAGCGACTTTGTTCCTGAAAGCTGCCCGTCGGGAATATCAAGCTTCTTTGTGCTCCAAAGCCCCATGTAGCTGTTTTCGGGAAGCCCGAGCTGTGCGTTAAACTCGTCAATCGGCATAAAGATAAACTGCTCCGCGTAGGAGTCGGCGACAGCGTCAATATGAAAGGTGTACAACTTCCCATCCTGCTTGTTTATGAAGCTTACGCTGTCGCCCGCCCTAATGCCCAATCGGTTTGCCAAAGGCTCTGTAATATTTGTCTGATCATTGGGAAGGGGATTACCCTTGCTATTGTTCAGCGTCAAAATTGTCGACCCAGGCTCTACGCCGGTTATATAAAACTCAATTCCCTCGTTATTTTCAGGATAAAACCTTCCGGCAGAGAAAACCTCCGCCCCTTCCGGTGCTTTACCGTACTGCAGATCCTTAAAGGCATATTCATATTCAAACCGGTAAGTTTCCGTGATGCTGTTATTGAATACATAGTTCATAGAGTTCATAACCGTGAAGCCAAAAAGCATGAGCACAGACGCGCTGGTAACACCCAAGAACAGAAACAAAAGACGTGAAATGCTTCTCAGTTGCTCCCGCAGCTTAAATTTTGTACTGAACTTAAACCTTTCCAGTTTAAGCGCGCGCTCTAAGGCGTTAACCTTGGTTTTTTGTTCGTCACCCTTCATAAGCTCCGCCGGAGATCGTTTCATCTCCGAACGTATAACAAGATAACTGCCGAGACCCAAAAATAGTATTGGTGTCAGTATTCCGATTAAGACATTCAAAAAGCTCAGTTCAATGTCAATGACGGGAACATTATAGTATGAAACCATAGCCATAACCGACGGCGCGATGGACGCAGCGCCAACAAACTTCCTATCACTCCGCCCGCAAAGGCCAGCAACAAAGGAATGGCCATATAGTGGCGCATTAACTCACGCCGCCGGTAGCCTTGGGCGTAGAGTGTTCCTATAATCACCGATTCATGCGAATCATACGCCAGATCATGATGCTGATAATTAAGCAGCACAGGAGAAACATTGCCGCTGGTAGCGGTACGCTCATCGTTTTCAAACCTGTTATGGAAGCCCAAGCCATTCTTGCGCGTTTGTTGTTCATAATGTCAATCCAGTCAGACTCTGTTATGCCTTCTGCGTGTAAACGCTCCCGAAATTGCGTCGCCTGTTTATTGAGGCTCTGGTTCTGTCATTAAACCTAACGGAATAAATGCTGGCAGCATTGTCTATATCCGCAAATTCCTCGCGATTTATAACTCCCACACCAAAATTATCGGGCAGTACCATGATATCGTATACATTTTTTAATGGATAGATATAATGGGGCAGGGACACAAAACCCACGACAGTGAAGTTTTTACCTGCTGCGCTGATACTGCTTCCTACAGGATAGCCATTCGCTTTGGCAAAGGCCGGATCAAGCAGTATTTCTCCCGGGCCGGAAAGTGCCTGACCCTCTATAACAGCCGGTATGTTCAGCTTTTCTGTTTTACTGAGCAGCCGCAGGGTAAGCGAGTCGGACAGGGTGGCGTCAAAGCTCATGTACTCCTCGATGATGGCATCAGACGCTTTCTCTAATTTCGCGCTGTCAGAAATAGCCTTGTCGGTTGAAAAGGACAGATCCTCCTGCATATGTTCTTCTGTAAAAGTGGTGACCAGGACAGCAAGATTCTGAGAAATCCCCGCCGCCACAATAAAGCTATAGCTTCCAAGGATTATAAGCAAAAGAACGCCAAGGTATCGCAGCAGGTTTTCTTTCAATATCCGAAAAACTCTCTTGTTCAGCGCCATTACCACTCAATCCTTTCTGCCGGAACAGTCACCTCATTAACCGTTGCCTCTACGATTTCCCCACTTCTCACCTTAAACACTCTATTGGCCATAGCGGCGATGGCAGCATTGTGGGTTATCATCAAAATGGTTGTTCCGTATTTTTTGTTTACTTGCTGTAAGAGCCTCAAGATACTGCGGGAAGTCTGATAATCCAGTGCGCCGGTTGGCTCGTCGCAGAGGAGCAACTTCGGATTCTTGACAATCGCCCTGGCAATGGAGACTCGTTGTTGCTCACCGCCGCTCAGTTCCCTGGGGAAACGACGTTTTTTATCCTGCAGTCCTACCGCCGCTAAAACCTCGTCGATATTTAGAGGTGATTTGCTGATGTTGGAAACAACTTCAATGTTTTCTCCCACTGTAAGGTTAGGAACCAGATTATAGAACTGGAATATGAAACCGATATCCTCACGCCTGTACTCGGTCAACAGATCACTACTTAAATTGTTTATCTCTACCCCGTCAACGACAACCTTTCCGCTATCGCCACTGTCAATGCCCCCAATGATATTCATCAATGTGGATTTTCCTGAACCCGATGGTCCAAGGATAACACCGATTTCCCCCTTCTCCAGCTTCATTCCGATCCCTTTTAATACTTCCGTTTTAACCAGTCCTGATGAGTAGCTCTTCTTCAAACTGGATATATCAATAAACATATTATTGTTCCTCCTTTTTATAGAAACACCGTTTCAATATATCAAAATACTCATCCCATTCCCCAAGTACTTCCAAGTTGATATCTTCAAAGGAATTTACTTTATCCCTTTGCTGCTCGGAAAACTCAGTATCGTCCAGGTAATAATATTCATCGCTTTTTCAATATCAATATCTTTACGGAATTTTGAGAAATCTATATTTTTATAACCTCTTTCTAAGCCGCTTGAAATGAGATACTTACCTATTTTATCGATTTCACTTTTCACTTCGGCAGCATCCTCGTGGGCAACAGTCTTTAGAAAATTAAATGCTTGTGGATACTTTTTATAAATCTTAAATTTAGCTAACCCAATCACTTTCATCCTTTTAAATAAATCTGTTTCTTTCCAATCTACTTCATCATAGATTTTATCGATAACCTCAACAACATAGTCAAATAAGAATAAATACAGTTCCTTTTTATTGTTAAAATATTTGAATAATGATCCTTTAGATATTTCTGCTTCTTTTACAATCTCGTTTGTAGATGCCTTATCATAGCCACTTCTTGCAAACTCTTTAAGAGCTGCGTTAATAATACGTTCTTGTTTCTCCTGTTCTAAACTATAAAATTTCGGATAGATAATATTCACCCCGTTTATGCTTAATAACCAACACAATGACCACAGCGGTCACCTCAATTATATTGAAAGTGACCACTGTGGTCAAGTTCTTGATACGTTAATATAAACTAGTAAAAAAGGGGCTGTTGTCAAACGAACCTAATTGTCTCGTAGCAATACCCAATGATTTTGCCAAATCAGTAGTTGTGGTCGGTGGGGGGCCAGGCGGACTTGAGGTAGCATGGGTTGCAGCGGCGCCTCCTCCCTGAAATGTCGCGGTGTCGCGGGTGTCGCGGGGACGCTTTGTTTGACATGTTGGGTGTCGCGGGGACGCTTTGTTTGACATGTTGTGGTGTCGCGGTCGCGGGGACGCTTTGTTTGACATGTTGTTATTTAGCATTCTGAATAATGCTCCTGCCAATACCCAGAGCTCTCTCTAATTGTCGGATACTGGCTCCTGTTTCTTTTTTTATTCTTTTTATCATACTATCCCTTTCTTTAGTCTCCATAAACTGCAATTTTTGTATTTCTACTATGCCTTTTATTTCTTTTTTTAATTCTTCATCTGTATATCTCTTCTTCTCTTCATAACCTAAACAACTATCGGTATTATCTTGATTATGAAATTCTTTAAATTTTTCCGTATTGTTAAAAAACCCCATTGCAATATCCTGGTCGGTTATTCTGCTCTGAAGTTTCAAGTAATCTAAATAGCTACTCCATTTATAATCACCTATAACCTTAACAATACCTGCTTTTATTGGATTTTGATGAATATATCGTAATACAGTTAAAAGATATTTCTCATCATTTACTGGCTCACTATTATATCTGTTTTGAAAGAGATGTCCAGTTCTTCCATATTTTCTGTTATGATATTGGGCATAACCAACACTTATCCTTTTAATAGAGTCTCCTATTTGTTCCTTGCCCTCTTTTATAAGTAAATGCAGATGATTTGTCATTAAACAATAAGCTAATAGGGTTATACCACTTTTTTCCTTAGCCTTTTCAATATAATGTAAAAACTTTTCATAATCATCATCCTTTATAAAAATGTCCCTCTTATCTATCCCTCTCATCATTATATGATATATTCCTGTCTCGCTTCTTTCTCTGGCATATCTTGGCATTTTATCACCCATCATAATCTTACCACTTTCAATGTTACCCGTCAAACAAAGCGTCCCTTTGACACCTTTCGGAAATGAAAAAGCGCTATGAGTTAAACTTATAGCGCTCTTATCAATAGTCTGCTTTTATGGCAGCAATGATTTTGGGAAATTATCCGCCCTTTTGTACCGTAGCAAGCTGATACAAGGGCCGTAAAGCCTTTTACATTATAATCCTGTTCCATCGTCTGTATTTACCCATATTACCCTGCGAAATAGCCGGCTACAAAAACATCAAGATCATTCACATTTACCGAACAGATACCTTCTGCATAGGAACCACTTCCTCCGTTTCCGTTAGTACCATATTTGAACAATAGGTCTCCTGTAGATTTATCTACTAATATCTCATAGGGTCCTTTCAGTATCCAGTATCCAGCCAGTTCATCCTTATATTCTATATCGTCTATTTTTTGTCTTATTTCATTCAATACTATATTTGAGGTATCACTACCATCCACATATCTATTATTTTTTAAAAATGTTTTATATGCTCGTTCCATGGCATCACTAGCTAACTTCACAGCCTCTTCCTTTGTCACCTTTTTTGTCCTAGTATCTATAGAAATCAAAGGATTGCCAAATGGCATAATATCTATATTGTAACTAATGTCCGCTCGAAAAATCTCTGCCAGTGCCCTCAAAGGCGCATTCATTCTGTCATCAATCATTTGTACAGCTATGGGTAAAACTACTACTCTATCGTTAATGACAGCATTTTTATCCCCAGTACTCATTTTAATTTTATTGTTTTTATATTCTATAGATGCTGTATTTTTCTGTTCATCCCATTCCACCTGTCCTCCTAATTCTTCAACAATTATTCTGACAGGGGCAAGAGAATATCCATATTCATTCTGAATATCCACATTAGGAATAAAATTATTGTTTATCATAATAAACGAAAATTTATCTACTGGATTGATAGTAGTCGTTTCACCATTTTTATAGGTAATTTTTTGTATCCAATATTTTCCGTTATCAAAGTCTGTAAGATTTGAATCAATAGTACAGTTATAACAATTATTATTTTTAATTTCTCCGAAAACTTTAGCTGGAGCAAACACTACTAACAGGCCGCATAAAATAAGTAATATAAATTTGTTTTTCATAAGGTCCCCTTTGCATCACTAATTTCCACTTATTTTTATTATATGCGTATGATTGACTAAGGACAATTTATATCTGATACCGCTGAACTTGATGTCAGTACAGGAATTAACCCAATTTGAATCCGCGTCTTTTGACTTGGTTACTTCAGCGTACTGCCTGCACGATATGGATAATGGCTATAGGTTTGATGATTTGGAATAAATGCAACGGGTGGCCTGTTTATTTGTGAAGTATAAAATATTGAACATCTTTTTATCTATTCTCTTATTTCAGCCATATAAAAAAATTTATCCTCATAGTCCTTCACAAAATGCCTTTTACCCTTTTGAATTATTGTGTGACCTTCCATCTCAAGATGAAGTTTTTGTCCATCAATACCTTCCGGATATTTTTCATTAAGTTCGCCGTCTTTTTTAAGTGTTCTCCAATAAGGTGTTTCATCATCTTTTCTCTCGGCAGAGGCATTGGCTGCAATATTTATAAATATTCCGGCAGTAAGCTGGCAGGTGTAATCCGCACCATGCTTTTTAGCTAAATAGCTTCTTATATAGTCTGATGTTGTTACTTTTCCCTGTGGTACTTTTTTCATGATTTCATCATAGGCAAGTGGAGGAGCAATAAGCATTTTAGTCCCACCATACCTAAAAATTGCCTTTTGGTCAGTAACCTCAACGATCTTTGGCATATTTTTATTGTCATGCAATTTCTCGTTAAATGATTTCCTTGCCATAAAACATATTCTCCTATCTTTAAAAGTAACCCTATACTAACTATTATTTTCAAAAACAAAGCACTTTTAGTCAATTCCTTAATAAAAGCAATCATTTAAAGAGAAAATCAGTATTTTCCGCAAATAAAGCAGACTGGAAGTGTGAACTAATTCTGCTCCTCGACTTCTGTTTTCAGCTCTAAAAAATCCGGCTTACTCCTATCCACCACTGTGTATCCTCAGCGTACATCCGGTTAATCCAGGCAACTGGGTGTACGTCCTCTGGCCTGTCCTTGCTCAAAACAGCCACCGTCTCCGCGGCAATCCTTGCTGAGTCCCGGATGTTCGTGTTGTATTTTTTCCAACTGTGATGTACATTAAAGGGGTTATTGGCAATAACTCGGGCATCCTTGTCTGTACTAGGAACAAAAGACTGCTCTTGACCAGTGATGGCGATTAGGAAAAGGGGATTCACGTTAAATTCCTCACCAGCCTGGATCAGCGCCGAAAGGTATGGTTCTCCGGCAAGGACAGAATTTCTTTTTCTCAGTGAACTCTCCAGTTTCGCCGGGTCAATGTCCCTGTAAAACAAGTCGACCGGCAGGATGGTCTCGCTGTATTTACCCATTTCATCTACTTTCGCTGCTGGCTTCTCCCCGGACCTGCCTGAAATTGCTGGAGCAATGGACGTGTAAAAAAGGTCTTGCGGCAGTTGAAACAGCAAGATAACCATTATAATGAGGAAAGCAGTCAGCAGCCGGGAGGTAGTCTTATGACGAACTTCAGCTGTAGACCATGAGACGGCGGCAGCTGACGCCACAGTTTCAAAATTCGTTCCCTGATTGATAGGGACTTCCGCCGAATCGTTTGTTGTCAACCGTCCTTCTACTATTACTGTCGAAACAGGCACCTGCTTTTCAGCAAGACAACTCAAAACCGCGGGGTCCTCCACCGCACTGTGGCAAAACTCGTGCGTTAAACTACGGAGTATCTCCCGGTTACCGGGACCCCCTGCAAACGGCTCACCCACCGGGCAAGGGATTCCATGTCCTGGCGGTCATTATCACGTACTTCAAGGCAGGCACGGAAAACCGCATCCGCGTATATATTATAGTTGTTTTCCAAAACGGCGTTACGGAGAACATCTGTCCTGATCCGGTCCCTTTGTTTTTCCTCAAATTCCTGGATGTGCCCGTCAATGATTTTATGAATGGCCCGGGCAAAAATGATAGCCCTTTCTCTCTGGCTTTTAGCAGAAAATTTCTTCTGAATATTATCCCTTATTGCAAAGACATGTTCATGTTTCAGTATCGGTTTAGTTTCCAAATCCCGGAGAATAACCTGCATTTCTTTCCCGTCCCTCTGTCTTCTTAGTAAATTCTACCATAAGATGATTTGTTCCGGGAGAGAAAAATTGTATAGATACCCCATTATCCGACCGAAGAGATAATCCCTAATAACCTTGATGTTCTTTGCTTGCATAGCTTTTCTCAAATGCAGGGCCATAGCAAAGTCAACTATAGCCTTGAAACGTCATTCTTTAGTTCGTTTGTAAAGTAATATAGCTCACCTTTAAATAAAATTTGATTGGAGCCTTCCTGAATATGAATCCAAAAGTTTCGAAAAGGGAACTGATCTGAAAAGTATGATTCAACCTTAGCCCCATAACTGCCATTTAATACCTTTTCAGTAGAGAAATCAGGCCATTGTGCTAAGTAACGTCGTTCCTCTTTCGAAAAGGTTTTATCAGGTAGGGCCAGGTGCAATATAAACATAGCAAGTATAAACAAAAGTGGAAACATACACATTATATTCTGTATAATAGTGCAGTTTTTGTTGTTATTTATCCGCATATCAATCCTCCATGTTAAAATCGAAAATAGATAAATGGGTTGTAGGTTGAACTAACCATATATGTTGTTAAAAAAAACATTAGTACAGAATAGTACACGTTTACTGCTAATCTGTAAATATTGCAATGAATTCTTTTAAATAATAATGCCAGCATCTTCGGCCAAGGCGAAGCGGCAATGATACAAACAATATATAAGACGGCATAGGCTTTTAGCTTCACAATTGCTTGATTATCAATAAGCCGTTGCCTCCCACTCCGAACATGATCCATAGAAAACCCAACCCATCAGTCAGGTTGGAAAATTCAAAAAACACCCAGCCTATAACAACAAACAGCAATAAATATACATGATGGACAATCTTTGGCCATCGTGTCATGCTTTTCTGCAAAAACAATTTTTCTATTAATATTAAAGTTCCAAAATAAAGGCCCCATAAAACAAAATTCCAGCTTGCACCATGCCAGAGCCCTGTGAGAAACCATACCATGAACAGGTTCCGTATCAGTTTCCACTTACCGACACGGCTCCCGCCGAGGGGAATATATACATATTCCTTAAACCATGATCCGAGGGAGATATGCCACCTCCGCCAAAATTCCGAGATACTTTGCGAAGTATATGGATACCGGAAATTTTCCTTGAAACGGAACCCAAACATTTTTCCCAATCCGATGGCCATATCTGAATACCCGCTAAAATCGAAATAAATCTGTAATGTAAAGGCAATAATCCCGGCCCAAGCATGAGCACTGAAATTTCCGTACCGGGCATGGCTTTTACTTCGGACCATAGCAGACCTATATTATTGGCAAGAAGTACTTTTTCGCCAGACCACACAGGAATCGCTGCATTCCGGAGTAAAATTTTTGAAATTTATGCTCCTGTCAGCTAACTGTGATTCAATGTCTCCATAGTTCACAATAGGCCCGGCCACCAACTGCGGGAACATAGTAATATAAAGAGCAAAGAGAATCAGGCTTTTCTGCGGCCTTATTTTTCCCCTGTATACATCAATCACATAGGAAAGTATCTGAAAGGTGTAAAACGAAATTCCTATGGGAAGCGCCGGTGTTCCCGCATTCAAATTCCAACCGCCAATTGGTGCTATTGTATTTATGATCATACCAAAGTATTTAAAATAAGCGAGACAGCCTAAATTGAACACCAGGCTTATTATTAAAAAAAACTTCCTTTTTTGTCTGCTGGCATCATCTCTAACTAAGAGAGTACCTATACAGTAATTAATCATTATGGAACTGCACATCAATAACACATAGACAGGTTCTCCCCAGGCATAGAAAAACAGGCTTGCAGTAAGCAGGACAATATTCCTCAATTGCTTTCCTAACGAATAATATAGAATTAATGTAGCCGGCAAAAAAGCAAATATAAAAAACAGACTGCTGAAAACCATGTGTCCTCTCCGCTACATTAATTTTGAAAGCCTCTCCAGCCAAAGCCAATAAAATTCTTTTTTGAAATGAATGCCATCTTCAGCATATAAATCTGGGTTCTCCTGTGCCAATGTCCCTATGTCTACATAGTTGACTGACAATTTATCCGCTAATTCCTTCAAAAGCTGGTTATATTCCTCTATTCCTTTGTAACGGGGCTCTTCTTTTAACGCACTCTGTGTCACAGGTGTAACAGACAGGAGATATATTTTACTGTCAGGCAGCCCTTCCATTATCTTGTGAATCAGTTTCTTTAAATCATTTCTGAATAACTCTTTGGGGTCATCGACCGGCATCAAAAGGTCGCATGATCCCAACATAATAAAGATTTTATCAGGCTTTTTCTCAACCAAAGCATCAATGTTAGCATAAATAAAACCGGCTGTGGCTCCCGCTCCAGCTATTACACATTCTTTCGGCAGTATTTCATTAACGGCAAAACCTTCGGTAATGGAATCTCCCATAAATACACTGTTCTTAAAATTAGCTGTAACATCTTTTGCAGCTGTTGTATTCCCGCAGGCAGTCATACCTAACAGAAGGATACCTATCAGGAAACTGAATATTAATTTTTTCATAAAAATACCTCTTTTCTTTATTTGATACACAGATATTACAGCAGCAAAATGCAGAACAGGTGCAGATGAGATAAAAGTTCGGATATTATTTTGGTTCTAATTTTTTGCAAAATAAAAAGCCATGAAGTATCCTTCATAGCTGTTTCACCGGTAAAATATTAAATTATTTGAATAAGAGTATCTCAAACAAGGCATATATCTTTCTCTGAAAATATAACTAATGCTTTATGGTTGTACAGGCAGCGAAAAGAAAAAGCGGACGCCATCTTTCGTATTTTCTACACCATAAATTGCATGATGAAGCTCCAGTATTTCCCTGGATATGGAAAGTCCAATACCCGTACCTGCTTTGGATGTCCGTGCCTCGACACGGTAGAATTGGTCCCATATCTTTTTTCTGTCTTCCTCTGATATCGGGTTCCCCTGATTTTCTACGCTGATTTCCGCCGTCTGTTCATTGCACCTTACAGCAATTACGATTGCATGTCCATCCTCCGTATGCCGGATTGCATTACTGAGGAAATTAATAATAACGCGACTGATTAGACCCTTATGCCCCACTACCATTTGAGAACAAAGTCTTAATATAACAGAGAGATTTTTCTCTTGCATTTGCTCAGCCAGCGACCTGCATACTTCGGTAATCACTTTATCTATTTTAAAAGGAGCCATTTCAGGTTTATAAGTACCAGATTCAAATTTAGCCAGATCCAGCATATTAACAACCAGCAAGTCCATCCGTTGTATTTCGTCTTCCATCGCCTGAAAATAATGTTCCCTTTTTTCAGCTGCGATTCCGTCTTTTAAAATAGATAGACAACTTTTCATAACGGCAAGAGGCGTTTTCAGCTCATGAGATACCCCTGCAATAAATTCCTTCCTTGTATTTTCCAGTTGCCTCTCCTTATCAAGATCCTGCTTCAGTTGACCAATATACGCTTCCATCTGGTTCGACAGGTAATTGATATTTTGGGATAGCTGACCAATTTCATCGGCGGAACGCACCGGTAACTTTTCCGTAAAATCCATGTTAGCTATTTTTCCGGTGAGCCGGTTGATGGATATCAGCGGTTTCGCCAGCCACTTAGAAAAAATAAATGCCAAAAATATAACACATATAAAGGCAAATCCAAAAAAGTAAGGATAGAATTGCCGTATGACCGATATTGCTTCATCTACCGGCTGAAGAGAAGTCATGGCAAAAATATATCCCGCTACCCCGTTTTCAATAACCGGCTCAATGATTATCCTATATTCCGCAAAATTTTCTGTTGCACTAAGTTCTTCTGTACGTTGAAGAGGTTTAGCATTATCAGCTAGCAGACCGGCTTGAAATTCTTTTACCTGTTCTAAAAAAATCGTTCCCGGTAAGGAAACGAAATACCCTCCGCCCGTTCCGTAAATACAGTTTTCGTTATAGTTCCCCTGGATAAGCCGGTTACAAGGTGACTATAAGCATTATCGGCATGAGGACCGTGCAGCTTGTTTGCAATGTTTAAATTTACGACCCCCGTCGCATTAGTCTGAATCAGATAGGGTATCCTTTCATCTGCAATATTTACTGTATCAATAATTACCTCATCGCCGACTTTTAATGAAGAGCTTACATCGGAAGAAAATTGTCCTTCAAAGGAATACATTGGAATTCGCAAATTATCCTGGGATTCATTTTTCAATTTCACTTCGATATAGTAATTTTCTACATCGCAGATTCGTCCATATTCATCTAATTTTGTAATCCAAATATGGTTATTTTTATATAGTTCTCCCGCTGCTGCTTCCACTCCCTTTTTCTCTGCCATCTCTGAGTATTCGTTCATATACACTTTGAGAGCATCCGATTTCTTATTAATGTAATATTTCTCAAAAAAGTAATTTTGCGTGATTCCAATGAATAAAACATCGTTGAGAATATCAAAACTGTCAGCACAAACCATTTAAATACAATGCTTTTTTTCATAGCTGCTCCTCTTCGAATTTATATCCAGAACGGATAACCGTAACAATGCAGCTACCTTTACTACCCAACTTAGCACGCAGATTTCTGATATGGCTGTTCACTGTCTTTTCATCACCATAAAAATCATACCCCCATATCTTAGAGATTAATCGCTCTCTGGTAATTACATTTCCTTTATTTTGCATTAAGTAAGCGAGAATTTCAAATTCTGTATGAGTCAGATTAATCGTATTACCATTTACAGAAACAAGTCTTGATCCCATATTTAAAACGATATCGCCAACTGATACCAGCATTCCGTCCACATTACCTGAGTATTTTTCAAGAAACCGTTTCACTTTTGCCATTAAAACGCGAGGACTATATGGTTTGATCAGGTAATCATCCGCTCCCAGCTCATATCCCAGAAGAGAATCGTCCTCATCTGAACGAGCAGTTAAAATGATTATAGGGATACTGGATTTTTTCCGTATTCTGCGGCATACTGACCAACCGTCAACCTTTGGCAGAACAATGTCTAATATAGCCAAATCAACAGAATTTAATTGAAACAGTTCTAAAGCTTTTTCACCATCTGCAGCCTCTAATACCTGATATCCATCCTCGATTAGATAGTCAATTATCACTTCACGTAAAATATCTTCATCTTCAACAACCAATATTTTATTCATCTCATACCTCCATCTTTGTCCTTATAAACTTAATTAGAGTTAATAATCATAAATAGTAGTTTCAAGGTTTGCTATTTACATTTCAAGTATGCCTTTACAAGTAAAATCTTTTGTATTTACACATATATATAGATACTCAATGGAAGAGAAATATTTATTAACGGCATACAAAGCCAAGTAATCACTTGAAAAAAAATCCCTCTTGAATTCAAGGGGGTTATTGAATGTAGGTTAGATTTAAAGATATTATTCTGTCAATGATCTAAAACCAAATTCTGATGTTTACTTTTCAAGATTATTAAATATCTTCTCTGCATCCCAATTCCACCATTTAAGCTTTAGCACTAATTCTAGGAACGGAGCCTAAGGGTGTGGGGTAAGTGAAAATCGAATCCGCTAGGTATTCCTACCGCTCAAGCATTTTCTTTAAGTATCCAATATTCAATAAATGTACCGTTTCGAATTTATCACCGTAAAATACAGCCCAATTATTGAAAACGCACGGGATCGATTTTGCCTTTTCCAATGTATCAACTGCTATTAAGGTGAGTGGTATATTATTGGCTTTGCAATAGCTTCAATTTGTTCGATACAATTCGGAATATAAGGACACTGCACACTATAGTAAATAGTCAAGCCGTCTCCTTTGATTGTTTGCTTTTTTACATCTTCTGCAAATCGCGGCGTTGTTCCATCAAACGACATAGCCATTAAAATGTATTCCTCGCCAATCTTATCAACAGTGTCAAAACCGAACAACTCCATAAACCTCTTATCGGACAGAAACGGCTTTTTCTTTTTTGAACTAATAATACAAACACCTGACTTGCCCTGTGCTTTCGCGTCGGCGATACAGTATTCGATCAACTCTTTTCCATAACCTTTCCCTTTAAAACTTCCCGAAACCCATAAGCAATATATGTAAATGTAATTATCGCCGAGAACAGGTGCCCAAGCCTTATCTAGAGGCGCGTACTCTATGAAAACCTTGCCTTTCTCATTCAATTTTCGGAATACATGTCCTTCGCTGATTCTTTCTTTCAGCCAAGCTTTTTTAACGTCAACCCCGTATTGATGTTTTTATCGGCGATGGCGCAACACAAATGCTCACACTCCAGATTGTCTACTGTCAGGTTTACATATTTAGCTCCCAAGCCTTTATCTCCTCTGTTTAAATTTACGACTTATTACAACTCTCTAAAAGAAAATAGTGGTAAAATCATCAAAGGTAATTTTTTCATTAGATCTTATCATAAAAATGTACTTACCTTCTGTTACACTATCAATCGGATATATTTCCATAGGGTAATCTTCTATCCTTCTATCTGTAATCCCTAAGTAAATACTTGAGGAATGTATCATTCCTGACCTCGTATATAATTCACTCCCCTCAAAAACTACTCCATTTTGGATGTTTTCATCATCGTTATAATAACCATAGTTACGAAAAAAACCTTCAACAAAAGTCATATTATTAGGGTCAACTATATATTTTCTTTCTACATATGGTATATGCGCCATATTAAAAGGTGCTATGGCTTTACCTTTAACGGTACAAAAATTTACAAAAGATTCATCAAGGTATACAATATATCTTTCATCTTTAGGAAAATTCGCATTTCCAAATACACTAAAGATTATTTCATCACTGCCTATTTTATTTACTAATATTTTCTCATAATACATATTTGTCATAACACATATCAGCATGTATACTGTTATTATAATTACAATGTTCTTTCTTATATTAACCTTTAACATGCAAATACTCCCTTTTACAATTGGTTTTAGTAAGTTCCTTGTATTGTAGATATTTCAATAAAATATGGTATATTAACTGATTTGGGTTCTGCCCTCAATACGATATCTTAGTGTTCCAATTCTAAATGTTTCTCTCATAATATCATTATTATGGTATCCTGTCGCTAGTCTATTAACATCAGCATAATAACCTTTCCCTTTAAAACTTCCCGAAACCCATAAGCAATATATGTAAATGTAATTATCGCCGAGAACAGGTGCCCAAGCCTTATCTAGAGTGCTTTAAAATCAAATTTAGCAATAAAATCGGAAGATAATTTAACTACCAATGATGGCTATCCGCCTCTGGTGAAACGTTCCCACTATTACAGAGATCGGTTAGCTCAAGCAATATAGAGACTTTGACTGTACTACCATCTTTAGCTTCTAGTCCTAAAAATAAATATAGGGATGTGCTGAAACTTAACATTTCGGCACACCCCTGAACCATTCTTAATAAAAACTCTTAATAAAAACAGGTTCTTGATAAATCCTTTTCGAAATTTTTATCAAACCGGAAGTGAGAATCAATAAAGATGTCCATCTGCTTTTGACACTAAAGTTTAACCAATTTCTCATCACTCAATCTCATTCAAAAAATCTATCATTATTTGAATAAATTCATTCGGCCTTTCATCATGAACTCCATGCCCGGACTCAATATTTATCAGTATATTATTTTTGAT
Organism: Desulforamulus aquiferis; assembly: GCA_004143605.1. Taxonomy (GTDB): domain Bacteria; phylum Bacillota; class Desulfotomaculia; order Desulfotomaculales; family Desulfotomaculaceae; genus Desulfotomaculum; species Desulfotomaculum aquiferis. The sequence goes on from AWVY01000056.1 coordinate 138,936, forward strand.
AAGTGAATGGGCCTTTCTGCATCAGCACCATCCATTGCAGCTAAAAGAATACCATTGTCATCATAACTCCAGCTTGCATGTATTAAAACAGAGGGACAGTTTATCCTTGACAAGGTTTCTGCGTGGTCAAAGTTTTCCATCCATGAGCAATCATAAAAAGTATCACCGAATCTAGGATCATAAGACTCCATATAATGAAATATCTTATTGATGGAAGGAGGAAGGAAAAAAAACTCCAACTTCTCATTTGGATGTTTCTCCCGATAGGAGGCAGCATAATTGATAATACCTTCTTTACCATTGCCAAAGTAGTTTACCCAATAACTATTTTTTAAATAGTAAAGGGTATAGTCCTTCTCCTCACTCTGTCTCAAAAATCTATGAATAGGTTCGAATGAATCAACCCATGCAAAGGTTTTCTCAGCCCTAGAAGTCTCTGAAGAAAAAATGGTGGATCTTCTAATACAATACCGAGAATATTTTCAGGTGAATTCGCTGCAAGCCACGCAGCTAACAACCCTCCGGAAGAATGTCCTGAAACAACCATCGGTTCTCCTACCACTTTTTTTAAAAACCATACAAAGTCTTTTCCCATTTCTTCTGCACTATATTTTTCTGGATTTTTGCTGGATTTTCCATGTCCGTGGCAATCAACGGCCAAAATATGATAATATTCTGAGAGCTCCGGTAGTACTACTGAATAGTTTTCCCATGTCACCCCCTGTCCGTGAATCAACAAAAGGGCAGGGCCGTTATCAGGGCCTTCAGCATAATTCAGTGTTGTTCCATCCTCCAGAGTTGCCCGTTTTTCTTCAAAGCCTGCTTTAATCGTTTCCCGCAGGGAGTCTTGTAATAATTCAGATTATTGTACACATAACCACTAGCAACAACTAGCAGTACACACATAAGGGTGCCTATTACTATCAGTAGTCTTCTCATATCTTTTTTCCTTTGAATAGTTTAGTAATTATTAGCATTATAGATTCTTAATTTATCTTAATTATTAATTAGGTTTTCCTTAATACTATATAATTACAATCTAAGTATACGCAGAAAATATTGCCTCGAGCTATTTGTCCGGTGGTAATATTTATATCACTAATGATAAATGCTATACCATAACCTATTTTTTGAATTGAGAGGTGCTGTAAATTGTTTGCAAATGTTTTAAGCAAGGGAAAAATCGGAAGTTTAGAGCTAAGAAATAGATTCATCATGCCTGCCATGGGTTCAAGCCATGGTGAGTCCGATGGAAAAGTCGGCCAAGAGTTGATAGACTACTATGCCGCCCGATCACGTGGTGGTTTTGGATTAATCATTACTGAATTTGCATGTATAGATCTACCGGGTAAAGCATTACCAGGGCAGTTGATGATTGATTCTGACGAATTTATTCCAGGTTTAACAAAATTAGCAGAAGTGATTCACAAAGAAGGCGGAAAGATAGTAGTTCAAATCCAGCATTCCGGGCGCCAGACAACTAGCTCCATTACCGGCGTGCAACCAGTTGCCCCATCACCAATCCCCTGTCCAGTTAACCGTGATCTACCAAAAGAACTATCAATCGAAGACACATATCAATTAATAGAGAAATTCGGTGATGCAGCACTAAGGGCTAAAAAGGCTGGCTATGATGGCGTGGAAATACATGGTGCCCATGGCTACCTAGTGGCACAATTTTTATCCAGTTACACTAATCGACGTGTTGATGAGTTTGGTGGGGATTTAGCCGGAAGAATGCGCTTTGCCATTGAATTAATTAAAAACATTAAGTACAAATGTGGAAAGGATTTTCCTCTTATATTTAGGATTAGCGGAGACGAACGGGTAGAAGGCGGCAGAAAAATTGATGAGACTGTTATAATATCAAGGCACTTGCCGAAGCAGGCGCCGATGCAATTCATGTATCCACAGGAGTTTATGCGAGTATGCCCTGGATGGTGGCCCCCTATAATGTTCAGAACGGCTATCTTCTTAATGCCGCTGCAGCAGTTAAAAATGCTGTTAATGTAGCTGTCATCGCAGTTGGCCGCATTAATGATCCCACTATGGCCGAAGAAGTTGTGGCCAGAGGAATCGCTGACTTTGTTTCATTAGGTCGTGGGTCCCTTGCTGACCCAGAATTTCCTAATAAAGTTGCAGAGAATAGAATACACGAGATTTCCCCTTGTGTAGCCTGTATGACAAGATGTCAGGGCACACCGTATTATCCCCGGCGATCGGGGTGTATCCTGTATGATAAACCCCTTTACAGGTCATGAAGGTACAATGAAAATCACACAAACAGGACATCCCAAATCAGTAGTTGTGGTTGGCGGCGGTCCAGGTGGGCTTGAGGTGGCATGGGTTGCAGCGGCAAGAGGCCATAAAGTCACCTTGTTAGAAAAGAATAATAAGCTTGGAGGCCAGTTCATACCAGCAGCGGCGCCTCCCGGAAAGCATGAACTTGCTCGAGGTATTCGATATTACATTGAAATGTGTAAAAAATATGGGGTAGATATTAGGCTTGGTATTGAGGCTAATGCTGATCAAATAACGATATTAAACCCCGACATTGTTATTTTAGCAACAGGTGCAGTTCCAATAGAAGCCCAAATACCAAACGAGGGAATTCCAATCGTGCAAGCAGTAGATGTATTGTCCGGTAAAGTAATGCTAGGACAAAATATACTTATTGTGGGTGGAGGTTTAGTCGGCCTTGAGACATGTGAACATGTGCTCAGTCAAAACCGTAGAGCAGCCATTGTAGAAATGCAAGATTCTGTAGGTAAAGATATTCATCCAAGTATAAAGTATTTTATTTCAAAATCACTGGCCGAAAACCACGTTGAAATATTAACCAATACAAAGGTAGAGAGTTTTAAAATGGATGGAGCAATATGTACCAACCAGTCTGGCCATATTAAATTATCAGGCTTTGATATGGTTTTATTGGCACTTGGTGCTAAATCTTATAACCCCTTAGAAAAGGATTTGGAAGGTAAGGTTAAGTCCTTACACGTAATTGGTGATGCAGTAAAACCACGCAGTGCTGTAGTAGCAATTGAGGAAGGAGCAAGACTGGCACTGGGGTTGTAAGCAGCACCCACATAGATCAATAAATCCCACCTTGACGTGTCAGGAGTGTGTCATAATGAAGGGGGGTTCGTCACAATATACTCTTTGTGCATAACAAAGGGACGGTTCTAATCCTTGTCAC
>AWVY01000057.1 GCA_004143605.1 Desulforamulus aquiferis
TCGCGAAGCGCTGTTTCCACTGCTTCGATTGTCGCTGTTCGGGGATTATTAAAACCCAGTTATCATCCTTTTCAACAGGCTGAGTGCCACCGGCAGTCTCTTATTTTATGTTTGCTTACACCCTTTTTCATACTTTGCTATAATAATTAAAAAATGCAAAGGTGTTGATTATAATCAAGGTAGATATTCTTGCCTTTGGTGCCCATCCAGATGATGTGGAGGTAGGAGCCGGAGGCTTAATGGCAGTGTTGGCGCAAAGGGGTTTAAAGGTAGCTGTAGTTGATCTCACTGGTGGGGAAATGGCCTCCAACGGCAGTCCTGAAGAAAGAAATAGGGAGGCCCAGCGAGCTTCTGAGCATTTGGCTTATCCTGCGAAAATGCCTGGGTATTCCAGATGGGAATATCCATATTAATAGTGAGAATATCTTATCAATGGTTAAAATCCTTCGTGAATGTCGCCCAACCCTAATCTTAGCTCCTTACTGGGATGATCGGCATCCCGACCATATCAATACATCTCGATTGGTTCAGGAAAGCCACTTCAGTGCCGGACTTAGAAAACTATTACCAGATATGGAGCCCTATAGACCGCCCCAAGTTTGGTATTATTTCTTATCCAAGGCAGCAGAGCCTAAATTTATTGTGGATATCTCCGATGTATATAATAATAAAAGGTCTGCAGTTCTAGCCCACGAGACCCAGTTTGGGAACAAGGCCGGCAGGGTTGAGACCTTCCTCAATTATGGACCTGGAAGCTTATTAGATTTAATGGAGTCTAGGGATCGTTATTTCGGTTCTTTAATAGGAGTCCTTCATGGAGAAGGGTTTACCACCAAAGGTCCGTTAGCATTAAGAAATCCCTTAAATCTGCTGGAGGTGTTCGGTTGAGGATTGGAATTCTTTGCCACTCTACCTATGGAGGTAGTGGGGTTGTAGCAGCTGAATTAGGAAAAAGCCTGGCAGCAAGGGGCCATGATGTACATTTTGTGACAATAGGACGGCCCTTTAGACTGTCATCTTATCACCCTAATATTTATGTTCACGAAGTGGCAGCCTTTCAACACCCTTTATTTGAAGTGCCACCCTATTTCTTAACCCAAATAACAAAACCGTTGAAGTAATGCGTCGCCATAAGCTGGAGGTATTGCATGCTCACTATGCAGTGCCCCATTCCCTCGGGGCCATATGGCAAGGCAAATCTCCGGTGAAAATATTCCTGTTATAACTACACTGCACGGAACTGATACTTCCCTGGTGGGTGCTCATCAAGAATTTTTCGAGATTACCAAGTACGGTTTATTAGTAAGTGATGAGGTTACGGTTGTTTCCTCCTTTTTGGCTAAACAAACCAGAGCAACCTTTGGTCTAACAAGGGACTTGCCGGTAGTATATAATTTTGTAGATCCCGACGTATTTAAGCCAGGATTAAAGGTATAAAAAGTAAACTAACCCCTAACGGGGAACCTCTATTAATTCATATATCAAACTTTCGACCCCTTAAGAGGGTGTCGGATGTCCTAGACATATTTAGTATTATCCGTTCAAAAAGGACAGCCAAGTTGGCAATGATTGGGGATGGGCCGGAGATGCCAATGGCCCAAAAAAAGGCGGCCCAGTTGGGCCTGCTGGATGATACATACTTTTTAGGCCGGCAGGACTCGGTTGCGTCCATACTAGCTGCCTCTGATGTTATGCTGTTTCCATCCTGCTGTGAAAGTTTTGGCTTGGCTGCCCTAGAGGCACTATCCTGTGGAGTGCCGGTGATAGCTACCAATGCTGGTGGTATTCCAGAGGTTATTGAGCATGGTGAGGTGGGTTTTTTAGCGAATGTAGGTGAAGTTGAGGAGATGGCTCAATATACCCTGGAACTCTTAGATAATCAAAGACTTAGACAAAAAATATCCTTACAAGCCAGGGAACATGCTTTAAAAAGGTTTAATGCTGGCCAATGGGTGGCAAAATACGAACAAATTTACCAATCATTCTAGTTAAGGGGGTTGGAAGGTGAAGGTAATTTCCTTTGGAATACTTGAGGCACTAGAAGGAAAGAGTGAAGAACTGAAAGACTTAATTTACAGACACATGGAGTTTGTTAAGGAGCAACCAGGACTAGTTCATATTTATACTGCTAGACCAAAAGGCAACCAGGAAAAGTTTTTAGTAGTATCAGCCTGGGATACAGAAGAAAACCAGCAAGCTGCCATGGCAAAGCTCAGTAGTGATCCAACAGCTGCCGCGAGTTTATTCAACTTATGCAGGTCCTAAAGGGACAGCCTGACTTTGGCAATTATGTTGTAGACAGCATATCCTCCAAGTAATTGGAATATGGATAGGTAAACCGGCAAAAGGAGTGATCCCATGCCTGATCTATATGAAGTTGAAGCTGGAACAATCATAGTGGCAGCCAAGCCATTAATAAATGTGCTGGAACAGCCTGAAGAAGGAATTCCTTTGGTAACCCAGCTTTTGCTTGGTTGGACCGCGCAGGTTATGGGAGTCGAAGGAGATTGGTTTCATATTCAAGCCGAGGACGGTTCGCCGGGGTGGGCAAAGATAAACCATTTTTGCCTGCCCCTTGATAGTGAAAATAAAACAAAGTTATGGGTAGTTTCACCAACGGCTGAATTATATTTAAATAACCGTTTAAGAGAAAGAAAATGTAAGCTGTATTTGGGAAGTCAGCTTAGATTGATAAAGGAAGCCGACCGATATTATTTAGCTGAAATGCCTTGCGGAGAAAAGGTTATATAGAAAAAAAGGATAGCGGGATAAATATTTATGAATCAGTTAGTAATATTGATGTGCTGAATATTGGCCATTTATTTTATAAAGCTCCTTATCTCTGGGGGGGCATGACTAACGAAGGCATTGATTGCTCTGGCCTAACCTATATGTCCTATTATCTCTGCGGTCTAAGATTGCCAAGGGATGCACAGGATCAGTTTAAAAAGGGTAAGCAGGTTGAACAAAATAATTTACAACCAGGGGATTTGGTTTTCTTTTCCACCATCGATCCTGGTCCGTCCCATGTTGGTATATACCAGGGAGATGGGTATTTTTTAAATGCCAGAACCAAGGATGGAGTAACTGTAACGGCAATGGAGGATCCCTTTTTTTCAAGCCGGTATCTCGGGGCTAGAAGATATATATTTTAATGAATGGCAGGGTATTTTGATATATGAAGCGAATTGTGTGTTCTAGGAATATTTGTTAAATGGAGAGTCAGAAATGAATAAACATCAAGATATGATATTTCCTATTAAACTCACTTGTCCAAATTGCGAAAAAGAGTTTGAACACCCTGAGGTAAAAAGTAAATACATTGTGATCGAACGTCAAGATAGGGATTTTTGTAGTTATTTTGCCGGCATTAATCCACTTTTTTATGATATTATGGTTTGTAAATATTGTGGTTTTGCCTTTACCCGTGAAACCAACATTCCCTTAAGTGAGCCAGAGAAGGCTATAATCAAGACTATTTTAGCCAATTGGCATACTGATGGCTACCAATATGGCGGTGTTAGAACACTGGATATGGCCATAAAAGCTATAATCTGGCTATTGTTTGTCAGGAGCTTAGAAATGCAAAGGACTCAGTCAAAGGCTCCCTTTACCTTCGATTGGGCTGGCTGTATCGCTATCAAGGAAATAAGGTCAGTGAGGAAAAATCTCTACAGAGGGCCTTGGAGTTTATGAAAAGGGCCTACGAGAGGGAATCAACCAATGAACTAAAAAAAGAGTTGAGAATGATTTATTTATTAGGAGAGCTGTCCCATAGAATGGGTAACGAAAGGGAAGCTATACAATGGCTGCAAACGGTCATTAGCCATAAAGAGGTTAAGAGGTATCCTATTTTTGAACGTATGGCAAGGAGTTTATGGCAGGACATTAGAGAACAACATAAGAAGTAACCTTACGGGTGTGCATTTTCATGTACACCCAATTTTATTGTCCCTTCTGATGGAATTAAGGGAGTTGAACGTGGTAAAATTATTTGGAATAAGGGGTATTAGGTAAGGGAGTGATAAAAGTGCCGGTCAAACATGAATTTGTCCATCTTCATTTACATAGTGAATATAGTCTGTTGGATGGAGCTGCCAGAATAAATCAGGTGGCCAAACAAGCTAAAGAATCCGGCATGAGTTCCCTTGCCATTACTGATCATGGCTGTATGTTTGGGATAGTGGATTTTTATAAGGCCTGCCATAAAGAGGGCATTCGCCCCATACTGGGTTGTGAAGTATATGTGGCACCTCGCAAAATGACAGACCGGGTGCCAAAATTAGACGAACAGCCCTATCATCTGGTTTTGCTTGCTGAGAACCAGATGGGCTATAAAAATCTGCTGAAATTGGTTTCTTTAGGCTACACCCAGGGTTTTTATTATAAACCAAGAATCGATAAGGAGATACTGGCAAAATATCATCAAGGGTTAATTTGTCTTAGTGGCTGCCTGGCTGGCGAGGTAGCCATAAAATTTTAGGGGGACAGCCAGACCAAGCAAGAAAAGCAGCCATGGAATACTATGATATATTTGGACGAAATAATTTTTACCTTGAAATGCAAGACCATGGATTCCCGGAGCAAAGAACAGTTAATCGTGAGCTATTACGATTATCAAAGGATTTATCGCTCCCCCTGGTGGCCACAACGACGTTCATTATACTAAGCGGCAGCATGCAGATATTCAGGATGTATTACTGTGCATTCAAACTGGTAAGAGCATTAACACCCCTGGCAGGATGAAATTTGAGTCCCAGGAAATGTATTTAAAAAACCCGGAAGAAATGGCCCTGCTTTTTGGAGAAATACCTGAAGCATTGTCTAATACTGTGGGTATTGCTGAACGCTGTAAAGTGGACTTAGATTTTGGACATCTTCACCTGCCCTATTTTACAGTACCCGAGGGATATGCCCCAGCTAGTTATTTAAGAGAGCAGTGTAGACTAGGTGCTGTTAAAAGGTATGGAGATTATTCTCAGGCAGTTTCAGATAGGCTTGAATATGAGCTAATGGTAATTGGACAAATGGGCTATGAAGAATATTTCCTCATTGTATGGGATTTTATTAAATATGCCCGGGATAAGGGCATAGCAGTTGGACCTGGAAGGGGGTCAGCGGCCGGCAGCATTGTTGCCTATGTTTTGGAGATAACCAATATTGACCCACTTCGGTATGGGCTATTGTTTGAGAGGTTTCTAAACCCTGAAAGAATTTCTATGCCTGATATTGATATTGATTTTGACTATGAAAGACGGGGCGAAATAATTGATTATATTGTAAGAAAATATGGTGATGATCGGGTAGCGCAAATCATAACCTTTGGCACCATGCCGCCAGGGCTGCCATAAGAGATGTTGGCAGGGCACTAGATATGCCCTATGGTGAAGTTGACCGGGTAGCTAAGCTGGTTCCGGCTGAATTAAACATGACCATAGATAAGGCCTTAAAGAATTCCCATGATCTAAAGGCAATTTATGAAGATAATCTTGAAGTTAGGAAACTGGTAGATACAGCCGTGGAGTTAGAAGGAATGCCAAGGCATGCCTCAACCCATGCTGCCGGCTTGGTAATTTCCAGGGAACACTGGTGGAGTATCTACCCTTAGCAGAACCTCTGATGGGCTGGTCACCACCCAATTTCCCATGGGTACAGTGGAAGAACTGGGACTATTAAAAATGGATCTCTTGGGCTTACGTAACCTAACTGTTATTGAAGAAACCATAAGGTTAGTGGAGCAGTCAAAGGGATTTAAATTAAATATTAATGACATTCCTCTAGAGGATAAAGAAACCTTCAATATGCTGTCAAGGGGAGAGGGTATCGGTGTATTTCAGTTAGAAAGCAGTGGAATGAGGAATATATTAAGGGAATTAAAGCCCAGCGCCTTTGAGGACATCGTTGCCCTGGTTGCCCTATACCGCCCCGGACCTCTGGGCAGCGGTATGGTGGAGGACTTTATTCAGAGAAAGCACGGACGAACAAAGGTGGATTATTACCATTCGGATTTAGTTCCCGTATTAAAAGAAACCTACGGTGTCATACTTTATCAGGAACAGGTAATGATGATTGCCAGAATAATGGCAGGCTACACTTTGGGACAGGCGGACTCTTTACGTAAAGCCATGGGTAAGAAAATTGCCCAAATGATGGCCATGCACAGGGAGTGGTTTGTTAACGGCACCCAGTTGATGAAAAGGGAAAAATTCTGGTTAACCCCATTGCAGGAGCTGTGTCCAGAGGTTATGAGAAGCAATTAGCTGAGAAAATGTTTGACTTGATGGAGTATTTTGCAGGCTATGGTTTCAACAAATCACACTCAGCTGCCTACGCCCTGGTATCTTACCAAACTGCTTATTTGAAGGCCAACTATCCGGTGGAGTATATGGCGGCACTTTTAACATCTGTAAGGGACAATACCGACAAGGTGGTTTTATATATAGAGGAATGCAGACGTATGAATATACAGGTACTGCCCCCTGACATAAACCTCAGTCGAGAAAATTTTACGGTGGATGATAAATCTATCAGGTTTGGTTTGGCAGCCATCAAAAATATTGGCTGGAATGCCGTACATGAGTTTATACAGGCACGGCAGGTTGATGGAATTTTTACTAGCTTTACAGATTTTTGTACAAGGGTTGATACTAAAATAGCTAATAGAAGGGTTCTGGAAAACCTAATCAAATCCGGGGCATTGGATCGTTATGGCCATAGGGCACAATTATTGGCAGCCTTAGATATGGGTATAGAGTTTGCCCATAGGGCTCACAGGGATAGGGAACAGGGTCAGGTAAATCTTTTTGACCTAATGCCGGAGAATTCTCGGGAGTCCATTGCTATTGTCCTTCCCCATGTGCCGAAATTAAGTGTAAAGCAGCAGTTAGATCTTGAGAAGGAATCCATGGGCCTATATATATCCGGGCATCCCCTGTCAGAACTAAGCTGGCTTTGTGAGGCCATAGATGTAAGGAGGGTTTCTGAGCTTCAGGAATTAACTGATGGTTTACAGATATTTATGGTGGTAATAATCTCCTCAGTAAAGAGGATTACCTCCAGAAGAGGTGACCCAATGGCCTTTATGTCAGGAGAAGATTTAACCGGCAGCTGTGAATTTGTTGTATTTCCCGAGGTATTAAAGCGTTTCGGATTTGTTTTAGACCGGAAGGAACCCTTGCTGGTAATAGGTAAGTTAAATAATAGCGGGGATGAGCCAAGGTGCTGGTGGAGGAGCTTAGGCCGGTGGAAGGGATAAGCAGTGAATTATGGCTTAAAGTTGCCTCCGGTCAAAGGGAACTAATCCAAGTAATAGAGAGCCAGTTGATGCAATACCCAGGCAAAACCCTGGTTAAGCTGTTCAATCCTGAGAACCGGGAGGTACAGGTACTTGGACAGAGCCTTTGCATTACACCGGCACCTGATTTAAGAAATGTCCTAATTAAGATTTTAGGCCCTGATTCTGTAAAGCTTCGCTGCAGTCTGAATGCATATTCTCAAACGGCTGCTACCTTAGATACAGGGGTAAGGGATAATAGGTTTAACTATAGGACAAGGATTACCAAGAAAGAGCCTGGTAAAATAGCTGAGCAGGAATCAAGAAAAAAAAGTACAGAAGAGGCCTTTAATCCGATGCCTATCAGGTTCCCCAGAGTATACTTCAGATCTAGATGTAAAAAACACCATATGTACCAACTTGTAACATTGCCTGTCCCCCTGGTATAATTCCCTTACCAGGCTTATTGAGGGGTGATGGAATTGAACCTGGTTTTTTTAGTATCCTTTATCTTAGTATTGATAATAATTGTTGAATTATCTGCCATAGCCCTCAAAATAACGGGAATGGATTTACACAAAGCGCGTTTCCAAGCCCTATCGGCCCTTGTTACGGTGGGATATACCACTTCGGATTCAGAGATGGTTGTGCGACATCCGGCCCGGCGGCGAATTATCATGGTATTGATGATACTTGGCTACCTAGGTACTGCTACCATAGTAACTGCCCTTATAAGTATTATGAGACACCCAGTTACCCTACTTCAGGTAGCCATCGCAGTTGTAATTATCTTACTACCTATTAGTCTTATGTCCAGCAGCAGATTTAGAACAAGCCTGGATCGCGGCATTGAGCGCCAGCTTACCCGGCATAAGGCCTTGCAAAAACGCAGTGTAGAAGAAGTATTAAGATTAGATAGGCGGTATGGAGTGTCAGAGGTTACCCTGGAGAAAGGTAATTTATTGATAGGGCAAAGCATCGCTGCAAGTAAGATAAGGGACAAAGAGCTATTTATCCTAGCCATTGATAGGAAGGATAGCTTTATACACTCCCCAAGGGGGGAGCAAGTTTTATACCAGGGAGATAAACTTATAGTATATGGTAAACTTATCAATGCATATGAAATAATGTGTCAAAAATGCACAAGAGATCTGGATATTTAAAGAGTATTAGAGGGTTTTAATAGAGTTTCTATATTAGCCAGGCTTTCTTGAAATAACCATGGAAATGTGGTATGATTTTCTGTAAATATGAGGAAATTCAATCGGAGTGATAACAAAGATGGCAGAGAATCACAATAGCGAATATGTAGTAGTAAAGGCATTGGAAAATGGTGTTACCATAATTGGCTTAACTAGGGGAAGAGATACAAAGTTTCATCATTCTGAGAAGCTGGATAAAGGGGAAATCATGATCGCCCAGTTTACAGAGCACACCTCAGCCATAAAAATCAGAGGAAGGGCAGAGGTTATGACCAGACATGGGAGCATGAAAACTGACGACTGATTTTGCTACAGTATCCAGAGATAAAACTCTGGATATACTTATTTTTATGGAAGAAAAAAGAGGAATAAGACCCCAATAAATAGAAACAATTATTGTTTTGGATAAAGTAATTTTAATTCTGAGGGGGCCGTAAACGTGTGGACGGTGGTATTTATTGCGCCCAACAAGAGAGAAGCCGAGAGATTACAGCAAGCGTTAACCCAGGAGGGGCTGTTGGTAAAATTACGCAATATCGGACTGCCAAGTGCAAACGATAATAACTCTGTAGAGATCTTGGTTCCTGAATCTGAAGTAGATGAGGCTTTAGAGGTTATAAATACAATTTAATTGGTTTGGTTTAAGGGAGAGGTGAGTCTTGGTTTTAGAAATTTTTCGTAAGCCTAAATATGTCACCGTTCGACCAGGTGGTGCCAAGAGGGGGAGAAACGGGATATACCCGAGGGCTTATGGGTTAAATGTTCCCGTTGCAATGAAATCCTTTATAATAAAGAATTGGACAAGAACTTAAAGGTTTGTCAAAAATGCAATTTTCATTTCCGGCTTAATGCCCGGGAGAGAATTCGCATGACTTTGGATGAAGGCTCCTTTAAAGAGATAGACACAGAATTAAATACCGCTAACCCTTTGGATTTTCCCAATTATTTAGAAAAAGTTACAGCAGTACAGGAAACGACCGGCCAAAATGAAGCAATTGTAACCGGAGAAGGAACCATAGAGGGATACAAGGTAGTAGTTGGAGTTATGGACTCCCACTTTATCATGGGCAGCATGGGTTCCGTTGTTGGCGAAAAGATAACCAGAGCTGTGGAATATGCCTTAGTAAAGAAATTACCATTAATCATTTTTGCCACTTCCGGTGGTGCCCGTATGCAGGAGGGAATACTTTCCCTTATGCAAATGGCTAAAACATCTGCGGCACTGGCAAAATATGATCAGGCGGGATTACTTTTTATATCAGTACTTACTGATCCTACAACAGGCGGTGTGACCGCCAGCTTTGCTTCCCTAGGAGATATAATTATTGCTGAGCCTGGAGCCTTAATTGGTTTCACTGGTCCAAGGGTAATAGAGCAAACTATCCGGCAAAAACTTCCCGAAGGATTTCAAAGGGCAGAATTTATGCGGCAGCATGGTATGGTTGACATGATTGTCAGCAGACCTGTAATGAAAGAAACCCTAGCTAATGTTATTTCCCTGCACATTTAGCTACGAAGGAGGCCGGTATGGCACTTGATTTTGAAAGGCCCTTGCTAGAGCTAGAGGCTAAGATTGAGAGTTAAAACGTTTACAAATARAARGGTATAGACTTCTCCGGCGAGATTGTCATGTTAGAAAATAAGGCCAAGGATATGAAGGCCGATATCTATAGTAATCTTTCCCCCTGGCAAAAGGTGCAAATTGCCAGACATCCTGCCAGGCCCAATACCCTTGACTTTATTAATGCACTTTTTACTGACTTTATGGAATTACATGGCGATCGACTTTATGGAGATGATCCGGCCGTTTTAGGTGGGATCGCCCGTTATAAAGGAACCTCAGTTACTGTAATTGGTCATTTAAAAGGCCATGATACAAAGGAAAATGTAACAAGAAACTTTGGCATGGCCCACCCGGAGTTTCCGTAAAGCCCTTAGACTAATGACCCAGGCCGAAAAATTTAAACGCCCGGTTATATGCTTTATTGATACCTCCGGTGCCTATTGTGGAATGGGTGCAGAGGAAAGGGGACAAGGGGAAGCCATTGCCAGAAATCTGATGGTTATGTCAGCCCTGCGTATACCAATTGTATCAATTGTAATTGGTGAAGGTGGAAGTGGCGGGGCCCTGGCCCTAGGGGTAGCCAATAAAGTTTTGATGCAGGAGCATGCTATATTTTCTGTAAGTTCCCCGGAAGCAGCGGCCAGCATCCTCTGGAAAGATGGGACCAAGGCCAAGGAGGCCGCTGAGGCATTAAAGCTTACAGCCCAGGACTTGATGCGACTTGGCGTGATTGACGAAATTATACCGGAGCCCCTTGGTGGAGCTCACAGCGATCTGGAAAGCACTTATAATAAAGTAGATCACTACCTGGAACGCAATCTAAAATCCCTTATTGAACAGGATGTCGATGAACTGGTTCAGGCAAGATATGAGAAATTCAGGGCTATGGGACAAACTGGATAATTTAATTGTTTTAAAATTGGGGATAAGCCTGCCGCTTTGCGGCAGGCTATAGATATATAATAGCGCTTTTAGGGGGTTTCGTAAGAATGCAGAGATTAGGAGTTTTGACCAGCGGAGGAGATGCCTCGGGAATGAATTCCTGTATTAGGGCAGTGGTTAGGAAGGCAATATACCATGGCATAGAAGTTATCGGCATCAAACGGGGCTACAGTGGGTTTATAGAAGCAGACATGGGTCCAATGAATCTAGGGTCGGTAGCTGACATTATTCACAGAGGCGGTACAATCTTACATACGGCAAGGTCTAAGCGCTTTATGACCCCGGAGGGACGTGCCTTGGCCATGGAAAATGTTGACCGATTTGGCATTCAGGGACTGATTGTGATTGGTGGGGATGGCTCCTTTACCGGTGCCAGTGTATTTCACCAGGAACATGGAATACCTGTCATAGGAGTACCAGGCACCATAGATAACGACATAGCAGGAACTGATTATACCATAGGCTTTGATACGGCAGTAAACAATGTTGTGGATGCTATCAACAAGATTAGAGATACGGCAACCTCCCATGAGAGAACCTTTGTAATTGAAGTAATGGGTAGAAACTCAGGCAACATTGCCTTATCTGCCGGTTTAGCTGGTGGTGCAGAAAGCATCTTAATTCCCGAGATAGCCTTTAATTTAGAAGATATTTGCAGTAAGCTTTTAAGTGGTATTAAACGTGGCAAGCTTCACTCCATTATACTTGTTGCCGAGGGGGCAGCCAGTGGCATTGAGGTTGGTAAGCAAATTAAAGAGCTAACAGGCTTTGATACCAAGGTAACCATATTAGGGCATCTCCAAAGGGGGGGGATTCCCTCAGCCTTTGATAGAATACTGGCCGCCAGACTGGGAGCAAAAGCTGTGGAGCTGTTAATGGAAGGAGAAACAAATAAAATGGTAGGTGTTCGCTCGGGGGAAGTGGTGGCCACTAGCCTTGATGAGGTAATAGGTAAGCCCTCATCCATAAGTCAGGATATGTATCAGCTTGCCAAAGTCCTATCAATATAAACTTCTTATTCTTGAGGTGACATAAATGAGACGTACTAAAATTGTGTGTACAATTGGACCAGCCAGTGAAAATGTAGAGACTTTAAAGAAAATGATGTTGGCAGGGATGAATGTGGCCAGGCTAAATTTTTCCCATGGTACTCATGAAGACCACGCCAATAGAATTGCAGCAATTAGGCAGGCGGCTGGAGAAGTGGGCAAAAATATTGCTATCATGCTGGATACCAAAGGGCCTGAAATTCGCCTGAAGACCTTTGCTCAGCCTCCCATAACCCTTGAACCTGGTCAAATCTTTACACTTACCACCAGGGATTTGGTTGGTGACAACAGCATTGTGTCTGTTACCTATGGCGATTTGCCCCTAGATGTGAGACCAGGCAGCAAAATTGCTGTGGCCGATGGTCTTATTGAGATGGAGGTAGAGGCCATTGAGGGAGGAACCGACGTACTCTGCCGGGTTATAAACGGCGGGCAGCTTTCTAATCAAAAGGGTGTAAATTTACCGGGAGTGGTTGTAAACCTACCATCCATTACAGAAAAGGATATTGCAGATATTAAATTTGGTTTAGAACAGAGCGTAGATTTTATTGCTGCCTCCTTTATTCGTAAGGCAGCCGACGTAATTGCCATTCGCCAAATTGTAGAAGAATTTGGTGCGGATGTAGACATAATTGCTAAAATTGAAAGTGCCCAGGGTGTAGATAACCTGGATGATATAATAAATGTTTCTGATGGGATAATGGTGGCCCGGGGTGATCTAGGGGTAGAAATTCCCGCCGAGGAAGTTCCGGTGCTGCAGAAGACAATGATCGAGAGATGCAACATGGCTGGCAAGCCGGTCATTACTGCTACCCAGATGTTAGAATCCATGACTCAAAATCCAAGGCCTACCAGAGCGGAGGCCAGTGATGTTGCCAATGCTATTTTTGACGGCAGTGATGCATTATGCTATCTGGGGAGACAGCCGCCGGCAAGTACCCAATCCAGACAGTAGAGACCATGGCTCGTATTGCCCAGAGGGCAGAACTGGCAGTGAACTTTGACAGTCTTTTGAGGCATCGTGGTGCTACACTGCAAAGGACAGTTACTGACGGTATCAGCCATGCTGTTTGCACCATTGCCAAGGAATTGGGTGTTAGTGCCATTATTACCGCCACAGCCAGTGGCCATACCGCCAGAATGATAGCAAAATACCGTCCAAGGTACCAATTATTGCAGTAACCCCTAGACCCAATGTTTTACGTAAACTGGCTCTGGTATGGGGTGTTGAACCTTTAATCATTGCAGATTTAACCGGGACAGATGAAATGATTGCTGGTTCAGTGGAGGCAGGTCTGGCCTCAGGTATCATCAGGCCGGGGATCTTGTGGTTATAACCGCCGGTGTTCCCGTTGGAGTCCATGGAACCACCAATATGGTTAAGGTTCACACCGTAGGAACCTTGTTGGCCAGAGGTACAGGCATTGGACAAAGGGCTGCAACGGGCAAGGTGCGAATTTGTGCCACACCTAAGGATGCCAATGAAAAGGTTAAACCAGGTGATATTCTTGTTACCCATGGCACCGACAGAGATTTTGTACCAGCCATGGAAAGGGCTTCGGCAGTGATTACCGAAGAGGGAGGATTAACCTCCCATGCAGCAATTGTGGGATTGAATTTTGGTATTCCTGTTATTGTCGGGGTAGAAAATGCAGCTAGTGTTTTACCCGATGGAGATATCATTACCGTGGATGGTCATAGGGGTCTTATCTATGGAGGAGTCGCCCGGGTCTTCTAAAAAAATGACAATGATTCAATGTTCAGAAGCCTACACTGCCAAGTGTAGGTTTTTATTTAACAATAAACTCCCCGAAATATTACCTTCCCTTACCAGACATACTAAGGGGGGAGGAAGGACAATTGTTTGAAACAATATTGGAGATCTTAAAAAATTTAGGATTGCCGGGCTTATTTGCGGGGATGTATTTTGAGGCTTTTGGACTCCCCTTTCCTGGAACCTTGCTGGTGGCCTTTGCTGGCTTTTTAGCAAAACAGGGTCATAGCAATATTTTTTTGACCTGGTTTGTGGCCATGGCCGGATTTATAACTGGTTCAGTGTCGGCTTTTCTTATTGGACGTCATGTTGGGGAACCATTTTTTAGGAGATGGGGCAGGTATTTGCATCTTACTTCGGAGCGTTTTGATACCGCCCAGGAGTGGTTTCAAAAATCGGCTCCTGGCTTTATTATTGGCGGGCGTTTTATTCCCACAGTGGGAAATATTACTCCCTATATGGCTGGTATAAGCAATATTTCGTTGCTCAGGTATTTGCTTTATGATTTTGTTCATGCCACCATTTGGGTAACCATGTTTTTAGGAGCTGGCTGGCTATTAGGAAGAAACTGGTATCTTATCACTGAAAAGCAGTGGTTCAAGTGGTTTTGGCTGTTTGGTATTATAATTATTATTTTCTTTTTGGCAAAACACCTTTATGTAGCTAGAAGCAAGATAAAATCATAAAGCATGATTTTATTGGAGAATGTTACTTGAAATAACTAACAATGCTATAATTATGGTACTAAATATATAGGGGTGATTAGGATGACTGCAAAGGATATAATGAAAGCTAATGTAATAACAGTTGATAAGGAGACCACCATATCGGAAATTGCTAAAATCCTAACAGAGAATAAAATATCTGGTGTTCCGGTGGTTGACGGGGAAGGAAGAATAGCTGGGATTGTAAGTGAGGGAGATTTACTGCATAAGGAAATTAGTCCCCGTATACCTAGATTTGTAGAGCTACTAGGGGGAGTTATCTATTACAGCGGACTGGATCAATACAAGGCCGATATAAAAAATTGGCCGCCATCAGGGCAGCTGAAATAATGACTGAGAAGGTTATAACTGTTTCAAAGGATACCGACATTCAAACCATTGCTTCATTAATGGTGAAGCATAATATCAAGCGCATACCTGTTACGGAGGATCATAAGATAGTTGGTATCGTCAGCCGGGCCGATATAGTAAAGACCCTAGTCCTTTGATTTTAAACCACTCACATAGAGTGGTTTTTGTTTCATTAGCTAGGTTATCATAGTAGCAGGCTTGGTAATATTGCTATGGGTAAATTTATTAAGAGGGAGAAAAATGCAAGTTATGTTTAGATAAAGGAGCAAATAAAATATTGGGGGAGGTTGATTGAAAAAATGATTAAAGTTATACAAGTAGACCCAACTTTTTTTGGCCAGTACGACCTATTGGCAGAAGGGCAAGTATTACATGCAAAATCCTTTGGGGCCTCAGAGGATGCAGCAACTGTTAAGATTAGAAAGGCCACCAGTCAAGCCTTGAAAGCTGCAGATACCCAAGGACTTAAAACCCTTATGCTGCCGGTAATAAATTCAAGAAGCGAAAATATTGCACCCGTAACAACTGCCCAGGTAATGATATCTGAAGTAAGACGCCATTTATCCCTTGGCTCTAAGCTCCAGGAAATAACCTTTGTACTGCCCGATGAAGCTGGAGCAAGGGCCTTCAATGAAGTGGCCCACAGGGATACCATTCTTTGCTTGGGAGATAGCATTACCTTTGGCTACCCGGAGGGGCCACAGATATCCTGGGTAGCCAGGGTATCGAAAGTAACGGGCTTTAAATTGTTTAACCGGGGAATTAGCGGTGAAACAACCGGCCAAATGTTGGCTCGTTTTATTAAATATAGAGAGGAAAGTCTTTCCGCCTATATGATATTCCTGGGAGGCCATAATGATGGCTGGCAGGGAATACCCCTCAAAGAAACCCAGGAAAATATAAAGCAGGTGGTGGAACTGGCCTTCGAGAGGGGAATATGCCCCCTGCTGGGGTTACCTTCTCCCTTGAATATCCAACAGTTATTAGAGAATTTTGAGGCGACCAGGAGGATGCCGAAAACTATAATCACAAATTAGGTCAAATCAGGGACTGGCTTAGGGAATTTGCCATGGACAGGGGGATTTTTACCCTTGACTTTTATACGCCCCTGCTGTCTAAAGACACAGGTAATCCTGAGCTGCTGCTGGATGGCGGGCATCCCACCCCAGGCGGTTACAAGATCCTAGGGGATGAAATAATTACTCAACTGAGGGGAAGGTTATACCTCTAAAGCATAAACCTCCCTAAAGCGGGAGGTGTAATTCTACTTTAGGCCAAGCACCTGCCTTAACGCTAAGATATGCCTACATTTATAGGAGGGGTCACGGCGTGAGTACCAACGGAAAGTACAACAGTCACAACTGGATAAAGTGGTGGTCAATTCCCAGCGACAGTCGGACTCAATCACTGAACCACGTTCTGGTCCAGTTATATATACTACCAAATCCCCTACCGGGTAGGGTTCAAACATCTTAACTGAGGGATTTATTTCTGACAATTAATAAGCCACCTTTCTTATCTCTGCACATACTTCTTAGGGCAGAACGGTAATATAAATGTATTATATGCGGTTAGGCGGTCTAATTCCTGCTCATTGAAACATAAATTGTTTAATACAAGTAATTGACTTCGGACCCGAATAGTGATAACCTAATAGCTAATTTATAGCAATAATTAGTTTGGATTTTTAGCTTAGAAGTTTTAGCTTAGAGAGTTTAGCTTAGAACATAATTTGAAGTAAGGCTTAGTTGAGTGGAGTTTAGTCAAATAGCAGAGTCGAGTCGAGTTGAGCTGAGATTAGTGAGCCGAGACTTATTATTAGTCATGCAACCGGTTGCTCATTTTTCGAGCCACCGGTTTTTGTTATTTAATTTTTTAGGAGGTGATTTAGTGTATAGTCCATCCCTAGAAGAGTACTGCCAATTAAGTAGCGAATACAATTTAATCCCTGTTTACAAAGAGTATTTGGCAGATACCGAGACACCTGTGTCAATTTACGGAAAGCTTGCACCCAGGGGCAACAGCTTCTTATTGGAAAGTGTGGAGGGGGGAACAACCCTGGCCCGCTACTCCTTTATTGGCACAGACTGCTTTCTTAACTATAGGTTTCATAGAAATGGGGCAGAATTTTGGGCTCTGGGGGCAGAGCCAAATTGCATGGAGGTCCTTTATCGGCATTAAAGGGACTTTTAGGACGGTATAATACTCCTCAATTGCCTGATTTACCGAGGTTTACCGGGGGAGCAGCAGGTTACTTTGGCTATGATCTTATAAGGTACCTGGAACGTCTCCCTAATTATAAGCCTGATGACCTGGGACTACCTGTATGCCAGCTAATGTTCCCAGGCCTGGTGCTGGCCTTTGACCATATTCGGCGAACCTTGTTAATTATAGCTAATATCCCCTTGGCGGGAAGTCCTGAAGAAACCTATGAATTGGCCATAAAAAAATTGAACGTGTGGCTGACAAGATATTTTCTCCCTCCAATAAAGGTTACCAGGTGTTAGAGAAATCCAGGCAATATTCCTTAGCTAGTCTCACCGAGTTCATAAGGCATAATTCATCAATGACGCGCAATGATTTTAAAGAAAAGGTCAATAAAGCCCTTGCCTATATAAGGGCAGGAGATATTTTTCAAGTGGTGCTGTCCCAGAGATTTAATCTTCCCTACACTGGCAATCCCTTTGAGTTGTACCGGAGATTAAGGTCAATAAATCCCTCGCCCTATTTAAACTATTTTGACTTTGGGGATTTGGTGGTGGTGGGTGCATCACCAGAAATGCTGGTAAGGGTGGAGGGGGGCGAGGTTTTCACCCGCCCCATAGCTGGCACCAGGCCCAGGGGTGGGAATGATGCCGAGGACAATATTTTGGCCCAGGAATTGTTGTCAGACGATAAGGAGAAAGCGGAACACCTGATGTTGGTTGATCTAGGGCGCAATGATCTGGGTAGGGTGTGCTTGCCTGGGACAGTTCAAGTACCAAGATTTATGGAGGTAGAGCGCTATTCCCACGTTATGCACCTGGTTTCCGAGGTGCAAGGCCAGCTGGATGGGGGTATGGACTGCTTGGATGCTTTAAAAGCCTGTTTTCCTGCCGGTACGGTGTCCGGTGCCCCAAAGATAAGGGCAATGGAAATAATTGAAGAATTGGAGCCTGTTCATCGGGGACCCTATGCCGGGGCAGTCGGCTATATTGATTTTGCCGGCAATATGGATACTGCCATAACCATCAGAACTTCTGTTTTAACTAAAGGTAAAGCATATTTTCAATCGGGAGCGGGTATAGTCGCCGATTCTGATCCCGTCAGGGAATATGAGGAGACTTTGCAGAAAGCCAGGGCCATGGCAGCAGCTATTATTGCTGCCTCAGAAAAGGAGGAGGTGGCAGCCTGTGTTGGTGGTAATTGACAATTATGATTCCTTTACCTACAATTTGGTCCAACTCCTGAGGGAGCTTGGTAAGGAGGTGATGGTATTCCGCAATGACACCATAGCCCTGGAGCAGCTTGAGAATCTGCAGCCAGAGGGCTTAATAATATCCCCGGGACCAGGGCGACCGGAGGATGCAGGTATTTGCTTGGAGGCTGTCAAGGGCTTGGCGGGGAAAATACCTATTTTGGGAGTCTGCCTGGGACATCAAACCATTGCCCAGGCCTTTGGCGGCAAGATTGTTGGGGCGGCTAGTTTAATGCATGGCAAGACATCAAAGATTATCCATGACGGGTTAGGGCTGTATAACTCAGTACCCCAGGAATTTCAGGCCGCCCGGTATCATTCGTTAGCAGTGGAAGAGGGAAGCCTTCCAGCTGCTTTGAGATTTCTGCCAGAACAATGGAAGGGAGGTGATGGGATTAAGGCACAGGGAATATCCCGTGGAGGTGTTCAGTTTCACCCCGAGTCAATTGCTACCCCTGAGGGAAAAAAGCTGTTGGGGAACTTCATTAGCTTAATCAACTAAATGGAGCTGAGTTGAGAAGGAGGAGAGAAAATGGTGATTAATGATGCCATTAGAAGAGTGGTAGCGGGAGAAAATTTATCCGAGACCGAGGCAAGGGAAGCCATGGCGGAAATTATGGATGGTGAGGCAACCCCGGCCCAAATTGCTTGCCTGTTAACTGCATTGCATCTGAAGGGTGAGACAGCCGAGGAGATTACCGGTTTTGCACGAACAATGAGAGCCAAGGTAACACCTGTAGCTACTAAAAGAATTGGACTTGTTGATACCTGTGGCACAGGTGGAGATGGTGCGGGAACATTTAATATATCCACGGCCTGTGCACTGGTGCTGGCAGGTGCAGGTATTCCTGTGGCTAAACACGGCAATAGATCAGTATCCAGCAAATGTGGCAGTGCAGATGTTTTAGAGGCCCTTGGGGTATCGGTGAACATTAGTGCAGAAGAGGCAGGGTTATGCTTGGATAATGCTGGTATATCCTTTCTTTTTGCTCCGTTGTTGCATGGAGCTATGAAGTATGCGGCAGGACCCAGAAAGGAAATAGGTATTAGAACTGTATTTAATATACTTGGACCTATCACCAACCGGCTGGTGCTGAAAGTCAAGTATTGGGAGTGTATTGTGCAGATTTGGCCCCAATTTTAGCCAGGGTTCTGGCCAACCTTGGAACAAAAAGATCCTTTGTAATTCACGGTTGTGGTGGGCTGGATGAAATATCCCTGGCAGGAGAGGCACTAGTTTTTGAAATAAGGGATAATAATATCAAGGAAACAACACTGGATCCAGTTAATTATGGCTTATCCCGTGCACCCATATCCGCCTTAGCCGGAGGGGATGCCAAAATTAATGCCCGCATTATTAAAAATATATTGAGTGGGGCCCAGGACCAAGCGGGATGTAGTTGTCATTAATGCAGCCCKTGGGWGGCAGGTGGCTGGCACCAGATATTTCACATGGGGTTAGGTTAGCGCAGGATGTCATTGATTCCGGCAGTGCCCTGAAAAAGCTTAAACAACTGTCAGAGTATACCCAGGGTCTGATTGGAAGGAGGCGGCCGCCCTTTGATACTGGACAGAATTGTGGAACATAAAAGGCAGGAAGTAAGTGAACTGCTTTCAAAGATAAAAATTGATGATATGGTTAATAAAATCGGCAAATTGCCACCGGGCAGGGATTTTCGAGGAGCTATCTCTAGGCCTGGTCAGGTGGGGCTGATAGCCGAAATTAAAAAAAGTTCACCCTCCAAAGGGTTGCTGTGCAAGGATTTTGACCATAGATATTTAGCTAAAATATATCAAAATAATGGAGCTTCAGCGGTATCTGTTCTTACTGACGAAAGATTTTTTGAAGGTAGGCTTGAGTATCTGAGTGAGGTACATGAAGAAATTGGGCTACCACTTTTGCGTAAAGATTTTATCATTGATCCCATACAGCTTTACCAGAGCCGTATAATTGGAGCTGACGCAGTATTGCTTATTGTAGCCATCCTTTCAGATGATGAACTTGCTGACATGTTACAAATTGCCGGAGAAATTGGTCTGCAGGCACTGGTAGAGGTGCATACGGCAAAGGAATTAGAACGTGCCCTGGCTGCCGGGGCAAATATTATAGGTATTAATAATCGCAACCTACATACCTTTGATACCGACTTGGCGATAACTAGCTATCTAATGGGCAGGTATGACCTATCAGGCATTACTGTGGTGAGCGAAAGTGGTATATCAAACAAAAGACATATGGAATTCTTAAAGAACATTGGAGTAAATGCTGCTTTAGTAGGAGAAGCTCTGGTAAGGGCAGAGGATACAGGGGAAAGGGTCAAGGAATTAGTTCAAGGGGGTGGAAGCTGTGGCTAGGCAGGCAGTAAGAGTAAAGGTTTGTGGTATACGGGATGCCTACACAGCAACTGCTGCTGCAAAAGCTGGTGCTGATGCTGTCGGGATGGTTTTTGTGCCTGGTCGCCGCCAGGTATCCCCCGAATTGGCCAGGGAAATATGCCAGTCCCTGCCACCCTTCATCACCAGAGTAGGTGTTTTTAGGGATGCCTCCCCCGAAGAAATACGTCACATTGCAAAATACTGTGGTTTGGACTTGGTTCAACTGCATGGTCAAGAAAGTCCAGATTATTGTAGGGATTTAGGCCTTAATTCCATTAAGGCCATTCCGGTGAGTGATCAAGGCATAATGGTCAAGGCTCATGATTACCCTGTTAAGGCCTTGCTTTTTGACACCTGTACAGGGGGCCAATCAGGTGGAACCGGCCGAGTATTTAACTGGCAGCTAATACAGGAAATTAAATATAAATTACCCTTTATTCTAGCGGGTGGTTTAACCCCGGAAAATGTTGGGCGGGCAGTGGTGCTGCTAAATCCATACGGGGTTGATGTTTCCAGCGGGGTAGAACGCAATGGTCAAAAGGACCCTGATTTAATAAAAGAATTTATCAATAGGGTAAGGGAGGTTGGGTCAAATGCAGCCAGATAATCGAGGTTACTTCGGCAAATACGGTGGTCCTTTGTTCCGGAGACGTTAATGCCGGCACTGGAAGAATTAATTAACGCCTACCAGGAAGTAAGGCAGGACCAGACTTCCTAGGGAGGTAGAATACTACCTTACCCATTATGTAGGCCGGCCTTCGCCCTTGTATTTTGCAGCTAGGCTAAGCGAGCAATTGGCCGGGGCAAGGATATATTTGAAAAGGGAAGATTTAAACCATACCGGGGCACACAAGATTAACAATACGGTGGGGCAAGTTCTGCTAGCCAAACGGATGGGAAAAACCAGGGTCATTGCAGAAACAGGAGCAGGACAGCACGGGGTGGCCACCGCCACTGCCGCTGCCATGTTTGGCCTGAAATGCGTGGTTTATATGGGTCGGGAGGATATTCGCAGGCAAGCCTTAAATGTCTTTCGTATGAGGCTCTTAGGAGCGGAGGTTGTGGAGGTTTGCTCTGGAAGCTGCACCCTTAAGGATGCCATGAATGAGGCTATGAGGGACTGGGTAACAAATATTCGGGATACCTACTATGTTATTGGGTCAGTGGCTGGTCCCCATCCCTATCCCATGATGGTAAGGGATTTTCAAGCCATTATTGGACAGGAAGCTCGAAATCAAATACTTGAGCAAACCGACGCACTGCCAGATTTTGTAGTGGCATGTGTAGGTGGTGGCAGTAATGCCATGGGAATTTTTCATGCCTTCATTAATGATATGCAGGTTAAGCTAATCGGGGTTGAGGCAGGGGGCCATGGCTTAGAATCAGGACTGCACGCAGCACCAATTACCGCCGGTAAGCCAGGGGTGCTGCACGGTTCCTATAGTTACCTGCTGCAGGATCTCCATGGGCAAATCGCGCCGGTTCACTCTATTTCAGCAGGTCTTGATTATCCTGGGGTAGGGCCGGAGCACAGTTTTTTAAAGGACAGTGAGCGGGCTAAATATATGGTAGCAACAGATCAACAAGCCCTGGAGGCCTTTCATCTTCTCTGTCGCACAGAGGGAATAATTCCTGCCCTGGAAAGTTCCCATGCCCTGGCCATGGCTATTAACCTAGCCCCGGGACTTGGAAGTGACCAAGTTATCATGGTGTGCCTATCTGGGCGGGGGGATAAAGATGTCCATACCGTGGCGGGAGAAATGGGGGCAATGGTATGACCGGAGAAAAAAGACTGGAAGTAAGATTTAACCAATTAAAACAAAGGGGCGAGAAGGCACTGGTTACCTATCTTACCGCCGGGGATCCCGATTTGGAAACCACGGGACAGCTGGTAATAGCCATGGATAGGGCGGGTGCAGATATAATAGAACTTGGCGTACCCTTCTCTGATCCGGTGGCTGATGGCCCGGTTATTCAAAGGGCATCTAATAGAGCGTTAAGTGCCGGGGTTAATTTAAAAAATATTTTAGACCTGGTAGCGGGGTTATCACCAAGGGTCAATGCTCCCTTGGTTTTGATGACCTATTATAACCCTTATTGCAATATGGCTGGATGACTTTTGTTCCGAAGGGGCTAAGGCTGGTGTTGCCGGGGTAATAGTACCGGACTTGCCGGTAGAGGAAGCCGAGACCCTTTTAAGCTATGCCAAGGCACAGGGACTAGCCTTTATCCCCTTGGCGGCCCCAACTTCAGGTGACCAAAGGTTGGCTAAGATAGCAGCCCGTGCCAGTGGTTTTATTTATTGTGTGACAGTGACAGGCATTACAGGTACAGTCCAGGATGTAACAAATGACATAGGAAGACTTGCCAAGGAGGTTAAGGGCTATTCCTCCCTGCCTGCTGTGCAGTTTTGGTATAGCCACACCGGAGCAGGCTAAGAGTGTTGCAAGCTTTTGTAATGGGGTTGTAGTGGGGAGTGCCTTTGTAAAATTGGTTGAAGAAAAGGGGAAGGATAGTCTGTCCGATATCTATGAACTTACTACCCTCCTCAAGGAGGCTTTAATTTAGAGCTTTAGTACAAAGTCCCTGCAAAATGCTTCGCAGGGACTTTGTATTTGTTTCGTAATAAAAGGATAAGAAAGAATTTTTACATCCATTTTTTTGGCGAAACAGCACAATCATCCAGGTTGAGACACCAATAAGACCTAAGGTAATACTTACCGTTGACCAAACAGAGTCTTGATCCGGCAGGGGCACATTCATACCGAAGAAGCCGGTAACAAAGGTGAGGGGCATAAAAATGGTAGAGATTAAAGTTAAGATTCTTATGGTATCATTTGTTCTGGCACTAATGATGGAAGCGTAAGTTGCCAGGGCGCCATCAACCAGGTCCTTGTAACCATCAATGGTATCGGTAATTCGTTCTAAATGGTCCCTTAAATCTAAGAAATAAGGTTGATTTTCCTCACTGATTACAAAGGCACTACTGCTAAAGTTATAGAAGATCCTTCTTTGGGGGATAAGGGCACGGCGCATAGTTAATATTGTTCTTTTTAGGGCTAGGAATTCATCGGTGGTTTCTTTACTTGGCTTTTCATAAATCTCCTCTTCCAGGTCCTCAATACGGTCTCCGATACGATCCAGGACGGGGAAATACTCGTCAATTAGACCGTCAATAATGGTATATAGAAAGAAGTCTCTGCCTTTATCCGATACGCTGGTATTCGAAAGGCAGATTTTGGCCAGTCTTCCCAAACTAGGCAGGGTATTTTTATGGACTGTAACAACATAATTTGGACCGAGAAAAACGCCTAACTGAACAAGCATGATTTCTTCATCACGCTCTTCATTATAGCGGATGGCATGCATTACCAAGAAATGATAGTCATCATATTTATCTAATTTGGCCCGGGGACTGTAATGCATACAGTCTTCCACAGCTAACTCGTGAAAATCAAATACTTCTGCAACATATTTTAATTCCTGCTCTGAAAAGTTAAATAAATCTACCCAGAGCATATTGTCCTGATTATTAATTTCTGCTGCTATATCATTCAAATTTACATCATGACGCATCCTAGAGGAGGAATTATCATATAAGTAAGTCTTGATCATAGCATCACCTCCAGCGGTGACTGTCACATTATAGGGGCAGTCTTAATGGTAAGAACTTTATTAAGTTTTATTTTCCTTGCTCCGGGGTACGGGTCATCCATTCTTACCACCTCCATCTGGAAAAATAAAAAAACCTTCACAATAATTAGAAGGTCAGCAGTCTATGCAGAAGCCTCACCTAATGACGAATTATATTCTATATAAAATATAGGTTATAAAAACTATGCTGTCAACCAATTTTATTAAAAAATGGCCTAGAATAACCGATATCGAACAAATAACCTCAATAATAGTTAATATCTTTAAATACCAATAGATATCTATAGAAAACACACATTTTCATTAAAATTACTTATCAAACCTGCTGGGCATTTCTGAGTGCTGAGTTAATAGATTGGCTAATATCTTAGGGTCCACCTCTAAATACTTGCCCACCATTGATATTAGGCAATCAGCTTCACTTGGGTAGAACTCAGGAGATGTAGCCACCGTAATTATTTCTGCTGTTTGATCAAATATTGGCAGTTTCTCAGCAGGTAATATATGATAGGGAATAATTTTTTTACGGCCTCCTGGAAGTAGGCAAATAAGTTCTATATGCAGTGTGTCGTTTTTAATAGAAATTTCTCCCACCTGTTCAGGAGTAAAGATTTTACCAGGTACCTAAGGGTATCTAGATCAATGGAACCATCAGGAAAGACCCAATATAGCTCAGAAACCAAGTCTTCCCTAATGGAATGCCACAGGTAGTTCTGACACCCCAGTTGTTTTAGTGTGATGAGATCGGGTTTGCTATTTCCATAAAGATCGCTATGGGCATCAATGTGGATGATAACGTTGTCGGTTGATTTATTTAACCACCACCTTAAATGACTTTGCATATGATTTGAAAACATAAACCTTTTTTGCCCTAGGGCAATACCTCTAGCTTTAAGTATATTAAATAATTTAAATGGATCTGCATAAGAGAAATTTTCACCTTTGAGGGGTCTGTGGTTCAAAAATGATTCCTTCATGATGGGTGCAACGAAGTAGTCCAAATCTATATCAAGATAAAGGGCCAAAAATCATGCCTCCTTTAAATAAAATAATTATTAGCATAACATAAGAACCT
Organism: Desulforamulus aquiferis; assembly: GCA_004143605.1. Taxonomy (GTDB): domain Bacteria; phylum Bacillota; class Desulfotomaculia; order Desulfotomaculales; family Desulfotomaculaceae; genus Desulfotomaculum; species Desulfotomaculum aquiferis. The sequence goes on from AWVY01000057.1 coordinate 25,443, forward strand.
AGCCTTTAGAAAGTATGCTGTCAGAAGATGAGACAATTGTTCGCTAATGGAACGACACTGGTGTATAAAAAATAACATTGTGACGCCTTTAGAAGGTAAAATACAATATACCTCGTATATTTTCAATAGGCATTGTTTTTGCTATAAATATATTAATGATAAAAGAATTAAATAAAAAGTTTGTTATTCAAGGTAAAAATAGCAGCCATTTGCCATTTTACAGAATTTTGCATAATTAGTACTCATTATTTAGAGGAATTGTAAGAAATATAACGAAAAATTATATAAACTGACTTATTAATGTTTGGGGGTGAGTTCCATCGCCTTAATATACACAGATTATAATAATTGTAGAAAGTGTTATGCCTGTGTTCGGGCCTGCCCAGTAAAGACAATTTCTATCCGTAAGGGGTTGCCGGAGATTATCGAAGAAGGTTGCCTTGGCTGCGGGCAGTGTGTCCTGGCTTGCTCCATAGGTGCAAAAACAGTGCATGATGATTCAATGAAGGTTCAAAATTGGTTAGCTGAAGGAGAAAAATTAGCAGCTTTGGTTGCTCCATCTTATCCGGCTTCCTTTGATTTACCTCCAGGAAAATTTATTACTGCTTTACGTACCCTTGGCTTTTCCTGTCTTCATGAAGTAGCCTACGGAGCAGGAATATGTGCTGAAGAGTATGTAAAAGTATTTAAAGATAAAGAAGAGCTGTCTGAGATTATCATATCTACAGCCTGCCCGGCTGTAGTTCAATTGGTTGAAAAGCATGTTCCTAAATTAATAGATAATCTTGCCGCAATAGACTCGCCTATGATGATTCAGGCTAAAATTGTTAAAGCACTTTATCCTGAACACAAAATAGTTTTTATTGGACCCTGCCTATCCAAAAATACGAGGCCTCGGACCCACTTAATAGTGGGTATGTTGATGCAGTAATTACTTTTAAACAACTTCAGCAATGGCTTGAACAGCAGGATATGAGTATAGAGGAATTAATAGATGGGCAGTGGGATAACCCACAGCCTCATTTATCACGAACCTTTCCAATTAGCGGAGGCTTACTGAAGACGTCTGGTATTAATGAGGATGTTGCCAGCATGGAAATAGTGGTGATTGAAGGGGCCAGGCGGTGTATTGAGGTGCTTAGGTCAATAGAAAGTGGGGATTTTTCACCGAAGTTTATAGATATGCTGGTTTGCGAAGGATGTGTAATGGGGCCAGGAATGGTTAGCCAAAAACCATATGTTGTCAGGGCCCAGCAGGTGGCTGCCACAATTAAGGATTGTAATAATGCCGAGTCTGCTAGGGAGATAGATAAGTATTAACAGAGCTGAAATTTATTAGGCAGTTTAGTCCAAAAGCTGTAATAAAACAAGAGTTCACCGATGAGCAGGTTTGGCAAATGTTAAAGGAAACAGGCAAGCAGACACCAAGGGATTTAATTAATTGCAGTGCCTGCGGGTACGATACTTGTTGGGAAAAGGCTGTTGCATGTCTGAGGGGACTAGCGGAGAAAGAAATGTGTCTACCATTTTGCTGATGCAAGTTCCTTCTCTGACAAATAGTCTGATGGATATGAGCAAGAAGCTTATGTTATCCATGGAGTCTATAAACTTCTCAACCCTTACCCTGAAAGGAACTACCTCGAAGATTAACTCTAAAAATCAGCATTTAGAAGCATTAATAAATGAAACAAACACAATATCAAAGGATACCTTGGAATTGGCCGACCGAGTACTTGGCATGATTTCTCAATATCAAGCTCCAGATAAAACAAACGGTCAGTGGGGTTTGGCATCTTCTGATGTCGAACAATTGCAGTTAATTGCTGCCCAGAGTAGGCTTCAAGCTGAAAGAACAAATAGAACCTTTGAAGACATCACAGCGGTTCTTAATAATCTCAGGGAAGAAAGTGTAGCAATTTTGGAACAGGAAAGGGCAATTAAAGTTGTTACAAGTTCCATGGAGCAAGTAGTGGCTACCTACGAACAATTACTCAATATTGGTGCGGCAATGGCAAACATCGGAAGAAATTACGTTTGATGCTTTGATTAGTAAAGTGTATTGTATTCATGGTTTAGAACGGTTGCTTGTGTAGTTATGAACTGTTATAATAACAAAAAACAAGATGCAAGGGAGCATCGCTCAACACTTAAAGCAAAGGCGCGGAGATACCGTGCCTTTTTGTTTCTGAAATTATTAGGAAAGGGAGTGCAATTATGTCCAAGGATTTAATTAATGAAATATTAGAGGATGTTGGTCTTGAAAGAATAGATTACTCAGAACAAAAAGCCGGCTAAATTAGCCGGCTTTTGTTGGATGATTTTTAAAGGTGGAGGGGAGAAGTCGGAATTGAACCGTACTCCAATCTGTTCACAGATCGGCTCGTGGGTTTGCAGTCCACAGGGGGGACCACCCCCGTTCTCCCCATTTATATATAGTATTTGCTCCAACAACTAAAAACACCTTCATACATAGTATGAATAAATAGAATATTTGCAAATTCCATATAACCTTAAGTTTATTGTTACCAAAAGGAGAAGAATGTCGAAAATTTTAGTCAGATATTTATTTCGTAGAGGATAATAGTTTTTAAATATAGAATATCTTATAGAATATCTTAATTTAAAAATAAAGCTTTGTAACTAAGGAAGGCAGACCCATGCTAGAAAGTAACAAACTATCAATAGAGCTATTGTCAATTGACAAAGCCATCTGGCAGAATTTAACTGATTTAGTATCAGGGGATGATCCGGAATTTCTTATTAATTTAATAAGTACTTATCTTAGTTCGTCCCAATTAGTCTTTAATAATCTAGAAAAGTCCATAATGAGTGATTCAACTGGGGAGCTAAAAGATAAGGTCCATGCCCTTAAATCTGCTAGTGCAAATATTGGAGCGCTAGGACTGGTAAATATTTGTGGTAATTTTGAGGCGGTCTTAGGTTCCGGGGGAACACAGGATTTATCATGTGAATTTGCAAAAATTAAAGCAGCGTATATTTCAGTCTGTCAGGAGCTGCAAAGCTTAAAGAAAGATATGATTAAACAAGGAAAAGGTCAGTAATTAGAGATTACCGACCTTTTCCTTTATTTCCTTATATAAGAACTTATGTAACTCGTAGATCAGCTCTTTGACACAATTACAGTAGTTACCTGAATAAAAAGTTATTTTAAGTGTACTGTTCTTTAATTTCAAGGATTCGAGGCATTATATTAAGAAATGCCTCGACTAGGTTTGGGTCAAAATGAGTCCCTTTTCCCCTTTTAATCTCCTCAATAGCATTTTCTAATGGCCAAACATCTTTGTAGGGCCGATTGGAAACCAGAGCATCAAAAACATCGCAGATGGCTGTTATTCTGCCCACCAGGGGAATATTCTCTCCCTTAAGTCCCTGGGGATAGCCTGTACCATCCCATTTTTCATGATGGGTAAGGGCTATTGTTTTAGCCATTTGTAGCATTTCAAAAGAACTGCCTGACAAGATATTTGCCCCATAAACTGAGTGAGTTTTCATTATTTCCCACTCCTTTGGTCCAGGGGACCTGCTTTAAACAAAATTTCATCGGGTATTCCGATTTTGCCAATGTCATGCATGGTACTGGCATATAACAACAATTGGCACTCTTCATCGGGAAGATCTATGGATTTTCCCAACTCAAAGGTGTACATACAGATGCGTCTAATATGAGACCAGGTCCCGTGGTCGCGGAATTCCGCCGCCCGACCAAGCCGGTGTATTAATTCAACCTGTAAATCCTGGAGTTTTTTTGTGCGTTTCTGCACCTTGTCTTCCAGTTTTTGTCTATGATCCCGTACCTCTTTGTGCAATAGACGCATTTCTAACATGTTTTTGATACGCATAAGTATTTCGGCATGATCAAAGGGTTTTGCTATAAAATCTTTTGCTCCTATTTTCAAAGCTTTAAGTCGGCACTCCTGATCGTTCTGGGCAGTAATTATAATAACAGGCAGGTAGTCATCACCTTTAATTCGGTTTAACTGTTCGATTATTTCAAATCCATCTGGAGGGGGCATTCTTAGATCCATTAGCAGCAGGTCTGGTTGATAAGTTTTATATAGGTCTAATACCTCAATTGATTTTGTAGTTGATTTAATGTTCCTATAACCTGAAATGGTCAGCAATCTTTGTAATAATAGAATATTTGATGGATTATCATCCACAATCAGAATGGAAGCATTTAGTATGTTATCTTCAATAATTGTAATCACCCCGACGCTTATTTTTTAAACTAGAAAAATGTTATTGCAAATCATTCAGAGAAATTTTAGCAACAAATAATGAATTAAAGTATATTAGACCAATCTTAAAAATAACTGACAGATACTTAAAAAATAAATAAATTATTAGCTGCATATCTGGTTTTCAAAAAAAATTTATCTAGAAATAGATATGAATCAATAAATTGTTAACTTATTTTTAAGTTATTGTCAGCATAAGTTTAATTAGATATATTATACTTTAGTTTATAAATGAAGAAAGATAAGGGGGAAAGTAAATAATCATGTTAAAGGAAAGCTGTAGGGTTGAAGTAAAGAGGGGAGTGGATATGGATGTGGTTTTCAGATTTAAAAATTAGGACAAGGTTAGTATCATCATTTATAATTGTAGCCTTAGTAGCTAGCGTCGTCGGCTATACAGGAATTCAAAGCATCAGAGAGATAGAAAGGCTTGACACAGAGTTATATGAAAATAATACAGCCCCACTAGAGCCACTTTTACTGATTACAGAAGATTTTCAAAAATCTAGCATTGCATTGAGGGATATTGTAATCACCAAGGATATGGATAAGAAGGTTGAATATCTTGGGCAACTGGAAAGCACTCGCCAGCAGTTAGATAAAAATTATAAAATATTTGAAGAAACTATGGAGGAAGAAGATATTCAGAAAGTTTACCAGGATTTTAGAAATAGGGGTGGAGAGTTTAGGGGTGTGGTGGATAGAATTGTTGAGCTATCCATGTCCGGCCAGGATGAAGAAGCTCTTTTATTGCTGAGGGGAGACGCTGACAGAATCACAGGTGAAGTAAGCTCGTTACTTCATGAAATTATTAACCTAAAAATAGAAGATGCTGAGAAAAAATCAGATAGTAATCGTGTAATCGCAGATAGGTCGGTATTTATGATGACAGTTTATATATTGGCAGCTCTGGTCCTTTCCATAACCTTAGGATTGCTAATAACGCGTATGATTACTAAACCTTTAAATCAAATGGTACAAGCAGCAGAAAGCATCGCTGCCGGGGATCTAAGGGCGGAAATCAATATTTCATCTAAAGATGAATTAGGAAGGCTAGGGCAGGCCTTTTCCTCTATGGTTAAACAACTAAGGGACATTGTTGGGCAAATCACAGAGAAATCCCAGATGGTCGCTCCTCAGCCCGGCAGCTTAATTCAAGTGCTGAACAAACCTCTGCCAGCGCCAATGAAACAGCCTCTACCATGACCCAAATGTCGGCTACTGTGGAGGAAGTAACTTCAAATGTTCAAGAAATTGGTAGTATTGCAGATGCAAATAACAGAAGGGCTGTTGATAGTATTGAAAGCATTGAGAATCTTAACAAGCAAATGAATGGTATTGCAGTATCAACCAATGAAGTAACAGAAGTGATCAATGAATTGAGCCAAAAATCCAAAGAGATAAACCAGATTGTTGAACTGATAACAAGTATTGCAGATCAAACAAACCTATTAGCTTTAAATGCTGCCATTGAGGCAGCCAGGGCCGGCGATGCTGGGCGAGGCTTTGCGGTAGTGGCCGAGGAGGTTAGAAAGTTAGCCGAGCAGACAGCTTCAGCAACCAAGGATATTAAGGATTTAATTGATGCAATACAACATGGCTCCCAACGGGCAGTTCAAAGTACCTTTGAGAATACAAACCGTGTAAACGAGAGTAATGCTACAGGGGCTGTGGTTGGACAGGCTATTGGTGAAATCATTCAGGATGTACGTGGTTTGGCAACTATGATAGAAAATATTGTTGCTGCCACCGAAGAAATGTCCGCCGGAGTCCAAAATGTAGCTGCTACCACACAACAACAATCTGCCTCGGTGGATGAAGTTTCAGTGCTGGCAGAATCAATGACCAGATTATCTGAGGAATTAAACAGCCTGGTTGGCAGATTTAGAGTATAAGTTTAAATAAAGCCATCTCTTACAAGAAGGTAGGAGATGGCTTTTACTTAACTTAAGGCTTATCTGTTTAAATCCAGTACATAACCGGCACCGCGCAGTGTATGAATAATAGGAGGATCACCTAGTTTGCGGCGTAATCTACCGATATAAGACTCAACAATATTGGTGCTGCCGGTGATGTTATATTCCCAAATATGTTGTAGGATAATTTCCTTGGTTAAAACTTTCCTGGGGTGTCGCAAAAATAAATACAGCATATTAAACTCGGTGGTTGTTAATTTATACGATTTTGTCCTCGTTGGGCTTCCCGACGTGATGTCCAGAGGCGTAAATCGGCATAGGATAATTCATCTTCTTGGTTTTCTATATCTTTTCTATTTCTGAGTAAGGTCTGAAGACGCATCAATAGTTCTGTGAAGTTAAAGGGTTTTGTCATATAGTCATCGGCACCCGCCTTAAACCTTCAATGCGGTCCTCAACTTCACCCTTACCTGTGAGCATTAAAACAACTGGATTGCACAGAGATTTAAGTCTGCGACAAATATCAATGCCTGTTGTATCGGGTAGTACCCAGTCTAAGATAACTGCACTGGGGGTAATTTTCCTCAAATGTTCCATTGTTTCTGCACCCGAGCGGGCAGTATATACATTATAACCTTCATATTTAAGGCCTAGGGAGAGGTAGTTTATTACTACGGGATCGTCATCTACCACTAGAACATCCTTTACAGTTGCTTTTCCTTTTAGCGAGGGAGCCTGATGATTTATTTTATTGTGATTCACAAAGTTAACAGATAAAAGTTCATTACACACCAAACTAATCCTAGAGATGATTTCAGAAATGGCAGTTTTCAACCCTGAACAAATTGCCTCATCCAGTTGCTTTGTTAACTCAATAAGTTCCTGGGACCCTATGCTGGTACCACTTGTTTTCAAATTGTGTGTATGGCGAGCCAAGGATAGTGAATCTCCACTCTCTAAGGCTTCCTTTAGAGCAGCCACCTGGTTTGGCAAATTTGAAAGATATAAGCTAGACAATTCAGTTTGTGACAGGTTGTTAGTTAAAGGAAATTCCACTTTCTGTGGGACCCATTTGTTCAAAATCTGGCTTAATAGCTGATAATCAACAGGTTTATTTAGATAGTCATTCATTCCCGCTTTCAGGCATTTATTTCGGTCTTCATGGGTATTATACGAAGTTAAAGCAATTATGGGGATATGAGAGTTTAGATTGGATTCCATTAACCTGATAGATCTGGTTGCCTCATACCCGTCCATACCTTTCAACAGGCAATCCATAAATATTAGTGCATAATTATTGCTAGCTGCCTCTTGGACGGCCTGTTCCCCACTTTCAACAATTTCACAACTATATCCCAATTTATTAATCATTTTCTTTAGGATCATCTGGCTTACTGGCTCGTCTTCGGCAATTAAAATCTTAGTATTAACTTCTTGAGCATTATTACCATATATTCCGAGGGTGATTTTGCTTTCAACCTCTAATACACTGTCACTATTAGCATCGGCAATAGGAATATTTAACCAAAATTCACCTCCATATTCTTCGGCATAATTAAACCCTGTTTTTCCCCCTGCAAATTGCGCAATTTGTTTTGCAATAGCCATACTTAACTGTTTCACAGATTCATAATCAGGTTCCTTTATGCTGGCCAGCAGGTAGCTCTGCCCCTTAAATTGAAAAGGTTTAATTGTAGCATAAACCCTTATAGGGGTTCCGTCTTTCTTTTGAGTAGATATTAGCTCTTTATACCCTGTTGAATTGGAAAGGGATGTAGCTTTATTCTTGAATATCTTGGAGGAGAGAATATCATGGAGGTTGATATTTTCAATTTGGCTGTTGCTATAGCCTAATAATTTCAAAAGAAAAGAATTAACCAGAATTATTTCGCCCTTTGCTGAGAGGATCATAATACCCTCGGGCAGTTCATTAACTATTACTTTAAGAAACTCATAACTGTTTTCAAGTAACTCCACACTTCCGACCCCTTATTTCTTTTCTGTTAAAGTACTATTTTAAAATAGCAGATCCTCCTTTTTCTTTTTATAATGATTAAATATTTCATTTATAGCTAAATTATTTGAAGGAATTTTTGGGTTATTATTGAAAGTATTTCTTATATTTTTTAGGGGGTTTTTATATGCCCAATAACGATGAATCTAAAAATGTTTATATTTATGGCAATGACTTTCTTGAAGGTGAATTGAATAACTATCATATACAATTGAAAAGGCTTGTTAATGAGCGTACCGCTGCTCTAAGGGAAAGTAATAATCGATATGAGGCTTTAATTAAATCGCTTCCTGTGGGTGTGTTTCAAATTGATTTTGAGGGAAAATGTTACTACATTAATGAGCAATCCAGCAGTATTTTGGGACGCCCCTTTGATGAATTAATTGGAGTCAGATGGCAAGAGGCTATTCATCCTGAGGATAGAGAGAAGGTTGTTAGGGAGTGGATTCGTTGTTATAGGAAACAAACCCCCTTTTACATGGAGTTGAAGTTTATTAAACCAAAAGGAGATATTGTTTGGGCAGTTGCCCGAGCTAATCTATATATTGGTAACGGCAATCAGGTTTGCTATGTAGGAACCTTACGGATATTACTGAAAGGAAAATTGCAGAAGAAAGACTTCGTTCCTCCCAAGAGCGCTTTTCCAAGGCCTTTAATGCAAGCCCTACCCCATTGGCTATCATATCTATTAGGACAAAGAGAATTCTTGATGTTAATGAGATATTTATTAAGTATACAGAATATAGCCTTGAAGAATTGCTTGGTGCTACGGTGGAGGAACTAATTATCATGCTGTCCCTGGAAGAAAAAATAGTTAGCTCAATTAGAGAGGCGGTGGTCCATAAAAATACCCTCAATAATATTGAAGTAAGGATTTGTTCAAAAAATGGGGGTATACGCTATGGCTTATTATCTACGGAGTTCATTAGCTTAGATAATGATATTTGCATGTTGATTGTTATAAATGACTATACTGATAGAAAGAGGTTCGAGTGTGAAATAACAAGACTGGATCGTCTAAGTCTTATTGGGCAAATGGCCTCGGGTATTGGGCATGAAATAAGAAACCCGATGACCAGTGTAAGGGGCCTTTTACAGTTGCTAAAAGCAAAAAATGATTTTGCTAACTATATAAATTATTTTGATGTAATGATTGGCGAGCTAGATAGGGCTAATACTATTATTCAAGAGTATCTCTCCTTGGCTAAAAAGGATGTGGAGGATCTAAAGCCCCATAATCTTAATCATATTTTGGAGGCTATTTATCCCTTAATATATGCTGACGCAATTAACAGCAATGTGGATTTAATTATTGAGAAGGAAGAGCTTCCCCTAATATCTCTCAATGAAAAGGAAATCCGTCAATTGATCTTAAATCTTGTCAGGAATGGCTTGGAAGCAATGACCTCCGGCAAAAAATTATTCTTGAGTACCTATAGAGAAGGAGAACAAATAATCCTGGCCGTCAGGGACCAGGGGGAGGGAATAAATCCCTCGTTAATAGATAAACTTGGCACCCCATTTATAACCACTAAGGATAGTGGAGTAGGCTTAGGCTTAGCAACCTGTTACTCCATAGCTTCCAGACATAATGCCGCCATTACCTGCGAGACAAGTTCCTCAGGAACTACCTTTTATGTACATTTCAAGATTAGTTGACTATAAGGAAGATCAACATCATCCAATGAATATAAATTGCCTTAACACAGAAAAACAAAAAGTCATGTATGAATACAAATCCTCATACATGACTTTTATTGGTGCCGAAGGTGGGAGTCGAACCCACACTCTTTTAAGGGAGCCGGATTTTGAGTCCGGTGCGTCTGCCAGTTCCGCCACTTCGGCATGATATAAGGGTTCCCACGTCATGGTATTCGTCTAGCCACACCGGATTCACTTTTTTGGTAATGCAAATCTAAGGGTAATCCGGTGCGTTAAATTTAACATGATATAGTGCTTTTATGCAAGTAAATATGTCATAGATGGAAAAATTAACGTTCGAACAAGCGATTAACCAGTTCACCGAAGACCCGAAGCTAAAGGCAAGAGTTCCCTAACTGTCAAGAACTACAAGGTTGACTTGGAAAGGTTCGTTGCTTGGTTAAACGAGAACACCACCAAGGAAGACCCCCACACCACCCCCGGAGAAATCGGGCGGGTTACTGTTAAAGATTACGCACAATTTCTGAAAACTTCGGGTAAGGTAGCGCCAGCCACCGCGAACAGGCGTATCATATCGCTTCGGGCGTTCTTTACGTTCCTTCTGGACAAAGGCATTATCGCAACCAACCCGACCACAGACGTCAAAACTAAATCCATACAGAAACAGAACGATATTAAATGGCTTTCCCGTAACGAAGTTAGCAAGCTATTCCACGCGCTAGAAACCGCACCCCGCGACAAGGCAATTCTTTCAATCCTTGTTAACTGCGGACTTCGCGTTTCAGATTGGTAGAACTGAAGCTTGACGACCTAGACCTTGAAAAAGGATTTATAGTCATAATATAAGGGGGTTTAAAATTGAGGTTACCAATATTAGTTATATCTTTGATAGTTAGTTATTATATTATTGGATGCTCACCAAACGCAGAAGTTTTAAATAAACCGCCAAGGAATGATATTGATAAATATAGAGTAACAGTAGAATCAAAACTTCTAACAGAGAGTGAGAAGGAATACAAAATAGAAATCATTGTAAAAAACCAAACAGAAGATGCTTTTTTCCTACGGGTGTTTTCTTGAAGCCATGCCTAGAAAAAATATGAGAATAATACTGTTACAATAATTCAAAGTGATTTACCAATTCTTATAGAAGCTAGAACTGTTCGCACAGAAAACAATGAAATTATATTTGAAGCTACAATTCCCAAGGTTTTCTTAAGTCTTGACCCAAACACTAATCACAATTCCGTAAAAATAGATGTTAGGGGTCACTTTGTAAACAAGAGTGGTAAAATAACCTCACAAATAGGTAGTGTAAGTCACATGGAATTAACTCAATATTAAAGAAAGTATAGGGTGGGWTTTCTTTGCCTTCATCGGAAAACCGTGATAATTCTGGTTTTAATACATATATGAATCAGCAAGATAGTGGGCAAAGAGTATTATTCGTGTTGTCCTATTTATTCTTATTTTAGCAACTTACACTTTTAGCTTTCTAACTGGTTTCTCTATAGGGTTATATGTTTTATGTTTAACCTTTATATTGCTTTCAGTATTATTTGGAATGGTATTAGGGCGGGTAAAAAATTCTGCTCACATTCTCTTGGCTACAGGTATTGGAATAATAACTTGGTGGATAACGGTATCTAATATTGACGATTACTGGCTGTTTTTCCGTTTTTYCTTATATCAAAAATGCTTGGCTTGTATTAATTTATCAATGAAGTATGTCGACACACCTTTTGCAAACAAATCGCTGACAAGACGGGTAAATTGGAAGTTGTCGCCGACTTAACTGGACACACCAATATTGAAACTTCAAGGCGTTGTGTTACCCCGTCAATGAAGGAACTGAAGAAGGCGGTTGAGGACGCTGAATTTAATGTTTGAATAAAAAGTAATTATACACGTCGAATAATACCGGGAATTAGAAGTTGTCGCCGACCTTGCGGGACATACGAACATTGAAACGTCTAGGACGTTATGTTACGCCTTCAATGAAAGAACTGCAAAATGCGGTGTAGGATGCGGAATTTGATGCTTAATAAATGACACTTTATGGACTATTATATAATGTATGTAAAAGGGTTTTTTGACCCTAAATAGAATTATTGGTTTTTAAAGGGGTCGAAAATATGGATATAAATAATATCAAGAGGTTTGTTGCACATTTTTCGTATGCTATTTTTATTTGTTATGTTTTGTATAACGGGATTTTATTAGACCGTCAATTATACCAATATACCGCCAATACATACAACCCTTACCCAAGGCAATTCTTTTTATTATTTTTCACAATATTTTTAGGGCTACTACTTGCCATTCCCCGGTTTGTTAAGAAAATTAATAGACCAGGTTCCTGGTCTGTAGATTGGATAATTTTAGTTTCGGTAGGACTACCTGCCCTATATCTATGGATACAAAAATTGGGTACTTTACTCCTTTCAGTAAATTATTCTCCATAGGATTTGTTGTTTTTGGCTCTACTCCGGTTACACACTATATTAGTGGAATTATTTTAGGTTATTTGATTTTATCGGTATTAGATAAGAAGTAATTATTTGGCAGTTGCGTATAATGTAGCAGTAGTAATATAAAAAAAGAAGGTGACTAGGTTGGTTAAGAATATTGCTAGGAAGATTGCATTAGTACTTGCCGTTTACAACCCGTTAAATTAACGTAACGCTTGGTCATTGTCATGTCTGTATGACCAAGCGTTTTTTGAAGTCCGAAGGCATGACCGCCATTCCTAAGGTAAAGCAATGCGAATGAATGACGTAAATCATAGGGGCGAATTTTGACGCCAAGTTTCTTACCGTACATTTCCAGCCTATCCCCCAAGTGTGACGGCTAAGGGTAGTTCCTTCATTACTGCAAAAGACCGTAACACTGTTGCCCCAAGAAGGTGGTCTAAAACTAATAAGCTTTTTAATTGTTTCGGCGGTTGGCGGTAATATTGGAAGTGTTCGTGTTGTCCTTGTCTTTGCTATTTCAGCCGAAACAGTAATACCGAAATGTTTTAAATCCAATTGGTTAATAGTAAGGGAAAGGGCTTCGGTTGGACGAATCCCAGTGTCAAGAGTTAACAAAATTAAAGCGTAGTCCCGAAGACCTGCAAAGGTTTGTTGGTCTGGTAAAGTTAGAAGTTGGCGTAATGTATCCTCCGATAAATCAACAATCCGCGCTTGTTCTTTCCTCTTTTTAAATTCTCTCAAAGGATTTATGTCCGCCAAGTGTCCTTCATTGATAGCCCAATCAAAGAAAGCTCTAAGATAAATTAAACGCAAGTTAAAGGTAACGGGCTTTATATCGTCAGAAAAATATTCAAGTAAAGAATGTTTTAGCTTTGTTGACTGCCAACTATCGGGGAAGCGTTTAAAGAAACGTTGAACATGGTCTTTGTAATCCGCATAAGTTCTTTTACTAATGCCTTGTGCTTGCTTCCAAAATAGGAATCCTTTGAGTGCTTCTTCCCAAGTTAAAATAACTTTTTGATTTGTAATCTTGGTAACTCTTTTCGCCATAATTATACCCCTCCATGAATAATTATTTGAATACCATGAGAGGAGTCCGGTGCGTCTCGCCAGACACACCGGATTCAGCAAATAAAAAAGGGCTTTAACGATGTAATAAAAATCGTTAAAACCCTTATATTTACTGACTTGGTGCCGAAGGTGGGAGTCGAACCCACACTCTTTTAAGGGAGCCGGATTTTGAGTCCGGTGCGTCTGCCAGTTCCGCCACTTCGGCTTGTTGTGTTGTCGCCTACTTATTATACGAAAAGAAAAACAAAGTTTCAAGGGATAATCATAAAAATATATCATAAAAATAATGAGTTCTTTGGGAAAAAATATCAATTTCCTATACTTGAATAAATTTCATATGCCAAAAAAAATATTTAGTGGTATACTGTCACAATACCTGGAGTTTTACGTCATAATTATATGCAGTGAAATTATTACATTACCTGTCTGGACATTGATACCACTGCTGGCTAATATTTGCTAAAGGATTTACAATGTGCAGTGTAGAAGATTTCTTACAAGCAGAACATGGATACTAATTAATCAATTGGAAACAAATTACTTGGTTTCTAATAGTCTAATAAAAGTAATATACCTTTCGAGGGAAGAGGAGGGGGACCCTTGCCCCTGGAGCATCAATTATTAGTAGAACGAAGTAAAAAGGGCGACAGAGCAGCCTTTGAGCATCTGGTTCAACTATATGAGAATAAGGTATATACAATTGCTTATAGGTTAATGGGAAATCATGCCGATGCAGCAGACCTTGCTCAAGACTCTTTTATAAAGATATATCAAGCCTTGCCTAACTTCCGTGGTGATGCAAGCTTTAGCACTTGGATATATCATATCACGGTCAATGTTTGCAGGGACGAGTTGCGTAAGAGGCAAAGAAGGCCAACTGTTTCCCTAGATGAACCAGCTAATGATAATGGAAGTACATATGAGGTTCGCAGCACCGCTCCCGGTCCAGAGGAAGAATTGGACAGAAATGAAACTCAGGCCATGGTTCAGCGGTGCCTTAATTCTCTTTCTGATGATTACCGTACAGTTCTAGTAATGAGAGAGATTAAGGAAATGTCATATGAAGAAATTGCCGAGGCTTTGGGATGTTCACTAGGAACTGTTAAATCTCGACTTAGCAGAGCCCGGCAAGCGTTAAAGGAAAAAATAAGTAAACAGATGGAACTTTTACCCCCTAGTAATCGTCTAGCTAAGTAAAGGAGGGATGTTCCGTGCGATGCCAGGATGTAATGGAAAAGCTATCATTGTACCTGGACGGGGTCCTTGAATCTTCCGAGAGGGAAGTAATCAAGGCTCATCTGGCGTGCTGTCCGGCATGCAGGGCTGAATGGGAAGAGTTAACCCTTTCTGTCAGCTTGCTTCAGGAACTTCCTGAACTTGCTCCGCCAGCAGGATTTAGGGCTGGATTAATGGAGAAAATTGATCAACTTCCTGCTCCTGTACGGGCGCCTCAAAATAAACGTTGGTTTGAACGTATATCAGAGGTCAGTAAGAGTAGATGGTATCAAACAGCTGCTGTTGCTGCTGTTATGGCCATGACCTTAGGCCTTACCTCCCTTTGGGAAAAGGATGGCAATCAGTTTATGCCCGTTGATCCAAGGCCCGACAAGGGGATTGCTCAGTTAGGAGAGCATCCTGGTAAAACAGATACAAATAATGTAACTGTTGATCCGGGAGTAGAGCCAGATCCAGGTGCAGTTGTAACAGATCCTGGAACTCAGGTAGAAACGCCTAATAATTCCACCACTAAACCAAATCAACCCGGCAATGCGGTTAATGAACCAGGTAAGGTTGATAATGGTCGGGGATTTGAGAGTATTGTGATGCAGCCAAGTGAAGGAATTATTTCCAGTAGTGCTACCTTAAGGATTGATGTTCAAGAACTTAGTGCTGCACTGAAGACGCTAGGCACAATTACCCAAAGTAACAGTGCTCAATCCAAAGTCCCTATACTGAAAATGGCGGGACGGGACAAATTAGCATCAGGTTCCTATGACCAACTACAAGTCCACAGTAAATGAACTGCAGAAGTTAGGAGAAGTTATATCTTATCTGCCATCTGAGAGGGACTTGAGCGGTCAGCACAAGCAAGCAAAGGACAGTTTTGAACAACTTAAGGCAAAAATGGCTGACTTAGAAAGTAAGAACGCCGAAGAAGAAAACGAGGAATTAAAGGACCAAATATCAGTAATTAGTTCCTCTATGGCTGAGCAAGTAAACATAATTAAACAGTTAGAAGACCGCAGCTCATATGCAATCATAACTATTACCCTTTTTTAAAATACATGTGATATTTACACCGGAAGGCAAGTAGTCTATCCGGTGTTTTTGTTTTTAAGCTATAAGTAATAACATGGTAATATAAATGAAAGATCTTTCTAATAAACTAATATACAGTGAATGGTAAAACATTCTTATTTAGACAAGTTTTTCTTGTAAAAACATTCGGGTATGATACAATTATTTTATGGTCAGTAATAGGCAGACTTTCTGTCACTGAGTCTCTATTAGGAGGTAATAAAGAAATGAAAGAAAAGGTAAAAGAAGTATTAGAGCAAGTGCGTCCTTTCCTGCAAAGGGATGGCGGAGACGTGGAGTTTGTAGACGTTGATGAGAACGGCGTAGTTAAGGTTAAGTTAAGAGGAGCTTGTGGCAGTTGCCAGGTGCACTTTATACTTTGAAAAACGGTATTGAGCGTACACTAAAGCAACAGATTCCCGAAGTAAAAGAAGTTGTCAGGTAGATTAATAATCCTACGTAAACTGCAGGTTGATGCCTGCAGTTTTTATTTTTATATATAGTATTAAAAAAGTGATTATCGGGAGATATATAAACCTAGGAAAAACATAGGGGGTGACAATAATGCGTGAAAAAGTGGCAGAGGCTTTGGAAAAAGTGCGTCCATTTCTGCAAAGAGATGGGGGAGACGTTGAATTAGTAGACGTTGATGAAAGTGGAGTTGTAAAGGTCAAGCTAAAAGGCGCTTGTGGTGGTTGACCCGGAGCTACCTATACCCTGAAAAATGGGATTGAGCGGTCGCTCAAGCAGGCGGTTCCCGAAGTAAAGGAAGTTGTTCAGGTCTAAGAGAGAGCCCCCGCAATCTACGGGGGCTTTAATTTTAAGTATTTCTTCTCTGTAGGGTGAAATTGAGAAAGGCCTCTACTAATGGGCTTTTATTTTTGCGACGGGGGTAAACTAAATATAAATCCCTATCCATAGGGATATCCTTGATTTTTAGCGTGGCGATCTTATTTAAGGCAAGCTCATTATTAATTGCCCAGCGTGAAACGATTGAAATACCTGCGCCGGCTTCAACGGCAGCAATAATGGCACCGGTGCTGCCTAATTCCAGAGCAATATTCAATTTATCAACATTAAGTCCCCCTTGGGACAGGTACTTTTCAACCACGGTTCTGGTTCCCGAGCCTGTTTCGCGCCATACGAGGGGCTCTTTTGCCAGGACATCTATAGCTACCTCATCTAATTTGGCCAGGGGGTGTTCGGGAGGGGTAATTACTACCAGCTCATCCGAAAAAAACTTTATGCCTTCGATGCGCTTGTTATTTGGCGAAATCCCCACTGCACCTACATGGGCAGATTCCTCCAGTAATTTCCTTATAACTTCCTTTGAATCACCAATGTGGAGTACAGTTTGAACATCGGGGAACTCTTTTTTAAAGGCTCCGATAAGCCTGGGAGAATATAGTGACCAGGGATTGTACTTGCCCAAACCACCAGCCGTCCCCTGATTTCCCCGGAAATATTTCGTATATCCTGCTCTGCCCGATGTAAGAGGTCCAATATTTCTCTGGCATGACGGTAAAAAATCTCCCCGGCGGGAGTGAGGTTTACACCTCGACCCCTGCGCTCAACTAAAGCAGTCCCAAAATGAGACTCCAGGACACTCAATTGTTTACTTATTGCCGGCTGAGTAATATGGATCTCCTGGGCAGCTAGGGATAGTTTTTCTTTTCGGCAACCGCAATAAATGTTTGTAGGGTTGATAAATTCATGTCAAATCACCTGGCTAATTATAGCACTTCCTTTGTTTACTTTGCTAGGATTTGTTCAATAATTATTTTATACAGTCTAAGGTATTATAACTTATTACGTTCAATAATTCTATTTAATACAGTAGCAAGCTGGCCCCAGGTGACGGGAGTATCTGCCTGATGGTTGTTAACAATAATGCCTGAAGCAATTAATTTATCTATTTCCCCCTGGGGGTCCCAGACAGGAGGAACAGTCGGGTTCTGAATAATAGGATCGGCCGGGATAGTTGGATTTTCCTGTGTTAAAGGCGATAGCAATTGGCTTTCAACGATACCATCGGCAATAGCTAAGGCTAAACCATTGATAAAGTCTGAGTCCTTTAGCAGTGCGGCGTCCCTTGGATTATCAATAAACAGATTTTCCAGCAGTAAAGCAGGCATAGAGGTATCCCGCAGGACTAAAAAATTGGCTCTTTTTTCACCACGATTCACTACCCCAAAGCCCTTTAAATAATTGAAAACCACATTATGGATAGTGGTTCTGAAGTTAGCAGTATGGGTACTGACGGACCATTATAGATGTAGCTTTCAAAACCGGCCCCACCTCCTGCATTGATATGGATAGATACATATAAATCTGCCCTGAGGTTGTTGGCAAAGACGGCCCGGGAATTTAGGGATATATAACTATCATCGTCCTTGTTAGCCTGATTTGTGCATCGTATGAGGATAGTCTTGCCGCAACTTTAAGTGAAATATCTAAGTTCAAGTCCTTTTCTAACAGGTTATTACCTACAGCCCCTGGATCACTGCCACCGTGGCCTGGATCTATCACAATTATTTTTTGAACCATTATTACACCTCCTATGACAATATATTGTCATAGGAGGCTTCAATTTCCTAATAAATTTCAGGTTTCCTGTGTTTAAGCAATGGTAATTGTTCTCTGATTTTAGACAACTGAGCCAAATCTATTTCTGCAGTGACAATGGCCGGGTTTGCATTGGCTTGTGAGATGACATTGCCCCAGGTCCTGCCACCATAGAATGACCATAAGCCACATAGTTGGCAGTTTGATCCCGGGCGGGGGAAATAGCTGCCAAGTAAATCTGATTGTCCAAGGCCCTTGCCCTCATTGTCAACTCCCAATGGGCTGGACCTGTTGTCATATTAAAGCAGCAGGGAGCACCACAAGATTCGCACCCTTCAAGGCCATCAAACGCGTGAACTCAGGGAAACGTATGTCATAGCATATGGCGATGCCCACCCGGCAAAAAGGAGTATCAAAGAAAGTAACCGTATCTCCTGGTGTGAGGGTCTCTGATTCTTTAAAGCTAATCTGACCCGGGATATCAATATCAAAGAGGTGAACTTTTCTATGTCTTGCCAGTAGTTGCCCCTCCGGTCCAAATACAAAGCAGGTATTATAGAGCTGAGTATTCTCTTTCTCGGGAATAGAACCACCTATTAAATAGAGGGAATGTTTTTTTGCAAGGGCAGAAAGCAATTTTATGGTTTTACCCTGGGGAAATTCTTCTGCATAAGAATCAAAATATTCTTTTCCGTAGGGACAGTTAAACATTTCCGGCAGGGCTACCAGGTGACTGCCTGCTAAAGCTGCCATTTCTATAGCAGCTTTGGCAGTTTGCAGGTTTAAAGCTTTATCATCTGCCACAGGTGTTTGGCACAGGCTAATTTGAAAATTACTCAATTTATCAACCTCTTCCTAAGGGATTAAAGCAAACTATATCTTGCTACCTCCGGGAACATTCTTTGGCAATATAACTGGGCAGGCTTCGTATATGAGACCTGTTGTATCCTGCCAAACTTCATCAAGCCTTTCGTAATCCAGGGGAGATAGAAGGGGTTCTATACCTGCATTATAATCTTCAAGTGCCTTTTGTACTGGTAGAACCTGTAGCTGAGCTTGCCATCCTGTTTGAATTTATGGACCCAGACTGGAATATAGTCTACATCCTTTATTATAAGTTTGTCCGGAGTCTTTTCTAAGGTTACATTTACTATTAATCCACAGTTAGAATAACGCCAGTCCTGGTTAGACACAAAATTGCCTAGGGAATAGACTACAAACTGCTGTTTTTCTAATCCGTCTGTTATTGTCTGTTTAAGCATCATGGGCTGGATAACATGAACATGATTGCCAAAGACAATATCTACACCCTGCTGAAATAATTCCTCAACCAGTTTAATTTGAAACTGGTTGGGCTGACGCTGGTACTCGGTACCAAAATGCAGGTAGGCTATGATCAAATCCACACTTTGCTCGTTAAGCTTTTCGATATCTTCAAAAATTTTATTGCTGTGTATCAAGTTAACGGCGTACTCTCTACTTTGGAAGGGGTATGCCGTTGGTATTTTCGGCGTAATTTAATATGCCAATTTTGCACCCCTTTACTTCTCTGACAAATACCTCCTGGGCTTCCTCTAATGTTCTGTAGGTTCCCATATGACATAGATTAGCTGACTCCAGGTTGTCCAAGGTGTTCACTAACCCCTTCCAGCCCATGTCTAAGCTATGGTTATTGGCTGTAGCAACTATATCAACTCCTAAATCCTTCAAATCCTTTGCCAATGCTTCGGGTGTATTAAATAAGGGATAACCGCTATAACCAAACTCTTTGCCGGCCAGGCGTGTCTCCAGATTCACTATGGTGAGGTCTGCTGAGTTTAGATGTTCTGCTACTTCAGAAAATATCGGCTTAAAATCATACTGTCCATCTGGGGTTTTAGCTGAATTGACAACGGGAATGTGCATTAAAAGGTCGCCTACGGCAGTAACTGTGATTGATTCAGGAGGAGGCGGAAGGGCTCGGGGGTTTGTTCAACAATTACTGTTTGTGTTTTACAGCCAGTAAAAAATAGTAATAGGATTAAGGAGATTATTAGATAGGTTAGTTTTCTAAACATAAGACCACCCCTGTAAAACTACTTTCAGATACATTCGTTATTAAGTTAGTTACTCCTGCAAAGGTTAGGAAATGTTCGAGCATAGATCATTGTTCGGATATAGAACAAACATAAAGGTAGATATTGTACTAAAAAGAAGCACCGATGGTATAAAAATACAAGTTACTTTCTTCACAATTATCTCAATTCCCTTAATAGTCTGTAAAATTAAAAAATTATATTAATACAGAATACTTTGGCACGGTCCTTGCGTTTATTAATGGCATAGTCAATGAGGGGAACACCCCTACAAAAATACATTATATTTAAGGAGGAGTTTTAAAATGGCAGTAGGCGAACAGGTATTTGGATATTTTATTCCCACCGTTAACTTAATGGGTGTTGGAGCACACAAGGAAATCCCTAATCAGGTTAAAACCCTTGGTGGCACTAACGTATTAATCGTAACTGACGCTTTCTTAGGCCGTCCTGGTGGCATGGCTGACGATATTAAAGCTATGTTAGAAGCTGAAGGCATTAAAGTTTCTATATATGCAGGCGCTGAGCCAAACCCCACTGACATAAACGTACATGATGGATTAAAGGTTTACCAAGAGTGCGGCGCAGATATGATTCTTTCCTTGGGTGGTGGTAGCTCCCACGACTGTGCTAAAGGTATTGGAATGGTCGCAACTAATGGCGGACATATTCGTGACTGCGAAGGCGTAAATAAAACAACTAAGGCCATGCTCCATTTATCGCTGTAAACACCACCGCTGGAACCGCTTCTGAAATGACTCGCTTCTGCATCATTACTAATACCAGCAACAAGGTGAAAATGGCCATCGTTGATTGGCGCTGCACACCAAACGTTGCTATTAACGATCCATTATTAATGGTAGGAATGCCTCCCGCATTAACTGCTGCAACTGGTATGGATGCTCTGACCCACGCCGTTGAGGCTTATGTATCCACCATTGCTACCCCTGTAACCGATTCTGCAGCTTTAATGGCTATCAAGCTTATCTCTGAGAATCTTCGTTGCGCAGTGGCCAACGGACAAAACATGGAAGCCCGTGACAAAATGGCCTATGCTGAGTTCTTAGCTGGTATGGCCTTTAACAACGCTTCTCTGGGTTATGTTCATGCTATGGCTCACCAATTGGGCGGCTTCTACAACCTGCCCCACGGTGTATGCAATGCCATCCTGCTGCCCCACGTGGAAGGCTTTAACCTGATTGCTTGCCCCGAGCGCTTTGTAGACATTGCTAAGGCTATGGGTGAAAATGTTGAAGGTCTGTCTGTACGTGATGCAGCTGACAAGGCCCTGGCTGCTATTAAGAAGCTTTCCTCCGACGTAGGCATTCCTGCCGGCTTGACCGAGTTAGGCGTTAAAGAAGAAGATCTGAAGATTATGGGTGAAAATGCTATGAAGGATGCTTGCAGCTTTACCAACCCAAGAATTGCTACCCTTGATGATGTAATTGGTATCTTTAAGTCTGCATTATAATTAACCATCATAAACCCCTTAAAATAATTGCTTTAAAGGTGGATATTATATCCACCTGTTTTTTTGGAGCACTTTAGAAGGGATATACGTATCTTTGTAGAATTACTTACAGGACAAGTTTGAATTGACCTACAATTATGAATAATTTGTCAGAGGGTGGCGGGATATGCAAAAGGGAAATTTGTTGAATATTAGCAAATTTGTTGCCCCTGAGGTAATATTTGGCCTGGGGGCTATGAGTCAGGTTGGGGAAAGTGCGGTAAGGTTAGGTATCAAAAGAGCCTTTTTGGTAAGTGATGAGGGAGTAATAAATGCAGGATGGGTAGAGAGGGCGCTGATTTATCTTAAGGAAGTGGGGATAAGTTCCCATGTTTGGTTTGAGTTAACCACAAACCCAAAGGATTTTGAGGTAGCTAAGGGAGCGGCACAATATCTTGAAAGTGGCTGCGATGGTATAATTGCCGTTGGTGGAGGTAGCCCCATAGACGTGGCAAAGGCCATTGCAATATTAGCAACCAATGGTGGTCAAATAAAGGACTATGAGGGTGTAAATAAGATCATTTCACCACTGCCGCCAATGGTTATAGTAACCACAACTGGTGGATCAGGAGCCGAGGTATCCCAATTTTCAATGATTGTTGAGAAGGCCCGACAGGTAAAAATGGCCATTATTTCAAAATCACTAATACCTGATATTGCCATAGTTGACCCCTTGATATTACAGACAAAAAGTGCCCGACTTACTGCAGCTACCGGTGTTGATGCCCTTAGCCATGCCATTGAGGCCTATGTCTCCTTAGCTGCCACACCTCTTACGGATATACACGCCCTTGCAGCTATTCGATTGATAACAGAAAATCTCAGGGAGTCAGTAGCTTGTACAACCAATCTTCAAGCTAAGGCATCCATGGCCATGGCCAGCCTCCAGGCGGGATTAGCCTTCTCTAATGCCATATTAGGAGCGACCCATGCCATGACCCACCAGGTTGACGGATACTAGATTTACACCATGGCGAAACCAATGGTATATTGCTGCCCTACATTATGCAATATAATATGATCTCATGTGGCGAGAAATTTGCTAATATTGCTGAGGCAATGGGGGTGCATAGCGCAGGTATTGGCAAATGGAAACTTGCCGAAAAAGGCATCGAAGCTGTCAGAAAGCTCTTTAGAGATATAGGTATCCCGGAACGCCTAAGCCAGGTGGGAATGAAAGAGGATTATATCAAAATGCTAAGCGTAAACGCTGTGAAGGATGCTTGTTTGGTAACAAATCCACGGGATACAACAGCTGATGATATCGAGGAATTATACAGAAAAGCGCTTTAAAGGGAGGGGTTGCCTCGTGTTTGGTGATAAACTAAATATTATACAAAACTTGACTGGGGTTAACTCTTCAAAACTCAACTATTACCTTGAAGTTCAGCGCTCTAATGAACAAATCAAAATACAAATCAATAGGCTTGAGATTATACACCAGCTGATCAAGGATATTAATATCGATATGTCCTTTTCAGACATAGTAGAAAGGGTTTATAACAAACTGCCACAGGCGGTTCCCTGTTGCTTTCTTGGTCTTGCCATGGCCAAGGCAAATCAACTGGTGATGACCGCAGCAATACCAGGAAATAGCAACCTGGGACAGCCGGTTCCCAGAACATCGGTTTTGTGGCAGGCCTATGCTAAGTGCCAGAGGCTTTTATACAATTTGAATTATCGTGAGGAGCTTGTTTGTAAGCTTAATGAAGGTAGGGACCCATTAGAGAACTGGGGACTGCGCTCTGTGGCCATAGTGCCCCTTATGGTGCGCAATGAAGTTATTGGACTTCTGATCGTTGGCTATGATCAGGAATTTGCCTATGATAATTCGGAATTAACCTTTATTCAACAGTTAGCAGACCAACTAGCAATATGTATAGAAAATGCAAGGCTATATAAAGAAGTATCTAAGGGTAAGCAGGAATGGGAAGAAACATTTAAGGCTGTACCCGATCCAATATTTTTAATTGACAAGAATTTTTCGGTGCTTCGGCATAACCAGCGCCATATTAGTTTAACTACTGAGAAGCCTAAAGAAAACCCAAAATGTTATGAGCTTCTCTGGAAAAGAAGCATTCCATGTGAATATTGCACCTTAGACGAAGTTCATATGACTGGTAAAGCCGTTTATCGACAGATACAAAATGATGGCGTTATCTTAGATGCTTTTTATTATCCCATGGTGGATCCCAATGGGGAGATCTATGCAGTAATCCTTCATGTAAAGGATGTAACTGAGAAGGTAAAAATGGAAGCACAGCTAGTTAACTCTGCTAAACTGGTGGCTATAGGTGAAATGGCAGCGGGGGTTGCCCATGAGTTAAACAGCCCCATGACGGTAATGATAGGAACAGCCCAGATGATGCAGAGGGATATGGGGAAAGATGATCTCAGGTTTGAATGGCTGGATGATATCATTGGCTGTGGCATGAGATGTAAGAAAATAATTCAAAACTTGCTGTCCTTTTCTAGGCAGGGACAATTTTCATTGACAGAGACAAATGTAAATGAGCAAGTGGATAAGGTTTTAAGCCTTATTCATTATCAAATAAATAGAAATAATATTGCCATAAACAAAGACCTTGATCAGGATATTCCTGTAATTATGGCCAATGGACATCAGTTACAGCAGGTTCTAATTAACCTGTTATTAAACGCCAGGGATGCACTGGAGGAAAATCTGGGAGAGAAGCGTATCACCATCTCAACCTCGGTCGCCCAGCATCAAGGGGAAAAATGCGTAATAATTTCTGTCGATGACAATGGTCAGGGCATTGACCAGGAAAATATTAACAAAATATTTAACCCCTTTTATACCAGCAAAGAAGCAAGCAAAGGAACAGGCCTGGTTTATCTGTTAGTCTAGGTATCGCCCAATCTCATGGGGGTACAATCCATTGTGACAGTCAACTGGGTATAGGTAGTACCTTTAAATTTATATTGCCTATAAAATAGGATATTGGGGGTGAAGTTTTAATGGTTAACGGTCCAGGAATTTTAGTAATAGATGATGAACAGCCTGTTGGAACATTTTTTACCAGGCTGCTTAGTAACAAGGGTTATAGAATAGGAGTTGCTTCATCTGGGGCTCAGGCCTATGAGCTAATTGAACAGGAAAAATTTGATGTGGCAATGGTTGATCTGAAATTGCCAGATGCCGATGGATTATCATTGCTACAGCATATTAAAGCGCACCAACCTGGCTGTGAAGTTATCATTATGACTGGTTATAGCACCACAAGAACTGCGGTAAAAGCAATTCAATTTGGAGCCTTTGATTATATTGAGAAGCCCTTTGATGATATTGAACTAGTTGAAGAATTAATTGAAAAGGCCCTTAGTTTTAGTAAAACTGAGGGAGCTCTTGATGACAAAGATTATGGTTGGGCAAAGGTTGCAGAGGATGTAGGATTTCAAGTGGGAAAAACCCCTAAGATGATTAAGTTGGTCTCTATCTCGGAACGGATTGCTACAAAGGATATTAACGTACTGATTCACGGGGAAACGGGAACCGGCAAAGAGGTTTTGGCAAGATTCGTTCATGCTGCCAGCAATCGCAGGGACAAGCCATTTTTAGCTATAAACTGTGGAGCACTGCCTGAAAATTTATTAGAGAGTGAGTTGTTTGGTCATGAAAAGGTTCCTTTACTGGTGCCAATGTGCAGCGTAAGGGTATCTTTGAGCTGGCAAACAACGGCACACTATTTTTAGATGAGATAGGTGAGGCTAGTCTCTCCATACAGGTAAAATTATTAAGGGTACTTGAAACAGGTGAATTTCTCAGGGTAGGGGGAGAGAAACCTGTAAAGACAAATGTGAGGATTATTGCTGCTACAAACGTTGATCTGGAGGAAGCAGTAGCCCAGAAGAGTTTTCGTGAAGATTTATTCTACAGATTAGATGTTGTTAGGCTGGAACTACCTCCTTAGGGAGCGAAAAGAAGATATACCACCGTTAGTAGAACATTTTATCAATAAATTCTGGACAAAAATGCCGGCATAATGCCAATATTTTCAGTTAACTGTATAGAAGATATGAATGCTTATCATTGGCCGGGTAATATTAGGGAACTTGCTAATGTTGTTGAGCAAGCATTGGCCCTCTGTGATGGGAATATGGTTCTTCCTGAGCATATTTCAAATAAGATTACCGGACAAAGTCATATCAATTTTAAGGAAGGTTATCCTAGCAATACACAAACCGAACAGGCTGAAATCATCGGTGAAGTAGCATTGAAATCAATCGATGAGGAAAATCTGGAAAATATGGAAGAACAAGAAATATTAAATCTATATTACAAGGTGGAAGGCTTATATAAATCCCTACAAACAACAATTGGCAGAAGGGGAATAAAGGATGTTTTTCCAGTAAGCATTCAAGAACTGGAGCTAGGGCCATAGAGGAGACTTTGGGCTTTTATAACGGTAATGTGAGCATGAGTGCAAGGGCACTGGGCATAGGTAGAAATACCCTGTACAGAAAGGCTAAGGAGTACAATATAAATATTAATGGATAAAGGATGCCAGGAAGTTCAAGTGTGATGTACTTCCTGGCTATTTATTAATGCTTATTCCTTGTTAACAAGGCCAAGGATGACCCTGTATGGGCCGGGAGTGCCGGGAGGGATTAACGCAACCCTATCCCCGGATTTAATTACCGTTTCTAAGCTCTGCACCTTTCCGTTAATCATAATAGCCTCAACCTGCTCAGGTGTTATTTCAAGCTTATGTATTAATTCTACGCCTGTTATACTTTCGCCTACTTCATACATTTCGGGAAATTTAAAGCCCTTTTCAGCCATTACACTTTGAAGCTTGGAAAAGCATCTTAACTCGATAGCACCCAAAACATACCCCTCCTTATAAATATATTTTGAATATAATTATATCGCAAAATTCAGACCATTAGTTAAGCGATTTTTAGGTCTAGAAATGTGGCATTTTGAAACATATGTCCTAATATGGAACTGATTCCTGTGTCATTTTAGGCATATTACTGATATTAATGCTATTATATTATTTGGTACAATCCTTGCAAGCTTATAAGGTTGCTAGATATGTTTGAATTCGAAAAATATTCAGTTTAAAGATATAAGAGGGGGGATTACGAAAAATTCTTTGAAAATAAAAAAAGAAGGAAAAGAAAATCTATTACCGAATAAATTAGGTAGTATTCCCAAAAAAGTTATATATTTAAGGAGGTATTGGACTATGCCAAAATTTTTAAGGGTCGATATGGCAAAGAAGGAAGTCAATTTTGAGGATGTTCCAGAAAAATACCTTGCTTTAGGCGGCAGGGCATTAACTTCCCAAATGGTACTGGATGAAGTTCCAGCAACCTGCAATCCCCTAGGTGAATTTAATAAGGTGATAATTGCTCCTGGATTATTATCAGGAACCAATGCTCCTTCTTCAGGGCGTCTTTCCGTAGGAGGTAAGAGTCCTCTGACCGGTGGTATTAAAGAGGCCAATGCTGGTGGTATCTGCTCACAGAAAATCGCCAACCTTGACATAAAGGCTATAATTTTAGAAGGAAAGCCTGCTGAAAAGGGTTCCTGGCTTATTAAAGTTTCTCCAGACGGTGCTGAGCTTTTGGTCGCTGATGAGCTGGCTAATAAGGAACCTATGAAGTTACTGCAATTTTACGGGAACGTTATGGCAGCAAAGTAGGCGTTATCTGCATCGGACCAGCTGGTGAAATGATGCTGATGGGCGCTGGAGTTGCTACCAATGACGCTGAAGGAAACTCCAGTCGTTATGCTGGACGTGGTGGTTTAGGTGCGGTAATGGGTTCAAAGGGAGTTAAGGCAATCGTAGTTGATGCTCCTAAGACCTTTGACGTTCCAGTAAAGGATAAGGAGCGCTTCTCAGCAGCTGCTAAGAATTTGCCAAAGTTCTTATGGATCACCCTGTTACAGGTGAAGGTCTCCCTGCCTTTGGAACCAACGTACTGATGAATATCATCAGTGAAGCTGGTACTCTGCCCACTAGAAACTTCAGTAATGTTGGACGTTTTGCAAACGCAACAACGTTGGCGGCGAGACTTTAGCTGAAGTTGCAAAGGCACGCGGCGGAAAAGCTACCCACGCCTGCCACCCAGGATGCATTATGCGCTGCTCCAATGTTTATCCAATGCCCGATGGCAAAGTTTGCTCCCCTATCGAGTATGAGACTGCCTGGTGCTTTGGTCCTAACCTGGAAATTGATAACTTAGATGTGGTTGCTAAGCTAAACTACATTTGTAACGATGCAGGTCTTGATACCATCGAAATGGGTGTTGCCCTGGGTGTATTAATGGAAGCCGGAGTAATCCCCTTTGGTGATGCCGATGCCGCAGTAGCAGCTCTAGAAGAAGTTGCTAAAGGTACCCCAGCAGGACGTATCCTTGGTAATGGCGCCGTATTTGTAGGAAAAGCCTATGGAATTACCAGAGTAGCTGCTGTTAAGGGGCAAGGCATTCCAGCTTATGATCCCAGAAGCTGCAAGGGTAACGGTGTAACCTATGCTACCAGCAATGGGTGGTGACCACACTGCCGGTTATGCTGTAACTGCTAACATTCTTAAAGTGGGTGGCTTCGTTGACCCAACCAAGGCAGAAGGTCAAGTTGATCTTTCCCGTAACCTGCAAATTGCCACTGCTGCAGTTGATGCTACCGGCCTGTGCCTGTTTGTAGCCTTTGGTGTTCTTGACAATCCAGAAGGTCTACCAGCCATCGTTGAGATGCTAAATGCCCAGTATGGCTTAGAATTAACCGTTAATGATGTTGTAGCTTTAGGACAAAGCATTCTTAAGAATGAGCGTGCCTTTAACGCTGCAGCAGGATTCACCAATGCAGATGATCGCTTACCGGAGTTCTTCTATAATGAAAAGCTGGCTCCTCACGACACAATATTCGATATAACTGACGAGGAACTTGATTCTGTGTTTAATTTCTAAGTTCATTTGGTACAATAGATGTAGTATAATTAAGAGGTGACCGGACATGCAGATTGAGTTGAGAGTTTATACGGGTTTGGAAAGATTTACGGGAACCAAGTATGGGGAGTTGATTCCTGTTCAAATTGCAGAGGGAACTACCATCTTGGATGTTCTTAAGAAATATGGTATCCCTGAAGAAGAAGTTTTTACTTCTTTAGTAAATGGTCTGCACAAATCCTTTGATACTATACTGCAGGACGGTGACCGAGTAGCCCTTTTTCCACCCGTTGGTGGAGGTTAACAGTAAGGAAGCCAGGGGCAGGGGAAAACCCTCTGCCCTTGTTAAGGAACTCGCTATGCTTATCAAAACATAATGGTGGTGACTAGTTAGTGGAAGTATTCTGGAATGGCTTTATCATAGCAGTAAAACTACTATTATCCGGCGATAGAGAAGTTTTAGAGATTGCACTACTTACACTAAAGGTTTCAGGTACGGCTACTGTCATCGCTGTGTTGATTGGAGTTCCTATAGGTTTTTTCCTGGCCCTGACTTCCTTTCCAGGCAGAAATATTGTTGTCAGTATTGTAAATTTTGGTATGGGTTTACCTCCGGTGGTGGTAGGTTTATTTGTCTGGCTATTACTAAGTAGGTATGGCCCCCTTGGCTTGTTGGGCCTATTGTATACCCCTACCGCAATGGTTATTGCCCAGGGAATAATTGCCTTTCCAGTTGTCACTGGCTTTACCCTGGCAGCCTTTCAACAACTTCATCCAAAACTTAAGCTGCAAATTCTTTCCCTGGGGGCGTCCAGGCTGCAATTACTTTGGCTGATGGCCAGGGAGGCCCGTCTAGGCCTATTGGCAGCTGTCATGGCGGGCTTGGAGGGGCAGTGTCAGAGGTAGGGGCGGCAACTATGGTAGGTGGCAATCTGGTAGGCTCTACTCGAGTATTAACAACGGCAACAGTATTGGAAGTAAGTAAGGGTAATACAGACCTGGCCATGGCCTTGAGTATAATACTTTTACTTTTAGCATTTTCCATCACAGTGATACTTACTGTTGCTCAGCAAAAGGGGAGGTGTCCGTAGGATGGCAGTCTTAGAAGCCTTTGATATAAAATTAAATTTAAGTGGTAAAAATATCCTGGATATCGACTCCTTTGCAATAAATGAAGGACAGGTTACTGCGTTAATTGGGGCTAACGGTGCTGGTAAAACCTCCTTTATGCAGGTTTTATCCTTGCTGCAAAACCTACTTCAGGAGATTTGTTTTTTAAGGGAGAAAAAATTCATAAAGGAAATCTTTTAGAAAATAGGAAAAAAATGGCCTATGTATTTCAACAGCGTTATTATTAGATATGACTGTTAAAGATAATGTTCAAACGGGGCTTCGGCTTAGAAAAGTTCCTAAAAATGAACAAGCACACCGAGTTGAGCATTGGCTCGAACGTCTGGGCATAACTCATTTGGCAAAGCAATCAGTTAGATACCTTTCGGGTGGAGAAGCTCAGAGGGTTAGCCTTGCCAGGGCCTTGGCCTTGGAGCCAGAGGTGTTGTTTCTGGATGAGCTTTACCGGCTTAGATAGCCCTACCCGAGGGAAACTGTTGCTTGATTTGGCAAGCTTGCTGCATGATACAAATATTGCTACTTTGTTTGTTACCCATGATTATAATGAGATACCATATTTGGCTCATAGATTATCCGTCTTGGATCAAGGAAATTTGATACAGAGTGGGACTCCGCAGGAAATATATCGTCAACCAAAGAATCAGACAGTAAGTGACTTACTTCAATGGGTACCCTTTCAAAAAGAGGTTAAGCAAGCCATCATTTCTTAAAACCTTGGTTAACTAACTAATAGGGGGCTACGATAATGATTGACAATCATCAGAGAAATATTAACTACCTTCGTATTTCTGTTACAGATCGATGTAATTTACGATGTGTTTACTGCATGCCTCCTGAGGGAGTAAAACATACTCCCCATTGGGAAATACTAAGTCTCGAAGAATTTGGGCGAATCGTAGATGCTGCATCAGATTTAGGAATAAAAAAAGTTCGTATTACAGGTGGAGAGCCGTTAATCAGAAAAAACATCTTAGATTTGTTTGAGCATATTTCAGCAAACCCCAAAATAGATGATATTTCCATTACCACAAATGGGGTTTTGTTTGCAGATATGGCTAAGGATTTGAAAAATGCTGGACTCACCAGGGTGAATTTTAGCTTGGATAGTCTTAGCCCGGATAATTTCAAGGATATTACGAGACTTGGAAAATTTGATGCTGTATGGAAGGGTATAGAGAAGGCAATTGAGCTGGAACTTCATCCGGTTAAATTAAATGTTGTGGCTGTTCGTGGAGTTAATGACCGGGAATTTGGGGATTTTGTAAGGCTCAGCAGGGAATTGCCCTTACATGTAAGATTTATTGAGTTAATGCCCATTGGTGAATGTAATCCCTGGGCAGTAGGAAATTTTATTTCTGCTGAAGAAATAATGCAACAGCTTCAGGAGGAATTTGGTACCTTTGATATAGAAACAAAGGTAACGGGTAACGGACCTGCCAAATATTACAGATTACCAGGTGCAAAAGGAACTATTGGTTTTATCACGCAATAAGCGAACATTTTTGCGCCAAGTGCAATAGACTCCGCTTAACGGCAAACGGTCAATTACGCCCCTGCTTGTATGGTAAGCAAGAG
>AWVY01000058.1 GCA_004143605.1 Desulforamulus aquiferis
TCCAGGCCGATGGTACTCGGGGCGCAAGCCCTGGGAGAGTAGGTCGTCGCCAGAGTAATTTTACAAAACCCGCTGTCTTTTGATTAAGACGGCGGGTTTCTTAATGTTTTAAAGGGTAATAATGATTTACCCAAGTGGTGGCAAATGAAGAGGTTTTTGAACAAATATGTCTAATAATGATGTATTACATTTTATAAATAGTGGGGGTCACAATGAAGATGTTAATAGGACAGGATTTGTTGGATGCGTTTATAAAAGTTTCACCTTATTTGAATAGTTTAATTCTACAGGATGTGGCAGTGGGTGTATATGATATAGAACAGGTATTAGCATATCAGTCCGGAGAAAGCCTAGATACCCATGAAAGAGTTGGTGATCCAATAACCCCTGGAGGAGCGGTGTTCCAGAGTATTAGGGATAGGGTTCCTAAAATGGTGGAGGTAGGCCCGGAGGTTTATGGTGTTCCTTTCAAAGCCTATTGTGTCCCGGTATTCAATGAGGATAACCAGGTTATTGGTGCTGTGGCTATGGGGACAAGCTTGGATAACCAAAAGAAATTGGAGTTAGCTATAAATCAATTTCATTCATCTTTCATCAATGTTAATGGCAATATTCAGGCCATAACTGATGGTGCTAGCTATGTTTCAAATATAAGCGAACAGCTTACGGAAGGTGTAGATGAAGCTATTAAAGAATTGAACCATTCAGATGAAATATTAAACACAATAAAAAAAATATCTGACCAAACTAAGCTCCTCGGATTAAATGCAGCCATAGAGGCAGCTAGGCAGGGGAGCAAGGAAAGGGCTTTACAATTGTAGCAGATGAGATAAGAAAACTATCAAATGTAACTGCTAACTCCGTAATACAAGTTGGTGAAACCTTGAAAAATATTAAGGAATCAGTGACCAATATGAGTGAATTGGTTAATACCTCAACAAACATTGGTAATAAACAAACTGTAGCAACTAAGGAAATACAAGATAACCTTAGGAACTTATCAAGAACTATTGATGAATTAAAGGGTTTAGTTAAAATTTTATAAGTCAAAGGCTTGGGGGTGTGCTGAAACTTAACTTTCGGCACACCCCTCACGTTTCACATGTCACGGGCACGGTTCTAGTGACAGTATTAGTCTCCATAATTCATTGAAAGCTGTCAGTAGAACCGTCCCCGTGACAAGTACTCGGGGCGCAAGCCCCTGGGAGAGTAGGTGAGTAATTTTACAAAACACGCTGTCTTTTGAATAAGACGGCGTGTTTTGTTATTAGGTGTTTTAAACCACACTTTGTTTTCGCATGTCAAATATAGGACAAAAAAATTGTCTTAACAAAGACATATAAAATGTCTTAGCAAGGACATATTCGATTAACTTTCAAAGGATATACTTTAAGGAAATATCTACTAATAAAAAAATTCAAAATATTAAAAACATAGTGGGGGTTTGCAAATGTCAATGAAGACTAAAATGTTTATTAGTATAACTCTTCTAATTATCATGACTCTAACTATGTTAGTTATGTTTGACTACTTGCAAACAAAGAATTCTATTTTAAAAAATGAAACCTCTTATTATCAACTTGTTAATAAAACTATAGAAAATGCCTTTGACAGTCAAATTAATAGTGCAAGATATTCTGCATTAAGTATTTCAGAGAACCCGGATATTCAAAAAACTTTTGCTGAAAGGAACCGGGCTGAGATCGCGAGATTAACTATGCCAATTTTTAATGAGCTAAAAGCAGAAGGAATTTCCCAACTTCAGTTTCATATTCCTCCGGCAACAGCTTTTTACAGGGCACATAAACCGGATAATTATGGAGATGATTTATCCTCTTTCCGCAAAACGGTGGTGGAATGTAACGATAAGAAAAGGGTTGTTCAAGGGTTAGAGCAGGGCGTAGGTGGATTTGGTTTTAGAGTAGTGGTTCCAATAAATTATCAAGAGATTCATATGGGAAGCATGGAGATTGGAAGTGATTTTGGGGATGCCTTTGCCAAAAATATCCAAAAAGCATTCCAGGGGAGTTTTATATTTATAGTTTAAATGGTGATACAATAAATGATTCTGATAAGAAAGTAACATTATTAGGCAGTACCAGTGAACAAGATACCCTTTCAATCAATGAAGATATATTACAACAGGCTTTAGCAGAAAAGACCTTTAAGTTTTATAATATAAATAATGATAGCACTGCAGTTTTAATTATTCCGGTTAAAGACTATTCTGGGCAACCAGTTGGATATATTAAAGCGGGAATTTCTAGAGAGGAACACGTAAAAAGATTAAATAGTCTTTTAATATCCGGATTGGTATCGGTAGCCATAGGTGTATTATTTAGTTCCATATTACTGCACTTTATTTTCAAGATATTATTAAGACCTATTAAGGAATTAGTTAAAACAACAAGAATAATAGCATCAGGGAATCTAGCCGTGGATATTAATGCAGGATCAAAGGATGAAGTAGGTATTTTAGCAGATTCATTTAAGGTAATGTTAAATCAAATGAGGATACTTATCAAGCAAATAGCACATAAGTCCCTTGAGATGAAAAATTCCACTAATACTTTAAGAAATAGTAGTCAATATACTGTTAATAAGGCTACGACAACATCTAGTACCATGAATCAAATCGCTTCTACAATTGATACAATTTCATCAAATACTCAAGAGATATCAAGGGTATCACAACATACAGCCAGGCAAGCTGAAAAAGGAACTGGAGGTATTGATAAAGTTAGCCTTCAGATGAAGAGTATAGCCAGTTCTACCTTGCAATTAGGAGAAGTGATTAGTAAAGTAAATGAAAAGTCCCGGGAGATTAACCGTATTGTTGAATTTATAACTAATATATCCGAGCAAACTAATCTGCTAGCCCTAAATGCAGCCATAGAGGCAGCTAGGCAGGTCACATGGGAAGAGGTTTCGCTGTTGTCTCGGATGAGATTAGGAAACTAGCTGAACAGTCAGGTAGGGCAACAAAGGATATCGTTGCTTTAGTACATTCCATTCAATATGAATCCCAAAGGGCAGTTACCTGCATAGCAGATGGGAATCAAGAGGTTGCTAAGGGAACTGGAATTGTAGAAGAAGTTGGCAATAGCTTTATTGAAATTAGCTCGTTAGTACAATCCTTAACGGCACAAATGCAACAAATCGCATCCGCTATAGAACAAATTTCTACAGGAATTCAGACAGTAACTGTTTCAACACATGAGGAAACTGTAATAATGGGAAATGTCTCAGCATCTATTGAAGCCTTAAGTCAATTATCAGAGGAACTAAATAGTATGGTAAACAAGTTTAATGTATAAATAAAGTCTCATTCTTAGATTCATAACTTTTTTATAACAGATTTTCTATAAAACCCACCCGTTGTCTTAGGACAACGGGTTTTGATAACTGTAGTTAAGCAAAGAAGGATTTATAGACTATTAGAGAGAATTTTTTGATTAAAGATAATATGCCGAATAGAGGCGAATTTTTAGGGGTGAATTATTAAGATGAAAAATATTTATTTGCCGTACTACTGCCGATAATTATTTTATTTGCCGGTGGTTGCGGGCAGGAATCCACTAAACTGAAGGTGGGTATGCTGCCAATTGCAGATAACTTGCCCTTTTGGGTAGCAGAACAAAAGGGTTATTTTAAGGAGGAAGGCATTGAGGTGGAATTAATAGCCTTTCCCAGTGCTTTGGAAAGGGACAGTGCTTTTACAGCAAAGCAGATTGATGCCGGTATTGGGGATTTGATTGCTGTTGCTACCATGAATAATGCAGGGACAAAGGTAAAAAGTGTTGCTGTTGCCCAGGGGATTAGCCCCGGTGAAAATAGATTTGCTATCCTGGCAGCACCAAATTCTGACATTAAATCTGTAGAGCAACTTAAAAATGTACCTATTGCCATGTCCCTAAATACTATTAATGAGTATATTACCGACCGGATGTTAACGGAGAAGGGACTTAGTCAGGAGGATATTAAAAAAATTGCTGTTCCTAAACTGCCTGTTCGCTTTGATGCCCTAATGGGTGGAACAGTTATGGCAGCAACTCTGCCTGACCCCATGGCTACACTGGCAGAGATCGGTGGTGCCCACTTAATAGCCGACAACTCTAAAAATACCCTTGCCCAAACAGTGGTAATTGTAAGGCAGGAAACCCTTGATAAAAATGATATAGATATTGAGAAATTAATGAAAGCCTATAGCCGGGCTGTATCCGATATACAGAGAAATCCCGACCAGTTCAATGATATTTTAATGGAAGAAGCGAAAATACCTAAAAACCTACTTAGTTCAGGTAATCAGTTAAGGTTTATTTATTCTGCGCCCGAGCTTCCTAAGGAAGAAGATGTGGATGCTGTTATTGAATGGATGCTTGAACATGATTTATTGAAAAATAAATTAACCTATGGTGATATGGTTTACGGGAAGGTGCTTTAATGTCCAGTCCGGCCAAAGATACCATGGTGCAGGTTAACGGCCTTTCGGTAGCTTATTGGCACCAGGGGGCAAGGGTTAAAGCCCTGGAGGAGGTAACCTTTACAATTCCAAAGGGGGGGACCTGTTCCATAATCGGTCCCTCGGGTTCTGGTAAATCGACCCTTCTTTATGTCCTATCAGGACTAATGGACAATTTTTCCGGAGAGGTTTTAATTGAGGGAAAGCCAGTTAGTAGGGGCCGCCGTAAAACGGCCCTTATCTTACAGGATTATGGCTTACTACCCTGGAAAAGGGTCTGGGACAATGCTGCCCTCGGACTTACCATTCGGGGTGTCAGCAATAAGGAAATTGAAGATATCTTAGGTCCAATTTTACAAGAATTGGGTTTGTGGGAGCTAAGGGATCGTTTTCCTGCCCAACTAAGCGGGGGACAACGTCAGAGAACCGGTATAGCAAGGGCCTTGGCCTTGAAGCCCGATTTGCTATTGATGGATGAGCCCTTTTCGGCCCTGGATGCCCTTACCAGGGAAGCCCTTCAGCAGCAGGTACAAAGGATATGGTCAAAGGGAAATATGAGTGTTGCCTTGGTCACCCATAGTATTGAGGAAGCAATTTTTCTCGGTCAAAGGATTATCGTATTGTCCCTAATCCGGGAAGATTAATGGCAATCGTCGACAACCCATTGGTGGGGCAAAAGGATTATCGTAAAACAAAAGAGTTTTACGAGATGGCCACTAAAGTGCGGGGGATATTGGAAAGTGACAGCTAAAAATACAAGGGTAACCTATTATGAGACTATCATATCGGTTTTTGCTTATTACTGCTCTGGCAGTTGTTTTCCTGGGCCCTTAAAATACCGGCCCTTCCCGGACCAATAATTTCTTTACAAACCTTTTATGCTGAGATACAAGGCACACTATTTACCATTTCCAAATAAGTACCTATCGGGTATTGTTAAGTCTATTTGTCTCTTTAGCCCTGGCTGTTCCACTGGGTATGTTTTTAGGTCGTGAGGGTAAATTTGATCGATTCATATCGCCCCTGGTTTACCTTATCTATCCTATACCGAAAATAGTTTTTTTACCCGTATTAATGGCCTTGCTAGGTTTAAAGGACTTGTCAAAGATCGCTCTAATAGTATTGGTTGTTTTTTTTCAAAT
This sequence comes from Desulforamulus aquiferis, assembly GCA_004143605.1. Lineage (GTDB taxonomy): Bacteria > Bacillota > Desulfotomaculia > Desulfotomaculales > Desulfotomaculaceae > Desulfotomaculum > Desulfotomaculum aquiferis. The sequence goes on from AWVY01000058.1 coordinate 5,605, forward strand.
ACTTGTCACAACAAGGGATGCAGCCAGGGGTATAAATAATGAGGTAATCCATTCCGTGATCAGCCTTGGTGCTTCTAAGGGTGATTTATACAGGCATGTTGTATTACCTGCTGTAATCCCGGAAGTATTAACATCACTGCGTATCGCCTCAGGAACAGCCATTGCGGTCTTGTTTTTTTCCGAAACTGTGGCCAGTCAAGAAGGGCTGGGTTATTATCTGCTAGATGCCTGGTCCAGAGCTGCATATCCTGAAATGTTTGCCGGGATTATTGCCATGGGAATGATGGGCTATATCATTTATAAAGGCATAGATTTACTGGAAAAGAGAATTTGTCAGTGGAAATATAAGACTGACTAGAGCTTGATACAGAGTAGTTGTTAGAGGAGGGGTTTATCATTTCTATGATGGCGCTTTTGTTTTTAGGATGTCTTATTATACTGGCTGGTATAGTAATTGCGTTTTTTTGTATGGAACGATAGGATTCTGCTTACTAATCTTTCATACTAAACAAGGCCGACTTAATAAATTAAGAGGCCTAATTTTTTTTTTCTGATAAATGAAAGTGGCAATGGGAGACAATATAGTTATAGTCTTGATATTACCTAATACATAAAAAAGGGGATTCTTATGCGTTATTTTTTGTTTTAATTTTAATTCTATACACATTTATAAATTGGCAAATTGGCAGACAGATTTATGAACTGGTTAAAATTAATAAGCTTGTATTTTGGGGGATATTTATCATTCTTGCCCTGTCACCAATTTTAGGTAGATTTGGCGTTAAGGGTTTAGATATAATAGGGAACTACTGGATAGTATTCTTTTACTATTCTATTATTGTTGTTTTTATTGGCTTCTTTATTAGTAGCAAACAGTTTATTATTGGTTCCTATGGTTTAGTTTTGTTGCTGATCATTTTCGGTACGGTACATGCAACTAACATTAAAGTGGAGAGCTATGATGTTTCCATTCCAAAGCCTGGGGATGACTTAAATATAGTTTTATTATCGGATATCCATATTGATAGTGCGAAAAGAACAGGTTATGTACAAAAGATGGTTAGAGATATTAATTACTTACAGCCGGATTTAGTGCTGCTGGCTGGGGATATCTTTGACGATAGAGACCATCAAGCGTTAGAAAGGGAGATAGAAACACTACGGGGGATAGAGTCTAAATATGGGGTCTACGGAGTGTTGGGCAATCATGAGTACTATGGTGGAAATTTGGACGAAACAATAAGAATTTTTAGTGAAGCAAATATAATTACTTTAAGGGATGAATATATAGAAGTTGCCGGTGTAAACCTCATAGGTAGAGATGACGTTTCTAAAAAGGATCGTAAAAAATTAGAAGAGATAATGACGGGGATGGATAAGAGTAAACCAATTATAGTTTTGGATCATCAACCTGTAAATTTGGAAGAACCTAAAAATAATGGTGTTGACCTGCAACTATCCGGACACACCCATAAGGGACAGTTTTTCCCAAATCAATTTGTTACAAGAAAACTTATGAGGTTGACCATGGTTATCTGGCCATGGACAACCTGCAGGTTATAGTGTCCTCCGGTTATGGGACATGGGGTCCGCCGGTGAGGCTTGGCACCCAATCGGAAATAGTTGTAGTTAAAGTTAATTTTGCTAATTAAAAAGGATAATAAGAAAAAAACTTTCTGAACGAATAGCTGAATTAATAAGCCGGTTTAATATTAAAAGTACACACCTCTAAATTGTAACGATATTAGCAAGCTAAGGCACTATGCGCCCTAAGCATCTGTTCTAGAAAATGCATATTGTATAATAATTAAAGAAATATGGAGCAATCAAGGGAAAAGTAATCAAATTGTCAGGTACATGTCTATTTACTTTTTATCAAAAGAGGAGTATTTTGTAGATAAGGCCTTATTAATTTGTTATCCCGAAAAGAGGTGCACGGTTATGCGTAAGATCATCGAAGAATTTCTCTTTATAGTCGATGTTGCATATGGTTATATCCATAATAAAAACCTACACAAATAGTAGAGAAGTTAAATAAATGTAAATGACTCCCGGAGAACCCGGGAGTCATTTACGTTTCGACGCTTTCAAGGCGTTTTTTTCTTTTGGCTCTGTTTAACAATTGTGATACTACGGCAGCCAGGGGTTGCTGATAGAGCATTGACAAAGTGATAGGTAATGCCACTGCGGGTGGGAAGTAAGTTAGTGCCAGAACCAATCCCAGACTGTTATTTCTCATTCCTACACTGTAAATCATGGTGACCATCCTGTCTGGGTGATGGCCCTTAAGAATATAGGAACTGAAATAACCAAGGACATACCCGCTAACAGATACAATTAATATCACCAGTAATAATTTAACCACAGAGTAATCCCAGTTTATTTCCGGCGCAATGGCGCTGGCGTTAATATAAATCACTAAAAATAATGCGAACTTTGAGGTTACTCCCCCGATAGAACGGACATACCTATCCAGTGTTCCTTTAGTATAATCATGGAGCAGCATACCTAGAAGACTTGGAACGGTAACCATCCAAAAGAGACCTATTAAAAGATGGTTCATATCAATCTGAATCATTTTTCCCACCACGATAGCAATAAAGAGTGGTAATAATAGGGGGCTTATCAAGGTATCCAGTGTAACTGCAGACATTGATAAGGGAACATCGCCCCCATTCATGGAAGACCAGATTAGGGACGTGACACCTATGGGTATGGCTGCACCTATTAGGAACCCCAGGCGGATTGATTCATTATCTGGGTAGAAAATTATCCCTATCAGATAGGCGATAGCGGCATTACACCGTGGATGAATAGCAGCATCCACAAGGTAAGCCATGGTTTAGACAGCCTATTTAAAAAATCTTTAATCCTAATCTCCAGGGATGCCGCAAAGGTCATATAGGAAAAGGACAGGGTTGCAATAATTGTCCAGAACTTTGTGGTTTCTACCGGTGCTATAAAGCCCAATAGTAGTGGGACTAGAACGACATAAAACATGCGTTTTCCAAACCAGGCGTTGCAATTACTTAAGAAGTTTAGCATTTCCTTTTATCCTTTAGTATAATGTTGTTGGGTAATAACATTATAACAAATCAGTTAGAATAAGAATAAACCTCTGTTGGTCTGAATACTGGGAAGTAACCGGAATTTTGAAAGGATGCATAATGAATCTACTATCTATTGAAAATCTCACTAAAAGTTATGGTATTAAGAAGATATTTGAAGATGTCTCCCTTGGAATCGCCGAGGGTGAAAAAATCGGGCTGGTGGGTGTAAATGGTACAGGAAAAAGCAGCTTATTAAAGGTTTTAGCAGGACTTGATTCCGCTGACAGAGGCAATATCCTTATGGCAAAAAACCTGCAGGTGGATTATTTACCCCAAAATCCCTATTTTGAAGAAAAGGCCACCGTTTTGGAGCAGGTCTTTAAAGGAACCTCCCCGGTCATGGAATTACTGCGTGAATATGAAAGGCCCTGGGCCTTTTAAATGGGGAGCCTGGGAATGAAAGACTCCAGAAAAACATGCTGCAGCTAGGACAGAGAATGGATGCTATGAATGCTTGGCAGATTGAAAGTGAAGCAAAGTCTGTACTCACCCAATTGGGGATTACCGATTTTAATGCCCATGTGGTAAAGCTATCCGGCGGACAAAGAAAAAGGATAGCACTGGCAGGGGCTTTGATCAACCCATCGGACCTGCTGATTCTTGATGAGCCTACCAACCATATAGACAATGAGACAGTTGCCTGGTTGGAACAGTATTTAAACAAGCGAAAGGGTGCCCTGTTGATGGTTACCCATGATCGTTACTTCCTAGATCGGGTAGTCAACACAATTATTGAATTGGACCGGGGCAAGCTGTACCGCTATTCTGGGAATTATAGTAAATTCCTAGAGCTAAAAATAGAGCGGGAGGAACAACAGCAAGCATCAGAAAGGAAAAGGCAAAATATCTTAAGGAATGAATTGGCCTGGATGCAGCGTGGAGCTAAAGCCAGGACTACCAAGCAAAAGGCCAGGATTGATCGCTTCAATAAACTGCAGGGAAAAAGCTTTGAAGAGGCCCCTGGCAAAATTGATATATCGGTGGTTTCAAGTAGATTAGGCAAAAAGGTTATTCTTCTGGAACATATCAGTAAGACTTACGAAGATAGGACTATTATTAAGGATTTTAGCCACATTTTTGGTAAGCATGAACGGGTCGGCATCATTGGGCCTAACGGTAGTGGTAAGACAACTCTTTTAAATATTATTGCCGGCAATATTTCTCCGGATCAGGGCCTGGTGGAGCATGGACAGACAGTCAAGATAGGTTACTTTTCCCAGGAAAATATAGAAATGAATGAAGAACTTAGAGTCATTGACTATATTAAAGAAGTGGCAGAATACCTGCCCACCAGTGATGGGGAAGAAATAAGCGCCTCTCAAATGTTGAACCGCTTTTTGTTCCCACCCAATGTCCAATGGACGGCAATAGAAAATCTCTCCGGAGGTGAGAAGAGGAGACTTTATCTATTGAGGGTTCTAATGGGTGCTCCCAATGTACTGTTGCTGGATGAGCCTACTAACGATTTAGATATTCAAACTTTAACCATACTAGAAGATTACCTTGATGATTTTCCAGGCACCCTCATTGTGGTATCCCATGACCGCTATTTTTTGGATCGTACCGTAGACAAGCTGTTTACCTTTACTGTCCCTGGCCGAATTACTGAATTTACAGGTAGCTATTCGGATTTTTTGGAAATTAAAGAATCCATGGAATCTGAACAAAAACCTCAAAGGAGATTACGGAAAAAAAGGGGCAAAGGGAAGAAAAGAAAAAGGACAAGCTGAAATTTACCTTTAAGGAACAGAGGGAATTTGAACAAATAGACGATGTGATTGTCGGAGTAGAGGATGAGTTAAAAACCGTTAACGATAAAATTAATGAGGCCGGAAGTGATTACAGTCTTTTGCAGGAATTGCTGGCTAAACAAAGGGAGTTAGAAGAACGTCTGGAAGAATTGCTGGAACGATGGACCTATCTAAATGAATTGGCTGAAGAAATTAATAAATATGGCAGTGGCAAGTAAATTACATTTTGACTTAACCGGTATAGTCAAGCTACAATATACAGGTTGGTGAAATTTTAGATTTTAAAGGAGAAGCAAATGAGTGTATTAACAGTGGAAAATGTAACCCACGGCTTTGGAGGTAGAGCAATATTAGAGGATGCATCCTTCCGGCTGTTAAAGGGAGAACATGTAGGCTTAGTAGGGGCTAATGGAGAAGGCAAATCTACCTTTTTAAATATTATCACCGGTGAATTAACCCCGGATCAGGGTAAGGTAGAATGGTCCAGCCGGGTTACCGTTGGTTATATGGATCAGCATACCAACCTCACCAGGGGTAAAACAATCCGCGAGGTTCTGAGGGAAGCCTTCCAGGGTATGCTGGATTTAGAAGCGGAAATGCTGCAAATTTACGATAAAATGGGGGAGGCCCCAGAGGATCAAATCAACCGGATGATGGAAGATGTGGGAGAGATTCAAAATATCTTAGAGCTGAATAGCTTTTATACCATCGAGGCTAAAATAGAGGAAATAGCCAATGGGTTAGGTTTAACCGACATTGGTTTAGATAAGGATGTATCGGATTTAAGCGGTGGGCAAAGAACCAAGGTGCTGCTGACTAAATTATTACTGCAAAATCCTACCATATTAATTTTAGACGAACCTACTAACTATCTGGATTTTGAACATATTGAATGGCTTAAAAGATACCTGAAAAATTATGAAAATGCCTTTATTCTTGTCTCCCATGATATTCCCTTTTTAAATGATGTAATTAATGTGATTTATCACGTGGAGAATACCATTCTAACTAGATATACAGGTAACTATGAACAGTTTCTCCAAATGCACGAATTAAAAAAGCGGCAGGATCTCAAGGCCTACGAGAAACAGCAAAAGGAAGTAGAGAGGCTGGAAGATTTTATTGCCCGCAACAAGGCCAGAATATCTACAACCGGCAGGGCTAAAAGCCGTCAGAAGCAGTTAGATAAGATGGAAATTCTAGAAAAGCCAAAGGAAAAGATCAAGCCTATTTTTAAATTTAACGAAGCAAGGACACCGGGAAGAATTATATTTGAGGCCAAGGATTTAATAATTGGTTATGACGAGCCCCTTACTAAACCCCTGAATGTAATGCTGGAAAGAAACCAAAAGGTAGCCATCAGAGGGGTCAATGGCCTAGGCAAATCCACATTACTAAAAACCCTTTTAGGCTTTCTTAAGCCGGTCGCCGGACAAGTAACCCTGGGAGAAAACATTTATCCCGGTTATTTTGAACAGGAAAGCAGCCGCAATAACAACAACACCGCTATGGAAGAAATCTGGAGCGAGTACCCGGGATTGAGCAATTATGAAGTCCGCCAGGCCTTGGCCAAATGCAGCCTTACCAATGAGCACATCACCAGTCAGATGATGGTGCTAAGCGGCGGGGAAAACGCGAAGGTCCGCCTGTGCAAGCTGATGCTTAAGGACATTAACTGGCTGGTACTGGACGAGCCCACCAATCATCTGGATGTAGATGCCAAGGATGAATTAAAAAGGCACTGAAAGAATTTAAAGGTACTGTGGTTTTAGTCTCCCACGACCCTGATTTTTACGAAGATTGGGTAACTGATATCTGGAATGTGGAGGATTGGACAACTAAGATTGTATAGAGAAACCTTTAGGACCGCGCTGTAAAATAAATAGGCGCGGTCATTTTATATTACTAGATGGAATGTTATAATAATTCATAATAAAAGTATGAGTAAAGAGAGTTAGGTTGTTCTGTACGGAATTAGGCCTGGAAGGAGAATGAATTTGGAACAAATACTTAAGCAAATCCTTGAAAACCAAAACCAAATTTTAAAAACACTCCAACATCAAGGTAAAAAACTGGATTCCCTTGAAAAAAGTCAGCTTCGCTTTGAAACAAGCATAGAGAATGAGATTATTGATAAAATCCGTGCTCTTTTTGATGCCCGTGAAATAACTAATGAACAATTAACTAAGGTTATAGAAAAGCTTGATAGAATTGAGGTTGATACTAGTTATTTGGCTAATAGAGTTTCCACGCTGGAAAAGCTAGCGAAGTAGAACCGCGCTGTAAATAAGCGCGGTCAGATTGTCGAGAAACTACCTATATTCGGGTTTTAATAATCCCTCACGACTCCTATCTCCGCAGTGGAC
>AWVY01000059.1 GCA_004143605.1 Desulforamulus aquiferis
ACCTTTCATCCCTCCCGTAGAATATTAAGGACAATTCTACAGGAATTTAATGCTAGGTGGTAAACTAATTCAGTAGCGAAATGGGGTCAAGTGGTACACTTTTATAATATCATTTACAAAGAAGAGATTAAAGAATTGAATAAGAATTTAAAGAGGGGGTGGGTATATATTGTATCCTATTCTGTTCTATATAGCGATATTCCAGTAAGGGCCTGGGGTATAATGGTGGCACTGGGCGTTATGGCTGGCCTATGGTTAGCAATCAGGCTTGCTAAAAAGGAAAATATAGATCCTGAAAGGGTTGTAGATTTTACAATATATGCTTTCTTTGGAGGGATTCTTGGTGCCCGTCTATGGGAAGTCATTTTTGGTTGGGAAAAATTTTCTTCCCATCCTTTAGATGCATTAAAATTCTGGGATGGGGGACTGTCTATCCAAGGAGGGGTGTTGGCAGGCCTAATTATTTGCATTTGGTTTGTGCGTAAACATAAACTTCCGTCTTGGAAGTTTGCTGATATATTGGCTCCTGGATTAATTTTGGGGCAAGGAATAGGTAGAATTGGTTGTTTGTTAAACGGTGATGCTTACGGCATACCCACAAGTCTACCAATCGGTGTTATATATAAAGAAGGAACTCCTGCCTACTCAGCCTATGGAGCCCAACCGCTGTTTCCAGCAGAAATTATTGAAGGTGTAGTAGATATTGGTATTTTATTTATTTTGCTTCGATTAATTAGAGGTAAACCCTTTGATGGTTCAGTGGCATTGACCTACTTTTTACTTTACTCCTTAAACCGATTTATTATTGAATTCTGGCGAGCTGACAGCTTGATAGTTCTCGGTGGTTTAAAGGCAGCCCAGATGACCACTTTGGGCACAACCCTATTCGCCCTTGGATTACTTACCTATAAATGGTACAAAACAAATAAGAGAAACCTGATATCCTTTGACTAAAGAGTGCATAGTTTATAGTATTGTGCTATTACCATCAAATGATTACCTATTAAATGAATACACGAAGAACATGCCAGGGAATTTCTCGCAGGATTCCAAGGCTTTCACGTCAGTGACGCAACAGGGAGGAGGCTGTGCTAAATATAAATAGCACAGCCTCACATCATTTTGCTTCAAGACTCACTAGTATTATATATAAGCAAGTTGATTGATAAATATCTGGAGTTTTGGCAAACCTAACGGAACATAATAAGTTTAATAGTCTACAAGAAACGATATATGATTGTAATAAAATCACAGTGGTTCCGATAATGTATATTATGTTAACTTGCAAGAAAAAAGACTTATTTGAGCATTTTTTTTTACTCCACCTACCTACCCAGGCCCTCATTGACAGTTGACCTAACGGTAGGAACTTTGAACTGACTGACGGGCTTCTCATGTTTATTCGTCTAAATAGAGTCTACTGATCAGTTCTGCTAATATACATTAGACACTTTTATTGGTTGTTACAGGTTCGGTTTTTTTATCTTGCATTAAGGTATTCTCTATAACAAATAAATCTATATACCTAGGTCATTCTTCGAGTTCTTACAGGTCAAATTTCTTATGTTGTTATCGAATTGTTAAATCTTGATTTTCATTAGCTTATTAGCTATCATAGATCCTTATGAAGTGAGCTGTTTCTCGTCTGGGTCTATTCGAAATGAATATTTTTTTTTAGCCCACTACTGTGGATGCTTACAGTCTTTCTTTTGTCATATTATAACCAGGAACCTCTGTTCTAATCCCTTTCACTTCTCTATTCAACCTCAATTATATTATGTTTTCATCAGTTTCTAACTTAAATTGCTCCATCATATTTATAGGAATATTTACAACAAAAACCTGAGGATAAAACTGAATATTATTCAAAATGTCTGTACCGATAACATTTGATAAGCTTTCTTTATCAATTCCTAGTGAATGAATGAAATCAACTATCCTGTATATGGCTTTAACCTCATCAGTTTGTTGTCAAATACAACAATAACTAAATAGCTTAATTCATTCAATTCATAAAAAGCTCTAATTTCTTTATTTGTTAAATGAATGACATTCCCATTTCTTAATCTAGTAGATTTTACTTCAATACCAATATTTACATAATTAGCTAATTTTACTTCAATATCATAACCAAGTGATTTTTTCTTCTGAGTGATTGATACTCTTTCAATTTTTGAAATCTTATTATCCTTCCCCTGTTGGTCTTCAAGTCTTTTTAAAACATACTCCTCTCCTATATCCCCTAAATCTTCATCAGGTACATATTCAGAAATTTTGTCTTCCTTATTCTGCTCTTTGCTTTGTTCATCGATTTTCGTATCATTATTGTTATAAATGATGTTATCAATAATTACTTCATCTGTTGCTATATCAAGTTCTTTTACATCATAAGGGACTCCATAATTTACTATATACTGCGGTAAGGCACTATGAATGTCAATTATATCTATACTATATGATTTCATTTTTAGTTACTCCTTTGCAGTTTTTACATACTAAAACCTTTTGCACAGAGAAATCATATCGAACTAATACCCAGTTTTCAGCAATATTCTCTACAACAGAATCACAACAGGGACATTTTATAAAGTACTTCTCCCTAGTCTTTTTAACATCATCAAATGTAAATGGTTTTCCATTTTCATAGAAACCTTTACTATGTAAATAATGAGCTACTATTCTAAAATGGTAAAGTATCATAGCAGGAGTAATTTTTATACCTTTAACCTTTTGCAAAACCTCACTAATCGGTTCAGTTATTTTAACCCTTCTGCCATCTAGCTCAAAATAGCCATTTTCGAAATTAGCACACTTTGGGTTATATATTTTAAAGTCACTCTTTTGTATATCGGTATAGTACAGAATAGTAAAGATATATTCAAGCTTATTCAATTTATCTCTCTTAATTAGTTCCTTAACAAGGCTCAACTCTATTTGACTTAGAGCTCTTGAAGGAATATTCTTTTTTTCTCTGCTTCAAGCCTTTCAAGACCTTTTAAAAAGTATCTACCAAACTTATCGGGATACTTATCTTTTAAATACTCTGCAAGGGTGCTTATTGATGAAGTAATAAAATTAATTCTGTCATCACTCATTTCATATTCAAGCATAGCAATAACAAATGTGTCAAAAATACTTTCATTATAATCTCTAAAATCTATATTCCAATTCTCTGCAAAACGAAAAACCCTATCATATGCTATTGAATAATTTTCGATTGACCTTTCACTTTTACCTTGCTGTCTCATCACTTCAATGTATTCATCAACATACCTTCTATTAATATCATTCATTCTACTATTTAAGAGATGCAAAGGAAATTCAGCCTTCTTCTTCATAATAGCATTACCCCAATTTACTGTAATATATTGTATATCTACTGAAAATACTATCAAAATCTCAGCAAATACCCTTATCAGAAGTAGTATATCATTGTTATTAATAGTTATGTTTTTCCATATACTCCTCTAGTAGAAATCTATAAATATAAGATGGAATACCGTTCCTATTATTTATTTTGTTTTGGAAAATAGCTGTCTTGCCCTAATTGTATAATCTTTCATCTCTCCGACTCCATTTTTCCCCTTTATTTTGCAGGTTGCATTATGTCATAATAAAAGATACTTCACATTATTAGCCTTATGTGAAGCCTAATTTCACACTGTTAAAAGAAGACAACAGCATTAATTAGAAAGCATAGAAGCTTTTGAATATAAGATTTGAATTATGTGTAACACTTCGTCAGATGATAAAATTTCTTTTATTGAAGTTTCAAATTTCTCCTTATTATCACATGAATATTTAGGATTAAAAAATTCACAATCCTCTTCATAACTACTTCCAACAGATATTGCGACTGGAAACTCAGACTCTGGATTTGAGTACATTATTAATAATGTTTTAGAATAATTATCTAAGGCTGGCACTACTACATCAAACACAGTTGCAACTTTAAAATTAATTTCTTCTGAGCGTACCTTGATAAAGGTTGGCCTCCCATATAAAATATAATTAGTTTTTTGGGCCAGTAAAGAGATTTGTTCTTTCAATATTGAATCTGGCATGTCTTTCGTACTTTTTTCTAATTCCTTTGGATCTTTAAACCCCCACAAATCTTTGCTCATATACTCGCTCCTTTATACAATTTCAAATATTAATGGTAAATGATCTGAAAAACAGTTTTATTGATTTTATGATCACTAATAAAGTTATAATTCTCTGTTCTTTCAACAACTCCAAAATATTCCCAATTGAACTTATCAATAAAATATGGCCTAATTAAAACATTATCAAAAGAATACCAGAACATAGACAAATCCTGTTGATCATTATCTCCGTAATATGTGCCTTGAACCAACTTGTTATCTCCCATAAGTTTCCACATAGGATTAAAATAAAAATACCGCTTTTCACCTCCTATTTTTCGGTACTGTTTTCTTGCATTTGTGATTGACATAGTCGCATTAAATCCAAACACTCCAGCAACGCCTTGAGAATATGGTTGCAAATTGAAATCACCAACGACTATGCTCTTAAATTCATCCGCATGAAAAACTTCTTCCTCAATCTTTCTAATTAAATCACTAACATTGTCCGCTCGTCTATTTCTGGCATTTTCGTCTTTGAACATTGCACTTGTTAGATGAACTATATTAATCAACCAAGTAACTTTTTATCAGTAACTTTATAACTAGAGAAATGTTTTTCCTCCTTAATAACGGAAATATTAATTGTTTGCCTTGAAAACAGTTTTAGATTTCCTGTGGGTAAGATCTCGATTAATTTCCAGTCTTCGCCCAATTTTTTCAACTGATTAAGTAGACTTTTCGAGTCAAGTGTGTCACATTCAGCAAATGCGCATATATCAATTTTATTTTCTGTTATAACCTGTATTATAGGCGCAATTAAGTTTTTCTTATATATATTCCAAAAAAGATACTTAATAGTCTACCCCTCCTTAAATCCTCAGCCTATAACATTCAATTACCAATCATAGACATTAGTTATACATACAGAGAACTAAATAAACATATCAACACTATTCTTGAAGTTCATCAATCCATTCCTTAGGAATTAACTTTTGATTTTCACCTCTCCATTCACAAACTTCGTGAACTCTGTCAATTTGTCCCCATATACTTCTATCGGCATGTTCCAACACAATTATTTGAAAACCATTATTAGAAAGTTTTAGCGCTTCAGACATTGTCATAAATATTTTTCTAACCGCAATCTGATCTTCATCATTTTCAAGCCTAGGGTCTAAGTCTTTTTCATTCTCTTTTGCGGCAAGTTTTTGTGGAAAATAAACTTGACTAGGCTGATCATAAATAATAAAGCTTGGAACGGAAGAATGAACGAGTTTTAAAACTAAAACAAATGGAATCCAAGGGTCACAGAAATATGATATGAAAGCCAATTTGAGCCGCTACCAATTTCCCATAGGTAATCGTCACGCCCGTCTTTTCCACTTACGATAACGGTAAGATTTCCATAATCTATTTTTATAGGATCATTTGGTCGTTCGGAATCAAGAAATGGAATTAGTTTTATTACATATACTTCTATTGTTCTCAATGCTGTATTTATTCTTTTCAATATTGTATTCTCGTTAACTTGAGACCTTAAATCTCTTAGACGATCATTTAATGTCTCTATTTCTGCTTTAAGTTCACTATTTACTCCAAGTTTTTCAAAAGTTTCACTTGCATATTGTACTTGTCCTAAAAACCTTGCTATGTTTTCAAGAGTGTATTTTTCCTCTTCAGAAGAATTCCGTATGCGGCTCTGAATTTCAATTCTCTTTTGAATTGCAACAAGTTGTTCTGTAAGTTTTTGAATTTCAGACCTCACATTTTCATATTCTCGTTCGAAAGCAGCAGGAATTCTGCTAGTATATCCAGTTTCCTCTTCCAATTTCTCTAGGTTTTTATAAAATATTTTAAGTTGTTGTTGAGGATAATCATTTGATTTTCCACAAATAGGACAATTATGCTCACCATCTGCAAGGCTTTTTAGCCATTTAGAAATATTCAGCCTTTCGACTTGTATAGTCAGTGATTCTCTATAATCATTAATACTTTCCATAAGTTGGGTCATCTCTGTATATCTTCTTTTTAATGATGATAGCTTAAATGAAATTCCATTCTCTTCTTTCCGAAGCGATACTATTTCCTTGGAAGATTCTTCAATATTATTCTTTAGAATAATAGAATCAAATGCTTTCTTATTAGCAAGCGAAGACAAAATCTCAATCTGTTCTTCAAATGATAACTCATCTAAATTGTCAGTATTAGTTAATAGTCCAAATTCTTCTGCGGCAGCAAGCCATCCACTTATCTCGATCTTCCATTTTTCTGAAACATCTTGAAGCTTTAGTAATTCTCTTTCTTTGCGTTTCAATTCTTTAACGAGTTCATTAATCTCTTGACGCTTTGCTAAAATATCTGGAGTAACCGCTCCTAAAATATACGGAAAAATGTTAATTAATTTTGTCCGATGTTCAGTTGTATCGGCTTTATAAAACAATGTATTTGAATTTGCAACAATATTCTGGGGCTGAAAACAAAAAGCCATTAAATCTCTAAAAGAAGGTCGGCCATAATAATTATTTTTAGAATCTGACTCCATTTCTAAAAAGGAAAGAGCTGCTAATTCATCTAGGCGTTTTTTTGTAGCTTCAGTAGTTGAATTTTTGATAGGTACTTCAGGTATGATAACATTTGTACCTTCTTCAATGTACATATCGGTTGTGGATTTTTGAAGACCTGGCTCCCGTCTTGCAAGAAGAATTTGTGTGTTTTCAGTTTGGATTACTATTCCGAACCAACTACAAGCATTTCTTATAGTTTTGACAGGAATATAACATGAGCCAGAAGCTAAACAGTAGTCAATTATTGGAATAATTGCAGATTTTCCAGTTCTGGATGCCCCAGTTATGATATTAATTGCACCTAACTCAAATTCAATTTCTTTAAATTTATAATCCGTATTTTTAGGCCATAGTATTAATTTCTTAATTTGAAAATTCATATTAGAACCTCACTTTCAATATTTGAGAGATTTCATGGATAGTAAGCTGAGAACACCAGTATCCCAACTTTTCTGAGGCTCTACCTATTTTAACGATTGATTGTGGTTCACTTTTATGCTCGGTAGTTGATATAGGTAAAACAAGTGCATTTTCATAATCTATAGAAATTAAGGAAGTACTTAAAGCAATCCTTAGAGAATCAAGAGTCAACTCCTTCATATTAGAGCTACTAATATGTATTTGTGATATTAGATCATTTTTTAATACTTTAGAAGTTAAAAATTTGTTTGTGAAATATCTTAGACCAGATTGCTTATTAGTGCTATACAAGAGTTCAACCATATCTCCTCGACAAATAATAGGTAATACAATAAATAACAATGGAAAAGGCGTAAATAATGAGCTATTACTGTAAAAGCCCCGAACAAAATTCCATAATACATATGCACCAAAAGCAGGATTTTGAACATTTTGGAATTCTTTATTCAGCCTACTCATCATTCTCACATCCTGTTTTTAGACTTACTTTGTACTCTGGATGCCACCCAATTATCAGATCATCGGATAAAGTGTGATAACAACCTGGAGTAAAAAAACTTGGTACAGAAAGATGATCAATATTAATTTTGTCCTCCTTACATCTGAAATAGAGAAGTTTACCCTGTTCTTTAGCATTAAGGTTTTTTCAGTAAGCAATATAATATTCTTTTTATTGTTCCATTTGCTTACCAATTCTTCTTCATAATCATCTAAACTTATCAAACTTACATATCCTCGGCTTGCCCACAATGTCCTATTCGTTGATGCTCTTAAATAATCACTAATTGCTTCAATCTTATCAGTATAGTCACAATCAATAATATCTAATTGCTCAATGTACTTCTTACAGCATTGTATTCATACTGTATTTCCTCTTCTGTTGGTCGAGGTGCGATTTCCTTAAGACTTAGATTTTGATTAAATTCACGAGTAATTGCAATTAGTTGAGCTTTATATTCATTAAATGAAACACTCATCGGTTTTCCTGACTCAACTAACTCGGCTGTCTTTTTATCTATCCACCCAAGCATGAAAACAAAAACATTCTCCATAAGATCTTCATGTATTAATACTTTTTGGCGGAAAATATTATAAAGTACAGTTGTATGGTTCTTTTCTATAGTAATAAGGCTGAATTTTAAAATTATCTTACATGCTGATAGCATATTCGTAGGACTAAAGAATTCTTTAATGTATAATTTGTATTCATCACTTAATTTTTTTTCATTGTCATTTTCATCATAAAACTCATTTTTTGCTTGTTTCCACATTTCCTTTGCTAATTCTAGAGTATTCGCCTCACTAAATGAATTGGCAATTTTACCTTGTCTTTTTGCCGCTAAAAAAAGTTTAAAGGATGTGCTTTCAGGATTTAACTCACTAGATTTTACAGCTTGTAACCAATTATACAATGTTTTCCAAAAGTCCACTGCTCGATCAGATATAGGGTTTTTGTTTGAGAGCACACTTTTATTTGAGTTGCCTTAATACTACCATCATTTCTCTCAGTTGCAACATCATCAAAAACTTCAATACTAACAAATTCATTCTCAGAGCAACTTATTAATTCATATAAAGCATGTCTGACTTGAAGTGAATAGGCATAGACCTTATCAGGTACATGAGTTTTTGATAAATTAGTCTTTTTGGTAGTAGGATTTTTGGCTTTAGTCATGTGCTTTGAACCCCCATCCAGTTTATGCTAATGAATTATGCTACTCGAACGAGCTTTTATGGCAATAATCGTCATTAGTTATTTAAACTTCTTCTTATATACACTTTTTCCTTGACAAAAAATACGACAACTATCGACAACACCCCGTAACTTGTTAACAAATAATAAAGCTACTGAAAGCAGACTACTCGTACTAAAAAATTTATGGGATCGGTGTAGCTTGTTGTTTCTCTGCCCTACCCGTTCCCCCTTGGTATTTAAGGTAATGAAAAACCCATTAAGGGTTTTTAGAGAGTTTTTACAAATATTAAGGTTTAACAGGATACAATTAAGGTTTAAACGCTAATGAAAAATTGAACAACATAGATGAAATCATTGTTTATAATATTATCTGGTCGTATTCTCAGAATATTTATTAAACATTTGTTTTATGTCATATGGTTTAGCTAATCTATTCGAACCGTCTCGCCTAACATAAAATTGGGGTTTATTACTATGTAAGTCAATTGAGTAAGGTTTATCTGCTCCTTCATGGACTTCGATTACTAATATATATTTACCATCAATTTTATATGAAAAATAATTAACATTTGGACAACTGGTGATGTGGGTTTCTATTTTATTTTGTATTTGCTCTTTGATACCTTCTAATTTAGCTCCCACTATATTTCCATCATCACTTACCCCTAAGATTATTTTACCCCCTTCAGTGTTTGCAAATGCTACTATAGTTTGTAGTAAACGATCATTAACCATCTCTTTAAACTCAAGTGTTTTACTTTCGCCATGTCTGTATATTAATTCTTTAATGGCAAGGGATTCATCTAAAAAGCTATAGCTTACATCGCTTGGCATAAATTGGCCTAGCCCTGTTAGAACAATATCTCTTCGATCAAGCCAATCACTGTCATTGGTTAAAACTAAGGAAATATAGTTAGGTTTATCTATAATAGTTAAAGTGTTAACATCTTGAGCAGGCATATTAATTAGTTGTAATGTTGATGTAAATACCTCTACCTTACAAGATGATAACTGGTCACCTTTACATTTTATTGTGTATGTATCCATGTCAATATCTATGCCGCTGAAATATGCTCTATTATCAGAAATCTCGATAGTAACGACTGGGTAAGTTTTATTACAATCCCAATGCATATTATATAAAAACCAAGCGTATCCATCCCCTTCTCTTGGGAAATAAGGTGCTAACCTATTCCTATAAGAGGCTGGGAACTTTGATAGTAATCATGAGATGAATCATCCCAATTACCTTTATAAATCCAAACAGGCATTTCGTTTTTAGTTAGCCACCATTTTGTTTGTCCAGGAACATGATTTGGATTTGGATCAAGCCGTAATTTCTTATGATGTAATTCTATGCCATCTAATAAAAGCATACCTTCATCATTAAAAAGCTCTAGGAAGTTAACGAATTCTGTGTTATTCATCTTTCTTCGGATAAATAAGTGGGTGGGGTATTCTACTTGGGTAAGTTTCTCTTCTTCTGAAGCAAAATTAGTCACCCGCATCAGTTTTATAAACCATTGGTTATTTTCTAACTTACAGACTAAACGAACATCTAAAATATTTGCATTGTTAATATTATCAATTAATTTAATATCTAACACATTCCTTTCTACTTTATGGCTATAAGTGGTATTAAGTGAATATTTGATTTCGTCTGTCCAGCTAGTCCTACCACCGAAATACCATTCAACTTTTATTGAACCTTTTACAACAGTGTAACCTAATATTGTGCTCCAGTGATTACTATCTCTTTTTTTCCCAAAAAAACAGCTTTATAGTTCCCTTTTCTGTCTTTGGCAAAGCTTTTAAAGCCATAAATTCAGCCAATTTACTTAGCATTATTCCACATATTTCCTGATTATTCCTCCAAAAATTATCTGTTAAGTCAGTGAGTTCTCAAAAATTGCTAAATGCCGAAGCTTGTAAAAGCTACGGCATTTAGCAATCATTAGTTTGTTGTCCTTAACTTGATTATAGGAACCATCTTTTTATGTTTCTTTACCTTTTTATAACTGTCTTATATATCGTCATTCTTAATACTCCTTATAGCCTCATCGAAAGGAACGGTTTCTTCCCGTAGGCGTTCCTTGATAAGTCTATCAAAAGCATTATTTATTTCGGATTTACGCTCAAGGAGTTTTGTTTCTAGTTCCTTTCCTGTATAACCTAAATCCAGTAAGTCCTTTATTAGTAAATCTTCCATCTCATCAATCAAGGTAACCTCTCTAACCTTTATTTCCTCACCCTCAAGATAAAATTTTATCTTTGTGCCTTCTTTCCATCAGGACATCGCTCATATCAACCATAAACCGCCAGGGAATATCATGATATTTAATCTTGGTTTCTTCCGTGAGATTCTTAGTTGCTTCCCCTATAATTTCATAGCGGCGAATAACTGCATCTTGTACAAGAACATTTTCAAAAAACTGTTCTTCTGTCATCTTATCTAAATATTTTTCTATTTTTGGATGCTCTCTAAAATATGCTGAATATTATAATCATTCACATTATCACCAGCCTATCTTCTGAAAAACATATTAACCGTTACTCCAAAAATTATTATCCTTTTATAAAAACATATTAATGCCTTTCCTTTTCCCCTTCCCTCTTGTCCATTTCTTCGCTCATTTTGACAGTTTAAGTTGACGACATCAGATCATCCTATAACTTAATTTATAATTAGGTTCTTTATCATCTAGATACATTTGATATATTTTTATTCCTATATCCTTTGCGATTTTAGTTAGTCTATCTGTGTTTTCGAATGAACATTGACTTCCAACATAAATTCCAGAAATATCAAGGCCGACTTCTATTGATTGTATAGGAGCACCAGGATTATTTCCTCCCAAATCGGCATGCAAGATTCTATATTCATTTTCATATTGCCATGTCTTATGTTTAATTAGGCCAAGATGATTAATTAGTGTTAAATAAAATTGAAATTCTTTATCATCTTCATCAATTTTTCCACTGAAAATATCGTTAGATAAATTAAATATACTTGTAATAATACTACCAATAGCAAATCGTTCTTCTTCATATGAAATTGGGTAGACAACCTTCGGATTTAGTACTCTGTACTCAACGCAAAAACCTTTATGATTATTAGAATAATGTGCCCACATTGGCATATTATCAACAATATTAGTAGTAAAGCTGGCTATTAAGTAAATACTTTTCATTTTATGAAGGTATTCATCCAACATATCTAGGGGCCACCCTTTATTAGATAATTCTTCAGATTTTAGGTACATTGCCCTATACTCGTATGGATCATTTAAATTATCAAACCTTGACATCCAAATTTGATTGTTTTTAAGAGTTGTAAATTTACGCTCGTTAGATTCCTGAAATATAGTACAATAATTATTATTTTTATTACAATAATTATCTGATAGACTAACATACTTATACAGTATTTTAGGCATGTGTATTTTTCTATAGTTTAATGCCGTTTTCAACTTCTTTTCAAAAATTAACTTCCAATAATGTTTAAATTCAAAAGACATGGGTATATTCTCCTAAGAGTAATATTGTTACTATAGTTATTCAATAAATATATTACCTTCAATTTCACATTTTCCGTTTTTGTTGAATATCTTTAAGGATTAGACTTCTCTTTTCTTCATTGAGAATTCTAATCCTAGCTGCACAAGTCCAGTAGGAAATGTTGATGAGGTACTATCAGTTGAACTATATTGACTTGATTACTGTCTATTTTGTTTATTCTCAGTTGAAATATCTGACGAAGCAGCAATCTTTTCCTTAATGGAGGAACCGTTATCTTTTGAAGTTATTATCATATAGGCTGATTCAATATTTGAAACTTTGAATGTCCTCTCTTCTCCTCTCAGATAACAAAATGCTTCTAAACAGTATAATTTATTTTCCTCATATAGCCAAAGTGGTTTAACTTCCCTGTTAGTCCAATCCCCCCTATCGTGTAAAATACCGCATTTGAATATTATTTCCTAGATTAATAGTAGATTTGATTTGAGCTATTATCTCGTTAATATTTCTATTAACAGGAGAGTATACAGATGGCGGAGAGTATACAGATGCATTACTCCGACTGGGCTACTTGATTTTCGAGATTTGTTAGGGGCACTTGTGCTTTAGGCTTTTTATGTAAAGGTTTGCTTTGTAAAATACACTCATGTATCTCATCGGTTCCCACATTGAATGGTAACCAGTGACCTGCTGGCATTTTCCGAAGACTGATTTTTTGCCGCAATATTTACATTATTTATGGACGGCCATAGATTTCCTTCCTTCCAAGCCATAACTCATTTTTACATTATTTTACCATTTGATTAGTTAAATGTTTAATATTATTTAAGAATTATATTTAAAATATAAAAATATGTATTTTAAAGAAAAATATGTATGTTTGAGAAGAATTTGCATAACACAGTCAAATCTGAACCATACAGAAAAATATGACATAATAGTATCTCCAAAAAATTGAAGCTTTATACGATTTTTGAGTCAGGAATGTATAAAAATTTTTTTATTTGTTCAGAATACCTACAAGATTCAATCTATAAAAGATAAATCAAACTGGGATTAGCCTAGAATTGTTGATCTCGGAGAATTCTAGATATTTTATCTGTACATGCGGGGAATGGCTTTGAATATACAATCCAGTAACAAAGAAATAATAGAAGAATTTTTGCTAGAAAAAGTATTGGGTGCAGTAACTGTACGCTTAAACAATACAAATCTACTTTCAAGGTTTTTTTCTCAGAGTTATCAAAGCCAATTAAAGACATTGAATATAAAGATGTATGGAAGTGGTTTGAAAAATATAAAAAAAGTAAAAGTAAAAGAACCATTAGGTGCAAACTCTCAAATCTTAATAGTTTTTTACATTTTGCTTAAACAATGGGTATATCAATAAAATTCCTATTAAAAAAGATGGATTCCCAGATTACCTGATAGTCTGCCCAAGGCTCTTAAACAAAATGAAATATTTAAAATTAAAGAAGAATTACCTAACATCCCTTTGAGAAACAGAGTAATTATAGAATTGTTTTTATCTTCAGGAATCCGTAGAAATGAAATGCGTAATCTTCTAATTAGAGACATAGACCTTGAAAATAGGTCTGCATATGTTCTGGGAAAAGGAAGTAAAAAAGGACTGTTAATTTTTCATATGAGTGTGCTATCCTTCTTGAACTTCTGATAAAGGAAAATGTGAATAAGAACACTTTGTTAATATCTACTAAATCTGGAAAATGTCTTTCAGACAAGCAAATCTACAATATAGTTAGAAAGTTTGGTGAGTCATTAGGACTTAGACTTTATCCTCATGTATTTAGGCATGCGTTTGCAACACAGTTATTGAACAAAGGAGCAGACATAAGATTTGTTGCAGATGAATTGGGACACTCTAATTTGTAAATGATATTATAAAAGTGTACCACTTGACCCCATTTCGCTACTGAATTAGTTTACCACCTAGCATTAAATTCCTGTAGAATTGTCCTTAATATTCTACGGGAGGGATGAAAGGT
>AWVY01000060.1 GCA_004143605.1 Desulforamulus aquiferis
TCAGGCTTGAGCGGACATCCATGTCCGCTCACCCATTTTCGCATCCTCAGCTTCGCGAAGCGCTGTTTCCACTGCTTCGAATGTCGCTGCTCGGGATTATTAAAACCCAGTTAAATCTTTTTCAACAGACTGCAACATAAAACACCCCGTAGGGTGTTTTATGTTGGAAATTATTCGTTTTGCTTATGCTTCAACCTTCTTACCAGCTTTATTCATGTTATGCCAAAACCTATGCTGAGGTAATAGATGGCAAAACCGTACCACAGGGTGTAAACCATATAGAAAACTAACATAAAGGTCATTATACCATGTTATCCTTCACATACTTAGTCTCAACACCATAGTAATTATAGGCTGGCTCAATTACCTTTTTAGAAAAGTTTTGGATGGCCAGGGATTCAGCAAATAATGCTTTATTATCCAATGACTTTGTTACAGACTTAAGGGAATTGTACCAGCTATTTGTTGCCTCCCTGGGGTCAATACTATACTTCTGCTGTAAAACTTCGCCCTTATTATCATACATAGCGGTACAATCTTCAGCTAGGGTTGAAAATATCTTGCCCAGATCAGCCTTGATGAACAGTTTTTCTTTATCTGTGGCTATGGTGGCACCATCTACCTTCTTGTAAAGATTAGCCCAACGTTCCGCCTGACCTTCATCTTTGCAGGTAAGGGTTACATCTATTTCACTACCGTTCCATTTCTCGGACTTTTTAATCTCTCCCTGAACAACAGCAGCAGCTGAACCCTTGGATATAGCATTAAACATATCATCTGCAAAATCCAGCCCATTTCTGCCATTTCCAAAGGATGGCTCATCATATAGGCATAGATTACGCCGAAGGATATTAGCATTACCAATCCTATTAAAAAAGCTCTACTATCTCTTATCATTAGTGTGACACTCCTTTCCCACCGGCACTTCCCTCTGCTTCACCGCGCAAGACCGGTATCCCGCGAAGGAAGGCGATCAATATCCAACCAGCAAAGAGCAGCACCAATCCGAAGAATATCCAGGCTCCAATATCAGCAAGTAGTTTACCCGTTTCAGCTGTCAGCTTGATATAACCCATCTGTCCCATTTTTCCGGTAAGGCAAAGAGTCTGTTAACAAAACCTGCTAAAATCGCTATGGCATAGAAGGCACGGATATAGATACCAGGAACTACCTTCGTGGTTGCGGCACCAATTTGAATGCCAAGTAGGGAACCTACAAGCATACCCATGGCTAGAGTGTAGAAAATGTAGCCATAAATGGCGTATTGACTTATGGAACTATAGCTGCTGTAAAAATGAT
>AWVY01000061.1 GCA_004143605.1 Desulforamulus aquiferis
GCACCATAGCCATAGCCTCTTCTACCCCGACCATAGCCATAGTTTTCTCCATAGTTTTCGCCGTATTCTTCAGGCTCCCCATAGTATTTTTCCTGCCACTCACGTCTTACCTTAAGGTCATTCATAATCTCCTTCTTAAGCTGGCCTACCATTTCCGGATCATATTGGCTAGCCATAGGCTGCTGCTGTTGTTCTCTGTTAAGCAAAATTTATCCCCCTTTCTTAAGCGTAAGAATATTTTTTACCGAAGATGGTACAATTATTACAATCCTTTGTATTATTGGAAATATTTTTTAAATTTTAATTTAGTATGCCTTTTGAGGAATTGTAAAAAATAATTTCAAACTGTAGAAAGAGGTGATAAGATGAAATGGTTATTAGCAAGCCCTCTAGTAACACTACCTCCCCTAGGATTAGTGGCAGTTGGTGCAGTAGTGGGAGTTGTGGGTGTACCAATTGTTAAGAAAACAGCTCGAAGCCTTGCTGTTTTATCAGTCAGAGGAGTACTAGCAGTTAATGACGCCATAAAAGATTCAGGCTCCCAAGTTAGAAAAGGCTGGGAAGATATGTTGAGAAGGCTCGGGATAGTGAATATAATATGAGCTATAATTACACTACTTCCAATAATGATTTAGACCACACCGTTGTTAAAAGAGAAGAAATCAAACAAGAAAATTCTCTGGCAGATGTTAATAAAAATAATAACGTTATAGCCGCAGATGATAATTCCCTCTAAATTAGTAAAGGGCTGCCAAGGCAGCCCTTTACTAATTTACGATTTTTGGCTTCCTACTTAACCATGCGGCAGTAATAAACTTTTCTACAAGATATGTTAAGCCAGATGCCCCCAAAATGTTTCCTATAGCATTTAACCCAAGGGGACTAGTCTTGAAAATTTGCCTACCATAGGGCAAGTAAACAGCCCCTGCCAGCATAGCCGCAGACAAGGCTACGGAGCCTATTAAATAACTGTTTTGTTTACCTTTCTTTTTCTCCCCGCACTCCAAGGCAAATAAAAGCTTACTAGCCGCAAAGGAAGCCATGGTTACTGTTCTTGCCAGTCCAACATCCCCATACTTTAAGAAACGACGGTATGTTTCTAAACCCACCAAACCAGTGGCAAGTCCTCTGCTGACAATTTGATCACCTAAGCCATCTGCAAAAAAGCTTTGACTCGCTGGTCTTGGCGGCTTATCCATTAGTTTCTTACCCGGTGTCTCAACCCCTAGGCTAAAGCCGGCAAACCATCCCCTAATACGTTTAAGAAGAGTAATTGAATAGGTATTAATGGCATGGGCATGCCTAATACAACCGATAGGAACACTAGAAGAACCAACCCAACATTGGTTGATAAAAGGTATCTTACTGACCTTTTAATATTGCTGTATATACCTCTCCCCTGCTCCACAGCCGAAACCAGAGTAGCAAAGTTATCATCCATTAAAACAATATCTGCAGCCTGTTTAGTAACATCTGTCCCGGCCTGACCCATAGCTACACCAATATTACTTTCCTTAACCGCCGGAGCATCATTAATACCATCTCCCACCATGGCAAGGACCTCACCCCGATTCTTAAAGGCTTTCACCAACCTTAACTTATGGCCTGGCAAGACTCGAGCAAAAACCCTTACTTCTTTCAATACTGCTGCTAGCTCAAGATCACTAAAACTGTCAATATCCTGGCCGGTAATAACCATATCCTTTTCCGTTATGCCAACCTTCTTAGCAATTGCCAGGGCGGTATGGGGATGATCTCCTGTAATCATGACTACCTTTATACCTGCCCGATGACAAGTAGCAATTGCCCCTTTGACCTCTGGCCGAGGTGGATCAACCATACCTACTAATCCTAACAAGACTAATGATTTTTCAGGATCGGTTTCCTTGGATTCATCCAGGGGACGGTAGGCAATGGCCAAAACCCTCATGGCCTCACCGGTCATATTTTCATTGGCATCAAGATATTCCTTGCGGAGATTAGCATTCATACGTATATTCCGGCCATTTTTCTGTACCTTTGTACACAGCTTAATTACTACTTCTGGTGCTCCCTTAACGAAGGCAACGGTTCCCTTTTCCTCCCTTTGGCAGACGACTGTCATTCTAAGCCTTTCAGCATCAAAGGGAATTTCCCTGACTCGCTTCCATTCTTTGCGGATTTCTTTGTAATTAATATCTTCCCTGAGACCTGCCAGCAACAGGGCCCCTTCCGTAGGGTCCCCCTCAATCAGCCAATTTGGCTGATTACCCTTACCAGGTTTCTTCCCAGACCATTTTAGGTTTGCATCATTACATAAAATCCCAGCAGATAACAATGATATTAAATCCTGGGAATCCTTATTGTCTTCTAATTGCCTTAAAGGTTGACCAACTTTATGGGCCTGCCACCAGGAACCACCTGTAAATACAGCTTGTACTTGCTGCCTGTTCTGAGTCAAGGTTCCCGTTTTGTCAGTACATATCATGGTTGCACTACCCAGGGTTTCTACTGCTGGCAAATGTCTAACTACAGCATTTTCTTTAGCCATTCTCCTTACCCCGGAAGCAAGGGCAATTGTAACCACTGCAGGTAGCCCTTCAGGAATAGCAGCTACCGCCAAGCTAACTCCCGTTAAGAACATTTTAAACAGTGAACCACCCCGCAGGATTCCCGCCAGTACAACTAATCCACTTACCACCAAACAATATTTCAAAATTACATTACCTACATCGGCCATACGATTCTGCAAAGGGGTGGGACCATTCTCCTGACTGTCTAGCATACCGGCAATTTTACCAATTTCTGTAGACATGCCAGTGGCTATAACTACTCCCACTGCCCGCCCCCTGGTTACATTTGTTCCCATAAAGGCAAGGTTTTCACAGTCCAGCAGCGGTATACAATCAGCGAGCTGACTTGAGTTTTTAACTACTGGATAAGGTTCGCCGGTAAGGGCTGATTCTTCTATTTCTAAGCCGTGAGCCTCTAAGAGCCTCAAATCAGCCGGCACCCCATCGCCCTGCTCCAGGAGAACAATGTCCCCGGGTACAAGCTCAATAGCCGGGATACGCTCAACTTTACCCATTCGTCTAACCTTGGCTGTTGGTGCTGACAGCTTACCTAGGGAATTTAATGCCCCTTCAGCCTTTTGCTCTTGCAGTGCACCCAATAACGCATTTATGGCTAATATGGCAACAATAGCAAGGGCATCGCCGAATTCCCCCAGTAGAGCGCAAACTCCGGCGGACGCCATCAAGGTTTTAACCAAGAAATCTTTAAGTTGACCCCAGAGTCTARAAAAAAACTTGGTGGTTTTTCCTCAACCATTCTATTAGGCCAAAATAGGCCTTTCGTTGTAAAACATCGCTCTCTTCAAGCCCCTGTTCTAGGTCAGTTTGTAATCGACTAAGGGTTTCTGCAAGGGAAAGGCTGTGCCAATTGCTGCATTTAGAAAAATTATTATTACCCTCACCAGAGTGCATTAAGGACTCCTCTAAGGCGGCGGCAATTTCCTGTTCAGCTTGAGGTGTCTCGAGCTTCTCTTGCTTCCTGGCCTTTTACCCGAGAGCAGCCGTAAAGAATTAAACCCCAAGGCCACTGAGGTTAGATCTCCATATACCTTGGCAGCCATAGGATGCAGCCAACCACTGGCACCTAAAGCTAGGCCCAAAGCATTTGCCGCTTGAACCAATGCTATATTTTGCTTAACCCTATGCTTAGCCTATGGGATACCCTAAAGACCTCGGGCAAAAGGGATAGTGAGGCAATTACAACATCCGCATGATTGTTTGGCAGTCCAGTAAGGCAAATTCCAGCACTGGCTTCCTTTAGGAGAGATAAATCATCCTGATTACCTAAAACTAGGGCGACCCTTTTTCCTTGCTGCCGAAGCTTCTTTAAAAGACTCTCCCTTTCACTAAAGGTTAATTGATCCCACGAATCCTGAACCTGGGTAATGCCTAATAAATGCAAATCCCTGATTATTCTTCTCCAGTCTTGCCCATGTGAGGGTTTTATGCCAATTATACCCACTACCCTGGCCTGATGGGCTACAAATAGGGGGACTTGTCCCAGATGTTCCAATCTCTTAGCCTTAAAGACACCCCATTTTGTTTCTATACCAGCCTCGATTAGCTCCTGTTCATTTCCTACCAATAGCTGGCTGTTCTTTTCTTGATGGTTCTCCAGTCCCTCTAAGTGGGTTAGCTTATGCCAACGGACAGCTAATTCCCTTTTAAGTGCTGGGGCATAAACATGTTCATTTTCTTTAGTTACCTCAACTGCCATCTCCAGGAGCCTTTTTCTACTAATACCAGGCATGGGTAAAATATCCCCCACCCGATAAGAGGTCTGAGATAGCATATCTTTGCCAGAAAAGATAATTGTATCGACCCCATCAAGAATTTCAAGGGTCTTGTTATCTCTAAAAAAGATTCCCTCTTTACCTGCCCTAGTCATGGCAGCCGTAACCGCTGTAGGTGCAGCTATCCTCACTGGTGATGGATTTGCAGCCAATAATATTGACAAGGCCCTTTGGAATCCCCCTGTCCCTTTTAGTCCGGCTACAGCAGCCAAACCCAACATTGGCATAACTGCTTTATTGGAATATTCCTGACCCAGACTACTCCAATTAGACTTTTCATCATACTCCGGCCTATGTATGGAATCACCAGGCAGTTCAGGTAAATCAGGCAAGGCACTTTGATAACCCTTCAGCAACAGGCTTTGCCCCAATGAAGTAAGGTTCGCCAGCAACATTACCGCTAGCCCAGGTACACTTTCCCTTAACAAGGTCGTCCCAATTGCCAAGGCAGATATGACCAGGTCGTGATTAACCCTTCCCTTAGACAGCCCTTTTATACCATTCCGTAAAACTGGGTATCCAGAGACAAGGGTAGTGGCTGCAGCCAGGTTAAATATATGTGGGTGTTTAGCCAAGGGGGTACGTCCTATGAAATAGTGTTTTAAACCTAGGTAGGCTAATACTCCTCCACCCAGAGCCACATTTAATAATTGTCTCTTAATAGATAACTCATCTTGGTCCTGTCTGGAGATTTTATGGCTCTTTTTAGTGGTATTTCCTTGGAAACAGTTCTTAAGCCTATATTGCTCCAAGTTTGCAATGATATTAAATTCACTGATTTTACCCGGATTAAAAATTACCAATACACGACCTGTCAGGAAATTTGCCTCAACCAGATAAATACCCTGTATGTTTTTTAGATTATCCATGATTATTTCGGCCATGGAATGATCACCTTTAAGTCCGGGTAACAACAATCGAATTCTTCCTGGCAATCTGTGAATTACCGTTACTCTACCCTTAATGATATTGTGATTAACAGTTTTACCAATCGAGTTCATTATTCACCCCCTCTCTTTAAGTATTAGAGGCTATTTTTCTCTCATTTTGTTAATTTTAGTCACCAAGATTTTGTTAAATATAGTACCTAAACTTAACATCTTTATCTTTGTAATTTATAGAATTTTTTGAAAATTAACCATATAGTTCCATGCATAAGAAAAAAATAAAAATGCCACTATATGGTTAATGTTTATGGGGAGGAAGATAATGAGGCAGGTTACTATTAGACATGAGTTGCCAGGTCGGATTAGGTTGGAAATTGAATCCTTAAAACGAAACAGTCTCCTTTGTGGTAGCCTGACGCAATATTTGGCAAATATCCCTGGAGTTAAAATTATCCAGGTTTCTTCCAGAACGGGGACAGTACTGGTTTATTATAGTGCCGCACAAGTTTCAGTCAATGCTTTAATAGGTGCTGCTGGCAAATATATTAATGAATTGTCGGGGGAATTGTCTGATGCAGCTGCGGCAATAGCCCTTGAAAGGTCTCCTATACCTGTATCAAAGGGGCTAGCCAATACAAAAAATTATAGAGAACCTCAAGAGCTGCCTATTCCTTTCCAAATAGCTCAAGTTGCACTAAGTGGAATGGTGTTATTAGGCTTGACAGTTAAAAGTCTTTTTGGCAAAACTGCAGCAGTTACTGGCACAAAATTGCTTAACCTCTCCTCTGTAACCACCGCTTTAGCAAGCTACCCACTCCTTCGCAGTGGGCTAACTGAATTAGTGCAAAAAAGAGGTTAAATAACGATATTCTAATAAGTGCCGCAACACTGGTAGCCTTACTGATGGGAGAAGGTCTAACCGCTTTAGTGGTGGTTTGGTTGGTTAATCTCAGCGAACTTTTACAAACCCTTACCCTGGATCGTTCTCGGCGTGCCATTGGTGACCTATTAAAAAATAAAAATGAACAAGCCTGGCTACTTGTTGATGGAACCCAGGTTTCTGTTCCCGTGGAGAGTCTAAAAGTAGGTGATACCGTTGTTATCCATCAAGGTGGTAAGATTCCTGTTGATGGCATAATTGTCTCTGGTACCGCAGCAGTTAATCAGTCTCCTATAACAGGTGAATCTTTACCCGTCTATAAACAGTTGGACGATCAAGTATATGCCGGCACCGTTGTCGAGCAAGGCAGCATACACGTATTCTCTGAAAAGGTTGGGGACAGCACGGCTTTAGCTAGAATCGTACATCTGGTTGAAGAAGCAAATAACAAGAAGGCTCCCATTCAAAATATGGCAGATTCCTATTCCTACAAAATTGTTCCCATTTCCTTCTTGCTGGCATCCCTTGTCTTCCTCTTTACTAAAGATATACATAGAACCATGACCATCTTAATCGTTGCCTGTCCCTGCGCAGCCGGTCTGGCAACACCTACGGCCATAAGTGCCGCTATGGGCAATGCCGCTAGCCGAGGAATACTAATAAAAGGCGGCTGTTATCTTGAGGCTGCAGGTCGATTGGATTCAGTACTTTTTGATAAAACCGGCACCCTTACAGAAGGCCGTCCAGAAGTAAGTAGCTTCGTATCTCTGGATGAGCAATACACCCCAGAACAGATCCTAACTCTGGCTGCAGCCGGCGAAATGCACACAAATCACCCACTAGCTCTGGCGGTGGTAAATAAGGCCCAGGAACAAATGGAACAAATCCCGGAATATCAAAGCAAGGAAGTAGTGGTTGGAAAGGGACTAAAGGTTATAGTAAATAATGTGGAAACATTAATTGGCAACCATAGGTTAATGCAAGATGAAAAAGTTGATTATGGAAATGCCCTTCACTTTGCTAATGAAATGAGCACTCGTGGCGAGTCAATAATCTATGTAGCCCGCCATGCCAAACTAATTGGTTTAATCGGCGTGAGGGACACCCTGAGACATGAAAGTAAAAGGGCTATCAATGAGTTGAAAACATCTGGTGTTAATGAAATCGGACTTGTCAGCGGGGATAATTATGAATGTGCCTGGGCTGTGGGACGAGGCCTTGGCCTCAAAGATATTTGGTCAAATATGTTGCCAGAAGATAAAGTAAAGGTGGTCCAGGAAAAACAGCGTAACGGGAAAATTGTTGCCATGGTTGGAGAAGGGATTAATGATTCCCCTGCCTTAGCAGCAGCAGATATTGGAATTGCCATGGGGGTTAAGGGCACCGATGTGGCAGTTGAGTCTGCAGATGTTGTGCTGGCTGGTGACGATCCTGTTAAGGTAGCCAATTAATCAAACTGAGCCGACGAACCATGACTGTAATTCACCAAAACTTTGCCTTTGCCATAGGGGCAAATGCCCTGGGAATCGCCTTAGGTACACTTAAAATAATATCTCCCTTCACAGCAGCATTACTGCACAATGCAAGTACGGTTGCAGTGGTAATAAATTCTGCCAGATTGATGAAATATGGCAAATGAATAATTCTGGGTTTTGATCCGGTACCACTATTTACTAAATAGTACCGGATTATTTTAATTTAATTTTAATCATCAGTTAAAAATTATTAAGTATAATTAGTTTTATAGAAATAGAATAATTTTTACAAATTTATAAGAACTAGTTCTAATATATTGACCAAAATGATAAATAAGTTACAATAATGATAATCATTATCAGTTTTTGGAGGTTGTCAATATGGTAAACCATGATTCCATCTGGGAACCTGCTGATTATAAAAGTGAAATGTTTTTAAATAATATTATCGAGGCTAGTCATCGTACTATTGATTGGTCAGTTAATTTATATTTTAAAACCATGGAGAAAGCAGTTCCTCTGTTCTGTGAAAAGTTAGTTCAGGATGACAAGTTTGATTTTTATCATGGCTTTGCCTCTCATATTTTTAATGAAACCGAGATGGGTCAACTGATTCATGAGATCGAAAATCATATTAATAAAGATATCCTTTCTCTACAGAATAAATGGCTCCCATCAGTTAAGTTTAAGCACGAGAAGGTAATCCCTTCCTTCGAAATCATTAATGAGTCAATATATCAGCATAAAATTACATTGCAATTAGCAAAACATGCTGAAAAAGCTGTCTGTGACCTTACCACCAAAGCTTTGATTGGTATATCTCCAGTCTCTCTACCCAAGAAGCTTGTAGCTAAGGCTACCCCTTCCATTGGAAAAACCATAAGCCGTACTATGGCCATTGATAAAACAAAATGCACCTGTGAATATCAGACAAATGTTGAAAACCAACTTCACTGCATTCTACAAATTATCCTGCAGGATCTCAAAGCGAACCTTAAACATCAACTAGCTGAACAACTCTATAGCTGGTATGATAAACTTAGTAGTCAGCCTTTCGATTATCAAAACCAGATAGTATAACTTGAAACCGCCCTATGGCGGTTTTTCTGTTAAAATTTCAAACTTAGGATGATGACTAAACAAAAACAAAACAAGACTCGTAAGTCTTGTTTTGTTTTGTTTATTAGCCTTCGCTAACAAATTCTACGGTGCCACCAGCTTCACGTATTACACTCATAACATCAGATATACCGGTTCCACATTTACCCCCAAGTATTGGCAGTCTAAGAACTACACAAATTCCAGATGGAGAAGCCAATTCAATAATATTAAGCAGATTGATTTCAGCCCCTGCAGGAATAAATACACGAATTAATGTGCCTGGAAGGTGTGGACAGGGATCCTTCTTCTTAGGCGGACAATGTGGCTTTTTAGGGGGGCATATTGGCTCAGGGGGACATATTGGAATTTTAGGACATTCTGGCTCAGGGTGACATACTGGTTTTTTAGGACATACAGGTTTCTTTGGCTTAAAATAACCCTCGTCAAAGAACATAATTTTTCCTCCTTTTCCATTTTATAGTACTATATATGGAAAAATATGTTCTTTTGTGACAATATGGCTATTTAGATTTTAGAGTTACCCTAATCTCCTTACTTATAGCAACCTCTTTTTCATTAACCAGGCAACTTAGGGCATAGATCTCAACCCCTGCTTCCTTAGCCCTGTAGAGTTCTTGTGTAAAGAAAGGATCTGTGGCTTGATTGGGAGAAAAACATATGGCATCATCCCTTTGGATCACAAACAGTACAACTGACCTAAATCCCTCCTGTGCAGCTTGGGCCAGCTCCCTCAAATGCTTCGCCCCTCGCTGAGAGGGTGCATCAGGAAACTTTGCTAGGCCATCATCTACCAAGTTACAGACTTCACCTCCAGTAAACACCTGGTCTTTTCACCCCTTAAATAGAAATCTATCCGACTTTCTCCATAACCTACTTCTCTCTTTATTTCTTGATTATTCCCAAACCAGTGTAAATCTCCGGACAGCAGTGCCTGATGAATTATATGATTAGGCAGCAGGGAGTCTACTGAAACCAGAGTATCATTATAGTTAGCCAAGAGTATTCTGAAGTCTGTCTTTTTGCCCGCTGGCATGGCAGTTACGTAAACAATATTTCCAGGAAAGAGCAGTCCCTCATTCTGCCGGAACTAGGTACATGGGCAGGATGAACCTGCCCATGTACCTGAACTAATCCTACAAACCGGTTTTTCTTTCCACAAATATTGCTTTAATCATTTGAGGCAAAGGAATACTAGTTTTATACTGACCACTCAAATTCCCAGTCTCCAATACGAACAATATCTCCTTCTTTTACGCCTGACTCAATAAGTCCCTGCTCCAATCCCATGGCCTTCATAATTCGCTGGAGTCGCTCCACAGACTCTTCTTCCTCCAGATAAGTCATGGCCACATGGCGCTCAATTTCCTTACCTGTGACACGCCAATTGCCATCAATATCTCTTTTAATATTAAATCTATCCTCCTGAGAAAAGACTGTTAGTTTATCCTCAATCGGTTCCTCAGGTTCCGCCTTAGGTATTTCATCTAATAGGTCCGCCACCCGGCGAACTACTATATCTAACCCTTGATTGGTTGCTGCTGAAATAGGATAAATCTCATAACTATCACCAAAGGCTTCTTTTAAACGCGCTAAATTTTCTTCCGCCTCGGGAGTGATATCCATTTTGTTGGCAGCAATAATTTGGGGGCGGCTTGCTAGTCGAGCATCATAAAGCTCAAGCTCGCGATTAATGGTTCTTATGTCCTCCACTGGATCACGCCCCTCTGTGCCTGCGGTATCCACCACATGGATCAACAGCCTTGTACGTTCTGTATGACGTAAAAATTCATGCCCCAGGCCTACTCCCTGGGATGCCCCTTCAATTAGTCCAGGAATATCAGCAAGTACGAAACTCCGGTCAAGACCTACCGATACCACTCCCAGATTTGGTACCAGGGTGGTAAAAGGATAATCTGCTACCTTGGGCTTTGCCGCTGATACCATGGATATAAAAGTGGATTTTCCAGCATTGGGAAAGCCGATTAAGCCAACATCAGCAATGAGTTTAAGCTCCAGCTCAATCATTAGCTCTTCACCTGGCTCCCCCTTCTCTGCTATACGGGGAGCTTTATTAGTTCCAGAGGAAAAATGTATATTACCCCGTCCACCCCTGCCCCCCTTGGCAATTACCACCCGTTGACCATCTTCCACCAAATCAGCAATAAGTCTGCCTGTTTCAGCCTCCCTGACCACGGTTCCGGCAGGCACCCTTACCAGCAAATCATCCCCAGCGGCACCATTCATATTTTTACCCATACCGTGCTGCCCACGTTCAGCTTTAAAATGCTTTTTATAACGAAAATCAACCAGGGTATTTAATCCCTCATCTGTGGTGAATATCACATCTCCTCCACGACCACCGTCACCACCCCAGGGTCCTCCAAAGGGCACATATTTTTCTCGGCGCATGGCAATGCAGCCATTACCACCGTCGCCACCCTTTATATAAATCTTCGCACGATCATAAAACATATATTATCACCCGGTAAATATTATTTACCTGTTGGCCTTTCCTCAGACTGTTTTTTAGGAAAAATTAGATATATTTCTGCTTCTTTTTCAGTGACTGCTAGTTTACTGGAGCTATTATAGGGCTCCAGCCAATGGGAGAGATCCATCTGCTCTTTAATATCCTGGGTAACCTCCGATGAAAGCACAGAAAAACAAAGTTTAAAACTAACCTTTCTCTCACTTTCACTGATAGTAAGTTTCATAACCCGCTCATGAATATCCATTGGTGTCAAATATTTTAGACCATGATTAATGGAGCGCTCCAGAGCAGATCCTGCTATTTCACTTGAGACACCCAGGGAGGACAAGTCAGATTGTATATCATAAACTAGTTCCACTTGCTTTTTGGCAGCCTCATTGGCGGCTATGAGTAAAACAGCCTTTATATCCGGGCTTTTCAGCCTGGTTATTCTACTGAGTTTTTCATAGTCACCGCACACCTTTATTATGTAATCCCTTACCCTCTCACCTTTATTAAGCTGGAGTAAGCCGGAAATTACCTGTAGATGATTTAAAAAGTCATGCCTTTGCACCTGAATAACTTCTAAAAGGCTATCAGTTTTCATCTCAAAACTTCCTTTCAATAACTATTGAGAAGTTATTCGACTGACTGGTATTGATTTCCTGCAGTTATAAATTTAAAAAACCAGCCTGACTTTTCAGGCTGGTTTCAAAAGACTGAATTACTGAACAGCTACCTCGGGAACCACAATGCTAACTTGTTTTTTGTCGCGACCCTTGCGTTCAAACTTAACAACTCCATCGGCTTGGCAAATAAGGTGTCATCTCCACCGCGTCCAACGTTAAGACCGGGGTAAATCTTGGTACCGCGCTGTCTTACAAGAATGCTTCCTGCAGAAACAAACTTACCGTCACCCTCTTTGACCCCAAGCCGTTTTGATTCTGAATCACGACCGTTCCGTGAACTACCGACGCCTTTCTTATGAGCCATACAATTCCACCTCCTATCGGTGATTCAAATTAAGAAACTAAGCTTCAATTTTTTCAACAACCACCTGAGTAAATGGCTGGCGATGGCCATTCTTGCGGCGGTAGTTTTTCTTTGCCTTGTATTTGAAGACAATAATCTTCTTGCCTTTACCATGGCGTACAACATCCAGAACTACTTTGGCTCCTTCTACTTTAGGAGTGCCAATTTTAACCTGGCCGTCCTTTTCCACCAGCAGAACATCAGTTAACTCAACCTTCTGACCTGCCTCAGCTTCCAGCTTTTCAATGTATAGGGTGTCACCTTCCTGAACCTTATACTGCTTACCACCAGTAACAACTACTGCGTACATACCCACACCTCCCCGTTTCTAGACTCGCCATAAAGGTACCGGCAGACCGGTTTGCAGACCTCTTTTGAGCGGTATGCAGGCAAAAAGACACCTACAAGTAAATATTTTATCATATGCCTAGCATTTGTCAACAAGCTTAATATTAGATAATTCTGGCCTTGGCATAAGTCCGGTGTACTTTGGTGACCTCAACTGAAACCACCTCACCCACCAGATACCCCCCGCCCTCAATATCAATGATAAAACCATCCAGCCGGGCAATTCCATCATTCATGTTGGAGATATGTGGTTCTACTACTTTTACTTCAATAACCTCTCCTGCTTTAACAGGAAGTGTCTGGGAGGTAATCTCATCCTGATCCGAAAGTGGCCTAATAGTCACCTGTTCCAAATGGTGAGTTGCAGATCCCCTAATATACAGGTTTTTACCAGTTCTTTGTTCTAGTTCCCGGAGATTTGCTCCTCCTGCCCCGATGAGCCTGGCAGCAACAATCGGATTAGCTTCTACCAAAATTGTTTCAGCCATAGTCTGTTTAGCCATCTGGTATATTTGCGTCTTCAGATGAATACTAACAGTTTCCTCGGAAAGAACCTTTCCCCTCCCTTCACAATAGGGACAGGATTTCTGTAACACCTCGGCCAAAGACGGACGAACCTTTTTACGGGTCATCTCTACCAAACCCAGCTGTGTTATTCCCAATATGTTTGTCTTTGTTTTATCTTTCTTTATTTCTTCTTCTAAGGTGGCAAGAACCTGGTTTCTATGTTCTTCTTCGACCATGTCAATAAAATCAACGATAATTATGCCGCCTATATTCCTTAGCCTTAGTTGTCGTGAAATTTCCACCGCTGCTTCTAAGTTTGTTTTTAGTACAGTATCTTCAAGGTTGGTGCTGCCGACAAATTTGCCAGTATTTACGTCAACGGCAGTTAACGCTTCAGATTGGTCTATAACCAGGTAAGCTCCGCATTTTAGCCAGACCCTTCTTTTTAATGCCTTTTCCAACTCGACTGAAATACCATAATCCTCAAAGATATTTTCCCGTTCATCTAGAAATACCTTTAGTTTAAGTTTTGGATCTATAATGTCCAGTATTTCCAGGACCTTGTCATATTCACTTCGTGAATCTATTGTCAGCCGGTCCACGTCTTCACTGAATATATCCCTTAACATCCTCTGCACCAGCTCCAGATCCCTGTGCAGTAAATTAGGGGCTGCTGTGTTGGTTGATCTACTTTGAATCTTTCTCCAGAGCTTATGAAGCAGTAAAATATCCTGCCGGAATTCTTCCTCACATACTCCCTCGGCCACTGTTCTTACTATTACACCCATACCTTCAGGCTTAACCCTGTTGGCTAGTTCCTTTAGCCTTTCTCGTTCCTTTTCCGATTCTATTCGACGAGAAATGCCAATATAGTCAACTGTAGGCATTAATACCAGATATCTGCCCGGAAGAGTAACATGGGTTGTAACCCTAGGTCCCTTTGTACCTATTGGTTCCTTAACAATTTGAACAATAATCTCCTGGCCCTGCTTTAAAATATCGCCAATATTTAAGTTGAGTCCCGGGTTATTGCCTGCCTCGGGATTCCTTGA
The DNA here is from genome assembly GCA_004143605.1 of Desulforamulus aquiferis. Taxonomy (GTDB): domain Bacteria; phylum Bacillota; class Desulfotomaculia; order Desulfotomaculales; family Desulfotomaculaceae; genus Desulfotomaculum; species Desulfotomaculum aquiferis. Next base: position 14,119 of record AWVY01000061.1, read on the forward strand.
AGGCTGTGCGTCCTCAACATAGAGAAAAGCATTTTTTTCCAAGCCAATATCCACAAAAGCAGCCTGCATGCCTGGAAGAACATTTTCCACTCTACCCTTAAAAATATTACCCACTAATCTTTGATTAGGCGAACGCTCTATATAAACCTCTACGGGAATCTTATCCTCTAGAACAGCAACCCTGGTTTCCTCTTCCCTGACATTAATTAGAATTTCTTTTAACATAACCGACATTCCTCTCCTGCACCGGTGGTCAGGCTTCCCAAAGGGAAATTGGTCCGGTTTTCCCGTCAGCAAAGAGTTCTACTCTACGTATTCGGAACTCCTCCGGCTTAACAGGAACTCCCCCATCCTGATATAACTTCAACAACACATCATTTGGTCTCACATTTCCTTGGCTACCTATCAACAACTCCATTTTTATTTCCATTATATGTCCTTTAACAGAACCTGTTAGATTAAAAATTCCCCCGCGTATGTCTGTTTCTTTAACCTTCCCCTTCACTTCCCTAATAACTGGCAGGGCTCCGGAATTCATTATATTATTTATACTAGTTTTTAGTTCCGGCTCTGAGTAGCCAGTGGGAAGAGTTGCTGTAGCTCGATATTCTGCCCGTGCTAGCAGGGCCATTAAAGCCGGCCCCTTCTCCCTTAATTCTCTAATATCAAGAATTTCATAACCTTCCGGCATATTACTACCCAGTTTTTCAGCCAATTCCAGTGGGCTTATGTACCCGGTTAACTCCATATCCAAATACTCAGCCATGCCTCCAATTCCTACAGGAAGAGGTGCAGCAAAGCTAAATTTTGGATGGGGATTAAACCCTTCAGAAAAAGCTACTGGCAATCCTGCTCTCCTGGTACAGCGATCGAAAAACCTTACCATGTCAAGATGTGAGCTAAAACGAGCTGGACCATCCTTACTAAACTTCACCCGGTATCGGGGCAATTTCCGCACCTCCCAGGATATCTGGTTTCATTTCCATAGTGGGGCAAAGGCCACAGCCAGGACATTGTCCAGAGCGACAATCCATTGTGGGCAGGCTACCCATAGCCTTTTTATGCTCCCTGATTAAAAATTTCTTACTTACCCCTGCCTCAATATGATCCCATGGTAAAACTTCCCCATAATCAATAGGTCTATAGGCATACCATTTTGGATCAAGCCCTTGTTCCTCAAAGGCTTCCAGCCATAGACGGAATTTAAAGTGCTCTGACCAACCATCAAACCTTGCCCCTCGGGCCCACGCATCTTCCAATACCATTCCTAGCCTACGATCACCCTTAGCAAACACAGCCTCCAGGAAACTGGTCCCAGGGTCATGCCAGTTGTAGGAAATTCTCTTATCCCTAAGCTTTTCCTTGAGATACTTTTGCTTTTCCTTTAACTGCTCTAAACTGTCCTGGGGCTCCCATTGAAATGCCGTATGGGATTTAGGAACAAAGGAAGAAGTACTGACAGTAACCTTGAGCCGCCCCCTGGGAACGCCGGACTGGTAACCTATTTGCACCACTTTTTTAGCCATATCTGCAATGCCATCCAAATCTTCATAGGTTTCTGTAGGGAGACCAATCATAAAATATAACTTTACTGAGGACCAGCCATTTTGAAATGCAGATGTTACAGCATCAACCAAATTTTGCTCTGTTACATTCTTGTTGATAACATCCCTTAATCTTTGGGTACCGGCCTCCGGGGCAAAGGTCAGTCCACTTTTCCTAACCTTTTGAACTTCTTTAGCCAAATCTATCGAAAATGCATCTAGCCTTAAGGAAGGTAAGGATACATTTACTCCCCGCTCACCATATATATCCAAAAGATTTCTTACTAAAGGTGCAACCCCAGTGTAATCAGCAGTACTTAGGGAGGTTAAAGATATTTCATCGTGACCCGTGCTATTAATCATTTCTTCAACCTGACGGGCCAAAGTCTCGGGCTTTTTCTCCCTGACAGGTCGGTATAAAACCCCTGCCTGACAAAAGCGACATCCCCTGGTGCAACCCCTTAATACCTCTACCATCACTCGATCGTGCACTACCCCCATTGACGGTACAATGGGTTGGTGGGAAAAGGTACATTTTCAAAATCCCTAATAACTCTTTTGCCTATTTTTTGAGGCACTCCTTTTTGCTTTGGAAGAACCTCCTTTACTGTTCCATCTTCATTGTAGGATACTGTGTAGAGAGAAGGGACATAAATTCCCGGAACCTTCTTAACTATTTCTAGGAGCATCTTAGGACGGTCTAACCCTTGTTGTTTTAAATCCTTAACTGTATCAATTAGTTCAAGGATAACCTCCTCACCTTCTCCAATCACAAAGAGATCAATAAAGTCAGCTATAGGCTCCGGATTAAAGGCGCAGGGTCCACCGGCAATAATTAAAGGCATAGTAACATCCCGGTCAGCTGCACGTATGGGCAGACCAGCCAAATCGATCATATTAATAATATTACTGAAGCTCATTTCATACTGCAGGGTAAATCCTATGATATCAAAATCCACAAGGGGCCGTTGTGATTCGAGGCTGAAGAGCAAAAGTCGTTCCTGTCGCAGTTCCTTCTCCATATCAGTCCAGGGGGCAAATACCCTCTCCATGAGGGCATCTTTTCTACTATTTACTACATGATATAAAATTTGCAGACCAAGATGAGACATTCCCACTTCATAGACATCTGGAAAAGCAAATGCCATTTTTATGTCTACCTGATCCCAATCCTTTTTCACAGCGTTCCATTCTCCACCTGCATAGCGACTTGGTTTTGAACCCGGGAGAGAATTTTATCTAATTGATGCATCTTTCTGCCTCCATTATTGCAATAGCCATTAGTAGCTTATAAGTATTATTGCCAAAAAGCCTGCGGAAAAATATTCCTGTTGGATCTTTCTACATTTGATATATTAAATCCTGCAAATGTGCCCATAAGGATAAAGTAAAAAGAAAAGCCTTGCTAGCTGCCTGTTTACACTAGGCGGCTGCATTAGCTTTGGGATGCCTCTGCTATTTCTCCCTATTAATTAATGCTCCTAAGCCATATTCCATACCGTGATTGAATAATGCATTAATGACTTGAACCTCTGTAACCTGACCCAGGTAATTCATCTGTCCATCTACTAAAGTAATTAAATGAAATCTCTGGGGAACGAATAGTTTTACTACTTCCCTTAAAGTAATGTCTTCTCTAGCTACCAGATGCTCAGCAGACAATACCCCTGCCTGGCTAATTCTTCATTTTTTTGTGCCAGGTGCCTAATAAACAAATAGGGTGCTATGCTTTTTCACGGGTAGCAGAGTAAAATACAAACATTGATATTATTACCACATCCAACCCATTAAAACCAATCATAACACCTATAATGCCTAAGCAGGCTATCAAAACAGCCATAACTTGTCCAGTCTTTGCCGCTATATATGTAGCCTGAGACATTCCAACCTGGCCGGCGAGCAAAGCCCTGAATATTCTACCTCCATCCAAGGGAAGTGCCGGTAAAAGATTAAATATCGCCAGCATAAGATTTGTTTGTATAAAAACGGCCCTAAGTCTTCAGACCAGAGGCCGTAATTTTTTAGACCCAGGCAATGCCAATAAGCAGCAGGTTGGAAAATGGTCCGGCTAAAGCTACGGCGATTTCCTTGGCAGGTGTTATACTGACCTCACTCCCCACCCTGGCCACTCCACCAAAGGGAAGTATCTCAATATCTATCACCCGCACACCATAAAATCTGGCTGCAATGGTATGGGCGAACTCGTGAAATAAAACTACTGCAAAGACAATTAATCCCTTTTCCAACACTCCTGCCACAAAGAACAGCCCTAACAGGGCTATAAACCATAAATTAAAATATATGTCTATTCCAAAAATGCGCCCTATCCTCATTGTCCCTTCCCACCTTGTTCATCTCCACCCGGACTTATTTTTATATCACTGCTTCCCCCCGCCTCCAGGGGCTTGGCATCATCTACTGTAACAGTAGATAGGTTGATTTTCTTCAAAGGATCGATTAATTTATCATTCTCCCGTACCTCAAAGTGGAGAATTGCCTCTCCCACCGACTGTTCTGCCACCTCACCGATTACCTCTCCTAATTCTACCTGCTGGCCTTCACTTAAAGATATATTTGTCAAGCCGGCGTATAGGGCATACTCTCCTTACGGTGCTCAATTAAAACGAATTCCCCGTAGGTCTTGTCATGCCCAATACGGCTAACACTTCCACTTTGCACCGACCTAACTGCAGAGCCCACAGGTGCACTAATATCTATCCCCGGATTAAACCTCTCCAGATTATCCACCTGATCCTTTACCCAGCCAAATTCTTGCACCACCATTCCAGATACAGGCACAGCCCATGAAGCATCACCGCTAATATCTCCTGCGGTTGGCAAAACCGGGTTAGTTAACTCGTTAAACATAGGCCAGTCCATGTTTACAGTTCTCAAGCCAATTTGAACAGCCTTGTCCAGAGCAGGGGTTACATCCCATTCAGTTGTTAAGGCTACCCTTAAACCATCTTTTGTCTGCAAACTCCAAGGATGAGTAGATTCCTTAATTACTAATAGAACCGCAAAAATGCCTAGGCTACCACTACACGATAAAAGGTTTTAATTCCGCCAGGTTTAGATTTCTTGCGATTCCACTGATTATTGGCCCTGTATTTAGCCCCGTAATTTGACCAATCATCAGAACCAAAGGAGTTTCCCAGGGGCTCGTACCTTTTCTTCTTAAACCGACTGAAGTTAAAATCATATTTACCAATTCTCACCTTTTATCCCTCCCAAGGGTATTCTTTCATTTAGCTATTAAAGTATATTGAGCGGGAGGGACAAATATGACAAGCCCTTCTTTATTTGACTTGACTTACCAGACAAAAAACCGTCCCTCTGGGGACGGTTTTTTGTCTCAAAATAGTATCTTTTGGCGGCGCATGTAGACGTTTAATAGAATCCCAATGGCAATCATGTTGGTCATCATGCTGCTACCTCCATAGCTGAAGAGGGGTAGTGGCAATCCCGTTACCGGCATTATGCCCGTGACCATCCCAACATTGGTTAAGATGTGAAAGGTAAGCATTGATACTACACCGGTGGCCAGCAGGGCACCATTTAAATCCTTGGCCTGGGAAGCTATTCGGATACCCCTGTATAAAAGAATAAAAAAGAGAATTAATAGTAGGGTTACACCAATAAAACCCATCTCCTCACCAACCACCGAAAAGATAAAATCTGTATGTTGTTCCGGCAGAAAATTTAACTGATTTTGGCTGCCGTTATAAATTCCTTTGCCCTCTAGACCTCCGGAGCCTATGGCAATCTGAGACTGTACTACGTGATAGCCAGCACCTAATATATTATCTTTATCCCAGGGGTCTAAAAAGACTAGTAGCCTGCTCAATTGATATTCTTTGAGAGGAATCCAAACTCCAAAGTGCATATGAGCTGCCGCCCAGCCCACAGCAGCAGCGGCACCCCCAACAAAGATCCCTGATATTAGTTCCAATTATCAGATGCAACAAAAAGCATTCCAAACATTATGGCAATAAAAACAAGAGATGTTCCAAGGTCTGGTTGTCTTAGAATCAGCAATAGGGGTATTCCTATATGCAAGAAACAAGGCAATAGCTCTTTTAGGCTATTAAGTTTTCCCTCTCGCCTAGTCAGAAAATCGGCAAAGGTAATTATAATAAATATCTTGGCAAATTCTGAGGGCTGCAGTGCGAAAAAACCCAAATTAATCCATCTCGTAGSCCCCTTGGCACTATGTCCCAGGGGAGATAGCACCGCCAGCAGCAAAATGATATTTATAAGGTATATCGCTTTACGATGGCGTCGAAAATCTTCATAGGGAATTGTGAGGATAGCAAATATCAAGAATACGCTCAAGATAACCCAAATTATTTGCTTTTTGACATATTCGCTAAAAAATAATTTGCCATATTGAATAATCGATATACTGGTAGCTCCCTGGGAAGTTTCACCATTTAGACCCGGAGCGTCCTTTTGCCAAATTTCCTGATGCTGTTGGAAATCCATCGGACTGCTTACCAGGGTGGCACTGCTGATGGTAACCAGGCTAAAGGAGATAATTAATAACACTGAAAAAACAAGGGTATAATCCAGATTGCGCATAAACCGCTTGTCTACCATCGCATTCCACCTCCTAAATTTATTTAACCTATAAATTATATTACAATGTACACCAAAACAAAAGTGTTGATAGTTATTGATATATTCAAAATCCCTACTAAATTTTATACAATATTATTTTATAATTTAAAAGGAGGTGCTTATGCACCCCCTTATTATGCTGGACTTTTATTTGCCCTTTTCATTCTTTTTACGGGTATATTGGCAACCAGGGCTACCTGGTTTTCACTGCTGTCTAGACTGACCTCCAAAGCCTTCTCATCGATTTCCATATAATTTGATATTACCTTAATCAAATCATTTTTTAGTGACGAAAGTAGCTCGGGAGAAACATTGGCCCGGTCGTGTACTAAAACCAGCCTAAGTCTTTCCTTAGCCACATTTTTGCTGCTAGATGAATCCCGGCCAAATACCCTGCTTAAGAAATCTAACACTCCGGTACCCCCTTTCTACTTTAGTCCAATCATTCTCCGTAGTGTATTTATAAAACCCCCTGGTTCCTCTAAATTCATCAGAGGAACTGATTCGCCCAGTATCCGACGGGTAATGTTCCGATAAGCCTGTCCACTCTGGGATTTCTCATCCCTAACCACTGTCTCCCCTTTATTTGTAGTCACAACAACCTGATCATCTTCAGGAACAACTCCCAAAAGGTCAATGGCCAAAATCTCAATCATATCATCAATGCTCATCATATCACCATGTTTGACCATTTTAGGTCTGAGGCGGTTAATTATGAGCTTGGGGTCTCTTAATTCGGCTGCCTCCAGCAATCCTATAATACGGTCAGCATCCCGCACAGCAGATACCTCGGGGGTTGTAACAACAATTGCTCTGTCTGCACCCGCTATGGCATTTTTAAAACCCTGCTCAATCCCTGCAGGACAGTCTATAATGACAAAATCAAATTCCTTTTTAAGTTCCTCGCACAGAACCATCATTTGCTCCGGGTTTACTGCTGTCTTATCTTTAGTTTGGGCGGCCGGCAGCAGATGCAGCCCCTCGAAGCGTTTATCTTTAATCAATGCCTGGCGTATACGGCAAACACCACTGGTTACATCAACAATGTCATATACAATTCTGTTCTCCAGCCCAAGCACCACATCAAGGTTTCTCAGCCCAATATCAGTATCCACCAGGCATACCTTTTTACCCGTTGCGGCAAGTCCTGTACCTATATTTGCAGTGGTGGTGGTTTTGCCAACCCCCCCCTTGCCGGATGTGATAACGATGACTTCACCCATACTTAATAAGTCCCCCTTACTATGTCACTACTGCTGACTAGAACCTTATATTCGGCTAACTTTCGCTCCCTATTTCATCTGAGCGTTAAAGGTTTCAATGGTAACAACATCATTCTTAATTCTTGCCACTTCTGGGTAATCCGGGTCAGATTCTTCCTCTTCCGGGGGCCTGGTAATATGATTGGCAATCCTTAGTTGGGTTGGCCTTAGCCTGAAGGCAAGTACCAATGCATCATTATCCCCCTGGGCACCAGCATGTACGACACCCCTTAGGGCACCCATCACTATAATGTTACCTGCTGCAACAATTTCGGCACCAGGATTCACATCACCCATCACCACCACATTCCCGTCATGGCAAATACTTTGCCCTGAGCGCAATGTCCTTTGTACCAAAATGGTATTATCATCCACCAATCCTTCTAATTCAATGGGAAACCCAGAATCAACAGATGGCTTTGTCGAAGACGAATTATTAACAGTCTCCCTGGTCAAATTATTTACCTCCCGCACTACCACTGTTAAGTTGAATTCTACGTGGGATAACCAAATCCTTCTAAAGTTGGATAAAAAAAGAGGCTAAATAGCCCCATATTATTAGAATTTTAGACATATTTGGATTTATTCGGGACTATAGGCCGTTGTTGGCGGTGTGCTTCTATTCCCAAATTAAAATATTTGGATATGATATCCTTGGCCACCGGACCAGAAGCCGCTCCACCCTTTGCTCCATAATCTATAACTGTAGCAACCGCAAGCTCTGGCTTGTCAAAGGGTGCATAGGCAACAAAGACCGCATGGTTATCCCTGCCAAATACTTCGCCTGTTCCAGTTTTACCGGCCACATCGATTGGGAAGCCTCTAAATATTCCAGAGGCAGTACCTACCGTAGTAACCATGTGCATTCCTTCCTGGGCTACTAAAATGGCCTCATGCTTAACATCGACATCAGCTACCTTGGTAGGTCTGTATTGTTCGATTACTTGTCCATCCGGGCTACTGACCTTCTCCACCAAATAGGGCTTCCATCTTGTCCCTCCGTTGGCAATGGCAGCCGTATAGACAGCTAATTGTAGAGGTGTATATTCATTATAGCCCTGACCAACAGACGTATTCAAGGTATCATATACCTGCCAATCTAAATCCCATTTATATTGGTCATACTGATTCTGTACCACCCTTAATTCCTTTTGCTTCGCATTTTCCAGCTTTTTGATTTCATCGGGATCAGTGGCCCCGGCCAGCAGCGGTTTGTATTTCTCTTCAATTGCCTCGAACTTAGGTCCGTATACTGCTTCTAGATAAGCTTTATTACGTTTATATTTATATTCTGGAGTTGGGACATTGCCTGCCGGTTCGCCCGGTATTTCTATGCCTGTTCGCTCACCAAACCCAAACATTCGTGCATACTTGCCTATGGTTTCAATCCCCAGCATCCGGTGACCTATGGTCCAAAAATAGGTGTTACAGGATTCAGAGATGGCCTTGCGCATGTCTACCCGCCCATGTCCGCTTGGTAACCAGTCATTAAAGGTTCTATTGCCGAAAACATAGTGACCGGGGTCCTGAATAGACCACTTAGGATCTACTTGCCGGAATCCACGCCGGCTACGGCAAGGACCATTTTAAAGGTAGATGCCGGAGGGTAAAGCTGCAAAACCCGATTTGGTAAAGCCCCGGATTTTTGTAAATCATCCCACTGTTGTTGACTTAGCCCGTCAATCCAGATGGAAGGTTCGTAGGTAGGGTAACTGGCCATGGCCCTTATGGCTCCTGTTCTTACATCTATGGCTACTGTCGCTCCACCCTTGGATTCATAACCGTTTTTCCTCATAAACAGCACCTGTCTTTCCAGGGCTTCCTCCGCGGTTTTCTGAAGCTCGGCATCAATGGTAAGGTGCAGGTTGTTACCAGGCACCGGTTCCCTGACACCTAGATCCCGCACCGGTCTGGCTTGGGCATCCACCTCAACCTGGCGGGCACCGTTTATGCCCCTTAGAAATGGCTCAAAGGCATTTTCCAAACCGTCCTGGCCATACATATCTCCTAGTCTATAGCCATCCTCCTGGTGCTCTTGGAATTGTTTTTCTTTAATTTCCTGTACATAACCCAGCACATGGGAAAGCATCGAGCCATGGGGATAATAACGTACCGGTTCAACGTCTATCACAACCCCAGGAAGATCTAGCCTTTGCTCCTCCAATATGGTAACGGTTTCTAAGGGAACATTAGAGGCAAGTCGCACAGGCTGAAATAGTCTAAGCTGCTGGGCCATTAATTTATCCATTACATCCTGTGGTTCCATGCCCAGAATTTCAGCCACTCGATCGACAACCTGTTCCGTGTCCTTAAGGCCCAGGTAAACTAAGGATACAGTATAAACAGGCTGGTTTCCTACAATTTTAACACCCCTGCGATCATATATTTCTCCCCTGGGAGCAATTATCGGGTTAATCCTCATATGGTTTTGCTTAGCCAAGGTTTCAAAGCGCTGGGATTCAATTAGCTGCATATAGCTAGTCGTCCCACAAGAACAGAAAATATAATACACACAATAAAAAGCAACAGCCTGGTCTTTTTCTCAATAATTTTTCTTTCCATAAGGCTCCTCCCTAAATATATTGATTAGGGTTCCCGGAATCTGAGCCATCCTCTTTCATTAGAACGAAAAAACTTCCAATAGGTCAGTGGAACTAATAAAGCAGTATAAATTGACGTGGGTATTATTACCTGCAATATGGCAAAAAAGGCTGGCACCTGTATATCCAAATAATAAAGTAATATATAATTGGCTCCATGACTAATAACACTGGTAACAAAGGTCATTAGGGATACTATTACCACACTCTCGTTATAAAATCTAGCTTCGGCCAAACCGGCCAGATATCCCGCTGCCATTTTTGTTAAGGCATTTAGTCCAATGTAACTGCCGGAAAAAATATCCTGGGCAAGTCCCCCTAAAAAACCCAAAAAAGCCCCCTCCTTGGAACCCCGGAGGAAGCCATTAAAAACAACAAGCATTAAAATTAAATCAGGCTTAACACCTGCTACCTGTAAAAAGCTAAACACGGTGGCCTGCATTAACATTGCCAAAAGAATAAGGCCTATTAGCACAAAGGAACGCAATTAACCACCCTCCGTGGGAGGAAGAATGTCTGGATTTAATACCGTTGTAATAATCAATACTTCCTCTAATCTCTGTAACTCAGCAAAAGGTACAACAGTTGCTGTTTTGAACAAACCAGCAGGCTCATCAGATATATCTATTATTCTGCCTATAGGTATACCCTTTGGAAAAGTCCCCCCGACTCCCGAGGTAATCACCACCTGGCCAGCATTAAGTTCTGTATCCTTTGGCACATGAATTAATCTGGTGGCCCCTCCCCCGGAGGTTGTACCCTCTAGAACGCCAGGAACCCTGGTTTCCTGCACCATTGCCCCTACTCCACTGCGGGGATCAGTGATAAGCATAACTTGAGCCGTATTTCGGGAAACAGCTACGACTTTACCAATCAGGCCAGCCCTTGTTACCACCGGCATATTTTTTAATATACCATCCCGCTCACCTTTATTCAAGGTTATAATCCCAAACCAATTTCCCGGGTCCCGACCAATAATACTTGCGGTAGTAGACCTAAAGTTCTGCTCATGTTGTTCACGGTAATCAAGTAGTTCTCTTAACCTCTGATTTTCCTGCCTGAGCTCTTCCAGGAGAAGAAGCTGTCCCCTTAGCTCTGAGACTTCTTCTCTTAATTCCTTATTTTCTCCGCTCAGTCCTCCTAATGCAACAACTGAATAAACACTCTGATTGACGGTTTCACTGATTCCCATCAGCACACCTTGAATAGGTGCCAAACTGTCCTTGATTGCTGCTTCCATGGGAGTCAGTTGGGGACGTTCCACATGGGTGAGGCGCATTACCCCCAGTGTAATACCAACCAGAATTAGCAGGAAAAAGACACTTCTATAACTTATCATTCGGGGCAATACTACCACACCTTCTAGGCCAGCTTTTTAGGCTGAATTAATACTCGTCTTAAAACATCAATATTTTCCAATACCCTTCCCGAGCCATAGGCCACCGCCAGCAGCGGCTCTTCAGCCATATGCACGGGCATCCCAGTTTGATCACTCACCAGGTGATCAAGACCCCTTAGGAGGGAGCCTCCCCCTGCCATAACAATACCCCTGTCCATAATATCAGCGGCCAGTTCTGGAGGTGTCTTCTCCAAGGTGACTTTAATGGCCTCTAGGATAGCCTCAACCGGCTCAGACAAAGCCTTAAATATCTCAGTAGAGGTAATCTGCAAGGTCTTAGGTAATCCGGTAACCAAGTCACGGCCCCTTATTTCCTCAGTTTCCTCTTGTTCCAATGGGTAGGCAGTTCCAATATCAATTTTGATTTGCTCTGCGGTGCGCTCACCGATCATTAGATTATATGTACGTTTTACATGCTGAATGATGGCATCATCCATTTCATCTCCGGCAATTCTAATGGATCTGCTGGTCACTATTCCGCCCAGTGAAATAACTGCCACTTCAGTGGTTCCACCACCAATATCCACAATCATATTACCTGTAGGTTCATGTACAGGTAGCCCAGCACCAATAGCGGCCGCCATAGGTTCCTCAATGAGATATGCTTCTCTGGCTCCAGCTTGTAAGGCTGCCTCACGTACTGCCCTTTCTTCCACAGCTGTCACCCCCGAAGGTACACTTACCACAACCCTGGGTTTAAAGATAAATGACCTTTGGCGCAGGGCCTTATTTATAAAATATTTTATCATACTTTGGGTTACATCAAAATCGGCAATTACACCGTCCTTCATGGGACGTATGGCAACAATGTTGCCGGGTGTTCGACCAATCATTTGCTTGGCTTCTTCACCCACAGCCAAAACTTGACCCGTCTCCCTCTGTATAGCTACCACTGAGGCTCTCTTAACACAATGCCTTTACCCTTTACATAGACCAGGGAGTTGGCAGTACCCAAATCTATCCCCATATCCTTGGAAAACATACCAAGTTTCAATTCAAACGTCCCCCTTAGGTATTTCAAATAAGTCCTTTGGACTTTAGACTAATAAACTTATTATCTCCAATTATTATATGGTCTAGGACATCTATTCCTATTATTTCTCCCGCTTCAATTAATCTTTTGGTCAGGCTGATATCTTCTCTACTTGGTGTAGGATCTCCACTCGGGTGGTTATGTACTAAAATAACTGCAGCAGCACTCCGGCGAATAGCTATTTTATACAATTCCCTTGGATGCACCATCGATGCATTTAAAGTGCCAATGGAGATAGTTTCCCTGGAGATTACTTGATTTTTAGTGTTTAGCAATAGTGCCTGAAAGAACTCCCGATCTAGATCCCTTAGTTCTTCCATCACCAGGGAACAAACATCTTCAGGACATCGAATTACCGTCCTATCCTCGGAGGGTAAGCTTGCTAACCTCTTACCCAACTCCAAGGCAGCCTTCACCTGTACTGCCTTAACGGCCCCAATGCCCTTTATTGTACTTAATTCTTCTATGGTGGCTTGGGAAAGGTTTCTTAGATCCCTAAACCTCCCAATGATCCCTGCTGCCAACTCTAGAGCTGACGCCTTTGCAGTTCCGGTACGCAGGATAATAGCTAGTAAATCAATATCAGACAGACTGCCGGAACCCTCCTTAATCATTCTCTCTCTCGGCCTCTGCTCAGGTGGCAATTCACGTAAAACCGGATAACTCATATTATCTCTACTCCAAACCTTCTTAGTACATCCGCTAGTTTGGATACCGGCAAGCCTACTACATTATAGTAACAACCTCTAATACTATCAATAAAAACTGAAGCCTTTCCTTGTACAGCATACCCCCCGGCCTTGTCCATGGGTTCACCGGTATTAACATATCGTTCGATTTGTTCTCTGGTCATTGATTTAAACCTAACGGCAGTAGCCTGGTGGGTTACCACAGCTTGGCCTGTTGCCGCATCTATTACTGCTATTCCAGTGAACACTTCATGACTTTTTCCCTGGAGGGTTTCTATCATCTTTACTGCGTCTTCCCGGTTTATTGGTTTGCCCAAAACTTGGCCTGCATTAAAAACCAACGTATCAGCCCCAATAACCAAACCGTCCTGAATATCTACTGCAACGGCAGCAGCCTTACGCTCAGCTAACCGCTCCACCTGTTGGGCTGGGGAAATATGTTCTTCCAGGGTTTCATCTACTTCGCTGACCCTGATAACAAAATCAATGCCAAGATTGGCAAGAAGTTCCTGTCGCCTTGGTGACGCTGATGCAAGTATAATTGGCTGCAAACAAAACCCTCCCATAGTAACAAATAATATGTTATAACCTACGGTAAGCCAGAAAACCCAGTAGTATGCCAATTCCGGTCATTGCTCCGAGAGACATGGTTAAACCAAAGGTAAGCTTTAGAAAATGTAAATTAAATGTGGTATTACTAAAGCCTATGGTTGTATAGTTTTTTAATATTGGAAGATAGGCTGCTAAAGCATCTCCCAGTGCACTACCTGCTACGCCGCCGGCCAGCAGCATAATCAATAACACTCCCGGCCCTTTTCCAGTTTTAAAAGTTCTACTCATTTTTTCACCTATAAGGAAAGTAATGGAAGGTACTTCCCTATAAGTTTAACATTCGGAGTTTTGTCTGACAAGCAATTACAGATACTTTAATTGTCCCCTATAGTCTGATAAATATCCTAAAAAATAATATAGCTTTTAATCTTACTCATGGATCACACCAAAAGGTCCTGCTGTTAGACTCTAACAACAGGACCCCAAAGAAATTAAAATTAGACTAGCAATGCACTAGGGGGGCACCTGTGAGGCTAGTTACTATTTTTCCCTAAGGGCTAAGTTGAAGGTGAGAATTTCTAACTTTACAGACAAGTCAACATTTCTAACCTCCACATAATCCGGTACATTTAGAGATATGGGTGCGAAATTCAAAAGTGCTTCCAAGCCACTTTTGATCATTATATCGGCAATATCTTGGGCTGCTTTGGAAGGAACGGCAATAATTCCTATTCGCACGTTATATTCCTTAACCATCTCAGGCATTTCCTCCAAAGGAAGAACCTCCAGATCCGCAATACGCTTACCGATCTTCGTTAAATCATTATCAAATACCCCAACAATGGAGAAACCCCTATCTTTAAATTCCCTATATGTTACCAGTGCAGAGCCTAGATTACCGGCCCCCACCATGACTAAATTCCATGGTTCTGATAAACCCAAAATCTTTACGGTGTAGCGTATCAAATCCTTAACATTGTAACCTACACCCCTTGTGCCAAATTCACCAAAGTATGCCAGATCCTTCCTAACCTGGGCAGGACTTACCCCAACACCTTCGGCAATATCCCCTGATGATACAGTGGTAATCCCTTTCTTGTCCAACCTTTTTAAAAACCTGGAATATATAGATAACCGGGTAATTGTTGCTTCTGGAATTTTAAGTGCCTTCACCAGGTCCCCTCCTCTTACTATAAAAACAAATTTTTATATTAATAAAATTATTAGTTAATGTTTTTAATAATATTATAGTAGTAAACTGCCGGGTTGCAAAGATGATTTGTGAACGTTGTGTCAAAACAAATTTTAGAATTTTATAGCAGGTCATCTAGATGACATTGTTCTCTAATTATTAAGAAGCATATCTCGACAATTTTATATATATTTTAACATCTTTCTATGTGTCATGACAATTTATTATGCTAAATATGATATTAGTATATTGTATATTATTCAGCCTATCTTTCCACAAGCATAAATTAAATTCTTTTTGATTAATGCTTAGGCTATATCTTTACTTATTAAAAACTGTCTGGCTTCTGCAATCATATAAAGGGAACCAGTAATACAGACTAACTCTTCGCTACCCGCATTATTAAGGGCTAATTCCACAGCTTTTTCAACACATTCTTCCACCATAACATCCTTAACATACTCCCGGGCATATTGGGCTACCCTTTGCCAATCTCCTGCCCTTGGGCTGTTGGAGCGTGTTACTATGATAGTTTTTGCCAGGGGAGCCAGCTCTGCGACCACCTTTGCCCGCTCCTTATCCGCCAACATACCTAAAATCATAATTATGGAACGTCCAGAAAAATATTTTTCCAATGCTCTCCTAAGTACAATCGCCCCGGCTAGGTTGTGGGCACCATCTATAATCGTCATAGGTTTGTGCGTAAGGATCTCTAGTCTTCCCGGCCATTTGACCATACTTAAACCCTCTTCAATGGTTTGAGGAGAGAGACATTCTCCCTTAAGGATAGCAAAACTTCAACTCCTGCAATTGCAGTGGCTGCATTTATTTGCTGATGCTCCCCTATAAGGGGCAAGTTAATATGATAGGTATCCTTTAATCCATACACTGTAAATTTTTGTTGCCCTGCCAAAAAGCTTTTATCTGAAACCCAGGTGGCTTGTTTACCAATCTGCACCAGGGGACAATCCTTCTCTTTGGCTACTTCCCTAATTATTTCCAGCGGAGAGCCCTCGCAGCGGTAATGACTGGAGTATTCTGTTTTATTATACCCGCTTTTACCCTGGCTATTTCCTCTACAGTTCCACCAAGGTAATCCACATGATCGAGGGAAACATTAGTAATAACTGAAACTAATGGGGTAACTATATTGGTTGAATCAATTGCACCGCCCATACCAACTTCCAAAACTACATAATCAGTAGCTTCCCTCTCAAAGTAAACTAATGCCAGGGCAGTACTCACTTCAAACTCCGTTGGATGCTCATAACCATCGGAAACCATTTCTTCTAAAAAGGGCTTTATATAGCTGATTAATTCCACTAGTTTAATTTCCGGGATAGCCACTCCATTAATCACAAACCTCTCGGTATAGCTATGCAAGTGAGGTGAGGTAAACCTTCCCACTTTATAGCCTGCCGCTCCTAAGATGCTGGCAACCATAGCAGTTGTGGAACCTTTTCCATTGGTACCGCCTATATGAACAATTTTTAGGCGGCGGTGGGGATTACCCAACCGCCGCAATAATTCTTCAATTCTACCGAGACCCAAATTAATTCCAAACTTGGTAAGTCCCTTTAGATAATCTATTGACTGCTCATAGATCACTTAAAGCCCTTCCTTCACATATTACGATGTCTTTACAAGTTATTAGTGACAATGTTCTATTAATAAATAGCGTACAGCTTCCTTGAAATTCTCCACCGCCTCTTCCTCGGTGGCTCCCCTGGAAGCACATCCAGGAATATCCGGTGTTACGGCATAAAAACCTCCATCTTCATGATCCGCTTCCACCTGTACCCTAATTCTCACCTTTAGTTCCCCCTCTAAACCTCCCTGGGGAAGGGGGGACATAGCTTCTTCAAATTTTAGAGCCATAAGTATACCTCCCTCTATTAAGGCTAGGTTAGGAACACCGCTAGCCTATCCTTCAAAGCTGCAGACTTTGTGGCCAGTTCCTGTTCCTTGGCCTTCTCTTTCTCAATAACATCTGCGGGAGCCTTGTCCAAGAAGCCTTGGTTGCTAAGTTTGCCCTGTACCCTGCTAAGTCGGTTTCAATACTTTTTAATTCCTTAGTTAAACGTGCAACTTCCTTGTCGATATCTATGAGTCCCTTTAGGGGTACAAAGATTTCTACACCCTTAGTTACGGCACTGGCAACTTGATCCGGTTTTTCCTGCAAATCCTTCAATACAGTTACTTCAGCATTAGCAAGTCCCTGGACATAGGCTTTATTTCTTTCTAATACACTTCGAACATAGTCTTCTCCGGCCACAAGGATTACCTCAGCCTTCTTACCAGGTGGTACATTCATTTCTCCCCGAATACGACGTACCGCAGTAATAGCTTCAATGAGTATAACCATTTCCTGCTCAGCCCCGGAATCCTTAAGCTTTTCCTCAGGCTTCGGCCAGTGGGCCAGCATAATTGTAACACCCTGATGTGGCAGCTTTTGCCAAATTTCCTCTGTTATAAATGGCATAAAGGGATGCATTAGTTCTAAACTTTCCCTTAGAACTTTAACCAATACCTGCTGGGCCGTTACCCTGTCCTCGGGCGTAGTTTTACCAAAGAGCTTGGCTTTGCTAACTCAATATACCAATCGCAGAATTCACTCCAGGTGAACTCATACAACACCCTGGCCGCCTCTCCCAATTCATAACGCTCTAAGTATGCCGTAACTTCAGCGGCAGTCCCTTGAAGCCTGCTGAGGATCCAGCGATCCGCCAGGTTATACTCCCCACCTTGGGCACCTGGGTTATAATCTGCAAGATTCATCATTACAAAGCGGGAGGCATTCCAAATTTTATTCGCAAAGCTCCTTGCTCCATCCAACCGTTCAAAATGGAAGCGAAGGTCATTGCCTGGAGTATTACCTGTAATTAGCATGAAACGTAGCGAATCGGCGCCGTGACTATCAATAATGTCTAAGGGATCGACCCCATTACCTAAGGACTTGCTCATCTTCCTACCTTGGGAATCCAACACCAAGCCATGGATAAATACTTCCTTAAAGGGCTCCCGCTCCATAAAGTTTAATCCTGAAAAAATCATCCTGGCCACCCAGAAAAAGATGATATCTCTACCAGTAACAAGAACAGAGGTTGGGTAAAAATGTTCTAATTCCGGAGTCTTATCAGGCCAGCCAAGGGTAGAAAAGGGCCAAAGGGCAGAAGAGAACCAGGTATCCAATACATCTGGGTCCTGTTCCACCTTACCGCCACACTTACCACATTTAGTAATCTGTACAGTGGACGCAACCATATCTTCACAATCTTGGCAGTAATAAACGGGAATACGATGTCCCCACCAAAGCTGTCTGGAGATGCACCAGTCACGAATATTCTCCATCCAATTCAAATAGATTTTGGTAAATCTTTCGGGAATAAAGGATATTCTTCCATCCTTTGCGGCTTCAATGGCAGGGAGAGCCAAGGGCTTCATTTTAACAAACCACTGCTTTGAGAGCATCGGTTCAATGGCCGTATTACAACGGTAACAATGACCTACAGCGTGGCTCATATCCTCTACCTTTACCAGCGCTCCCAACTCTTCTAAATCCCGTACAAGCCTCTTGCGACATTCCCACCGGTCCAAACCTTGATACTTGCCCGCCTGTTCGTTCATCTTACCCTTTTTATCAATGACCTGAATTTCCGGCAAACCGTGACGGCGGCCAATCTCAAAGTCGTTAGGGTCGTGGGCCGGTGTCATCTTCACCGCACCAGTTCCAAAGGTAGGATCACAATAGGCGTCAGCTATTACCGGCAGTTCCCGACCAACGATGGGCAGAATTAAAGTTTTACCAACCAGATGCAGGTAGCGATCATCCTCCGGGTTAACTGCTACAGCCACGTCACCAAGCATGGTTTCAGGCCTTGTGGTAGCTATAATGATATAATCCTCCGGGTTATCCTGGGAGAGATACTTAATATAATACAGTTGACCTGGTTTGTCCTGGTGTTCAACCTCAATATCCGAAATAGTTGTCTGACAGTGGGGACACCAGTTGGTAATGTAGTAGTCCCTATATATTAAACCTTGTTCAAATAAGCGTACGAATACTTCCAGCACTGCCTTTGAGCAGCCTTCATCCATGGTGAAGCGTTCCCTATCCCAGTCGCAGGAAGCACCCAGCTCCTTAGCTGCGTGGTAATACGATTACCATATTGTTCCTTCCAGGCCCAGACCTCATCTAAAAACTTCTCCCGTCCCAAATCATACTTGGTTTGGCCTTCCTTAGCTAATTTTTCTTCCACCTTAGCCTGGGTAGCTATACCGGCATGATCAGTTCCTGGCACCCATAGGGCATTGTACCCCTGCATCCGGCGCCACCTAGTCAAGATATCCTGGAGGGTGTTGTCCAATGCATGTCCCATATGCAATTGGCCCGTTACATTCGGCGGAGGCATGACAATACAAAAGGGGGTTTTCTCCTTTTCCACTGTTGCTCCAAAATATTTTTTACTCTCCCATTCTTGATACCATTTGTTTTCAACCTCACTTGGGTTGTAGACTGTAGGAATATTCGTTTCCGACACTGAAGTTTCCTCCTTGATATGATAGTAAAAAATAAACTTCCATCCAATCAAGGACGGAAGTTAGTTCCGCGGTACCACCTTGTTTCTACCAAATAGCTAGTACTTTATTGGGTAGCAACTCCTACGGCTATAACGGGCCTTCCCGTCCGGACCTACTTAGGTTCAGTCCAGCTTCTCCGGGGCGACATCTAGAAAACTTCGGACAGAAAGCCTTACAGCCAAGGGCCTTCCTCTCTGGGTCCAAAACCTATTTCCGGATCTCCCCTTCTTCGACTTTACTACCCAATATATTAATGTTTTTCCTGCTTTATGTCAATAAATCTACCTGGTTGCTCTTCTGCCAATCACTTGTCTTTTTGCATTCGGCAGGTTAACACCCACAATTCCTCCAATGATGCCTGCTAAAACCATAGACCCGATGATCAATATGAACTCTGTCACAGGCATACCTGCAACTACAGAGAGAAACACAAATAACATTCCATATAATAACCCCACTGCAGCACCATGGATACATCCCCTAATTCCAGCTTCCTTGCCGGCACCCTTACCTCCTAAAAATGAAGAAACTAGCATGGTTAGCATAATGGCCAAGGCAAAGTCATAAATAGGCATGCTGGTCACAGCCACCACAAAGGCTAAGATTAGAAATACTGCCAAAGTTGCACTTAGAGATGCAATTATACCAATACCCAACGCCCTAKTTTTATTAGCATGTCCCCTTTCACACCCTGTTTACTCCATTGAAGAAAAGTTACCCTGTTCATTTTATTAAACCTCCCGGTAATTTTAATACATCTTTATGCCATTTTATTTATTTTATTCCATTTATGTAAAAATTGGGTTATATGTTCTCTTAACCTAATAAATATATAGGGGATTTGTTTACCCCTAATAATCGGGTGGCAAATAATTTAGTCCAGAAGTTTTAG
The DNA here is from genome assembly GCA_004143605.1 of Desulforamulus aquiferis. Taxonomy (GTDB): domain Bacteria; phylum Bacillota; class Desulfotomaculia; order Desulfotomaculales; family Desulfotomaculaceae; genus Desulfotomaculum; species Desulfotomaculum aquiferis. The sequence continues at coordinate 34,483 of AWVY01000061.1, forward strand.
TAGGAGGTTGATATTGTTGTCCAAGTATTGGAAATGGCTGTTCCTAATCCTCATTCTCTCTATTGTTGCCGGAACAGGCACCTATGGAGTAAAGACCTATTTTTTAGGCATGGTCCAGAGAAACCCTTCCCCATAAAAGTGGTTGAAGCCCAGCGCTCGCCCCTGGCCATACCCCACTACATTGCCATAGCCCAAGGTTTTTACCGGGAACAAAACTTGGCCTTGGACTCTAATGTGTCCAGACCAGCAGAGGCAAATCAATGGAGCCTGGAAGAAAAGGGGGATATCATTCTATGCAACCTAAGCCAGCAATTTTTTACCCAACCGTTGGGTACAAATACAAACCAGATCGCTTTCGCTTCACTTGCAAGAAAGGACGGTACCTTTTTGCTGGGTAGAGAGCAACAGACTGATTTTTCCTGGGAAACTTTGAAAAGGAGATCTATTTTAGGGGATGCGCCAGATGAACAATCAAATATAATTCTTGAGGAAGCTTTGAAGCAAAACAAGCTCACCTTACAACAGCAGGTTATTATTATCCAAAATGTCCCCTTAGAACTTAAAGTAGGTGCCTTTCAAGCTGGAGTAGGGCATTATGTGCAGATGTCTGAGCCTTTAGCCTCAATTGCTGAAGAAAGGGGAGAGGGTTGGGTAGTGGCAACCCTAGGGGATGCTGTGGAACCAATTCCTTCTTTAATATTTGCTGCATCCCCATCATATTTAAAGCAACATGGTGGGGAGATTCAAAGGTTTGTTAATGGATTATGTAAAGGCATGCTATGGTTGGATTATCACTCTTCGTCGGAGGCAGCCACGGTGGTAGCCCAATATTTCCCTGAAATAGATAAACAAACCCTAGAAAAATAATTGATAGATATAAGAAATTGTCCCTTTGGGATAAAAGCCCGGTGATCCCAAAGAAGGATTATGAAAATCTTCAGAACTACGTACAGCGTTCCGGTGAGTTAACTAACCCCGTGACTTATAAGGACGTTGTGAGTAACAGGTTTGCCCAAAAGGCCGCTAACACAGTTAAATACATTCCCCCGGAACTGCAAAGGGAAAAAACCCTGTGGGAAAAAGTGAAAACCCTTGATTTCAAATAGTTCTAATAAGGTTAGGCTAGCCGGGCAGAATAAGGATAACAACAACATTCTGGAGGTATAACATTGCGGGTTGCCATTATTGGTGCCGGGGTTTCCGGCCTATCCTGTGCCCACGAATTAGAATATTTAGGCATTTTCCCTGATATTTTTGAAGAGCGCTCCCGCTCGGGGGAACTTTTCCCCCACGTGGCTGGTTTATTACATCTAATGAATAGGCCGGTCCGGGATCAAATTAAATGGTTAAAAAAAGACTATCATCTTTCCATTGAGCCCCTTCACGCCTGGAAAAAAATCACTATGCACGCACCTACCCTAACAAGGTAGTCAAATCAGCCAAATTCGGTTATTTCCTTGAGCGTGGCCAAGGTGAAAAGTCACTGGAAACACAGTTATCCAGCGACCTTAAAACAAAGATCAATTTTAACTGCCGGGCAAATTATTCAGAGTTGGCTAAAGAATATGATTACGTGGTTGTAGCCAATGGCAGCAGGGAAATTCCCGCCACCCTTGGTATCTGGAAAAACATCTTTTCCGCCATGGTTAGGGGTGCCGTTGTATTGGGGGAATTTGACACTTCTGAGCTAGTTATGTGGGTTAACACCGACTATGCCTTGGTGCCTATGCCTATCTAACCCCTTTTACTAAAACCAGAGCCAGCCTGGTTTTAATACATGCCAACACCACCGCCAAGGAAATGGAGAGACATTGGAAGACTTTTCTTTGCCGGGAAAAATTGATTACCACATCACAGAAAGCTTCTTATTACCCCATATAGCCGGAACTGCTTATCCCCATCAAGTGGGTAATATACTTCTGGTGGGAATATCAGGCGGTTTCATGGAGGCCTTCTTAGGCTTTGGCACAGTTTCTTCCATCCGCAGCGGAATTTTAGCTGCCAGGGCCATAGCTACCAACAGCCCCTTTGACGGGCTGGTAAAGAAGCTGGACCAGGAAATGAGAAGATCCGTTCGCATCCGGGAAGCTTTAAACACCATGAGAAATGCGGATTACGATCGTTTGGTGTCCCTGGGTACTTTGCCTATCATAAAGCAGATAAACTACAACACAAATATTCCCATTCTAAATGTTGCAGGTAGCGTATTGGAACTTGTTCGTAAATCAGTAGACTTAACAGAAAAAAGTATTCTCCCGCCTTCACCCAAAATAAGCTAAGTCGTCTTTTGGGCTTAGCTTATTTTTCTTGCTTCGGATAACCCTTAACTTGGCCACTAGAATTAAAAATATGGGAATTACTAAGGACACTGAATAGAGCCACAGGGTCAAAGGAAACTGCATAAAATATCGTAGCAAAGGTACATTGGTGATGTAGATATTGGCGGCTATGATTATAATGAAACCGTAGCTGAGTAATATCATACGATAACCTTTAAACCCAAATAATTCCCTGGTTAAACTGGCGGCCGAATAAGAAAAAGCTGCAATAAAGATAAAAATCCAGTAAACCAGATAGTCATCATAAAGGGATCCATCCGGGTAATGAAACCAATTTCAATGGACCTAACCATCATCAGGGCCGGCAATAGACTAGCCTCGGTGGTCTTTAACCTAAGATGGGGATGCTTAAAGTACCGATCAGCAGCGCTATGCCAACAGTAATAAAGCAGGAATTCCATAGCCTACTAGCTTCTCTTTATGACTTATTAGGGGAATTAGCGCCAATATAAGCATTGGGTAGGTCAGTTCCCCGGCAGTTAAAACTGCTCCCTCTATTGGCGGGAGCAATCCGTGCTGCAGCATAGGCAGGTACTCATCCCAATTTATGTTAGGTATATTTAGCAAAGCTACCAGCGGCAATAATAAAAGCCCCAGTGGTAACAACAGCTCATTCATTCTGGCGGGAACCGATATGCCAAGATAAGATACATAAAGGGCAGGAACCAGCACTACCAGATGCCATACAAAGGGAGGACTTTCTGGCTTAAAGGATGTTGAGATAATTATCGAGAATTGAATCGTCACCATAACACAAAAGAAAAGAAAGCTAACAATGTATATTAAGGCAAGGAGTCCTCCCAGATACCTTCCCAGCAATAGCCTGCTAAATCCCACCAGGGAATGATCGGGAAATATTAAGCATAGTCCGATGATAATACGATAAATAAAGTACCTATAAGGCCGCCAATAAAGCAGACATCCAGGCATCCCGGCCGGCATGCTGGGCTACCTCAGAGGGCAAAAACACATCTACTGTGGATAGAATACAGGTTAGCAATAAAAATACTGCCTGCTTAGCGCTAATTATATTGGCCCTGTTCATACAATTCACCTATTTTTGTCGTGATAGTTAGCCCTGTTCTAACAATGGTTGTATTTACTGTCACCTCAAACTCAGCCTCGGGGAAAACCTGCTCATCCCAGCGGTCCTTAATTCTGCTCCAGGCCTTATGATCCGCAATTTCTACCTGACGACCAAACCCGAAGTAATCATTTTGAATACCCTGGGCATGTTTTATCCCATTTAATATTTCATTCTTTAGTGCTTCACTTAAAATTGGCCTTAATTCTGCAATTATCCTGGGATCCTCTAAATCTAATACTTGTCCAACCAAACTGATATTGCGTAGCAATCTACTGCCACCTGTATACTGACCTCTTCATCATTAACCTGGGGCTTCACCGACGGGTGAATTCCGATTAGCTCAGCAGCTATTTGCCGGCCTTTGAATTCAAAGCTTAAGAGTGGATTTTTCAAATCCCTATTCAAAAAATTAAAGGCCCTAACTTCAACGGGACTAACCCTATCCACCATCTTCTCTCCTTTAAAAACAGCCGCCCCGGAGCCATGATATTTAACCCGGGCTTCCTTTGACTCTTGCACCGGCTTACGGATTCCCACAATTGGCACCAGGAAATTTCCTTGATCCAAAAGACTGTTAAAGGCCTCCCTCACCCTAATATTAGTGGTGTTACCATGAACCTCAAAGGAATCCCTTACTATCGTAACTATTGATCTCATTGGCACCTTTTCCGCCCCATCTTTAATTTCCATAAAGTCTTTACTTGGCAGCTTAGTTAAAGCTAAATAGCTTCCTCCCTAATCTCGTTATCCCTCATTAAAAATTCCACCAGTTGAAAGATTCCCCTTTTGGCCATCTCCTCTGTGACAACATAAATATCGCAATGGCCCCAGAAGATCCTTCTACCATTTTTCGCCATATCCCGAACGGCCTCAAATACATTGTTGCCCTGGCCATCAAATATCAGGTAGGTGGCCTCCTCCTGTCCCCCTGCGGCTCCCTTGCAAAGGCCCCGGCCTTAGCACCTGAGTATGTACTTCATATAGTTCCTTCTCAGGGTCATAATCAAATAAAGCACCCATTACAAAGTACATTCGATCAATATCCCTGTGCTCCACATCCACGCAGCCCGACCCCAAAATTAAAATACAGGCAATAAGTAATATAATTAGCCTTTTTCGGCTACTCATCAGCCCTTGACTCCCCCTTTGGAGGCAAACTACCAATCCTCTTAGTATCTATATCGGGCACTGACTGGGGCCGACGTGTCATAGCCCAGTATGGGTAACGAAAAATGGTATCCTTAAAATCTTTGGATTGGCTGGGTGTAAAGGGTGCCAAATAGGGGATGCCAAAGGAGGTAAGGTGAGTCATATAGCCCCAGATCATCATGACACCTGCACCAGACCAGGCAAGCCAAACTGGGAGGTCGCCAGCATCAGGGGAAAACGCAGCAATCTAACGGGAATTGAAGCCGGGTACTTGGCAGTGTAAAGGAAGCTATACCAGTAAAGGCTACAACAATAACCATACCCGGTGAAATTAGACCTGCCTCCACCGCCTGCTGACCTATAACTAAGGCACCTACAATGCTAACGGCCTGACCCACCGCCTTTGGCAGACGTACACCTGCCTCTCGCAGAAGCTCAAAGGTTAATTCCATCCCCAGGGCCTCAACGATAACGGGAAAGGGTGTCCCTTCCCGACTGCCTGCAATGGTTAGTGCCAAGTCAGTGGGCAGCATCTCCCAATGATGAGTAATCAAGGCCACATATAATGACGGTAAGGTGAGGGTAATGATGAAGCTAATATATCGGATCCAGCGAACAAAGGTGGCAAAATAAAAGTTCTGATAATAGTCATCTCCAGCCTGCATAAATTGAGCAAAGGTTGCAGGAACAGTAATGGCCCAGGGATAACCATCTAAGAGGATAGCTACTCTACCCTCCAGCAGGCAGGATGTGATCGACTCAGGTCTTTCACTTTTTAATACAGTTGGAAAAACCGACATGGGTGAATCAGATATATACTCATGCAGGGTTTCTAAGCTGGTTATTGCATCAACATCAATGGTTTCCAGTCTTCTTTTAACTTCCTTTAAAATTCCCGGATCAGTTATCCCCTGTAGATAAGCTACAGAGATGGTGCTGCTGGTCCTTGTCCCCAAGGTGATTTCCTCAAAACGAAGATTCCTGTTCTTCAACCTCCTTCTAATCATGGTTATATTAATGCCTAAGGATTCTATCAAAGCTTCCCTGGGCCCCTCTATATTAACCTCCGTCTCCGGCTGTTGAATACTTCTTTTCTCATAGCCCACTGTCCCAGCAATAATTGCCCTGTCGGAACCAGCAACAAAAATAGCCGTGTCACCGTGAAGTATGCATTCCACTACTTTATTAAAATCCGTAGTAACCTTTATCCTGGGGGTAGCCAATACAGAATAGGCCAGCAGCTTGGGATTTTCTATAGTATCTTCTGGTGCCTCCTGCAGCTTAGCAATAATACCCTCGTTAATAATTTTCTTATCAACCATATTTTCCAGGTACACCACCAGGGCCCCTTTAGCGCCCATGCCGATGATTAATCTTCTACGAACAAGGTCCGAAGTATTGCCAAAACTTTTTTTAAGCTCAGAAAGGACATTATCTAGGTCAGCATCCACCGTCTGCTGCCGATAACTCTGACCTGGTAATTCGGATTTCTTTTCAGCCGATTTTACTAATTGTTTTGCTAACCATTTAAGCATTGCTGACCCCTCATAACATAGGTTTATCCAGGTTATTGTATCACCATCTACCTTTTTTTATTAATAATGCAATAATGCCAAATAAACACATAAAAAGACCCTGTATAAATCCTCCAAGAAATGAAGGGCTAATACAGGGTCTCATAATCTTATGTAATACTATTCATTAACCCAACTATCCAGCAGCAATAGCAATTCATCCTTGCCCCGGCCAGTCTCGGCAGAAAAGGGAATGATCTGCTGTCCAGGCGTTAGGGACAAACTCTTCTTTATTACCCCCTGCTGCTTAGACCACTGGTTGTTGGATAGCTTATCAATCTTGGTTGCCACTATTACCGTGGGTACCTGATAGTGAATAAGCCACTGGTACATCTGTTTATCTTGGGCTGTAGGTGTGTGGCGACAATCCAAAAGCAGGGCAACCCCTTTCAGGCTCTCCCTGTTCTTTAAATAGCCCTCAATCATCTTTCCCCACTTAGACCTTACTTCCTCGGGAACCGTGCAAAACCATAGCCAGGCAGGTCAACCATTAGGAAGCTGTCGTTAATGGTAAAAAATTTATAAGCTGTGTTCTCCCCGGAGTTTTACTGGTCCTGGCTAATCCCCTTCGGTTAACAAGCTTGTTAATCAGGGATGATTTGCCTACATTGGATCGGCCCACAAAGGCCACCTCAGGGAAATGCCCCGGGGGATAGCCCCCGGGGTTTACTGCACTGGTTAAAAACTCAGAAGACACTATTTTCACGACGGTAACTGGGTTCCTCCTTGCTCCTGAACATCCTGGTGCTCCACTGGAGTAAAGTTGGGATTATCAGCTAAAGCGGCCTCCGGGGAAAAGACTGGTGCATCCCCTTCCTCCTTAGGCAGCATGGCAATTTCCAACACCTGATCCAGATGCTCTACCAGTTAAATTCAAGCTGCTTTTTGATATTTGCAGGAATATCCTCCAGGTCCTTTTTATTATCCCTGGGCAGAATTATGGTTTTAATGCCCGCCCTATGGGCTGCCATAACCTTTTCCTTGATACCGCCTACCGGCAGTACCCGGCCCCTAAGGGTAATCTCACCTGTCATAGACACATCATGACGTACTTTGCAGCCGGTCAGAACCGATGCCATGGCGGTGGCCATAGTGATACCGGCTGATGGGCCGTCCTTGGGAATGGCACCTTCGGGAATGTGAATGTGCAGATCCCATTTTTCAAACAATTCAGCAGGAATTGCCAAGTCCTGGGCCCTACTCCTCACGTAGCTGTAGCCAGCCTGGGCAGATTCCTTCATTACCTCACCAAGCTTACCTGTTAACGTCATACGGCCTGTTCCTTTGTAGGTGGTCACCTCAATAACCAAGGTATCACCCCCTACCTCAGTCCAAGCCATACCCGTTACAGTGCCGATTTCATCATTTTGCTCTGCAACACCATAGCGGTAACGAGGAATACCTAGGAACTGTTCCAGGTTTTGTGCACTTATCTTAACCTTTTCAGCCTCACCGGCAACAATTCTTTTAGCAGTCTTACGGCAAAGGGACGCAAGGTTTCTCTCCAGGTTACGGACACCTGACTCCCTGGTATACTCCCGAACAATCTTGCGAATTGTATTATCTGAAACATTCAGCATACCATTGGAGAGCCCATGTTCTTTAATTTGCTTGGGCAGCAGGTGACGTTTGGCAATCTCCAGCTTCTCTTCCTCAGTATACCCAGAAATCTGAATAACTTCCATTCGATCCAGCAGTGGTCGAGGTATTGACACATGTTATTGGCAGTGGTAATAAACATAACATTAGACAAATCAAAGGGAGCTTCAATATAGTGATCGCTGAAGGTGCTGTTTTGCTCCGGATCTAAAACCTCCAGTAAGGCTGATGCCGGATCACCGCGAAAATCACTGGCCATTTTATCAATTTCATCAAGTAAGAATACAGGTTTTTAGAACCTGCCTGCCTCATGCCCTGGATGACTCTGCCCGGCATGGCACCTACATAGGTGCGACGGTGACCGCGGATCTCGGCTCATCCCTTACACCACCCAGGGATATTCTAATAACTTACGTTCTAGAGCTCTGGCAATGGATCTGCCCAGCGAGGTTTTACCAACCCTGGAGGTCCCACTAAGCAAAGAATAGGTCCTTTCATCTTCTTGGCCAGCTTGCGGATGGCTAAATACTCAATGATTCTTTCCTTGGGAGTCTTTAAGCCGTAATGATCATCATCAAGAATTTTTTCCGCTCCCTTGATTTCCAGACGATCACGGGTTCCCTTGCTCCAGGGCAAACTTAAAATCCAATCTAAATAATTACGTACCACAGAGGCCTCGGCTGCCATTGGAGGCATTTTCTCCAGGCGTTCAACTTCCTTTAGTGCCTTTTCTTCAACTTCCTTTGGAAGTTTAGCCTTGGAAATCTTCTCCCTCAGCTCTTCACATTCCGCTACCCGCTCATCCTTTTCGCCAAGTTCCTTTTGGATGGCCTTCATTTGCTCGCGCAGGTAGTATTCTTTTTGGGTTTTCTCCATTTGTTTACGAACACGTATGTTAATCTTACGCTCAAGCTCAACAATCTCAAGTTCTTTAGCAACAATGGCACAGAGCTTTTCTAGCCGCTCAACAATATCAATGGCTTCCAGAACTTTTTGCTTATCTTCAATACGCAGGGCCAAATGGGAGGCAATAATATCAGCCAGTCGGCTGGTTCTTCTAAATTTACCACTGAAACTACAGTTTCCGGGGGAATTCGTTTGGAAAGCTTAACATACTGTTCAATTGGTAAACCAAACTCCGCATCAAAGCCTCAATTTCAGAGGTTTTTTCAAATTCCTCGGAGTATTGATCAATTTCAACCCTGAAATAGGCTCAAAATCTTCATATTTTCTGATTTTGGCCCGGGCAATGCCTTCCACCAGTACCCTGATAGTACCGCCTGGAAGCTTAAGTAGTTGTTTAACCTCAGCTACAGTTCCAACCTGGTAGATATCATCTACAGTGGCTCATCGGTTTGAGCTTCCTTCTGGGTAGCTAAAAAGATAATTCTGTCTTGGACCATGGCTTCCTCGATGGCCTGAACAGATTTTTCACGACCCACATCAAGGTGAATAACCATATATGGGAAAACAAGAATACCCCTCAAGGGAAGCAAGGGTAGAGATTTTATTTCGGAATTCACTGCCGCACCTCCTCCAATATTTAAATCATATGACGACTGACTAGTGAATCAGAATAAAGTAATCATATCATAAAAGGCAAAAATACTGCCACAACAATAATTTCCAATAATAGAAAAAACCCAGCATTAGCCGGGTTTTAAAACTTAGAGAGAGGTATTTTATTCTGCCTTACTTACAAATATTTTTCACCATTCACATAAATTCTTTTATCTTTCAGAATTTAACAGGTTTTGGTGAGAAAGAAATGCTGCCGCTGCAGGCATCTCCAGTGGAGCAGGAGTCGCTTCCCATTGAAGCTCTTTTTCTAAAGCTTCAATGAGAGAGCCCTTGATAACCTCATCCAGGTTATCCACTGGTATGACCTGGATACCCTCCATATTTTTGAACATTTCCTGATAGTTTTCCCTGGGAATAAACACTTGCTTTACTCCAGCCTGTCTAGCCGCCTCTACTTTAGCCACCACTCCCCCCACGGGTTTTACAAGGCCACGGATGGAAATTTCTCCAGTCATGGCCACCGTATTGTCTACCACAACCCCTTTGATAGCTGAATAAACTGCCGTGGCGATGGAAACTCCGGCTGATGGTCCGTCTACTAAACCACTGCCTAGAAAGTTAATATGTATGTCGTAATTCCTATAGTCAACTTGCATTACCCTTCTGAGCACTGTTAGGACATTCTCCACGGAACTGCGTGCCATACTCTTGCGCCTAACTCTTTTCCCATTTCCGCCGATTTCCTCTTCCTCCACCACCCCGGTTACGGTGATAGTTCCCTTTCCCTCTTCTGCGGGAATAACAGTGGCTTCAACCTCTGACAAAATGCCCATATTGGGTCCGTAAACAGCCAAACCATTTACTACACCTACCTGGGGCTGGGAGTTAATCTTCCTTTCGGGCCTTGGGGTATACTGACCGCTGTGAACTACCCATTCAATATCCTTGATTAATATTTCTTTTCTTTCCTCTGTTAAGGCAATGCCACCGGATATTTGAATTATATTCACTGCCTCACGTCCGTTGGTAGCATACCTTTTAACCACATCCAGTGCACCCTCTTCAAGGGGCAAGCCAATTTTTTCCGAAGCATTAGCAGCTATCTTCTCTATCTCATTCTGCAGTAAGGGTCTGAAATAAATTTCCAAACAGCGGGACCTGATAGCAGGTGGAATTTCATCTGGAGTTCGGGTAGTAGCACCCACCATACGAAAGTCCGCAGGCAGTCCATTTTGAAAGATATCATGAATGTGACTAGGAATATTATTATCCTCAGAGCTGTAATAGGCGCTTTCTAGGAATACCTTGCGATCCTCTAACACCTTTAATAATTTATTCATTTGTACCGGGTGAAGTTCTCCAATCTCATCAATGAACAACAATCCCCCGTGGGCTTTAGTTACTGCTCCCGGCTTTGGTTGAGGAATCCCCGCCATACCCATAGGTCCAGCACCCTGATAAATGGGGTCGTGGACCGAGCCAATCAATGGATCGGCAATACCCCTCTCGTCAAATCTGGCGGTGGTAGCATCCAGCTCGATAAACTTTGACTTTTCCTTAAAGGGTGAGCTGCTGTCTTTTTTGCCTCTTCTAAAACTAACCTGGCAGCTGCGTTTTGCCAACTCCTGGTGGTCCATAGACAATAACATGCTGTGGGTTTGGACCGCACAGGGCAGCCCTAAGGGCTTTAAGGCCTTCCTCCTGGCCGATAATCTCACTAAAATCCTTGGGGCGTGTTTTTCCGCCAAGGGCTCAGTCAAAGATATGGCCTAAGTCGCTGGAGCTTCTCTAACTCCTTGCGAGACTCCTTTTCAACGGCAGTCTTATTACCCTGCTGTGCTTTTAACAAATTCCAAAAGTAGAGTCCAATTACAACTGCAAAAATACCTGTATGAAGGTGAGAAAACCTCCAAGCTGGTAAGTTCCCCCATAACTAATGCCTCCTTTAGCCGTACTTCTCTTTGTATTATTGCTAATTAGACCACTTTTTACACATAAAATCTTTAAGAAATCCGGCTTCACTCAAGTACTGTTCATGAATAGAGCCATATAAAAAAATAACCATGGGATATCCCATGGTTATTCACTAGTCTTTATGCTGTTTCTTCCTTCTTTTTTTACGATCAACAGTAATTAACAGGGGGTCGCCCTTCTTTAAAATAGCATCCTTTGTAATCACTACCTTAGAGATATCATCCCTGGAAGGTATGTCATACATAATATTTAGCATTGCCTCTTCCATGATTGACCGTAGGCCCCTGGCACCTGTATTACGCTTAAGGGCTTCCTTGGCAACCTCCCGAAGGCATCCGGTTGGATTTCTAAGCCTACCCCATCTAGATCAAACAGCTTTTCATACTGTTTTGAAAGGGCATTCTTTGGCTCTGTAAGAATTCTCACCAGGGCCTCTTCATCCAGAGCGTCAAGGGTTACAATCACAGGTAGACGCCCAACAAATTCGGGAATTAACCCAAATTTCAAAAGATCCTCCGGTAGGATATTAGCCAAGATTTCACCAATCTTTAATTCCTTCTTGGTTTGAATCTCTGCGCCAAAGCCTAATTGCTTTTTGCCAACACGATTTTGAATTAATTTTTCAATGCCGTCAAAGGCACCACCGCAAATAAACAATATATTAGTGGTGTCAAGTTGAATGAATTCCTGGTGGGGGTGCTTACGACCACCCTGGGGAGGAACGCTGGCAACAGTTCCCTCGAGAATTTTTAATAATGCCTGCTGAACACCCTCGCCCGAGACATCCCTTGTGATCGAGGGATTTTCGGACTTCGGGCAATCTTATCAATTTCGTCAATATATACAATGCCCTTTTCAGCTTTTTCAACATCATAGTCCGCAGCCTGAATAAGTTTGAGCAAGATATTCTCCACATCTTCCCCCACATATCCGGCTTCGGTTAAAGAGGTGGCATCTGCAATGGCAAAGGGCACGTTTAACAACCTGGCCAGCGTTTGGGCCAACAGAGTTTTACCAGAACCGGTGGGACCCAGCATAACAATATTACTCTTGGATAGCTCCACTTCCTCAACCTTGCCCCCAAGATTAATTCTCTTGTAGTGGTTATAAACAGCCACAGCCAGTTGTTTTTTAGCACTTTCTTGCCCAATAACATATTGGTCAAGAATAGACTTAATTTCTTTAGGCTTAGGCAGGTCACCCATATCTAGACTGAGGTCATCGCTTAATTCTTCCTCAATGATTTCATTACATAATTCAATGCACTCATCACAGATATATACTCCGGGTCCGGCTACAAGCTTTTTGACCTGGTCCTGCATTTTACCGCAGAAAGAGCATTTGAGCTGGCCTTTCTCGTTAAACATGTTTTCACCTCTCTTATCTTTACTTCCTATACGGCATCACCTCGTCGATAATACCATATTCCTTTGCATCATCTGCTGACATAAAGAAATCTCTTTCAGTGTCCCTGGCAATTCTATCTAGGGACTGCCCAGTATGATGGGCCAGTCTTTCATTTAGGATATCCTTCATCCTTAGAATTTCCTTAGCATGGATATCAATATCCGTTGCCTGACCTTGAACCCCACCCAAAGGCTGGTGAATCATTATCCTAGCATAGGGAAGTGAGTAACGCTTACCCTTAGCTCCTGCCGCCAGCAGGAAAGAGCCCATGCTGGCTGCCTGACCCAGGCAAATTGTTGATACAGGCATTTGATATACTGCATGGTATCGTAAATGGCCATCCCAGCAGTGACAACACCACCGGGGGAATTGATGTAAAGATGGATATCCTTTTCAGGATCCTCTGCCTCCAGGAACAGAAACTGAGCAATTACCAGGTTTGCAATATAGTCGTCAATTGGGCCACCAATAAAGATAATACGGTCCTTTAACAACCTAGAATAAATGTCATAAGCTCGCTCGCCCCGGTTTGTTTGTTCTACAACGATCGGTACTAAACCAGACAAGAACCATCGCCTCCTTAGATTCTTAGAACATGTAGAAAATTATATGGGCTTACAAAACAGCATATTCTGTTTACTCAGCAGTTGTGCCTTCTACTACCTGAGCATTTTCAGATAAGAAGGAAACGATTTTCCGCCTTACTATGTCTTGCATAATATTTCCCATTTCACCCTGCATCTCAAGGGTTTTACGTACAATCTTAGCATCTTGCTTAACATAAGATGCAATTTTTTCAATCTCTTCACTAACTTCTTCTTCTGATGCTTCGATCTTCTCAGCTTTGGCAATGGCATCAAGAACCAATTCATTCTTGACTGTTTTCTCAGCATCAGGACGCATACGCTCCCGCATGTCATCTATGCTGCTGTTAGTGTATTGGAAATACTGATCCATATTAATACCCTGCTGCATTAATCGTTGGCCTACACTATTCAGCATCTCTTCAACCTTCTGGTCGATCATTACTTCAGGCACTTCAACGGACGCATTATTTACGGCTGCATCCACAGCACCGTTGTCCACTGCAGACTTTGCTTTTGTTTCGGCAGCTTCCTTTAATTTATTCCGAATGTCAGACTTTAATTCCTCAAGGGTATCAAATTCACTTACGTCTTTCGCAAACTCATCATCAAGGGGTGCCAGTTCTTTGCGTTTTAACTCTTTAATGGAAACTTTGAAAAGGGCAGGTTTCCCGGCCAGATTTTCGGCATGATATTCTTCAGGGAAGGTAACATTAACTTCTTTTTCTTCACCAAGCTTTGCACCTACAAGCTGCTCCTCAAAACCTGGTATAAAGGTGCTGGAGCCAATGTTCAGGGAGTAATTTTCGGCACTGCCGCCCTCAAAGGCTTCGCCCTCGGAATAACCGGCAAAGTCTATGATGGCTGTGTCGCCGTTTTGCACTTCGCCTTCTTCCACTGTTACCAGTTTAGCATGACGATTTTGCAGACGCTCCAACTCTTTGTTACATCTTCATCACTAACTTCTACTGAAGGGCGTTTAACCTCAAGACCTTTATATTCACCAAGGGTGACTTCCGGTTTAACTTCTACAGTGGCCTTAAAAATAAGGTCTTTGCCCGGCTCCCCTTGAACAACATCAATTTTAGGCTGATCTATTGGCTCAGTCCCAGTCTCCTTTAATGCTTCCATATAAGCTTCGGGAAGTAAAGTCTCAGCAGCCTCGCCAAACAGTGTCTCTGCCCCAACAAATCTCTCCACCATTGCTCTGGGGCTTTACCTTTACGAAATCCAGGTATGTTTACCTGCTTCACAACTTTGCGGTAGGCTGATCCATAGCCTTGTCAACCTTAGCAGCTTCCACTTCAACTTGTAATAGGACGGTGTTTTTTTCTATTCTTTCTGCGGTGGCCTTCATTATCCAGTGTTTCCTCCTTAAATACTCGTTTTGATATTTTCTGTGCTATTTTATGAGATACACCCTCCCTTTTGGCCGTTAGAAATTCCTGGTCTTACTATCTTGCCCTGAACTTAGTCATTACATTTTATCTAGTTCTACGAAGGATGACTAACTCCTGCTAAAGCTAAATTAATTCCAGCCAAAAAGGGTAAATTTTTCCATTTGGTTCAGTAATTAAAATACCAGGGCATAACCCTGGTAATCCAGATTTGCCCCAATTATACCATAATGTTAATTGTTTGCAAAACATTTACTAAGTAAAGCTGGCAAAACCAATATACACTCCAGCATAAGTTATTTAATGAAAAATTTACATTGTTAAATATGCAATATACTTTAATTAGATAATTGAAAAAACACAGAAGATTGTGGTAACATTACTTAAATGGAGGTTGCAAATTATGTCACATACTTGCTCGATTTGTAAAAAAGAAACTGATAAACTTCTAGAGTGTTCTATTTGTGGCGACGAGGTATGCCCTTCCTGCCAGGAACAGTGCAGTGAGTGTGGCCGATGGGCCTGTCATAAACATGTTATCTGCATTTATAGGCAAGTGCAGGTATGTACTGAATGTTATGCTGAAAAATTGAATAATGAATAAGTCGGATTAATATCCGGCTTATTTTTTGTAATTCTTTCTAAACATGTGTCATAAGTTGATGATTGCCAATAGAATATACCAAATAATGCCATGATTTTATAAGGAGGTTAAACCTATGTCTGATGATTTAAAGGACAATAACGTTATTAATGATACTGATAATCCGACAGAAACCCCTGAGCTACAGCGTTCATGTTCTAGAGACCAGGGCTTGCTCACAGAATTTCAGGTATTTGTTTTAGATCCAAACACAAGTGGGTCTGTAGCCATCCCCATCGCCCTATCACCCTTATTCACAGAAGTCGCTGAGCTAAGTGCCCTAACCACCCCCCCTAGCTTCCTAGTAATTGACGAATACACAGACCGGGTTTGGCTAAATGCCACTATAGGCTGGCAGGCCATAACTAACGGCACAGGTGTTGACAGGGTTGAAGTTTTATTTAGCATATATCGGGACTCACTGCCCCCCACAGGCACACTAATTTTTCTACCCTTGATAGCGGTCAGGCAGATCCTGAGGATAATTTCGTAACTACCCATCTCAGTCATGTGGATTTAAATCCTTTGATGTATCACCCACCTGCCCCATCCCGCCGACAGGSCCCTGTATAAGATTAGTAAATTATTTTCTCACAGCCGAATTGCCTTTGGCAGGCAGCGCAGCAAATATAATCGGACCTATCACATTTACCGGAGCAGAGATAGAACGCAATCGCAACTGCTGTTTTACACTCCCTCCTACTGTCGCTCCCTAACATTAAACAATTAAAAGGCGATATAAGATTCGTGTGTATCACGAACTTATATCGCCTTTAAGTTGGTGCGGATGAAGGGACTTGAACCCCCACACCTCGCGGTACCAGATCCTAAGTCTGGCGCGTCTGCCAATTCCGCCACATCCGCATGTTTTAGTTGAAAATGGTGATCCATCCGCGACTCGAACGCGGGACACCCTGATTAAAAGTCAGGTGCTCTACCAACTGAGCTAATGGATCATGTAATATCTGGCTGGGGCGGCTGGATTTGAACCAACGAATGCCGGAGTCAAAGTCCGGTGCCTTACCGCTTGGCGACGCCCCAGCAATGCTATGTCATAAATTGGGGTGGATAATGGGACTCGAACCCACGGCCTCCAGAGCCACAATCTGGCGCTCTAACCGGCTGAGCTATACCCACCATAATACTTTGACAACCCGCGAAAACTATAATACCAAATGGCTAAACCAATGTCAAGACTCATTATGCCATGTAAAACCAAAATTTATTAATTTCTTATTATCGGTTATCGGCAGATTTTTATTATACTTAGTATAACAGCAGATGTCAATTATTATTAAGTTTTTTATATCTTATTGGGGTGAATCTTCTAGGGTTAAATTTTCCTTAAATAAAATATCCTTTAAAGTGGTAGCTCCCAGCTTCAGCTAATAATTGGATTGGTTAATTTATGGTGATTGGATATTCACCTGTCACCATTTATTCTGCTATTATTAAGTGAAACATTTATTCTAAGTCTTTAGGAGGTTGTGTTTTTTGCATAAATCGGAATTAAAGCAGGGGATAAAGGCTGCTCTGCCTGTGATCTTTGGCTATTTCCCCGTCGGCCTGGCCTTTGGCGTCCTGGCTGTTCAAGCAGGAATGAGTGTAGCCGAAGTTTTTATGATGTCCCTACTGGTCTATGCCGGTTCCTCTCAATTTATTGCCGCCGGAATGCTGGCAACCCAAGCTTCCATCGGGGCAATAATTTTAACTACCTTTTTAGTTAACTCCCGACACCTGCTAATGACTGCCTCCCTGGCACCCTTCGTAAAAAACATAAAGGCCAAGCTATTATCAATTCTGGGCTTTTGGGTAACAGATGAGACCTACGCCATTTCCATCGCTGCTGTGGCCAAGGAAGAAAAAAGTCAGTGGTATTTCTGGGGATTGTTCCTAACTGCTCATCTGGCTTGGATTTCCAGTACAGTATTGGGGGCTATGGCAGGTAATTTCATACCTGACCCACAAAGATTTGGCCTCGATTTCGCCCTGCCGGCCATGTTTGTGGCATTATTAATCCTTCAGGTAAAGCATAAAAAGGTAATTGCCATAGGGCTTGTGGCAGCATTTCTATCCATTGCCATTAAGCTAAATATACCTGGTAGCTGGAATATTATTTTAGCAACATTGATTTCTGCAACGTTAGGAGTGATGATAGATAAATGGATGCAAAAGTCCTTCTCCTCATCATCGGCATGATGCTGGTTACTTATATACCAAGGATGATGCCCTTAGCAATATTATCCCGTATTAATATATCAAAGGGGGTTCTTAACTGGCTAAGCTATGTTCCGGTGGCAGTCCTTTCTGCACTATTGGCACCGGAAATACTACTTAAAGACGGTCAACTGGCTATAAACCTAGCAAATACTTATCTTATCGCCGCCATTCCCTGCTTTATGGCAGGAATATATACTAAAAATATTTTCTTAACAGTGGTAACCGGCATGGTCTCTGTGGTCTTGCTAAATCAGTTCTAGTATTTTATATGATTCAGGAGATGCTAGCCAATGGCCAATAGTATTGTAACGGACTTGCAACTTATCGATCCCTTCCATACCCTTGATAGAGTTACACTATCTGAAATTGCACCTCACATACAACAGTTCCATTTCCGGGCAGGGGATAGGGTTTTTCGCCAGGGAGACCCCAGCCTGGGCTTTTTGTTTGTAATAATACAAGGCAAGGCAGAGGTAACTGTAACCAATGATCGGGGGTTAGAAACAATAGTGGGCTATAGAAACCCAAAGGACTTTTTTGGTGAAACCGCCTTCTTCAAAGATAGCAACTACTCTGCCTCAGTACGTGCCAGGGAACCTTTGGATTGTCTGGCCTTCCCCAGGGATACCTTTGAACAGCTAATGAAAACTCACCACAGCATAGCAAGATTTTTTGACCACATGCTCCTTAAAAGAATGCGCTCCTTATATGAAGAGATTGTAAATGAACAATCTTATGAAGCCTATGGAACATCCGAATCAGGTTTGTTCGTCGTCGGGTCAGCGAAGTGATGTCCAGTCCGGTAATAACCTGTCGGACAGGGCAACCGGCATCTGAATTGGCGAGGCAAATGAACGACCATAACATTAGTGCCATAATTGTTATCAATGAGCAAAATGAACCTGTTGGTATTATCACAGAGAAAAATCTTGTTTTAAAGCTAATTGTCAATCCGCGCAATCCAAAGGAATGTACTGCCGGGGATTTAATGGAAACCAACCTGGTAACCCTGCCCCCTCAAGCTTACCTGCACGAAGGGTTACTTGCAGTAATCAAGGGTGGGGTTAAACATTTAATTGTGGTGGAGAATAATCGCCTAATTGGCATCGTGACCCTAATGGATTTAGTTAAGGCTAGAAGTACTGGAACCCTGTGGGTAGTGCGTAACATTGAAGCCCAGCAAACATTACCCGGCCTGGAGGAAGCAGGTAGAGAAGTAGATTTACTGCTCAGCGCCCTGGTGGCAGAAAAGGCTCCTGTTCCCATTATATTTGAAATAATGTCTGAAATGCACGAACGCCTAACTAGACAAATAATTATACTCTGTGAAGACGAAATGGAGCAGGAAGGTTTGGCTCACCCCCTTGCCCTATTGCTGGCTAAACCTGGGCAGTGCCGGCAGGCATGAGCAAACCCTGCGTACAGATCAGGATAATGCTATAGTTTATGCTAATCCTCCCCTTGAGCAGGCCCAGGCAATACAGGATTACTTCTTGCGTTTAGGCCATAAGGTGGTTGAAGGATTAGCCAGATGCGGCTTTCTCAAATGCAAAGGCGGAGTTATGGCTTCCACACCGGATTGGTGCCGCCCCCTAAGTGGCTGGAAAAATACATTGGAGCAGTGGATTCGCCGACTTGACCCAGCCGAAGTGCGTTCCCTTACTATATTTCTCGATTTTAGACCAGTTTATGGTGAAAGGGCTTTGGCTAAAACCCTTTGGGAATATTTTGTCCAATATTTCAACATTTCCAGCCCGGCATCACATTTGTTAGCCACTGATGAGCTAAAATTCCGACCTCCCTTGGGGTTTCGAAATAATATTGTTACGGAAAAATCAGGTCCCCATAAAAATGAAATAAATCTAAAGTCCTCAGCCGCTATTCACATTGTCAATTGCATAAGAATATTTGCCCTAAACCACGGCATTACAGAAACATCAACTCTGGGACGTCTGAGGGAGTTGGTTGAACAAAGGATTATAGACAAGGATGATGCAGAGTATATTCAATCAGCCTATGAAACCATTATGATGTTTCGCATCAGAGAAAACCTGCGCAAATATCAGCTGGAACTGCCTCCGGATAATTTTATCAACCCCAACCGCCTCAGTAAAAGGGAACGTGCTATACTAAAGGACTCCCTTTCAATTATCCTGAGACTCCAGAAAACCACCGAAAAAAATTTTCCTACCTTTGGAGACTTTAAGGGGTCTGCATATGTTGCAGACCCCTTAACTTTACCATCTTGGCCAGTAAACTGCCATGCCGCACCGGCCAGTATTGCCAACCCAATACCAGTGGTTGAAGACAGTGTCCCACCATCACCGCCAGCCAAATCATTCCTAGGGCAGCAAGATATACCGAGTATAGTGCAAACCCCCACCTGGTTTTTCTAAACATAAGTTATTCCTCCTACCATAGATTTAATGGGCACCAGGTGCAGCCCCTTGTTCCTTGATATACTCGCTCCTTAAGGCCAGTTCCTCCGGCGCGTGAAGTACCAGCATTTTTTGCCTTGCATCTGTCGGAATGCTATCCGGAGTAAATTTAGAAACAATAAAAATTAGGGACAGGGATAAGGCACTGCCCAAATAGCCGGTTGCTCTGCCAGGGTCCTTATTATTGGATTTGCTGCAAAAATACACTTAGGGAAGGGAGCCAGCCTTATCAGCCAGCATTACCGCTACAATAGAAGCAAGTGCTAATAACCCGCCTCCAAGCATTCCGGTCCCGGCTCCCAGAGCACTGGTCCCTCGCCACCACACACTTACAATAAGCATCGGGAAATATGAGGCCGCAGCAATGGCAAAGGCCCAACCAACCATCATATTAATATCAAAGTTCTCCACCATGGTTCCCAGCAGCACCGCTGTTAAGCCACCACAGACCGCCGAAATACGAAATGCCTTTAAACGTTGACCCGGACCTGCCTTTGGATTAATCATGTTACCATATATATCATGGGCCAGTGCCCCTGTAATAGAAACCAACAACCCCGAAAAGGTAGTCATAAACCTGCAAAGGCACCGGCTGAAGTTATACCAGAGAGTATATCTCCTAAATAGGGCATGGTGCTATTTAATACCCTGGGCAGAGTTAATACCACTGAATCAGTGCTAAAGGCTCCACCGGTGACAGCGTAAAGCTGAGGCACAAGATTCCTGCCTAGGGCACCCCAAATAGGTGGAAAGACATAAAAACAGCCCAGTAGAATTAAAACCCAAAATGCTGTTTTCTTAGCGGTTTTACCATCCGGGTTGGTATAGAACCTTACCAAAATATGAGGCAAACCTGCCGTGCCGCAGATTATGGCAATTATTAAAGAATAAGTGTATAGAAGGGGGTAGCCGTATTTATTGGTAAAGGGACCATAGGGTTCCATCCATTCCTTATCCATAGGAGCATTAGGAACAATCTCTCCCTTTGGATAAAGCATATGAACCGCTTCATTTCCCTCGGCGGGGAACACAGTAATTTTAACCGGAACTGATTTTAGCTCATCTCCACTACCTATAGAAATTGGATCCTTTATAGTGATGCTACTCCCAGCTTGAAATACATAGAAGTCAACCTCTTTGCCGGCAATGCTTCTTACTTTTGTTTGCTCAGGAAGGACGGACAAAATCAGATTCTCAGGCTTTGACAAAGCCTCAGCTATTGGCTTTACAGTCAAAAATGCTACCTCGGCACCGTTAGAAAATTCCGCTGTTGTTCCTGCCGGAAAAGCAATTTCATTTGCAGGCAACATAGCTTATAGGTAATAGTAGTATCTTCTAAAAACTTGGCAGGGATTTTCCTTCATCCCCTGTATTGCCAAAGGTTTTCATATGTCCCGAATAACCACCAACAACAGCAAAGAGGATAAACATGGGCACAGATATGGCAAACATCTTCACCCAGTATTGAAAGGCCTGAACAAAGGTAATTCCCTTCATTCCTCCCAGGGAAACATTAAAGGTAATAACAGCGCCTACCAGGACTACCCCCACCCAATATGGCGTATGGAGATATTAACCAGCGCAACTCCCGCCCCCTTCATCTGGGGCATGGTATAAAAAAGACCAATGACAAGCACAAATATTACCGCAATCTTGCGAAACAGAGGACTTGAAAAGCGCCCCTCGGCAAAATCCGGAATAGTATAAGCTCCAAAACGCCGAAGGGGACTGGCAATAAACAACAATAGAAAAAGATATCCTGCCGCATACAAGGCCGGGTACCACAGTACATCATAGCCATATTTCATTACCATACCGGCAATACCCATGAAAGAAGCAGCAGAAAGGTATTCCCCTGATATTGCCGCCGAATTCATAGGTACACTGACAGAGCGGGAAGCAACGTACAAGTCGTCAGCATTGCGAACCGACCTTTGCACATAAAAGCCCAGGCCAATGGTTCCTATAACAAGAAGGGTTACAAAAATTAAAGGTATCCACCCAACCCCCGTCATCATAATTTCCCTCCCTTGCCCTTAATGGTATTTTCAGTTATTACCTGCTCCAAATTTAAGGAGCATTTGACATATATATAGGCGACCAACCATGTCAAAGGATAAAACATAATTCCCAAGAACAGCCAACTGACTGTAAAACCCCACACCCGGAAGTTAGTTATATCAGGTAAGTAATAATTCATTAGCGGCAAACCAAAAAGAATAAGAAAAAAAACCGCAAAGAGCAGCAAACTTAAGCGAAGCTGCTGACCCATAATAATCTTTAAATATTCCTCACTCTGCACTTCCAATAGACTTTCTTTTTCCCCACTACAACCTCCCCTTTCTTGATTTGTGATACCAATTATAACTAGCTGACTAAAAATAACCTATTAATCTCCGGTCAAATGCATAATTTTAAACCTGATTTTTCGCTGAAAACTAGGAGACCTATTTTCAAGAAAATGTATTGGCAGATTTCGCCCAACTGCACATAATAGGCCGCCAGTTGACAGAACTGACAACTTATTTTAAAACCGTAAAAACCCCAGCAGTTTAACCTTAATTTTGTTTATTTAAGGAATGCTAATTACCACTGGGATAAATTAAAACTTATTATTTCAACAGATAATGTACCGTGAACATTTCCTCTTTTGGGGAATACTACCCCAAAAGGAGGTGGGAATACTTGAAAAAAGCCAGAAGTCTAGCTAACCTTAGGGAAATTGATAGAAATGTACTGCTCTTTGTTAAAGAACAAGCTTCTCCTGACGGTATGCTAATATACCCCGCTAGAGAAATTGGTAGGCTATTAGGCTATTCAGAGCTGGAAGTAACCGCGTCACTCAGAAATCTAGAGGATTTAAAGCTTATTGATTATCGTGAAGGGGAGTATTCCGATGATCCTAACATGATCTTATATAAAGATGAGTGGCTGGAAAGCTTTACCCAAAACCATGACCCATTCTAAGTGCCTAAATGACCATGTGGGCTTTTTTCATTTTAGTACTACTTCTCTTCAACTTGTGCCTTATCGCGGAAAAAGCTCGGGATTAGAACAATACCGGCCAAACCAACTATACTGTAGATAATTCTACTAAGTATAGAGGATTCCCGTACTGCATTTCCTCCCAACAGAGCGGCAACCAAGTCCCAACTAAAGAGACCTACTAGCAGCCAGTTTAATGCACCAATAATCACCAATACCAAGGCTACTCTGGTAAGCATTTCCATTGCAGTTTCACTCCTTAAGAATAAAATATAATTACAAGACAATCATTGACAGTTTTCGATATTAATATACATATTTTGGTAAATTTGTATCTTTATTTATTTGTAAGTTATTATATATATTATGTATATTTTTATATTTTTTGGTTTGAAGTGAGTTATAATTGGGTTAATATATAATTATGAAAGGAGTGAATCCCATGAAAAAAAAGTTTTGCCTTTATGGTACTGATAGCCATCGTCTTTGGCTTGCTAATGATACCAAAAGCCTTTGCCTCTGATGCTCCTATATCCCAGGCCAAGTCATGGTTTGAGCAGAGAATGGCTACTAAACAAGCTGCCGTAAACCAAGCATTAACAGAAGGCCTCATAACCAAGGAGCAGGCTAATCTCTGGAACACACATTTTGAGCAAATGAAACAATATCACGCAGAATACGGCTACACTTGCCCGGGAGGTGGCATGGGCCGCTGCAACGGTAAAGGCCCCGTTAAAGGTCTTATTAAGTAGCAAAATTTATATTTATAAAAACATCCCGCTCAGAATTTAAAATGGACCTATAAAGTGGACACTGAAAAAAGTCCCTTTACAGGGTCTGTTTCTGTATACTGAAATAAGAGATGTCATGTGTTGCCAGCTACATCCGAAAGGAGTCCGGATATGTCTAAAATCACTTTCAC
>AWVY01000062.1 GCA_004143605.1 Desulforamulus aquiferis
TCATGAGTCTGGAGAACAGAATGAAGTGCGGCATAGGAATGTGCGGCCGCTGCAATGTGGGCAGCAAATATGTCTGCAAGGACGGCCCGGTATTCACCAAGGAACAGCTGGATAAGCTGCCTAACGAATATTAAAACTAGATTGGTATTACAAAACACATCGATAATCTCGGTGTGTTTTGTAGTTTATGGTTATATCTAGGGGGATTAGGTGAATAAAAATAGAAGAAAAGCGTAATTAAAGAGCCATTATTAATAATATTTCCTTGACATTGATAAAGAGAATCATTATCATATAGTTAAGCAGTGGTAAATGTAATGACAAAAGAAAGAAATATTAAATATATATTGACAACGATAATCGTTATCGCTATAGTTTAATTGGAAACAATAACCTTATTCGTGAAGATAGAGGTTAACAAGGCACAAATCTATTTTTTTTAACTAAATAGCGATAATGATTATCGGTTTCATAATGAGGAGATGTAGATATTGGGTCTTTTGGGAATGGCCTTTAAAGGGAAGTTTGAAAGCAAAAGCACACTATCCGGGTCATTAAGAATAAAAGAAGTTGTCGAATTGGATACTATAACCCGTGAGATGGCTGATTTTAACAATAGTTTAGTTTGCTCCGGGGAAGAAATACATAACATGGTTTCGGAGGCTACAGAAACAGCCCTGTGCAGTCAGGGTATGGTGGAGGAATTAAGTAAGCACGTAACAGAAGTTATCAAACAGGTGGGTGATACCAGTTCTTCCTTAAAAATCGCCAAGGAATTTGCTGAACAGGGCGTGGCCAGCCTGCAAACAGCTAACATAGAGATGGAGGCAATTCAAGAGCGTGTACTTGCCTCTATAAAGATTACTTCCCGGCTCCAGGATGATATTAAAACCTTGGGTGATATGCTGCTGGCCATTAAATCCATCGCGGATCAAACAAAATTATTAGCTTAACGCTTCCATCGAGGCTGCTCGGGCCGGAGAGGCAGGTCGTGGATTTTCGGTGGTGGCCCAAGAGGTTGGCAAATTAGCAGTTAAAAGCAAAGATACAGTTGATTTCGTAGCTGCTACCCTGGGTCAGGTAAGAAAGAACACCGAAGTTGTGGTGCAGGGAATGTCTGAGGGGTCTAAGGGTGTTCAAAGTGGAATGCAAATAATATCCCAGGTGAATAATCTTTGCCAGACAATAGTTGAACATATGAGTACCAGCGTGGTAGCTGTGGAAACTGCCTGCGGCAGTGCCGAAGCTTTGGAACTTGGAATGGGCGGGGTGCAGTGCATCGCTGAGGAGATAAAGCAGGTAACTGAAAAATGTGCTGATATTAGTGGACAGAGTTCAAATGTGTTATCCAGCCAATCAAATTGTGTACAGCAATTACAAACAAAGCTGTCCAGAATGCAGCTGCAATTGGGCTAGCTTAAATATTTATTATTAAAGGAGGTTAGGTTCCTATGATTAAGCCATTATCCTTTATAAAACAGGGAAGAGTTGTTACTATCCAGGATATTGCAGGGTGTCCCCAGCGCAAGCGTCACCTAGAGGAGATGGGTTTTATCCCAGGCACTCCCCTGGAGGTTTGCCGATGTTGTCAGCAAGGCCCCCTAGTTGTGGCCATTCGCGGTGGAAAGGTGATGCTTGGTGAGGAAATGGCCAAAGATATCATGGTCAGGCCATAATACTATTAAGGGGGCTCTAAAAGATGATCACGTTAAAAGATGTAAAGCCGGGACAGACAGCAATTGTTGACAGTGTTAAAGTAACAGGCCAGGCCAGGGGACGTTTTATGGCTATGGGAATAATGAAAGGGAGCAAGTTAAAGGTTATAAAAGTGGCTCCGTTGGGTGATCCCATTGAGGTGCTGGTGAAATCCTACAACTTGTCTTTTCGGAAGGCTGAAGCTGAACAAATCATTGTAACTTTGGGTTAAGGAGGATTTACATAATGTCAGCCATAAATATAGCTTTAACAGGAAACCCCAATACTGGAAAGTCTACTATCTTTAACGCTTTGACAGGGGCCAGACAGCATATCGGCAACTGGCCGGGGGTTACCGTTGATAAAAAATTGGTCAACTAACTAAAGGCAATAAACAGATAAATATTATTGACCTGCCGGGAACATATAGCCTTAGTGCCTATTCCTTGGAAGAAAAGATTGTTAAAGACTATCTGACGGGTGAAAAACCCGATATGGTGGTTAATGTGGTGGATGCCTCGAATATTGAACGAAATCTATATTTAACAGTACAATTATTAGAAATGGGAATTCCCACCCTCATTAACCTAAACATGATGGATGAGGCAAAGGCTAAGGGCTATGATATAAACCTTAAACTCCTTGGGCAGCATCTAGGTGCGCCGGTTATTTCCTCGGTGGCCACCAGTAAAATGGCTTACAGCCGCTGATAGATTCCCTCGACCCAGGAATTGTGGCTCAAAACAAGTCTGCCGGCAGTCCAATGTTGACCGAACATATCAACCAGTTAGAAAAAATAAGAAATTCTAATCAAGATATCGATGTAATTGAGGAAGAAATTATCGAAGCCCGTTATCTGTTCATCAATAAAGTACTAGAGCAATCCCTGGTAATCAATGAGGGTGTCAAGACTTGGAATGATAAATTAGATAACATACTAACTAACAGGTTCCTTGGAATCCCCATATTCATTGCCATTATGTATACTATGTTTCAGTTTACCTTTAGTTGGATTGGCCAGCCAATAGCTGACATATTGGATGAATTTATTGCCGGTCCCATGACCGAAGTTGTTGAAGGATCATTGGTAGCAGTGGGAGCTGCCGAATGGATGCAGTCCCTGGTAATCGATGGCATCATCGGTGGGGTTGGTGGTGTACTGGTCTTCGTACCCCTGATATTCACATTGTTTTTACTGATAAGCTTCCTAGACGGAACAGGCTATATGGCCAGGGTTGCCTTTATTATGGATAGGGCCATGCGCAGGATTGGTTTGTCAGGCAAGGCTTTTTTACCAATGCTGATTGGGTTTGGGTGCACTGTTCCGGCCATCATGGGAGCTAGAGCCTGGATACTGAAAGGATCGTAAGTTGACCATATTAATTGCACCCTTCATGTCTTGCGGTGCCAGATTGCCCGTATATGCATTGTTTGCCGCCCTGTTTTCCCAGGCAGCGAAAGCATAGTTGTTCTCTCCCTGTACCTGCTTGGCATTGCTATTGCCATTATGATGGGCTTAATATTAAAAAACACTTACTTCAAGGGAGATGCAGACCCATTTTTGATGGAACTGCCACCCTACCGTATTCCTACTTTAAAAACTGTCTTAATTCAGACCTGGGAAAAGGGCAAGGGCTTCCTAATCAAAGCCGGTACTATTATCTTCAGCATGTCGGTGGTTATTTGGCTCCTAAGCAGTTTTAACCTTTCGGGACCGGCAGAAATCCAAGAAAGCTTATTGGCTACCATCGGTGGTATAATTGCTCCCCTCTTTGCCTTCCACGGCTTTGGTTCCTGGGAGACTGGTGTTGCCGTGCTAACAGGTATATTAGCCAAGGAAGCAGTGGTATCCACCCTAGGTGTAATTTACGGTATCAGTGAGTTAGCTGAAGAAACAGTGGAAGTTGCAGCCCAGTTGCAAGCATCCATTAGTGTAGCGTTCTCCGGTCTTTCTGCCTATGCGTTCATGGTCTTTACCCTGCTGTACACTCCTTGCATGGCAGTTATCGGTACAGTCAAAAAGGAACTTGGCTCCTGGAAGTGGACTTTATTTGCAGCAGGCTATCCCTTCGCCTTGGCCTGGATCGTTTCTCTACTTATTTATCAGATTGGTATGCTGCTGGGATTTGGCGGCTAGTTAGCAAGGATACCTTTTTGGAGGTGTGAAATATGGAAAGTATGACAGGGATGTTAGTTACAGGGATTTTGGCCCTGGGCATTGGATTCATTACCATTCAGGGATTACGTAAAGAAGCAGCCAATATTAAAAACGGCAGTTGTTGTGGATCGGGCGGTTGCAGTTCAGATGGTTGTTGCGGAGGAAGTTGCAGCGGCAAGGGAAGTCACGGTGAAAATCAGCAGAATGAATCCGAAGAAAAAAATACCCTTAGCCGGTTTGTCTCACGATTATTAAAGGTATAAGTGAGGTGATAGCCCTGTCAGAATTAAGGGAGGCGGTGGAAAAACTTATACAGATCCACGAAGAGATGAAAGTTAAATCTAAGACCCTAGATATAGCTTTAGAAGAGTATATTAAGACATTAAATAATACAGGGAAAAAATGCTGCTAGAAAAGCTGGCATCAATGGGAAGAATTTTTTTTAATGGAATAATTAGAGTTGATAATGATAATAATTATCATTATAACTCTAGGAGTAGGTGATCCTGTTAGAACCTTCAAAATCAAAGCTGAGTCTAGGGATGTTAGCTTCTCTGGTCCTTTGCCTGACCTCCTTACCCCTTAGCAGTAAGGGACATAAAGCAGCAGGGATAATTTTCTCTGGATTATCCTTTGTGCATATTCATCATTACCGCAGGGGTTTGCATAGGCATCTGAGGAAGGAGAGGGACAGGATGAATAATATACTGGAAGAGTTAAGCGGATCATTAAGGAAAAAGATGCTTCAACATGTTGCCGGAGTTCAAGTTTTACATTACATACCTGGACGGGTGAGAATTTACTTCCGGCAAATATACAATAGCCCAGCTAAAGCCGAGGAACTGAGAAATTATTTAGGCGGCTTTAAGGAGATTAGGAGCTTTACTGTAAATCATCAAACAGGTACGGTGTTGATTGAGTATTCTCCCGAAGCTGTGGCCGGCAATAAATTTCTGCAAGAGATAGAAAAGCTAATTGTTAGCAGGTATGACAGGAGGTGACCCATGAGTTATTTGGCAGGGCTAGCCTAGGCAGTATGGCGGCTGAACAAATGCGCAAATTTGCTGGTAATGGGGATATAAAATTAGTACATAGCATTTCTGGCAGAAGGCGCTATTATGACGGCAGAATTAAGTGGGACAATGGTTATGCCAAAAAGATTGAAAGTTACTTAACAAAGGTAACAGAAATAAACAAGGTCACCCTTAATAGACTAACCGGCTCAATAGTAATAACATATAGTTGCCCAGAAGAAACTGTAGACAAAGTATTCAGAAAATTCGGCGGCTTTCCTGGAAAGGGTAATGTAAGAAAAAGGGTCCATTTTATCTTTAGTCATATAAATAAATCCTTATACAGGACAACCGGAGGGAACCTGGATTTACCCACTTCCTTAGCGGGAATTTTTTTAGTCCTGGGATTAAGCAGAACAATAAGGTTGAAGCAATGCCCAACGGGTCCCAAATGATGTGGTGGTCCTATAATCTTCTGAAGAAAGCCCACTAATTCATGGAAGGTAACTAAATGAAGTATACGAAGTTATGTATCAAAGTAAGTGGAGGATTAACAAAGCCACAGAAATCCCTTTTGGAAGCCAAGCTTAGGTCCTTGCCGGACGTGGTTAGTGCCTATATAAATGACCAAGGAATACTACAGGTGGCCTGCATGACTTCAAAATCAGCCGGACTTGTAGTTAAGTATTTAAAAGCATTCAGGATCAGCCCTAGGGAGAATGTCCCAGGTAATGCTGAACTCAAAGAAGAAATATCCAAAAACATGAATGGCTTGCTGACTTCTGCAGTAAGCTTAGCTGGATTGGAGCTGGTTAAAAGGATAAGCCCGGCAGCCTTTTGTGGAATGTATGCTGCTAGAAGCGCCCTGGTATTAATTATTTCTAGAAATTTTCTGATGAGCGGACTGAAGAGTTTATTTACAGATTTAAGACCAAATGCTGACACCCTGACAGCAACCGCTGTTGTTGCCTCAGTCCTGGGAGGAAGGCCTGAATCCAGCTTGACCATTATTATGCTATCTAATGCCGCAGAGCTGCTGACTGTCTATACCGCTGAAAAAACTCGCAGCCACATTTCTAGGATGCTAAAACTGGATCAGCAGATGGCCTGGAAAATTGATGCCGAGGGACGAGAAGTAAAGGTTCCCGTTGAATCTTTGCAGATTGGTGATAGTGTTTGTGTACATACAGGAGAAAAGATTTCCGTTGATGGAAGGGTAACTGAGGGCAAAGCTTCGGTAGACCAATCCTCCATTACAGGTGAGTATATGCCTGTGGAAAAGACGAACGATGATGTGGTGTATGCCGGCACCATTGTAAAAAGTGGGTTTTTAAGAATTCTAGTCGAAAAGGTTGGCGATCAGACAGCCCTATCCAGGATTGTTCATCTGGTTGAAGAGGCACATACCAGAAAGGCGCCTGTTCAAAGCTTTGCGGATAAGATATCCACCATGCTGGTACCCCTATCCTTTGTAACTGCTGGTTTGGTATACGGGGTAACTAAGGATTGGCAGCGTGTGTTAAATATGCTTTTTATTGATTATTCCTGCGGCTTAAAGCTATCAACCTCTACAGCTATTTCTGCTGCCATAGGACGGGCAGCCAGTAGGGGAGTGCTGATCAAAGGGGGCAACTATGTTGAATCCCTATCCAACATCGACACGGTAGTGTTGGATAAAACCGGCACAATTACCGCCGGAAGGCTGTGGTGGTGGAGGTGGAAACAACCGGAGATGCCAACGAGCAAGAAGTTTTGCTCTTGGCGGCTGCGGCAGAATACCACTCAACCCATCCCTTAGCTACCGCTATCCTATCCCGTGTAAAAGAGGCGGGGTGGCAAATCCCCCCCACGACAGCACAGAGACAATTGTTGGCAGGGGGATTAAAGCATATTTACCTCAGACTGAGGCTATTGAGGGTGGACTGGTATTGGTGGGCAGCTCTGCTTTATGAATGAAAGCAAGGTAAGTAATGAAATATTTCAAACTATAGAGGCAAAGCACAGGGAGCAAGGGCGTAATGTGGTTTATGTAGCCAGGAAAGGACAGGTTCTGGGTGTTTTAGCTATTAGCGATCCCATCAGACCAAAAATGAAAAATCAATTAATAAGCTGAGGCGCTTAGGCATTGATGAAGTGGTAATGCTGACGGGTGATAGTAAAAAGGTAGCCATGCAAATAGCCAGTAATCTTGGTATTGACTCCTATCAGGCGGAAGTTATGCCCCAGGACAAGGCACTGCTGGTAGCAAGGATGCAGCGCGGCTCCCAGGTGATGATGATAGGTGATGGAATTAACGATGCCCCGGCCCTGGCATTTGCCGATGTTGGTGTGGCTATGGGGGGCAGCAGGACAGATGTTGCGGTGGAGGCGGCGGATATAACCATCAATGTGGATGATCCCTTGTCGGTGCCCGAGACTTTAAGTCTGGCTAAACAGACCATGGGTATCATTCGGCAGAATTTTGCTGCCACCATTACTATTAATACAGCAGCCATTTTACTTGGGGCCATGGGGAAAATAAATCCCCTGGTATCTGCCCTAATCCACAATATGGCCACCATCGGTGTAGTGTTGAACAGCACCAGGATACTGATAAAGGGGAACGGCAGATGAGTGGTAAAGGTTATGAAATCAGGCACTCCTTACCCGGAAGGTTGCGATTATTGATTACACAAAATGTTGAATTGGACAACCTCGGTGCAACGCTGAAGGTATTGCCGGGTGTTACCCAGGTGGGTATTAACCATGTCCTTAAAACAATGCTGATCTGTTATGAGCCTGAACTAGTTGATCAGGTGGCAATCCTAAACACCATAGCTACACAAGACAAAGTTAATAAAAGTAGTCTATACCCTAACCCCGATATTAATAAAAAGGACCTATTTTGGTCTCTGCTGGCAGGGGCCTCTCTCTTAGCCGCCTATGGCTTTAGAAGAAGTAATGAAAGCCGGGTGGAGGAACCCGATAAAAGGGTAAATCATCTGGAATACCTGGCGGCGGGGATTACAGGCTATACTGTTTTGAGCCACCGGGATATGGTTAATTGCGGGAACAAGTCGCTGCACCTGGATACCTGGCCGGCCTTTTCAGCATCTTCTCCCTGGAACGATAGGGCCTTGATGGGTATGTTTGTCACCTGGTTCTTAAATTTTATAGAGATCGTCTTTGGCTGGCCAAAATACAACAATAAATGTGCAACCTTATAAAAGGATATGGAGGTCAAAATATGTTTAATAAAGCAGACTTTTGGATTGGCCTAGGAGTAGGCCTGGTAACCGGCATATTGGGCTATAAAGTAATTACCGAAAATAAGGATAAAATAAATACTTACTGGAGGCCCCCAGGTTAGAGGCAGGGGATATTCAACTGGAGGAATTAATGAGGCAGAAGGAGCGCTTGGAAGATTTGATTGCGGAAAAACAAGTATCACCTTCATAAATATTACAGCTTGGTCATGCAATCCCCGGTTAAGTCAGTATTAGACTTGCCGGGAATTTTTTTACTAAATAGGGTTGACCAACACAGTTATTTACATTAAAATATAACCAGTTAATGATAATGATTATCATTATTGATTATCCATTGGAGGTATTCTCATGGTCAAAACCTTGGGACAGATGCGGCCAGGTGAAATTGGTACGGTATTAGCAGTGAATGGCAAGGGTCAGGTTCATCGACGTCTCATTGACATGGGCGTGGTGCCAGGAGTGTCGGTAGAAGTAAAAAAGTTTGCGCCATTAGGGGATCCCATTGAAATTAAAATCAGGGTTATCACCTATTAGTAAGAAAAAACGAGGCTGAAATGATTAAGCTGGAATTACAGAATAGTTAAGAGAATAGGAATTGACCTGAAGATTGAAGTTTGTACATAAGGCAGACTCATACCAGTATAAGGAGATGATATCTATGCTATCACAGACAACCAAAGCTAGTTCCTTTGAAGAAACCTATAACCTACTGCGGCTGTGGGAGAGTGACCTTGGACATTGTTGTCCTGTGATAGGTCACTGCTTAAATCTCTTTGAAATGGCAAAAGCAAACAACCCCTCAAGCCATAGCTCCTGGGAACAGGAAAAGCGGAAGCTGCAACAAGAAAATGAAGAATTAAAGACCATCCTGGATACTGTTGATGAGGACTTGAGTGAGTATGAGGCTAAGGTTAAAGGTCTGGAGGATGAAAATCTAAAACTACTGTTTATCATTGACCAGTTGCAATGTAAATTAAGAGAAATAAAAGATCAATATTACTCCCAGCAGTACAAAGCAGATGAATTTGAAAACTGCAGTAAGGACTGTACAAACTTCGAACTTTGTTCAAAAAGGATACTAATTGTTGGGGGCATAACAAAATTAAATCAGCTTATAAGGATTTAATTGAACAAAAGGGTGGGGAATTTGATTACCTGGATGGATACATGAAGGGCGGAGAAAGAGTCCTTGACAATAAAATAAAAAGAAGTGATTTGGTGCTCTGTCCTGTGGATTGTAATAGCCATAATGCCTGCGTAAGTGTCAAGAAGCTATGCAAAAAGCACGGAAAACCCTTTAAAATGCTAACATCATCCAGTATCACGGGAATAACGGAGG
The DNA here is from genome assembly GCA_004143605.1 of Desulforamulus aquiferis. Taxonomy (GTDB): domain Bacteria; phylum Bacillota; class Desulfotomaculia; order Desulfotomaculales; family Desulfotomaculaceae; genus Desulfotomaculum; species Desulfotomaculum aquiferis. The sequence goes on from AWVY01000062.1 coordinate 9,454, forward strand.
CTATCCGATAGCTAACAATAATGTTGGTTTGGCTCAGTTTGGTCCGAGGAGGCGGTTTTACTTGCTTAAACCAGAGTTTATCAAAGGGGTGAATGACAGGAAGTTTACACGAAAAGTAAAATGCATCATCTGTCGCCAGCCAAGTGACAACGGTAAATTCATGTGCCGTAAGTGCGCAGAGGAGATCAAGGTAAAGGAGCGTGGAGGGGGCGACTTAAGATAGATATTATTTTCTTACTACAAAAACCTGAAAGGAAGTTCTGCGGGTGAACCCTTTTAAGAAATATCAATCTTGAAAAGGGTTTCTTGTTTTTGAAGAGGAGATATATTAGCTGCCAGCATTTACCTCTTTTGGACAAATACTTTTATATTGACAATGATAATGATAATCAATATCATATAATTAGTCGATATAATGGCAAATAGGCAGAATGAGGAGTGTTGGTATTGCTGGATAAAGGGCTTAAGGTCAAGTTTTTTGAGGCCTTAAACAGGTTGGAGGGAAAAGAATATATTTTGTCAGTTATAGCTTTTCGGGCCGCGCCAACTTTAAAAGACAAAAAACCATCGTCCCTTATTTCTTTTAATAACAGAGGAAAAGATACCCTAAACCTATGGAAACAATACAAAAAGAGATCTCCCTAAAGCTAAACCTGCAATATTTTGAGCTGAAAGAAGGAGATGGCAGTTTGCTAGTACTATTCTATAGGACGAAAATGCTCAATTGGTACGTCAGCAACAGGCGTAGCCTGCAGGTGCTGGCTAACATGGGTTATGAAGAAGCAATGTCCCTGGAGCAGAAGCTGCAAGTGTTAAAGACGAGGTTTACTGAGCTTTGCCCCCATGAGGTCGGTATATTTTTAGGTATACCAGTTGAGGATGTGGAAGGCTTTATTAAACATAAGGGTAAAGCATGTCTTATGTGCAGGTATTGGAAGGTTTATTCAAATCCCCGTCGTGCCCAATATATGTTCAATGTTTACGACACAGCGAGGAATAATGTTGCCATTGCCCTTGTTAAGCAAGATAAGGTTTGTGAGCAGATGTAAGTTTAAATACTCAAATTCCAGCCAATGCTGGAATTTGAGTATTTTATTCAACCGGATACTTAAAGAAGTGTTAATGACTAATTGGACAAACACAAGATTGATTATGGGACAGTAATATATAATCAGGAGACTAATACTGCACCTCCATATATGACATGGTATAATTATATCAATATTCACTTACCATTAAACCAGCAGCACCCAGCGGTGATATAGCCACACAGGGGTATTGTACTGGTCACAATGCCTGGACATACTGGTAAAAATGGGGTGATGTAATCGGACTGCTGACCCAGTACTAAGGAGTACTTATCCCGCCACCGGTCGGTGGTGCAGCAACTAGAAAAGAAATACCGTGATCAAGTTAATTTTGCCTGGATTGATACTTCCCTTTATAGTGAGACTGAATACGATCAATTAAAGAAAATATCCCAGGATATGAAAGTGCAAATTCCTCCGGCACTGGTTCTGCTGGACGGTCAGGGCAATGTTTTACATCGGTGGCTAGGTGAGCTAAACAGTCAGGAAGTCAGCAAAGCCATAGAACAGGTGATAAGTAAACGCCTGATTTAGAGATATTACTGGCAGGAAACTTTGGTTTCTCATTATTAGCAGCCTTGGACTTCTGTATTGAAAAAAGCCACCAAATTTGGACCTGTTGCTGAGGTTATGCAGTAAATTAGTGGTGGACATGCTCCAAAATGGTGAACAGACAATTATGAATTTCCCCCAGTTCTATGTAATTTTATACTATAATTACATTAGAAGGTCTTAATTGATGAAGTGAAGCCTAAGGAAATGGGGGGGAGAATAATATGCAGAATAACGAAATTGCCGAGTTGCTTAGAGGGATCATTAAGGAAGAAATGCAGACAGTTCGTAAGGAATTACGGCAGGAATTAAAGCCAATAAATGAAAAGCTCGATACAATTGAAAAGGGACAAAGGTCCCTTGAAGAAGGGCAAAAATCCCTTGAAGAAGGACAACGTTCCCTTGAAGAAGGGCTACAGTCCACAAATGAGCGGATGGATAACCTGGAGCAGGGCATACTTGACTTAAGACGGGGTCAAATTAACTTAGAAAAAGGTCAGAGGAAGCTACAGAAGGACGTTACGCAATTAAACAAATCTGTTAATGCTATTTGGGATGATATTCTAAAGCTTGATAATCGTCTAACTATTAAAGAAAAGAAGCTTTGACCGGGTATACGGATATGAGTAGTCAACTTTTATAAAAAAGCTGAGGGAACTTCTGTGGGTGAAACCTTCTGAGAAATTACGATTTCTTAGAGAGGTTTTTTGTTTTTATATAGGTTACAACTTTTGTTAAAGGGGGGTTAAGATGAAAAAATTGCATTCCTATTACTAGTTGTAATATCCTTTTGTCTTATGACCAATCCGATCTGGGCAAAACAGGACGAACTGCCTAAAATTACGGCACCAACTAATTTGCGGGCGGAAGTTGATCTTGATGCATCACAGATTAAGCTGACCTGGAAAGATAATTCAAAAAATGAAACAGGTTTTATTATTGAAAGAAAAACTTTAGACAGTAGCTATTCGGAAATAGCAAAGGTTAAAGAGGATGCTACCTCTTATATAGATTCTGAGCCTTACAATAACACCAAGCACTTCTATAGAGTAAGGCTTATAATTCCGAAATTAATTCGTCCTTCTCCAACGAGGTAAGCGCCATTATGGGTAGTATCCCTGTCGCACCGTCTAAATTGACCGCCGAGACTGTGACGCCTTTGCAAATTACCCTGACCTGGTTAGATAATTCCAAAAACGAAACAGGTTTTAAAATTGAGAGAAAAAGACCGGGTGAAGGTTATAAGGAAATCAAGACCCTTGGTCCAAATGTTACAGCTTATACTGATAGCAGCTTAGCTAATAAAATCAAATACTCCTATAGGGTGAGGGCATATAATAACGCAGGTGAGTCACCCTACTCTAATGAAGCTAATGCCACCACTGGTGACCAAGACACAATCATCAGCCTGATAATAGGTCAAAACACATATTATGTTAATAGCAAGCAAAAAACAATGGATACCGAACCAATCATTAGAGACTCCCGAACTTACCTACCTATACGTTATGTGGCAGAGGCTTTTGGAGCCAAAGCAGCCTGGGATAATCCTCAGCAAAAGGTTACTATAACCATGAAGAATAATGTAATAGAACTATGGATCGGAAATAACACAGCTAGTGTAAATGGCCAAGCTAGGCTAATTGACTCCAGCAACACAAAGGTAAAGCCTATTGTCGTCGAACCGGGGAGAATTATGCTCCCAATTAGGTTCATAGCTGAAAACATGGGGTGCAGTGTATACTGGAACCAAAATTCAAATGAGGTAACTGTAGTCTATTCACCTTAATAATGTTGGATGACTAATCAAATATACAGGATGATATAATAGGTCCACTTTCAATTTTGAAATGTCGGAGTAAATACTTCGACATTAACTAACCCTCCAGAATTAATTTAGGGGGTTAGTTTTGTTAGGAGTGTGAAATATTTAACTTGACAGCGATAAAGATTATCATTATCATTACCCTATAAGTTGGTATATTTTAACTAGCTAATGTGGGTTAAGCCAAAATATTTTAAGGGAAATACAACACATGAGAAAAAAGAGGTGCCGAAATGTCTTTGCAAACTGGAATACTAAACGCAGTAAATGCTAGTTTTTACTCCAACACCAATAAATCTGAACTAATAAAAAGGCTTCGTGAAATGCAGTTTATAAATGAAGTCTTAATAACACTGATTAAAAACAATGACATGGACAGTACTCTAGCAGCGATTTTAGATTTGGCTATTCAAATTACAAAGAGTGAAGCCGGTGGCGTATTATTAACGGATCATTTTACCAAGGAAGCTAGGATTATGCTGGTTCGAGGAGATCTAAGCGACGGCCAATTTCAGAGCATTCTTGATAAAGCTGAATTTATAAGGAAGTCTGGGGCAGTAAAGGATGTAATTTCATTAAACAATACCAGTAGCTGTTTCCGAGAGATGCTCAAGGCAGATCCTGAGCTACTATCCTTTATTTCTGTACCACTGATAGTAGAAAGAAAGGCTATAGGAATTTTAGTATTAATGCATAGGAAGAATTCTGGGGATCAGGAGCATTTGGCAAATTACTTACCCCAGGATATTGCTACTATTTCTGTCTTTGCTAACCAGGCAGCATTGGTACTGCATAATACCCTTTTAAAATTAGAAAATGGTAAGAAAGAAGTTTTTTTAAAAACCATTGAAGCATTGGTTACAGCAATTGATGCCAAGGACAAATACACCCGCAATCACTCTAAAAATGTGGCAAAGCTGGCTGTTTCCCTTGCCAGAGGGCTAAAACTTAGTAATCAGGAAATTCAAAGTATTGAATATGGGGCATTACTGCATGATATCGGTAAAATAGGAGTCCCGGAAGCGATCTTAAATAAAAACGGTAAACTGGAAGAGGATGAATATGAAAAGATCAAGAAACATCCCGTCATTGGTCTGGCAATATTACAGCCGGTAGATTTTTTACAGAGTACCAGCTCGATCATACACTATCACCATGAAAGAATGGATGGTAAGGGTTATCCCACTGGTATAATGGGTGAAAATATTCCCTTTGAAGCTCGTATTGTTTCAGTTGCGGATGCCTGGGATGCTATGACTTCAGATCGTTCTTACCGGAAAGGAATGCCTATGGAACAGGCACTGGTTGAATTGCAAAGGCATGCAGGAAGTCAATTTGATGAGTATATGGTAAAGGTATTTACAAGGATTATCACAAAAAATCCTGGATTATCGGCATGAGTAAATTAAAGTAGGCCTTAGGCATTAGTAATATACTGCCTAAGACCTACTTTAATTTTTAATAAACTACTATAAGGAGATTACCTAGAATAAAGGGTGCATAGATACAAATAATAAGAAAAATTAGAAAAAAGGTGATGTGTATGAAGATTTACCGGGTTAATATGACTAAATTAACAGTGACCAGTGAAGGTGTTCCTGAAAAATGGCATAAGCTGGGTGGGAGGGCTTTAACCTCAACTATAATAGCTGAGGAAGTAGAACCAACCTGCCACCCCTTAGGAAAGAAAAATAAGTTAGTATTTGCTCCAGGTTTGTTAACCGGTACAGCTGCAGCAAACTCTGGACGTATGTCTGTGGGTTCTAAGAGTCCATTAACAGGAGGAATAAAGGAGAGTAATTCTGGTGGATCAGCCGCCCAGAAACTTGCCAAGCTAGGAATTAAAGCTCTTATAATTGAAGGAAAGCCTGATGATAATACATTTTACAGCCTGCATGTTGATATTAGTGGAGTAAAAATTCAGGAAGAAACAGAGCTTGTAGGTAAAGGAAATTATGAGGTTATAGATAAGTTGTCAAAAAAGTTTGGTGATAGAATAGGTGTTATCACAATTGGACAAGCGGGCGAATACAAAATGTCTGCCGCCAATATTTCAATCAAAGATTACCATGGCTATATCCGCAGTGCAGGACGGGGTGGGCTTGGAGCGGTTATGAGCTCTAAAAAAATAAAGTATATCACCATAGATGATCAAGGCGGGCCAGGTGTGCCTATTACCGATAAAAACAAATTCATGGATGCAGCCCGAATATTTGCTAAAGGTTTAAAGGAACATCCTGTAACAGGACAAGGACTGCCAACCTATGGTACTAACGTTTTGGTAAACATACTTAATGAGGCCGGCGGGTTGCCCACTAAAACTTCAGAATGGGTCGTTTTGAAGGTGCTAACAAGATCAGTGGGGAGACGATGTATGAGTATATAGTGGACCGTAAGGGCAAGCCTACCCATAATTGCCATGCAGGCTGCGTAATCAGCTGTTCCCAGGTTTATAATGACAAAGATGGTAATTTTGTTACTGCCGGCTTTGAGTATGAAACGATATGGGGCTTTGGCGCGGTATGTATGGTGGATGATTTAGATATTATCGCCCAGGCCGATCGTATCTGTGATGATATCGGGATTGATACCATAGAAACAGCGGTTGCCATTTCAACAGCTATGGAAGGTGGCATCATACCCTTTGGGGATGGGCAGGGAATGTTGGGACTGCTTAGGGAAATCGGAAAGGGAAGCTATCTTGGGCGAATTATTGGCAACGGAGCTGCCTTTACCGGCAAAGCTTCGGTGTTGATAGGGTAGCAGTTGTAAAAACCAGGCCATCCCAGCCTACGATCCAAGGGCTGTAAAGGGGATCGGGGTAACCTATGCAACTACACCCATGGGTGCTGACCATACAGCCGGTTACTCCGTTACCCATAATGTCTTAAAGGTTGGCGGCCATATTGATCCTTTGGTTAAAGAGGGAAACATTAAACTATCCAGGGATTTGCAAATCGCCACAGCAGCTATAGACAGCGCTGGCCTATGCCTTTTTGTAGCCTTTAGCCTATTAGATAAGCCAGAGGTCTATCAGGCCATGATAGATCTTATTGACGCTAGAATAGGTCCCAACACCACAGAGGATGACATAATAGAATTGGGCAAATATGTCCTGGGTGTTGAACGAAAATTTAATGAAGCAGCTGGTATCAACAAGGCCGCTGACAGGCTGCCAGAATTCTTTGAAGAGCCTGTGCCGCCCCATAATGTTGCCTGGGATTTTACAGGTGAGGAATTAGATGAGGTATTTAACTTTGTTGATGGGGAAAAGAAAGAACTACAATATTGCTAGCAAAGAAACAGATCAAATAATAAGCTGCTAGATTCAGAAGGGATCTAGCAGTTTTAATTATAATAATATACACTAGTGAACAACAAGCTAAGCTCCACCCAATAAAAAATATTTATTTTATGAAGGAATATTACATAGGCCATCGAATATACTGGTATACCAGTACACCATAAAGGGAGTGAAAATATGGTAGAAAACTGTCTACAGCCCATTGAAAATGAGCCCTATCCTCAGATAAGGGAAAAGGTATATGAGCGATTACGCCAGGCAATGATAAAAGGTCTGCTAAAGCCTGGGGATCGTTTGGTGGAGCGTAAGTTGGCCGAGCAGCTTGGGTGAGCAGAACACCGGTAAGGGAAGCTATACGTATGTTAGAGTTAGAGGGTTTAGTGGCCCATCTCCCCAGGGTAGGTTGTGTGGTATCCCAAGTAACAGATTCCGAAGTATTAGATATATATAGAATCAGGGCTGTACTGGAAGGTTTAGCTGCACGCATGGCAGCTGAAAAAATAACTGAAGTCCAGCTACAACAACTAATCAAATATATTGAAGCAATTGAGGAGCTGTCAAAGGATAAATACTTTGAAAAACTTGAAAAAATTCATCAGGATTATAATGATTTAATTTACCGGGCTGCAGATAGCAATCGTTTATACGGTATGATTACAACCTTAGTAGATCATATCACCAGGTATACCAGGGTTGGTTACTGCCATCCAGGTCGTGTTGAGGAAGCTACAAGGGAGCATCGCCAGTTGGTAGAAGCCATTAAAATTAGAGATGGAGCCTTAGCTGAAAGGATTGCCAGGGAGCATATAGATAACTCTAGACGAGCTTATTTCAATGAAATTGCAATTCAAAAAAGTAAACTTTAAAGGCTGTTTATAACGTAATTTAAATTACCCAACATTGGTATACCGTATACCAATAAGAAAGGTGTGCTTTTAATGGATTCTAAACCAATGGATATCGGAGCTCCTACTAAAGAAAAAGCTCAGGCAGCCGTTGCTGCAGCGGCAGTAGCTGTACCTCTCTATTTAGCACTGTGGCAGTTATTTGTCGCCTTTGCCAAGGCTAATATCTTTGGCTTTGGAGGTGGCCCCTCTGTAATACCCTTAATTCGACATGAGGTGGTTGATAATTATAAATGGCTGACAATTGAAGAGTTTACGGACTCACTGGCCATGGGAAATGCTTTGCCTGGTCCCATAGCCACTAAAATGTCAGCCTACGTGGGTTATAAAATTGCCGGAATTGCAGGTGCCACCTCTGCAATAATAGGAACAGTGCTACCAACGGCCCTGGCTATGGTTGGTCTGGCAAGTCTATATTTCAAGTATAAGGATGCTCCACAAATGGTTGGTGCACTAAAGGCAGTTCGTCCCGTGGTGGTTGCACTACTTATACAAACAGTTTGGGATACGGGATTCAACTCTTTTCCTATCCCAGTCACTTGGATTATTTTGGCCATTGCCTGTTAGCCATATTTTGGCTGGACATTCACCCTATTATTTTAATTGTCTCATCCATGCTGTTTGGTATAATTTTCTTAGCCCATTAGAACAATAAATGGAAGGGTAAGGCCTAATAGGCATAAACCCTTCCATTTATTCGTATTAGTTTTCATAGAAAGTAAGTTGCTGTTTTTTAACGTCTTCATTTTCTAGATATTCATCATAGGACATTTCGCGATCTATAAGACCCTTTGGTGTAATCTCTATAATTCGGTTTGCTATGGTCTGTACAAACTGATGATCTTGGGATACAAAAAGGATTGTATTGTCGGACTTAATCAAACCATTATTAAGGGCAGTGATAGACTCCAAATCCAGGTGGTTGGTAGGCTCGTCAAATAATAACACATTTGCTCCGCTTAGCATCATTCTTGCCAGCATACAGCGTACCTTCTCCCCACCGGAGAGTAACCTAGCACTTTTCTGAGTTTCTTCTCCCGAAAAAAGCATTCTGCCTAAAAAGCCCCTCACGAAGGTCTCTTCCTGGTCCCTGGAAAATTGACGAAGCCAGTCAACCAGATTTAAATCAGTATTGAAATAACCAGTGTTATCCTTTGGGAAGTAAGCCTGGGTAGTGGATATGCCCCACTTAAAGCAATTATCACTATCTGCAGTTATTTCGCCCATTAATACCTGAAAAAGTGTCGTTTTTGCCGGGCCATTGGACCCACAAAGGCAATCTTATCACCTTTATTTACAGTAAGGCTTACGTCCTTTAATATTTTTTCGCCATCTATTGTAACACTTAAACTCTCTATATTAAGGATTTGGTCACCGGCCTCCCGATCCGGCTTAAAATCAATATAGGGATATTTGCGGGAAGAAGGCTTGATATCCTCTAGGGTTAACTTTTCCAATTGTCTTTTCCTTGAAGTAGCCTGTTTGGCCTTGGAAGCGTTAGAGCTAAATCTCTCAATAAATTGTTGCAGGTCCTTGATTTTTTCCTCTTTTTTCTTGTTGGCATCCTTGGCTAATTGCAGGGCCAACTGACTTGATTCAAGCCAAAAATCATAATTACCTACATACAATTGAATATTGCCAAAATCAATATCTGCAATATGGGTACAAACCTTGTTTAGGAAGTAACGGTCGTGGGAAACAACGATAATAGTATTTTTAAATTCATAAAGGAAATTTTCCAGCCAGGAAATGGCTTCCAGATCAAGGTGGTTGGTTGGTTCATCTAACAATAGTATATCCGGATTGCCAAATAAGGCCCTGGCCAGCAAGACTTTTAGTTTTTCAACCCCGCTCAATTCCTTCATGGTCTTATAATGAAGTTCTTCGTTAATGCCCAGACCGTTTAATAAACGGGCGGCTTCGGTTTCTGCATCCCAGCCGTTTAGCTCCGCAAATTCACATTCCAATTCAGAGGCTCTGATGCCATCTTCTTCTGAAAAGTCGGGCTTTGCATAAAGGGTATCCTTTTCTTCCATTATAGAATAAAGCCGGGCATGTCCCATAATAACAACCTTTAAGGTTTCATACTCATCAAATTCAAAATGATCCTGCTTTAGAACTGCTATGCGTTCCCCGGGAGTAATAATTACTGAGCCTGAGCTGGGTTCTATTTCCCCCGCCAATATCTTTAGAAATGTTGATTTACCTGCTCCATTGGCACCGATGAGTCCGTAACAGTTTCCAGGTGTAAATTTAATATTAACATCTTCAAAGAGGGCCCGTTTTCCAAAACGAAGGGATAATCCTTGTGTACTAAGCATTAAATACCAACTTTCATGAAATATTTAGTTGAAGCCAACAATTTCTAATTATATCATAAATACTTCATATCAGACAAAAATAATGCCAATGAGTTAATTTTGCAAAGTTTTTGAAGATAATAGCCCATAGACATAGAAATAGCTAACCATACTTCAAATATGGTTAGCTATATTCCTATTAAAAAGCTGATTATTCACCCCTAGTACAAGGTCTTGATGGAGTGCTTAGAAGTAACAGAATAAGGATTAGAAAGATAAGAAATGCAGGATCATAAGATCCTCCGCATCCTCCGCCACCGTATGAAAAACCCATTTATAATCCCCCTTTGCTAGTAGATAGTACATTGTATGGAAATATGAATTAGTTGTTACAAGTATAAAAAATAACTAGCCACTATATATGTGGTTAGTTATTTTGGTCAGCCGGCAGTTTGAAATATTATTAACTAGCACCATAGTAACCAACGGGTGTACTTAGGAGTAACAAAATAAGGATCAGAAAGATAAGAAATGCAGGATCATAAAACCCTCCGTATCCTGAGCCGCCACAGGAGTATCCCATGTGTAAATCCCCCTTTGCTTTAGAATAATACATTATATGGTAAATCAAATTTCAATGTTACATTTAGTAATCGTTTTTAAGACCAATTCAGTAGTGTGCAAATAAAAGTATTATTATTTTTTAATAAATTCAAAAAAATAATAATGGTAATATACAGCCTTTTACTACAGAGACGCAAAGTATATATTGGGAATTCAGTCTGTATGGGAAGATCCGGCATTCAAACCGGAAAATATACTATGGGTGCAAGATAAGTTTGATTTTCTCAAAGGGATCACCACTGGTTCATATATAAATTTTCCTTTCAGCCCTCTAAAAAATTATGAAGAAGCTTACTTTGGTAAAAATGCAAATATCCTTAACTATATAAAAGCTATATATGACCCACTAAATGTTTTTAACTTTCCCCAAAGTATTAACTAGGAGAGAGGAATTTAACTGCGCTCATAGAATAAAACTGTATAGTATAAAAATATGCTTTTTATTTAAGAATGGATATATTACCACCTAAATTGAATGATTACTAAAATTTCTAACAAATTTCTCTTTTTGGAACAAGATAAATTCCATAATGGAACAACTGTCTAGAAATAGAATCATAATTGTAATAAATATGAACATTTTTCCTTGGTACGATTATTGCAATTATATTTCTTAATTCAAAATAACTCCGAGCCGTTTGCTCTAAGGCAATAGCTATGATCTTGCGGCCGTTAGGGTTTACTGAGAAATTGGTAAGCCTCCCCTGTGGAAAGGAGTACGGTAATACTTGGCCAAAAATGCCAGGATCTGCCTGCTTCTTAGCAGAGATCCTGGCTTTATTTTTTTCATGAACAAAGCTGAGGTGATAAAATGGCTAAAGTAAAAGACTTGTTGGATGCTGAGGCTAATAGCTTAGCAAGTTACCTGGAAAAGGTTAAGGCTAGTATGGAAAGAATTTTAGAGTTAAGGAATTTTAGAGGGCAAGCGGAGGGGATGGAGCAGGTTGAATTGGACAGGTTAGTCAACCTCAGTGAAAGCTATTATGACGACATAAATATTCTTCATAAAGATGTTAGTTATCTATCTAAGAAACGAATAGAAGGAAAAATTTATCTGGCCCAAAATGGTTTGTACCGGATAGATGGTGTTAATATTGATTTGAAGGAAGGCTATCCAATTGAGCTCTTTATAGAAGTCGAGGGGGTAGCTACCTGGCAAATTGGAAGGCTTATACGAGAGCACTCAAGTAATAAATATTGCTTCCTCGGAGAAAGTAGTAAGGGCTATTTACTAAAACCTGGGATGCTGGCAGCTATTCGTTTAGCAAGTCTAACTCATTCCCAGACTGACAGTTGCCAAGGTCATCAAGTTTAATATGGGGGTATTTAATAATGCTAGAAATAGTTGAAATATTAGCAAAACAGCTTGAAGGAGTTGAGTTGCAACAATTTACCGATAAACAAAAGGTATTATTTAAAAACAACTATAATTGCAAGCTTTACTTCTTTGAGTATGGGCTGAACCAAGACGGGAATTTAATAGTAAAAACAAACCGGAATAATTATAATAATCTATTGTATTACATGGGACTTGATGGTAAAAGCACTACGATAAAAATGAAAATCGAAGTTGAAGAGACCGTCATTGTCATTTATGGTATAGAGAACGAGAGGGTGTCCTCCTTGGCTAAAAAATTAGACTTAGTTAGTTAAGCGTTGCATATAACTTAATATTTTGTCTCCGAGCCGCTAGATCTAAGGCTGCAGCTAAGATCTCCCGGCCGTTAGGGTTTACTGAGAAATTGGTAAGCCTCCCCTGTGGAAAGGAGTACAGTAATTAACCTTGGCAGTGAAAATACCAGGGTGCTGTTTATCCATCCACAGCACCCTGGTATTTTTATTTTGACCTAACACAAGGGAGATGGTTTATGAAAATGGTATCGGTTCAAGAAGCGGTGGGAATGGTCCTTTGCCATGATATTACACAAATTATCCCGGGTAAATTTAAGGGTCGGGCATTCAAGAAGGGACATATAGTAACCTTTGAAGACATTCCCAAGCTATTAGATATAGGTAAACAAAACTTATATGTATGGGAGATAAATAATGAGCTTATCCACGAGGATGATGCAGCTCTAAGGATTGCCAGGTCGGCTGCTGGAGGTGGTATAGCCCTTACTGAACCAAAGGAGGGCAAGGTAAATCTAGTGGCCAAGGAAAAGGGATTGCTTAAAGTAAACACAGAGGCCCTTTATAGTATTAACGAGCTTGAAGAGGTAATGTTTGCAACCATTCATACTAACCAAATAGTTGAGAAGGATAAGATTCTGGCAGGAACTAGAATCATCCCCTTAGTTATTAAGGACGACAAAATTCGCAATATTGAAGCAATATGTCGAATGAACTACCCTCTGTTAGAAGTTAAGCCCTTTAAAGCTTTTAAAGTAGGTGTTGTAACAACAGGAAGTGAAGTCTATCACGGACGCATAGAGGATAAATTCGGACCTGTAGTCACAAAAAAGATGGAAACCTGGGGGAGTTATGTCTTCAAACAAATTTTTGTGTCTGACAGCACAGATATGATTGTTGATGCAATCAACCAATTACTTCGAGAGGGGGCTGAGATGATTACAGTTACCGGAGGCATGTCAGTGGATCCCGATGATTTGACTCCTGCCGGTATCAGGGCGGCAGGAGGACGCATTGTAACCTATGGTGCACCAACATTACCAGGGGCTATGTTTATGGTGGCTATATAGGAAATGTTCCTGTCTTAGGTCTGCCTGGCTGTGTAATGTACAGCCGCAGCAGCATTTTTGACCTGGTGGTCCCACGGATTCTCGCCGGTGAGGAAATAACCCGTAAGGATATCGTGGCCCTAGGTCACGGTGGACTCTGTGTTAACTGTAAGGAATGCAGATATCCTGACTGTGGTTTTGGTAAAAGTATTTAAAAAAATTTGAGGCTCAAAGCCTTAAATAAAAACAAAAAGGAGTGTACGAGTTGATAAAAAAGAAGCTTAATATTAACGGAGTCAATTCAATTGTGGTTGCCGATCCGGAAGCCATGCTGGTAGATGTCCTGAGGGGACAGCTACATCTCACCGGAACCAAAGTCGGTTGCGGTAAAGCCCAGTGTGGTGCTTGCTCTGTAATTTTAAACGGCAAGGTTACCCTGTCTTGCGCCTATAAGATGAAGCGCTTACCCGACGATTCAATAATTACTACCATTGAGGGAATTGGTACTCCCACCAACCTGCACGCTTTACAAATGGCCTGGGTTAAATACGGAGCAGCCAGTGTGGTTTTTGCTCACCCGGTTTTATTGTATCGGCTAAAGCTCTCTTAGATGAAAATCCAAACCCCACCCGTGAAGACGTACGGGCCTGGTTCCAGAAGCACAAAAACGTTTGCCGCTGCACGGGATACAAGCCCATCGTAGATGCTGTAATGGCTGCTGCCCAATTAATGCGCGGCGAGATTACTGTGGAAGATTTAAGCTTCCAAATGCCAGCTGATGGAAGATCCTTGGTACAGACTATCCACGTCCCTCCGGCATTGGTAAAGTTACAGGCACCATTGAATATGGCTCTGATTTTGGTCTGGAGATGCCCGCTGGCACCCTGCAATTAAAACTGGTTCAGGCACAGGTTTCTCATGCCAAAATACAGTCCATCGACACCTCTGAAGCTGAAAATATGCCAGGTGTATACAAGGTTGTTACTCATAAAGACATTAAAGGCAAAAACCGAATCAATGGCTTAAACTTCCCAAGCAACAAGGGTGATAGCTTCGACCGTCCCATTTTGTGCGACGAAAAGGTATTCCAGTTCGGCGATGCCATTGCCATCGTATGTGCCGATACTGAAGCAAATGCCCAGGCTGCTGTGGAAAAGGTTAAGGTTGAGCTGGAAATCCTGCCCGCTTATATGGGTGCACCTGCTGCCATGGAGCCTGATGCCATCGAAATTCATCCCGGAACCCCCAATGTATATTATAAGCAGCCCATCGAAAAGGGTGAAGATACTGCTCCTTTAATGGAAAAAGCAGATGTTGTTGTAGCCATGGAAGATTTATTCGTGGGACGTCAACCCCACCTACCAATTGAGCCAGACGTGGCAGCTGCTTACTATGATGCCAATGGAAACTTACAAATTTTATCCAAGAGTATTGGTCTAGACCTGCATGCCCTTATGATTGGGGAAGGTCTTGGACTTGAGCCTGGCAAAAACCTATTCCTATCCCAGTTCCCTGGTGTGGGTGGAACCTTTGGCTACAAGTTTAGCCCCACCATTGAAGCCCTGGTTGGCGCTGCCACCATGGCTACAGGCAAGCCTTGCTTCCTGAATTTCAGTTACTATCAGCAGATTACTTACACCGGCAAAAGGTCTCCCTTCTTTGTTGATTTAAAATACGGCGCTAACAAAGACGGTAAAATTATTGCCATGGAAAGCAACTGGGCAGTGGATCACGGTCCTTACTCTGAATTCGGTGACCTGCTTACCTGCGTGGCGCTCAATTTATCGGTGCCGGCTATGGTATTCCCAATATTAAGGGTGTCGGCTACACAGTTTGCACCAACCATGGTTGGGGTTCCGCCTTCCGGGCCTATGGTTCACCCCAGAGCTTCTTTGCCTCCGAGACTTTAATGGATGTTTTAGCCGAGAAGTTAGGCA
Organism: Desulforamulus aquiferis; assembly: GCA_004143605.1. Lineage (GTDB taxonomy): Bacteria > Bacillota > Desulfotomaculia > Desulfotomaculales > Desulfotomaculaceae > Desulfotomaculum > Desulfotomaculum aquiferis. The sequence continues at coordinate 24,667 of AWVY01000062.1, forward strand.
TGGATCCGCTGGAACTGCGCTATATTAACGCTTATCGCCCCGGAGATACCAATCCCTCAGGCCATGAGCCAGAGGTATATTCCATGACTGCCTTAATTGATGCTATTCGTCCCAAATACCAGGCAGCTTTAGAAAATGCTAAAAAGCTCTCAACTCCGGAAAAAATGCGGGGCGTAGGTGTATCCGTGGGTGCCTATGGTTGTGGACTGGATGGTGTTGATGGTGCTGAAGTTTGGTTGAACTACTGGCAGACGGCAGGGTTCAGGTAAGCACAAACTGGCAAGACCATGGTCAGGGTGCGGACATGGGTCTACTGGCTACCTCCCATGAAGCATTACGTCCTATGGGTATTAAACCGGATCAAATTAAATTGGTTATGAACGATATGAATTTAGCTCCTGCCGGTGGTCCTGCTGGCGGTAGCCGTTCTCAGCTTGTTGTTGGTAATTCTGCCGTTAACGGTTGCGAGCAATTGGTGAACGCACTGAAGAAGGATGACGGCACCTATCTGACCTATGACGAGGCAGTGGCTAAGGGTATTCCGTTAAAATATGTTGGTCAGTGGAGTACAGCTGCAGATAACTGCACTGCTTGCGATGAAAAGGGTCAAGGTAAACCCTTTGCCACATATATGTATGGTATCTTCCTGGCTGAAGTTGAAGTGGATACTAAGACCGGCAAGGTTCAAGTTGTAAATATGACTCTAGCTGCTGATGTGGGAGAAATTATTAACCAAACCGTTCTCGACGGTCAAATTTACGGCGGCTTAGCCAAGGTATAGGCTTGGCACTTACCGAAGACTTCGAGGACTTGAAGAAGCATACCAGCATGGCAGCTTGCGGCATCCCATATATCAAGGATGTTCCGGATAACCTGGATATAATTTATGTGAATTTCCCACGTAAATTTGGCCCCCACGGTGCATCTGGTGTAGGAGAACTGCCCTTGACTGCTCCCCATGCAGCCATCTGCAACGCCATCTACAATGCTTGCGGCGTACGTATTACTCAACTTCCAGCCCTACCGGAAAAAGTACTGGCTGGTCTCCAAGGTAAAGAAATACCTGTTGTTAAACGTCCCATAAAAAACCCTGAATTCTAAAATAATACATTTGAATTTCTGATATAACGGCTTGCCTAAAACGAACTAAACAGTCTCGCGCTTTTAGTTCGTTTTAGGTTTGAAGGGTGGATAACATGGACCATAAACGAATATTTGAATTTGAAGAGAAATGTATTCAGGAGCAGCCACCAGGGTGCACCACCTCATGTCCCGCTCACATGGATGTAAGGGGTTTCATACGAGAAATCAAGGCCGGTCGCTTAGCTGAAGCATTAAAAATATATAGAAAGTCTATTCCCTTTCCAGCCATTATTGGTCGTATCTGTGATCATCCCTGCCAACTGGCCTGTAAACGGCAGGAGGTGGGAGGAGCCGTGTCCATAGCTGCCTTAGAGAAGGCCTGTGTTTTACAGGTTCAAGCTGATCCGCCTAAAATCTCAACCCCAAAAAGTAAGAAAGAAAGAGTGGCGGTTGTAGGCAGTGGCTTAAGTGGTCTAACGGCTGCCTATGAGCTTGCAAAAAAGGGTATCAGATTACCCTCTTTGAGTCGGGGAACTGGTTGGGTGGAAGAATACGAACCATACCCGAGGTAGATTTACCACCACAAATAATAGATGAAGAATTGGCAGTAATAAAGCAACTTGAAGTGATTATTAAACTAAATACCAGTGTAGGATTAGACATTTCTTTAAAATCAATCTATAAAGAATTTAGTGCTATTTATCTGGGAACCGGAAGGATGGTTAATGAATTTGAGCTGCCCCTTGATTTACAGGGGAAGTTGAAGGTAGATCCCGTTACCTATGAAACCGGGCAGAAGGGTGTCTTTGCCGGTGGTACCCTGCTAAGGGAGTATAGCTACTCGCCCATTACATCCCTTTCAGATGGCAGAAGGGCGGCTATATCCATTGACCGCTACCTTCAGGGCGTTTCTCTAAGTGCTGTCCGTGAGAATGAAGGTTCATACCCAACACGTCTTTTTACCAGTACACAGGGAGTAAAACCTGTTCCACCTGTACCAATGGGAAACAGCAGGAGTTTTTATAGCAAGCATGAAGCCATGCAGGAGGCTGGCAGATGTTTGGATTGTCAGTGTTTAGAATGTGTTAAGGTATGCCAGTACATGACCCACTTTAAGGGGTATCCAAAAAATTTATAAGGCAAATCAACCATAATTTAAAAATGATTAAGGGTAGGCACGAGGCAAATATCCTGATTAATTCCTGCAGCCTTTGTGGACTTTGCCAGAAGGTTTGCCCGGAGGGCCTAAACCTGGGTGAACTTTGTCAAGAGGTCCGTATGGAGATGGTCAAGAAGGGTAAAATGCCTCCATCGGCCCATGATTTTCCAATTAGAGATATGAAATTCAGCAATGGAGAACAATGTGTCTTAACCCTTCATCAGCCTGGCTGTAATGCAAGTAGCCATGCCTTTTATCCCGGTTGCCAGCTAACTGCTTCCGCTCCCGAACATGTACAAAGGGCATATACCTATTTAACCCAGAAACTTTCTGGGGGTGTAGGCTGATGATGAGATGTTGTGGTGCGCCTGCTGAATGGTCAGGACAAATGGATTTGTTTTTTCGGAATTGCAGCAGATCAAAGAGCAGTGGGGAGCCTAGGAAAACCAAGGATGATTTTGGCCTGTTCCACTTGCATCAAACCTTTAAGAAATACCTGCCCGAGATTGAACTGGTATCCCTATGGGAAGTGTATTTGGAATATGGTTTGCCCAAGGTTGACGATATGCAAAGACCCTTTATTGTTGCTGTTCATGATGCCTGTACCAGTAGGATGAGGGACATATACATGGGGTTGTTAGAAAAATAATTGGCCAATTGGCTGTCAGCTTGAAGAACTGCCCACCAGTCAGGACAAGACCCAATGCTGTGGTTACGGTGGAATGATGCAGTTTGCCAACAAAGGATTAGCAGATCAGGTGGTTAAGCGGCGTATTAGTGAAAGTCCAGTGGACTATGTTGCTTACTGTGCCATCTGTCGGGATAATTTTGCTGCCCATGGTAAAAAGACCTATCATCTCCTTGATGTTATTTACGGCCAGGCAGATCCTCACGCCCCGGCAAAARGGGTCCCGGCTATTCCCAGCGACGCGAAAACAGGGTCAGACTGAAGAATAAAATGCTTAAGGAGGTTTGGGGGGAGAAGACTTTGGAAGAAAAGGAAGCCTTTGAAAGTATACAGCTAATCATCCCTGAATCAGTAAGCCAGCTTATGGAGGATCGCCTGATTCTTACTGAAGACATACAAAAGGTTATTCATTTTGCCGAAAATACCGGCACAAAAATGCAAATCAAGGAAAATGGTCATTACCTGGCTTACCATAGACCAATAAGTGTAACTTATTGGGTTGAGTACCTGCCCCAGCCGGAGGGATATATGATTTTTAACACCTATTCTCATCGAATGGAAATTAATGAGGATGTGAATTCATGAGCCAAGGACAGGACAAGAAAGAAGCTAAGTCTATAGCTTGTATGAAATGTCAAATACCTATGGAACTGGGAAAGGTTGAGGTTTTTTATTTAAATAATAAATTTCCCATTGAATTGCTCAAATGTCCTAAATGCGGATTAGTGTACATTCCGGAAGAATTAGCTATCGGCAAGATGCTGGAGGTTGAGAAGGCTTTGGAAGATAAATAATGTCTTTGACGGGTGAAAATATGTCCTCAAATAAAACATGCAAATTATATGAAGGCAATGCCATCAGACAAGTAACGGGTGACAGTATCCGACCAGGGGGTTTTAGGCTGACAGATCAGGCTTTAAACCTATGTGCATTGCCACAAGGGGTCAATATTCTAGATATTGGCTGTGGGACAGGAGCGACTGTCGAATACCTGATAACAAAAAATAACTATAATGCAGTGGGTGTAGATCCATCTGAGATTCTATTAGCTAAGGGTCGACAAAGAACAGAGAACCTGCCTATATTACAGGCCGCGGGGGAAGCTTTACCCTTCGAACAGGGTGTTATGGATTGCATTTTTGCAGAATGTACCCTGTCGGTAATGGAAAATCCTGATTTGGCTTTACAAGAATGCCACCGGGTTTTAAAGAAAAAAGGCTGCTTGGTGGTGACTGATATTTATGTTCGGAACCAGGATTTTGTCTCTGAGCTTCATAAACTACCCCTGGCCAGCTGTCTCACCGGTGCCAGGACTCGTTTGGAATTGGAAGCTAAGCTTAGCAAGGCTGGCTTTAGGGTGAGTTATTGGCAGGATCACTCTGAACTTTTAAAGGAATTGGTTTTCAAATTAATAATGTCTTATGGTTCAATGAATAATTTTTGGCAGCAAGCCGGATCTGGTGTTTTTGATGTAAATTGGGTACAGGCTATCATCAAAGGGGCAAAGCCAGCTACTTCCTGTTAATAGCCCATAAGGATAAGGAATGATTACAGCTTGCTGGAGAGGAGATGGCAGCTTGTCCGAGGATATGTTCCGTATGTTTGAATTGTCCCAGCAGGGATTCTCCTGCAGTCAGCTCCTATTAATAATGGGTCTCGAGGCCCAAGGAAAAAAGGATATTGAACTAATTAGAGCCATGTCGGGACTGGCCGGTGGCATGGGGTTTTCCGGCCAAACCTGTGGGGCTTTGACGGGTGCTGCTTGCTTGCTGGGGCTATATGCAGGTAAGGGTACCCTTGAAGAACAACCCCATGAGAAATTTGATTTGATGGTTAACGAACTGGTGGATTGGTTTAAAGAACAGGTGGGAACAGAATACGGCGGCATTACCTGTGCCGATATTTTAGGTGATGATTTACAATACAAGATAGTTTCTATGACTTGTGGCAATATAGTAGGTTCAACCTATGACAAGGTGAAAGAAATATTGGCAAACTACGGAATTGATACTACCGAGGTACGGATATGATGAAGGAAAACTATAGGACAATAAGTAACACATCAAGCATTTGTCCAATATGTATGAAAAGGCTTCCTGCCCGCAGGGAGCTTAAGGGAAGAGATGTCTTCCTTGTTAAAGAATGTTCGGAGCATGGCTCCTTTGAAACTATTCTCTGGAAGGGATCACCAGAATCAATAGATTACCAAGGATGGGCAAGGCCTAAGATACCTTCCCGCCCCAAGCTGTCTTTTACAGAGGTGCAAAGGGGGTGTCCCTTTGATTGTGGTCTATGTTCTGAGCATAGACAGCACAGCTGTACGGTGTTATTAGAAATAACAAAGAGGTGCAATTTAGGCTGTGCCTTCTGCTTTGCCGATGCCGGAACCAAAAAGCTTCCTGACCCGGACCTTGAGGTTATCAAGGGTTGGTTTGAGAGGGTATTGCTGGCCGGTGGCCCTTATAATATTCAACTTTCAGGAGGGGAACCTAGCCTTAGGGATGACTTGCCGGAAATAATAAAGCTTGGCAAATCCCTTGGCTTCAACTTCATTCAACTGAACACCAATGGTATTCGATTGGCAGAAGACCCGGACTTTGTAAAAAAGTGTAAAATAGCTGGATTAACTTCTATTTTCCTGCAGTTTGACGGGACTGAGGATGATATTTACAAATCATTAAGGGGTAGGCCTCTATTAAATCTGAAAAAGAAAGCCCTTGAAAGATGTGTTGAATACAATATTGGGGTAGTACTGGTACCGACCCTGGTTCCTGGGGTAAACGTGCATAATATTGGAGCCATTATTGACCTAGCCCTTAATTATTTACCAACTGTGAGGGGAGTTCATTTTCAGCCGGTAAGTTATTTCGGTCGTTATCCAGAACCGCCGGCAGATAATGACCGCATTACTATACCGGAGGTTATTAGGGAAATAGAAGTTCAAAGCAAGGGACTGATTAATAAGGAGAGCTTTAAGCCACCGGGTTGTGAGAATGCCCTTTGCTCTTTTCATGGTAATTTTATTCTGATGCCGGAGGGGGAATTAAGACCCTGGACAAAACATGAGGGATGCTGTGGAAAGGTTGAAAAGGCCGAAGAGGGGGCGGCAAAGGCTAGAAATTTTGTAGCTAAATATTGGTCTGCACCAGAAAAGTTGGGGGTTTCCTTGGGTGCTGGTGGTGGAGCATTTTCCCTTTGGGACTCCTTTATCGAAAGGACCCGCACCCATTCCTTCAGTATCTCCGGTATGGCCTTTCAGGATGCCTGGAACCTGGATATAGAGAGGCTGAAGGATTGCTGCATCCACGTCATGTCCCCCGAGGGAGGGCTGATACCTTCTGTGCCTACAACCTAACCAACAGCAAGGGCCAGCCCTTATATCGGTGAAGGAGGCTAGCCCTTGGAAAAGACACCGCTGCAAAACTGGATAGCTGGTAGACTTGGGGTTTCGGAAGCCTCCTTAACCAGGGAAAGCCTTATTGACTACCAACTTAAAAAACTTAGGGAAACACTAGATTTAGCGATTAACCGCAGCACCTATTATCGTAAAAATCTCTCGAAATACCCTAATAAGCTCAATAGGCTTGAAGACCTGCTGCAATTGCCCTTTACCACTTCAGAAGACGTCAGAAATAACCCATTACATTTCCTTTGTGTTTCACAGGATTACATTAACAGGGTAGTTACCCTTCAAAGCTCAGGAACCACCGGGAAGCCAAAAAGACTGTTCTTTACCAAGGAGGACCAAGAGCTAACCATTGATTTTTTCCACATTGGCATGTCAACCCTGGTAGGATCTGGAGACAGAGTCCTGATTCTCTTGCCAGGGCAGCTTCCTGGCAGTGTTGGAGACCTCTTGGCGAGGGCTTTAGAAAGATTTCGTGTTAAAGCTATTCCCCACGGAATTGTGCAAGATCCGGAAAAGACTCTGAAAATTATGCAGGAGGAACAGGTCAATGCCCTGGTAGGGATACCTACCCAGGTGCTATCCCTGGCAAGATACTGGGGAGGGGCTATCAATAAATATCAGCCTCAATTAAAAAGCGTTCTTTTAAGTACGGATTATGTGTCACAGGCAATCACCCGTCAGTTGAAGCTTAGCTGGGGTTGTCAGGTCTATGGCCACTACGGCATGACAGAGATGGGGCTAGGTGGTGGAGTTGAATGTCAGGCTTGGCAGGCTATCACATGAGGGAAGCGGATCTTTACTTTGAAATAATAAACCCGACTAATGGAGAGCCAGTTCCAGACGGTGAAGAGGGGGAGGTTGTTTTTACTACCCTAACCAGAGTTGCATGCCATTAATAAGATATCGCACAGGAGACCTGGCCAGATTTATTCCAGACCGTTGCCATTGCGGTTCCATTTTGAGAAGGCTATCACCTGTAAAAGGCCGAGTTAGGGGTGTATATCAGCTGCCTGCTGGACCATTAACCATAGGTGAGTTAGACGAGGTTCTTTTTAGTGTTGCTGGAGTAATAAATTATCAAGCCAGCTTATCTAATGAAAATGGTAAGGATATTCTAAACATTGGGATTTTTATGAACCACGGGGAAAATGGCAGCATATTTGATGCAATCCGAAGAAATCTAGATACCATTCCCTCAGTTTATCATTCAGAAAAAAAAGGCTGCTTAGGTATTAAGCTTTTGATTTTATCGGAACAATTAAAAAGTACCGCTGCTAAAAGAACCATTAAAGACTTAAGAAAGAGTGAGATGTTATGAAAAATTTGTACCACTCAATGTTGCAGTTGTTTGATCAGGGAAATAGCTTCGTACAGGCTACAATTCTAACACAATCCGGGTCTGCCCCACGTACTGCGGGGGCGAAAATGCTAATATTAAAAGACAAAACTATCCTTGGCACCATAGGTGGAGGTCAGGTGGAGGCTATGGTACAAGAATTGGCTGCCGGACTTTTCGAGAATAAAGGAGCTTTAATTAAAGAATATGACCTTACTGGCAGTAAGGGTGGGCAAATGGATATGATCTGTGGTGGACGATTGGAAGTGCTAATAGAATATATGGATGCCACAAATAATACTCTCCTTAATGTCTATCGAAATATTATAAGCACTATAGAACAGAGGAAAAAGGCTGTTTTGGTAACCCCTATCTCCAATTATTTATTGGAAAATTATCAATCCTTTTTAGTTCAAAGTGACGGATCCTTCTATGGCAGTGAATATTCTTGGCCGGATGAGTTGTTAAAGCTATTTGCTGGTCAGGCCAAGGGCAGATACCCCCAGGTATTGACCTTTGATAATCAACGATTCCTGGTGGAACCAATCAGTACCTATGGCACGGTATATATTTTCGGAGCAGGTCATGTATCTCAAAAACTGGCTTTACTGACAGGTTTGATAGATTTTAGAACGGTTGTAATAGATGATCGAAGGGAATTTGCTAATCGCGAACGTTTTGGTACAGCCGACGAGGTGCTGGTTGTAGAAAGCTTTGGACAGGCATTTGCTGACTTTAAATTTGACCCGGACAGCTATTTGGTAATTGTCACCAGAGGCCATGCCCATGACAAGACTGTCCTTGCCCAGGCCCTCAAGACAAATGCCTGCTACATCGGTATGATTGGTAGTGTGAGGAAGAGGGATACCCTTTATCGTTCCCTTTTGTCGGAAGGCTTTACTGAGCAGGATCTTAAAAGGGTCTACTGCCCAATAGGCTTAGAAATTGCTGCCGAGACCCCGGAAGAAATTGCAGTAAGCATTGCAGCAGAATTAATCAAAATTCGTGCGGATCTAAGCTAATGAAAACACAGAAAACATTGCGGCCATCATTTTAGCAGCAGGGTTTTCTTCGCGCATGGGGTCTTTTAAGCCACTATTACCACTAGGCAATACTTCGGTAATTGAAAAGTCTGTGAGGATGTTTGAGTCAGCCGGCATAAATAACATAAATGTAGTGGTTGGATATAAGTCCAATGAACTTCTGCCAATTCTAAAGCCGTTAAAAGTTAATATTATTGCTAATAACAATTACTCCGAAGGAATGTTCTCGTCAGTTAAGGCCGGGATAAGGATAATTGAACCGTCCATTGAAGCTTTCTTTTTTCTGCCAGGGGATATACCCCTGGTTCTACCTAAAACTATTACAGCCCTTATAACAGCTTACCGCAGCAATTCTGCCGGAATTATATACCCATGTTTAAATGGAGAGCGTGGACACCCGCCACTTATCTCAACTGCTTATAGAGACACTATACTTTCCTGGGACAAAGAAGGGGGGCTGAGGTCTTTGCTGCAAGAATATGAGGCAGATGTGTTGGATATTGAGGTGGAAGACCAGGGGGTTCTTCAAGATATGGATACACCTCTGGACTATCAAAGGGTTCGTGAAAGTGTCAGCGGCTATGTTATCCCGTCTGTACATGAGTGCCATAGGCTACTTGATAATTGGGAGGTTCCTGAGCAGGTACAACGCCATTGCCAAACCGTTGCCCAGGTGGCAGAAGGATAGCAAATTCTTTAGCAGGGGCAGGCTACACCCTTAATCATGGGCTAGTCTTGTCTGCTGCCCTATTACACGATCTAGCAAGGGGTGAAAAAAATCATGCCCAGGTTGGGGCAGAGCGCTTGAGGAGGTTAGGCTACCCGGAGGTTGCAGAGATTGTGGCCATTCATATGGATCTACCTGTAAATAGCGAGCAGGTCTTTAGTGAAGCTTCAATTGTATACCTAGCTGATAAATTGGTTAAAGAAGATAAAATTATATCCTTAGAGCGAAGACTTAGGGAGACTAGTCATAAGTATGCCTCAGAACCACTCGCCTTAGAAGCAGTCACAAGAAGGTTGAGCCAAGCAGAAAATATTAAGCGTGAGATAGAAAAAGCCATTTCTCTTCCATTAGAAAAAATAATTTTATAAGTTTTGAGGGGTTTTTAAATGGAACAAAGATATATTTATTTAATCCGACATGGTCGATAGAGTCAAAAGGCGGCAAAAGATTTATAGGTCAGATTGATTTACCTATCAGCCAAGAAGGAGTTATGCAAGCGAACCGCTTAAGGGAAGAGCTAAGCTGTATCCGTTTTAATCATATCTGTTCCAGTGATTTACGTCGCGCTCGTCAAACGGCAGAGATAATTGCTGATAAACATAACCTTACACCTATTCTTCATCAGGAGTTGAAGGAAATATCCCTTGGTGAATGGGAAGGCTATATTTTGAAGAAATACGCCGCAAGTTTCCAAAGGAATTTATTCAAAGGGGTAAGGATATAGCAAACTTCCGTCCTCCAGGAGGAGAGAACTTTAGACAATTATCTGAAAGGGTATTAAATAAATTTCAATATATCATGGAAAATACCGATGGTAATATCCTAATTACAGGACATGCAGGGGTTAACCGTGTAATTATATGTCACATCCTAGGTGTACCCATAGATAACATTTTTAGCATTAGCCAGGACTATGGCTGCTTAAATTTGATTGGTTGGTCGAAGGGAAAATATCGATTAAAGACCTTAAACAAGTTAACAAAGATTATTCCAGCATAGGTATTCAGCCTTATACTTCTTAATTGGGCAGAAATCAATAATATATCAGAAATATCAAAAGGTTACAGAGGAATTTCCGGTATGTTGTTGAATATATATTTTAAGAACTAAATTTAATCCTCCGAGCCACTGAACCTAAGGTAGAGAGTACCATGGTTCACTTGGCCGATAGGGTTTATCTGGAAACGGGTAAGCCTCCCGTGCGGAAAGGAGGTAGGATTATTTACTATGTCCTTCTCTGGCCGCACTATGTGCGGCTTTATGAATTTTAAATGTTTCTCCGAGCCTTTAAACCTAAAGCTTTAGCCAGGGTTTACCGGCCGTTTAGGGTTAGCAGGGAAACCGGCTGGCCTCCCATTGGAAAGGAGAATTATCTATCTGGGCATACTAGGCTGGATAATGCTGCTTTTCTTTAAGTGCATTATTCAGCTTTTTCTTTTTGAAAGGTGGGGTTGTTTTGCAGCGTAAAAAAGGAAACTTTTATGTTATTTTTGCCCTGGAGAAGTTATTGGTCGTTTTGACGGGGAAGAATGGCAGATTAAAAATATCAGCCAAGCCTAGGTGGATTTAGTGATAAGGTATTTGATACATATATGGAGCTATCAAATATGGCTGATGAAGGCTGGCTGGTGAGGGAGGAAAGGAGAACTAATTCCCGAGCAGTTATTGTTGTTTTCTATTATTTAACGGGGGAGAGTATCTTAGAAAAGCGCCAGCTTATAATAAATAGATTGCTTCGTACTTATCTTGATTCTGTGGTCTATCCTCGGGAGGAGCTATATGTGGCATGTAAACAACATGACCTTGAGTTAATAGGGCTAAAAAGACATGCTAAAAGTGCAGAAAGACAAGTTAAGCAAAACTCATTAAGGGGTTTTAAAAATAATTTATAAACTTGCCTGCTTGGATTTCGCCGGGATGTAATCCCGGAATTTTTTTCTCTAAAATAGATAACCTCCCGGACTAAGTTGACCGGGAGGTAGAATTGCATCACTATTTGTCTTTACCTGCATCAGGGAAGAAAAGAGGGCTGCCAAATTTATCTACTCCAAAATTACCAATAATATCTTGAGTTTCTTTGGCTACCATGAAGTCAACAAAGGCTTTGCCGCCCTCGGCGTTAACCTTGTCAAACTTTTCAGGGTTAACATTCATTACGTGATAAATATTGAGAAGGGACTGGTCACCTTCAAGCAGGATATCCAGCTTTACATTATTCTTTTGTGCCAGATAGGTAGCCCGATCTGTAAGGGTATAGCCAAGCTTTTCTGATGCGATATTAAGGGTTTGACCCATGCCGGTGCCGGATTCCTGGTACCATTTTTGACCTTTGGGATCAAGGGAAGCTTCCTTCCATAGCCCTAATTCCTTTTTATGGGTACCTGAGTCATCACCACGGGAAACAAAGATTGCTTCACTATCATAAATTTTCTTAATGGCCTCTGCAGTGGTATTTGTTTCTTTGATTCCTGCAGGATCATTTTCGGGGCCTACTATAATAAAGTCATTGTGCATTACCAGGGAGTAATTTATACCTACTCCACTATCTACCAATACCTTTTCGTCCTCCGGTGCATGAACCAGTAATACGTCTGCTTCACCCTTTTCACCCATCTTAAGGGCAGCGCCTGTTCCAACAGCAATGATCTTTAAGTTGTAGCCGGTTTGCTTTTCAAATTCTGGCTTCAAAACGTCCAGTAAGCCGCTGTCCTGGGTGCTGGTTGTGGTGGCCAGTATTACATCTTTTATGGCCGGCTCCTTAGCACCTTCACTATTGCCTTCCTCTTTGGGGGCCTGCTGGCAACCTGCCATAAGCAACATAAAGGATAATAGCAGGACAATTAGGGTTGAAAAACGTTTCATCTTGGATCCTCCTCAAATTTTATAGATTTTTACCTTCTTTATTAACCCAGTACAAAAAACAAAAAAACCGTGTACTGTGTTTAAAGGAGTACACGGCTAAATAAATGCCAAATAATCTAAACCCTCCTTTCCACAATGGGAGGCATGTCCGTTTCCAGACAAACCCTATGGGTTTATAAACCATAACCGAAGTGTTAGATTTATAAACTCGGAGCTAATATGTAGTTAAAAAGTATATTCTACATGATAATTGTTTTTCCTTTGTATATTAAAATATTTTTGAATATCTTAAATACCAGTTTAAAGTACCTGCCCATTTACTTATTGACCAAGTATTCCGAATCCGAGAGGGAAAAGGCAATAATCTTACCAGTTTCCGTTACATCGTAATCCCCTAAACCATAGAGTTCATTTTTGAATTCCTTTGATTGTAATATTTCTACCACAGCTTGAATATATGGTTTTTGTAAATCTTCCTTCCTTAAAACTAACTCGTAACGCTCCTTCTGCAAGGGAATAAAATCTACCCCCCTGACCTGCATAGATACTTTTTCATTTCCCAGGCCAACATCTGCGTCTCCCCTGGCAACAGCACTGGCAATACCAAGATGAGATGGCTCTTCAATCTCATAACCTTTAATTAAATGCCTATTGATGCCTAAGAGACGAAGCTTTTCATCTAATAGCACCCTTGTGCCGCTGCCTTTTTCGCGGTTTATAAAGCTTATCTCTCCCCGGGTTAAATCCTGCCAAGCATTAATGTTCTTTGGATTACCCTTTGCTACATAAAAACCCTGCATACGGCAAGCCAAGTGCAAGATAACGGTTTTAACACCTGGTAACATATGACGAACATAGGGGATATTATAGACATTTGTATCCCCATCCCACAAATGAATTGCTGCAAGATCCGCTTTTTCATGGTAGAGAGCCATTAGCCCAGGAAAACTTCCAACATTATGACGGAAGGCATGAATGCCATTGGGATGTCGTTCAAGTTGACGTGACAAGACATCTAGCAGAACATCCTGCCCGCATATTACAATCCCCTGGGGTAGAGGTGACTTATTGACTAATATATTATTACTTCTGACACCATTGCTTAAATTTAGCAGCCTTGTGTCGTCACTCAATCTACTTTTTGCCTTGACGTTTATAATTTTCTACATCCTTTAAATCAACTCGTATTTTACGTCCCACTCGGTAAGCCGGCAATTCACCACGTTTTATTAACTCATATACAGTATTCTTGGCTATTTTAAGCTTTGCTGCTACTTCTTCAGGTGTCAAAGAGATTTCTTCCATAATTTTTACCTCCAACCCTATTGACAAGTATTATAACATAACTTGTATAGCGAACATAATACGCTATATTACGTTTAGTCATTTGTAGCATTGTTTTGTCGTTAGAGTTACTTTTCTAAAGACTCAAATACATTTTGCGAATCACTCTCTTTAATTCTAAAATTTCTTTGGAAGAAAATTTCTTATGACTATAGCAGTGAAGCACATAGCTTTCTGTGATTCTCTTGATAGATTCGTCATAGTGGGGGAATACCTTGCAGATCCGCTCACTAACTCATAGGGCGTTTCCCAGGCCCCTTTAGTATGGTTTCTCCGGTCAGCCCATTTCAAAAAATGTTGATAAGCCTGGGTAACACCGTATTTTCCTGGAACAAAAAAAGTCAACAATAACTTAATCTTTAACCATAGTTCCTGCAAAAAAGGCTTGATCTTTAGCCTGGGCAGTCCATATTCCTGGGGTATATTAGTTAGCCGTAGCCTTTGCCAGATGATCCTGAGCAATAATACAGCCATAATTAATAAACCAACCAGCAGTACCACCAGTAAGACATAAAGTAGTAGTTCAGAAATGAAACCATCTCCAGTATTGCCTTCTGACAAGGGCAATTGCTCATTTGCCTGATTGGGTGGGTTGCCGCTGTCAACGGCCCCCGGCCTTTGGGGTGCCATATTGGTAAGTACTAATATAGCTTTTAAGACTATAGTTAATAGCTCTAACAAGAAATTAAACAGGGGCTGAAGTAGCTCAAATAGCTTGTTGGATAATCCATGAAGAGGACCCTTTAAAAAACTGGCCAGCACCAAAACAGGGGCCATAATGATGGCAAAGTAGGTGAAAATTACCCAGGCTTTCGCCTTCTCATGGCCTGGCCTAGTGAGGGAGAGCAGCAGTAGGTTTCCCAGCAAAAGAATAAGCATACTTGGAATAATGTTAGGTACATCCTGGTTTAAAAAATCTATTAATAGAAGTAAGGCCAAAAGGATTACTATACTTAGCTCAAAACGTTGGACCGCCTGGGGGTAGCTTATAGTTTTTTAGCTAATAGTCCAATCCTAAGCCAAATCCAGCCATAGAACACTAGGGGAACCGCAGCCTGCACATTAGCTAATAAAGCTGTTGACCTATAAAAAAACAATACCGACACAATAAAAACAAGGCCATAAACACACCAAAGCATAAGATTAGACCAATTTCTACTTTGTAATGCTGCCATGGAGATGACAGAAAGCAAAGAAACCCCGGCGAAGATTACCAATGAAGTCATGGCCCACGGGGGTGTTTGCAGGGCTAATGCAATTAAATAATATAGTGGGTATAGATAGGCCATTTCAACCAATATTGCGCAAATGTTGACTTGAAGTTTTGTTGTCATGGATTACTCCACCTTATATTCATATGGGATATCGTAACAACCGGGGCAGCTCAACTGCACAATCACCGATGCACATATAGCTTGTTCCAGGGGGATGGTTTGGCTCTCAAAATCAAGTAACATCTGCAGCTTTCCAACCGATACCAATTCCAGCCTGGCCAGTCTTTCCAAAGCTAGCATAAGGTGCTCAATGCCATTACCGACGGGCATGGTTAAGGGACCTTGGATGCCTTTTGCCGGCCATTGATCAACAGGCCAAAGGGTATATTCAGCTCCTGGGCCCAAGAGATAATGGTTGCTGCCACAGAGAGGGCCTTTTCGAATTTCTCTGACTCGTTATTTCTAGCAAAAGAAGACACATCCATCAGGATATAGATTTTATAATCGCCGGAGGGCTCCAGTACTTTAGCATAGAGCTGATCTTTACTAAGGCTGGCCTTCCAGTGAATCAGACGGGCCGGAGTATCATAGGTATATTCCCGCAAACTCACCGGGCGTACAGGATCCGGCATATAGGGACGCTGTATTTTTTTATCCCCAAGCAGATCTGACACCTCCAAAGACAGCTGTTCCAGGGGAATTAGGGAAGGGTAAACGATTAGCCACCGATTATCAGGGAACAGGGTGTGACGTTCAAAAAGTCCAAGTCCATCCTGGGAGGATACCTGCAACCCCGGTATTTGCCAATAGCCCCTCCCCAGGGCCTTAATTTCATAAACTCTTGTGGCAGACTGATATCTGGTAAGCATGTAAGCCTTTTCTTTAATATCCGGGGCCGACAAGCCTACTGGTAGTGTTTGCTGCCAGCCTATGATTGACGGCAACCTTTTGGGGTTAGTTATTTGTAGGGTAAGGGTGGTATGTTCACCGGGAAAACAGCGAAGGTGTTTTAATTGTTTGGCCACAACTAGATCTCTAAGCCCAAATTTGCTCCACCAAGCAGCACTTTCCAGGGTGAAGACTAAAAACAACAGCAGAAGGGCGGGGAGCCATAGGGCATATCTTAGAGAGACAAGTAGGAATAACAGTAGAATAATCCTTACCAGGCCAATGGAAAAATAAGAGGCAATGTCAGGATGTGTTTCTTGACGGGCCATTACTGCTCTTCCTTTGTGACCCTAGGAATGCTAACCGAATTAAGGATCTCTTGAAGAACGTCATTTTCACTAATGCCCCGCAATCTCTCTGTCCTTTTTACCTTCAACCTGTGCTGCAATACTGGTTGAAGAAGGAATTTAACATCATCAGGCAGTACATAATTTCTACCCCTTAGCAATGCCAGGGCCTGGGATGATTTAAAAAGAGCCAAAGAGGCCCTGGGACTCGCTCCTAATTCGATAGCCGGGTGCTTACGGGTTTCTTCAATTAACAAAACAATATATTCCATGATGGAAGGGTCCACTTGAACCCCGCTGCGTAATTCCTGCCAATGTAGGATATCCTCAACATTGGCCACTGCCCCTAAATTTTCTAAAGGTTTGTTATTACCATGGGTTAAAAGGATATTGACTGCTTCCTCAGTGGTTGGATAGCCCATGCTGATTTTCATAAGGAAGCGATCAAGCTGTGCTTCGGGTAATAGGAAGGTACCCTCCATTTCCACAGGGTTTTGGGTAGCTAAAACTATAAAGGGTTTAGGCAGGTGCCTGGTTTGACCATCTAGGGTAAATTGCCTTTCCTCCATGGCCTCTAATAAACTTGCCTGGGTACGGGGGACCGCCCTGTTAATTTCGTCGGCCAGCAAAATATTGGTCATCACAGGACCTTCCCGAAAGATAAGATCATCCTTTGTTTACTATATACATAGAAACCAGTTACATCAGTAGGGGTTAAATCTGGAGTAAATTGAATTCTAGAGAATCGGCAGTTGAGGGAAATGGCAAAGGTCTTAGCCAAGATGGTTTTCCCTAAGCCTGGTACATCCTCAATCAGAACATGTCCATCAGCACTAAGGACACCATTAATAATTCAATAACGTCTTGTTTGCCCACCATAACCTTTGAAATGTTATCTTTTAGTTGATTAAAAGCCGTATTTAACATTGCTTAACCTCGCTTTGGTAACGTCATACTGTTGTCATTGTAACAAAGCAAAGACCTTGGCCACAACCTTATTAATGTACGTTACAGTTCAGATGTTTTCAAATGGAGTTAGTCCATACATGTACAGGTTTAAATACAGACCTTAGATAAATCTATTTTTGTTTATTTATTCTGATTATCGTCAAATGTTATGGACTCTTTCTTTTGCATACTCTTTCTTTTCCTTATAGCTCGTAATGCTACCTTTATAAATTCAATAACATCCTCTTTATCGTCATTATCCAATAGGACTCCTTCAAATGTAATGTTTTCTTCACGTAATACCTTTTCTATTTCAAATGAAAGAGGGCTTTTACTGCTAGTATCCTCTGAATTATCCACTGGTAAATATCCCGCTAAAGACATCAAGTGTTCATATGAAACATTTAGAAGTGGTGCAAGTTTTTCAAGGGTTTCGGGTAATGGCTTTTGGATATCCTTTTCTATTCTTGACAGAGTTGCCACCGATACGCAAGAAGCCTTTGATAACTGACCAAGACTGTTAAATCCAGCCAGTTTACGAAGTTTAGAAATATTTTTTCCAACACTTTTCGACATATAATTCACCCCTTAGATATTATATCCTATATTGCATGCTCGTAACATTACGACAATGTATAAAAATCTAAAAAATTCCTTGCGGGGACGCAATGCTTATGATAATATGTCTATACTGCAGAAGGCCATTTAATTGCTGTAGAACCTGAAAATTTAATGGATACCTATTAGGCCTAAAAATTGTACTGTTAATACATATATAATAGGAATAGTTGATTGACAACTACTAAGTTGAAATAAAGCTAAAATATTTTTGCCAGTACTGTTACGTTCCCGCAAGATATAACTACCTCCTTAATCAAAAAATTAAGTTAATTATGGCCATTCTCAGATAAATGGCTGAATAGAAACGGAGGTGATTGTGCTTTTTGTTTAGGACTTCAGAACAGTTGATATCTGAAATTAAAAAAAAATCCCATATCATAGACCAACTCCGGTATGGTGAGGTAGTTATTAAAATCCAAGACGGCAAAGCTGTTTGGGGGGAAATTAAAACAGTATGGAAGGCTGACTCGAATAAACGGGAGGCCCGAGCTTAAAGCTCGGGCCTCTTTTATTTTTATTGAAAGAGGGATGAAATAAATGAAAGAATTAATCCGAGAATATAAGAAATCTTTGAAGTCACTCAAAAAAGTCAAGACGGACATGCTTTACCTAAATAGTATGATTTCCGATACCCAGTGGGCGATAGAATACATGGAAAAAGGGCATATGCCTGGTGCCAAGTGGAGCGTAGCCAGATGGAGCCGGGAAAAGAGAGAGATCCCGGTGGACCCCTTAGAAATGTCCCGATATGTGAAGAACAGGCTGCCCCAGGGTTGTGCCCCCCAATGGATGGTGGAATTATTGGAAAGCTTAATGTTATCCCTTAGCGTAAGGGAGAGGGAGGCCTACGAACTGGTCCGCGGACAATATTTTTCCTTTGAGCAGGCCGGTAGGTTAATGGGCTGCAAAAAAGGAAGTGTGCAAAATCTAGTTAGCCGAGCTGAGAGAAAAATTGCCCTTGTCGTACGAAAGCAAACTATAAGTGAGAGAGATTTATAAGAAGCAAATATATGAAGCTTATATAGCAATGTAATAACTTTGTAATCAAAATTAGGAGGTGATTTCTGTGTCCGAGATTAACTTTAGGTTATTTAAATAAAAAGGGGGAATTGTGCTAGAAACAATTGATAATTTCATATACAAACAGGGGACCTGATAAATGGTGGAAACTTTGACAAAATAAAAATTAATATTGCCTTAAACTGGTACTTGGGTTTTATTGACAATATCTCTGCAGACAAGCTTATACTAATGTAGCTATTAGTAAGAGGTAATGAAGTTACAGTTGAATTTATTCCGGCTAACAAATTGGAACAAAAAGGTATTAAATTATATGAAAATATGGAGGATTTAAAATGAGTATATCAGCGTTCGGAACCAAATTTTAAAAAAGGACAAACCGCTCATATTGCGGTTACGGAGGCAGATATGCAAAAAGCAGATTTTAGAGCCGGACTTATATGCTCCGTATTGGCTAACATCAATAGGGACCGTAAAGTTAGACCTCAGCCTTATTCACCTGCTGATTTTATACCAGGTAAACCAAAGCATCAAAAACCTAAAACTTGCCAGGAGCAGTTAGCAATAGTTGAGGCACTTAACAAGGCATTCGGCGGGGAAGATTTGAGAATATAATACTAACCCTTTTTTAAATTAATAATATGTAATATGATATAGTTTAAAGGGTTGGTAAATAATGAGAAAGTTGATGACCATGATGCTGGTGTCCCTGGTTATTGTAGGTATGGTAGGGTGTGGGAGTGAAAGAGATAACGGAGGCCCTAAAGTTTCCTTGGAACAGTTTAATAGTTTAGAAAATGGTATGACATATGAACAGGTTCAGCAAATATTAGGTGGCCCAGGTGAGCTTGGGAGCGAAACAGGCAAGTCTGGTGATTTTGGATATAACGTAATTTATAATTACAGAGGCAATACAACCGGGTCAATAGTGATGTTGCAATTTACTGATAAAGGCTTACACAGTAAAACACAGGCAGGATTAAAATAAAATAAGCACTCTCGTCAATGCGAGAGTGCTTTTATTGTGAGGTGGTAAAGTGTCAGACCTCTCAAAACTTTTTGTCGTGATCGGAGAAAAAATGCATAATTTCCAAG
The DNA here is from genome assembly GCA_004143605.1 of Desulforamulus aquiferis. Taxonomy (GTDB): domain Bacteria; phylum Bacillota; class Desulfotomaculia; order Desulfotomaculales; family Desulfotomaculaceae; genus Desulfotomaculum; species Desulfotomaculum aquiferis. The sequence continues at coordinate 44,451 of AWVY01000062.1, forward strand.
CCGGCATTAAAAAGGTTCGGGATAACGTAGCTGAAACAGCACAAAAAACAGAGAGTGCCACTCTTGGTATGAGTATTAGTTGGGGTAAATGGATGCGGCAGAATTTGCTAGCGAAATAGCTGACCAGTTGAGTAATAGTGGTGAGGTTGAGGATTTTGTGGGTCCTTTTAGGCCACACCTGCTACCAGGTGACCTAGCTGAGATTATGGATAATGATGGCCCGAGACTATTAGGTATTATCACCACTGTTAAACATAGCTGGAGTAAAACTACAGGATTTTTAACGTCAATTACCATTGATTCCGGAGGTAAGATTGGTAGGCCACAGCTAAGGGAGCTTATTGATCAATTGGCAAGTAAGCAAAGTAGTGCTAAAAGAGTTTACAATTGATTAGAAACCTGCAACACCTAAGCAATTTTGTTAGGAGGGTTTTTCATGGAAGAAAAAATATACTATTTCTCCTCAATAATAATTTTCGCTTTCATTGGTCTGTTGGCTGCATATGTAAAAATATGGCTTAACCAGTTAAAGAAAAAGGCCGAAGCACACTTCCAAGCCAGATAAGCGCTGCTCAACGGGCTACCTTAGCCATTTTGGGAAGGGAGGCCTTTGCCTTTGCTGAGACGGTCTTTCGGGAATTACCGGGTCCAGAAAAGCTGGCTGAGGCAGTAAAATATCTGGAGGACAAGGCTATAAAGCTAGGTATCCAGGTAACCCTTGATGAGGCCCGGGCTTCCATAGAGAAGGCCTGGCTGGAAGATAAGTGGAAGCAGCTTTTGGTTTTTAACACAGCGGAAATGTAAGGAGGTGGTGGATAAAAAAATATTATAGTCGCCATATTCGAAAGTGAGGTGAAAAATTGGAAAACACAATAACTTCTGTAAGAAATTACATCTCTAATAACTATGCTAACTTTGGTTGGATTCTGCCGAGGACTTTAAGCTAACCGGACAATCTAACTACATTATGCCGGATGGCGGCATTTGGTTGATTATGCTGGCAACAACAACTTTACCTAATAACAAACCCGAGAATCTATTTGACAAAATAATAGCTACCGGCAAACAAATCGAGCGATTTCAAACAGTGGTTCAGTTTGAGGTTAAAACTAGGGCCCCTGACATTAACAATGATTTCAATTGGAATACTGCCATGCGTATAAGGGACAAGCTATATGATGCTTTAGCAGGCCCTGAACGGAACGGCTTAGTAATTCCCAGATACGATTGGGCCAATCCGGATAATCCTGTCCAGTCCGGTGAAATCTGGTTTGAGATTAATCCATTAACCTCACCGGCAGAAGAACAGGTGGCCTATCCTGATGACCCGGCAAATAAATCAATCTTCCTTACTTATAATATGCATTGGTGGAAACCAACAACGGTACAGGCTGTTGCCCCAAATGATCCTTGGCTTGAAGCGCTGGCCCTATGGACAGAGAAGGAGCTGGGTAAGGATTGGACAATCATTCATAATGTCTATACGGAAGAATTTCAAAGACCGGCAATTATCTGGAACTTGGTAAATATAAATGCTAAGCAGATAACAGCATCAACCTTTGAAGTAAGTAAAAAATTCAAAGGCAAAGTGCTTGGTCACCTGCCAAATCAGCAAATATCCGGCTGCTTAGCCATTGTTGAAGGACTAACTAGGGACATAAAGATACCCTTAGCCGGCAGCCAATATTTAACAGTAATCAATCCACAAACGTCTATCCGTAAAGATTCTTTGGTGAATGGTCAGGTAACCGTAAGCCTCAGCAGAAAGACCAATAGACTAACGGAAGAAATGCCGTTAATGATGAAAATTGACATAGAAGGGAGCTGGCAATAGTGAACAAGAAGAATTCACCTGAACAAAAGTACCTTAGGGAAGAAATCATCGAGAATGCCGAGATTTTGTTTAAGGTAAAACCGGAGGTTGTAATTGGTGCCCTGCATAATATTAAAAAACATGAACTAACCGTCAGCGAGGTTGAGCAGGCGGTTAAATTATTTTTAGAGGAGGTAGTTAAATAATGGCAGGAGGAACATGGAGCCCCACCGAGCAAAAAGTTAGGCCAGGATTTTATCTTAATTTTGAGGCTGCTGCCTTAGCGGCTATTAAGCCGGGTGCCCGCGGCATTGTTGCCTGCCCGGTTAAGGCTGATTGGGGTCCGGCAAGAGCATTTCAAGAAATAACCAGTGAGGCTAACCTTCTTTCGGTATATGGCCAAGATCAGGTTGAAGGAGCAACTGCTTATAAGACAATCCGTATGGCTCTGCTGGGGGGAGCTAAAACAGTTCTTGCATACCGCTTAGCCGACAGCAATGCTGCTAAAGCCAGCATTACTTTGCAAGATACATCGGGAACACCAGTAAATGTGATAAAACTTGAAACAAAATTTGAGACCGCCCGGCCATTTAAAGTAACAACCAGGATTAATATGGTTGATTCAGCAAAACAAGATCTCCAACTTTATGACGGTACTGCTTTGCTTCATACATTCACCTTTAATTCAGGCGTAAATGGAGTAGATAATGCCATAGCTGCTATTAACCAAAATGCCGGCAATGAATGGGTAACTGCAACAAAACTAACTTCAGGCAACGGTGTCCTTGCCTCGGTAAACAGTCAAGATTTCACAGGCGGGAATAATGGAATTGCAGGTCTGACTAATGCTGATTATATTTCCGCCCAAGCTAAATTTGAGTCCCGGGTGTGGAATCTGTTCACCTTGGATGGCAGGTCTGAAGGTGCCCTTCAGACCTCTTTTAAATCCTGGATTGAGCGCCTGCGTAATGACGGCACCGGTGTAATCGGTGTCTTTGGCGGTTCAAACGAGTCCGATGCCGATCCGGCCCAGGTAATTTACGCTCTATTGGTTTTAATCATGAGGGTATTGTCAACGTTATTGTGGGTGCTGTACTAAACGAGGAAAACTACAACAGTGCAATGGTAGCCCCTTATGTTGCAGGTTTAATTGCCGGTCAGAAGCTAAGTGAGACCATTACTTATGCCCTATGCCCCTTTAGTGATGTTTCCCCGCGCCTTACCAACAACCAGGTGATTGCTGCCCTTCAGGCCGGTTCACTTGTACTGGTACATGATGGGGAAAAAGTTAAGGTTGAGCAAGGCATTAATACCTTAACAGGCCTGCGTCAGGGCCAAAATAACCAGTGGAAAAAAATCAGGGCCATTCGAACTATGGATGCAATCAATAATGACTTGCTTAAAGCCGCCAGCGATAACTATATCGGCAAGGTAAATAATAACGATGACGGCAAGGTTGCCCTGCTGAATGCATTTAAACAGTATATGGACACACTGGTTCAAGGCGGCATTGTTGAAAGCGATTATTCGGTATATCTAAATCCCCATTATCATGGGAATCCTCCTCTGGCTGCACCCGATGAGGTATATCCCAAATGGGAAGCTCGAATTACCGATGGTATGGAAAAAATCTTTGGAACCTTTATGGTGAAATAAGGAGGCGATTGATTTGGCTTTAGATGCAAGTAGAGTTATTCACGGTTCCTATGGACAGGTCTTTATTAACGGTGTATGGCAAACCCATATTAACCATCTGGAAGCTAAGGTAGCTATGCAAAAGAAGGAATTAAACCTATCCGGTGACGATTGGGTACGTCATAAAAAAGGTCCCAAAAAAGGCAGTGGGACTATGAGCGGTTTTAAGGTCACCAGCGCTATGCTGCAACAAGGCTTTGATAAGTTTGAAATTGTAAGTAAATTAGCAGATCCGGAAGCATATGGTTTTGAGCGGGTTAGGTTAAAAAATGTAATGGCAGATGAACTGCAACTAGCCAATTGGACAGCCGGTGAAGAAGTTACGGAAGAGGTTGCCTTCACCTTTGAGGGTTATGAGCTTCTTGACCCAATCGTTGAAGGCTAGGAGGTAAATGATGCAATTGGAAAATATGACAGATGAGCAAATTATTCAAAGGTTGCTGGAGGCCGACAATTTACCTGAAAAAACTGTTTCCCTTCCACGACTGGGCATTCCTGTAACCCTTAAGGGGTTAACGGGCAAGCAGGTCTCCAATATTCGGGAACGCTGCACAGAGAGGAGTGAAAAGAGAGGCAAAATCTCTGAGCGGCTGGATGAAGAACAGTTTAATGCGGCACTTATTGCAGCTGCCACAGTAAAACCGAACCTTGCAGATCCTAAATTACTGTCAAAATATAATGCCTCCGGGCCGGAGGAAGTGGTGAGACGCATCCTTTTAGCCGGAGAATTAGCCGCTGTTGGTGATGTTGTACTTGATATCAGCGGCTTTAATGTCGACCTGGAAGAACTAAAAAACGTATAAAGTCCGGCGGACTCGTAGGCATGCTGTACTACATGTGGGTACAGCATGACCTTCGCCCCGGAGTGTTTTGGCAATTACCCAGGGGGGAGCAACTGCTATTATTAGCATTTAGTGATATTGAATTGGTGCAAAGGGAAAAAGCCAGGAGAGAGGTGGCTAATAAATGAGTACAGCTGAGGCTTCTATTAAGATAAGGGAGATACCTCTCAGCTTCAGTCCGTCTTAAAACAAGCCGGTAAGGCTACCGATAAATTTTTAGATAATTATAAAAAACGTATGGATATGCTTAACCGTTTAAAAATTAACACTCCAATAAGCATAATTGACAACACAACAGATGCACTAAAAAGAATTGAAGTGTTGAGTAACACACTTAAAAATAGTCTGTCCAACATCTCAGTTTCAATAAATACCTCCTTATTGGAACATGAAATGTCTAAGTTTGGTGACGGCCTTGAAAATAGAATTAAGGAACCAGGCGTTAACGCTTTAAGTAATTTAGCTCCTTCTGGTTCGGTACTTCAAACTTCGGTGCAGCAGGCAGCCTCTGAAACAGGAAGAGATATTACAAAAAAGACCCAAGAGCCTGGAAGTGGAACAAATAGTCCTTCCTTGAAAGCTGCATATGCCCTAACCGGTGTGGCTGTGGCGGCACCCTGGGCTTTAGCAGCGGGATCTGCCCTAAAAAATAGCGGTTCTTTCCCTGCAATAAAGAAGGTTGGAAAAAGGTAGGAACAGCTGTTAGTAGTATGGGGCTTGAAAAAGGTGCAGTGGATGTACTCACAGCAGAAGATAAGACAAGTGCTGCAGCAGACCTTGGTGGGCAAGTTGGAGAGAATATTGGAGGGGTAATAGGAGCGGCCATTGGAACTGCTATAATGCCCGGTATGGGAATGGTGACTGGGAAAGTATTAGGCAGTGTGGCAGGCCATATTGGGGGCAAATGGTTAGGAGGAAAGCTTGCGGGAGTTTTTCAAAAATGAGGATGAGAGTATAACGACAACCAGCAAGACGGCCCCTGAACAACAAGAACCTATTGCAGCTACCGGCCGGGTCTATCTTGATAGCCAAAAGAATATAGTCACATCAAACGGTTTTGTAATTAATAGTCAGAACGATCTTATGAAGGCATTCACCACTCTGGCCCAGGCAGTAGACTTTGCCAGTGCCAAGCTGATAGATTTCTCAGGAGTTCAATATATACCATCACCTCCGGCAAATCAAGGTATTGAAAGGGATAGTTACGAGCAATTTAAAATGATAAAGGGTTACTCCACCGGCGGAATTTTAAGCAGGCCACACCTGGGTATTGTGGCGGAGGCCGGACCGGAGGCCATAATCCCTCTGTCTTCAAGGATGAGAAACAGGGCCTTATCCCTTTGGCAGCAAGCGGGGGAGCATTTAGGTGTAAGACCCTATGAATTGGGAGGTTTCGCTGGTGCTCTTGCACTATCCGCACCTGCTGCCGGAGGTGTAAATATTTCAGTGCCCGTAAATGTTAATTTACAATACGGTAATGAGAGTATTGACTATGAAGAGCTCAAGGATGAAGTAGGGTGGAGAGTTGTAAATAGTATTAGGAAGGCAATAGAGAACCGTTGTTAGATATATGTTAGTTAGATTTGCAAGTGAGGTGATTGCTAATGGATATATTCCTCAGGGATCCTGCTGGTGAGCAACTCCGCTTTCCTGTAAACCCGCAAGAGATTCAAATCAAATCTGAAAAACAGTTGGAGACAATAAATATTATCAATCTAGGTGAAGTTGATTTTCCCAATGGGAGAAGGTGAAGGACATTACCTTCTCCTCCTTTTTCCCAGGGAATATGATATATCCTACTGCCGTTATACCGACATCCCGGAGCCGCAAGCAGCCATAAATAAAATACTGTCATGGACAGAGAGTAAAAGGCCGGTTAGATTAATTATTGGCAATAGCTATAACGATTTAGTGCTGGTATCGGCCATACAAGCATAATCAAGGGCGGTGAACCGGGAGATATATATTTTGATCTGACCTGTCGAACTTGGCGGGAGGTAAAGGTAAGGCAGAGGCCAATCAAATTTCCCCGGCTGCTTCAACAACATCACAAGGCCATCGGAACGATGTTAAACCAAAGCCTTTAATGTATGATATAAAGTCTGGGGATTCCCTATGGTCTATAGCCAAACTAAATTATGGTGATGGCGGGAGATGGAAGGATATTTATGAAGCAAACCTAGATACCATCGGCAAAAACCCAAATTTAATCCTACCAGGTACAAGGCTGGTGATGCCCTAATGATTAATCCCGGTTTAAGTCATTATGAGGTAATTTTGGACAACCGATATTTTCTCAGGGAACTGGTTGAAAGTATAACCTTAAGTGATACCCTCGATGAAATAGCCTACAGGGCAGAAATAAAGCTAGTTGTAACCTCAGACTTTCCCGTTATAGCTCCCGGTCAGGAGCTAAGGGTGAGCGGTATACCCTTTGGTGGAGCTGATATGGTTTATCTTTTACACCCAGGAGTAGTTTGGGAATGTCAGAGCAACAACCGGGGGCAAAAACGTCTGACAGCCACTGTTTACGATAAAACTATTTATATATCTAAGAGTGAAGATGAATACCTTTTTACCCCGGGACATACAGCCACTCAGCGCTTAAAGCAATACGCCGCTGACTGGGACATTCCCCTTGCTCAATTGGAAGATACCGGTATTCCCTTGGCTAAATCAGTTTACCGGGCACAGTCCGTATACAGTATGCTTCAAGATGATCTTAAAATGACCGTAGAGCAGGAGGGTGATATGTATCGCCCTCGAATGGTACCAGGGAGCGGACTAGAATTATTTAAGCTTGGCAGTAATGAAACGGTATGGGTGTTGGAGACTACCCAAAATCTGGAAGAGGTTAACCAAAAGCGGACGCTGGAAGGAACTGTTACTCAGGTTAAAGTGATAGGCAATGCTGCAGAAGATCAACGCTCTCCGGTATTGTCCCTTGTAGTTGGAGATGTTGCTAAGTACGGTACCCTTCAGAAGGTACATAGGGACAGCAGCATTACTGACCCTGGTGCAGCCGCTAAAGCAGGAAACCACCTATTGACCGGAATACAGGAGACCTTTTCGGTAACAAGCCTTGATATAAATACAATTAGGGCCGGTGACAAAGTGCGATTAAACGGGATAGATTTAATTGTTTGTTCAGTTCGGCATGAATTGGGCAATCCCGGTCATATGAGCCTGGAGCTTGGTTCATCGGAATATGTAAGGAGAAGGTATTATGTCAAATCCCTTTAATCAACTAGCCTCCCTCCTGGATAGACGTATTTCAAAACAGTCATCACAGTTAGTTTCGGGAGTACCGTGCGAGTTGGCTACAGTAACCTCAAGCGGCATAAAGCTTGATACTTTTAAACATGAGATTCAAGATTATCTATTGGCAGATTGGTTTGCCAAACTATCTATTCCTTCGTTCGAGGCCACAGGTACCCAAACAGGCCATATAGGTACGACTAACTTTCAATTTAACCCAATAGCTGTTGAGGGTGTTCATATTGAAATAAAACCAAATCTTAAACCCGGAGATAGAGTTTTAGTAATTCCGGTAAACGGCGGACAAGATGTTGTAGTGATATGTAAGGTGGTGAGCTAATTTGCCAAACCTCTTTCCCACTCTACCGTAGTCCCTACCTCTGAGCTTGAACAATCAAAGGGACAGGTTAAATTTGGTAAGTCCTATGCCTTTGACTTTAATGCAGGAGATTTTGTTCAAACTCCCACTGGAAAAATTGCAGTTGTAGATGATTTGGAGTCTTATATTCAATGGTGTCGGAAAGCCTTGCTTACACCCCGCTACAGGCATCTTATCTATAGTCGAAACTACGGCAGCGAGTTTGAGGAGCTTATAGGGCGGGGACTAACTAGAGCTGCGATTGAAAGTGAAATAAAGCGAATAACAACTGAAACCCTTATGGTTGATCCCAGGACTGCATCTGTTCACAGCTTTTTCTTTGAGCATCGTGAAGATGCAGTTTATTTTAGCTGTAGTGTATCTACCGTGAGGGGAGATATCTTTACCATTGACAGTCTGGCCAAGGGGGTGGTGTAAATTGTCCGAGACCATATTACCTGCCTTTCTGGGAGAGGAAAACGAGCAGGCAATTTTACAGCGAATGCTCTCAAGGGTGCCTGAGGACATTGATAAAAATGAAGCTCATATATCTACGACGCTCTAGCTGCGGTAACTGCAGAACTGGCGCAGCTGAAGGCAGAAATGAGCCAATATATCAACCTTGGTTTTGCCAGTAAAACCTTTGGTAAATACCTAGATCTACGCTGCCAGGAGCATGGATTAAGCAGGCGTAATGCGGTGAAGGCCGCTGGTCAGGTCAAAATCATCGGAACACCGGGAACAATGGTTCCGACCGGAACAGTTGTGAGCACCACGGCAGACCCCCTAACCAATACAAGATCTGTTAGTTTTGCCACCACCGCCACGGCAACAATAGCTGCTGATGGAAGTGTTTATGTGGGAATAGAAGCAGTGGAGCCAGGAGTAAAAGGCAATGTTTCCGCCGGAAAAATTAATCTTATGGCCATACCTGTCTCAGGTATTTCTTCAGTAATAAATGAATCTACTACAACCGGAGGTTGTGATTTAGAAAGTGACAGCGCTTTGTTATCCCGCTATTTAGTAAAGGTCCAAACCCCTGGAACCAGCGGCAATAAAGCGGATTATTTAAATTGGGCATTAGAGGTCAACGGAGTTGGAAATGCCCAGGTTATACCCCTATGGGACGGCCCCGGAACAGTAAAAGTTGTTTTACTTGATACGGAAAGCAAACCTGCAGGACAAGCAATAGTTGATACAGTACAGGCTTATATAGCCCCGGAGCCGGCCCGCGGCGAAAGGAAGGCCCCGGTAGGAGCCGATGTTACGGTCGTTCCGGCTGCGGCAATTAGTTTAGACATTTCCGCAGCCGTGGAGTATACCGGAACAAAAACACTGTCTGATATTAGGATTTCCTTTGAAAAGGCACTTCAAGAATATCTAAAAAGCATAGCTTTTAGCAGCGATCCGACTGCACGCTATGTTCGAATTGGTTCTCTTCTCTTGGATACGGAAGGGGTTAAAGATTATTCTAACCTATTAGTTAACGGTTCGGAGAGTAACGCAGTAGTAAGCGAGGGACAGGTAGCCGTTATGGGGACGGTGAATTTGAGTGTCTAATATTATATCATCGCAAAGGGGTAAAGCAATGCTTGGTTACTGTCCCCAATATTACGAAACCTCCCGGGTGTTTAAGTCGTATTTACAAGCAGTTGGTCCGGAGCTAGATATTTTTAAGCAAGGTATTGCGGAAACTTGGACCAGTTCTTTGCCCCTACTGCAACCTGGGCACTGGACATTTGGGAGCAGGAGCTGGGTTTAACCAGCTTAGCCGGTAAGCCCATTGAACAGCGGCGCAGCTTAATCATATCTAAACTGCGGGGAATCGGCACAATAACCACAGAGCTAATCAAAACCGTTTCCGAAGCATATGACGGCGGAACTGTAGAAGTTACCGAGCAGCCGGAAATTTATCAAATCTCGGTAGAATTTTTTGATACAACCGGAGTACCCCAGAACTTGTTAGATCTTAAAGGGGCCTTGGAAGAAATAAAACCGGCCCACTTAGCAATCCGGTTTATCTTTAAATACCTGCTTATCAGAGATATACACGAAACCATGACCATAAACGAACTCCAGTCAACCCCGCTACACAAATTCGCAGGAGGTGGCTACTAGTGGGAAGCAACACACCTAAGATAGGACTTTATAAGATAAACCCGGAAACAGACGGGGCTCATACTTTTAATGTTGATACTCATTTGAATGATAATTGGGATAAGATCGACCATGAAATAGGTCAGATTAAGGTAACTGATGCAGCACAGTCTGACGCTATTGCTGCGCATTTGGCCGATGGTGTTCAGGATGATGCTCATGGCCTGCAGGCCATCTTAGGGGATGCATCTCCGGTGTCGCTAACTTTACCCCACGGGTTGAGTTTAGTTAATGCTGGCAGGTCTTCGGTTTTAAAGCCTAAGTTCAAGGGTAGGCAATTGGTGAATTTGTTAGGTAGTGATGGGAATTGTGAGGATGTAAATAAATGGTCAACTTATACAGGTGCTGCGAAAGAATTGGATGCTAATAATAAAGTTTACGGGAGTAATAGCATTAAGCTAACGTTAAATGGGTATACAGCTACCGCACTATATAGCACTATTACGCAATTGGTAAAACCTAATTCTTTTTATATTCTGTTAGGGGACTTAAAGAATGGAAACGCTGCGGATGGGTTACGTATAAGATTTAATTATGGTAGTAATTATGTGCACGGGAATAATGTAACTGATACTTCTAAATTTTCTTTATCCTATGTAAAGTTTGGAACGGGTGGTTCAGTAGGTGAATTACATGCAGAAGTAAGCTGTGCAGGTGCTTCAGGGCAGTATTGTTATATGGACGGTATACGAGTTTATGAAATAACCCAAGCTGAATACAACGAACTAGGTACCCTAACCTCAGAAGAAATAGCCGAACGCTATCCTTATGTAGATAGTTTTCAATGTGTGCAAAATCCAGCAGTAAGGGTTGAAGGGGTTAATTTACTGCCACCCTTTAGTCAATGGGATGTACATGCTAATGCTAAAGTTGTCGAGCCGTATAAGTTGGAGCTAAACGCTAGCAGTGCGTGGCAATCAACAAATCTGACCGTAAAGGTAGTAACAAATACCAAGTATACAATTTTATGTAGCCATCCAAGTAATTGTGGTTTATATGTAAAAAATGTAGCTAGTGGTGCAGAAATAGCCGTTACTATTGGTACTGGAAAGGCTACATTTACTACACCTGCTAACTGTAATGCAATTTACATAGAAGCGTCTAATACTACAACAGGTACATTTACTTTCTCTAATCCAATGCTAGTCCTTGGCGACACCTTATCAACAGAATTCAAACCATATAATACATCCTTTCTCTATCTTCAAACCCCTCTTTATGAAGGTGAAACTTTGGAGGAAATTGACGGCAAGTGGCTGCGAACTAAGAAGTGGGAAAAGGTTGTATTAGATGGGAGTTTGGATTTTGTAAATACTGTTATTTATACAAACTATAAGCGTGTCTCTATCCCTGTAAGTTTTTTACCAAATGCAACAGATGGGGTAAATAATAACCCTAACAGTTTTTTAATTAAATACAATGGTAATTTGGTATCTAATTTTATTCAACCTTGGGGCGATCAAGAAGAACATATTATCACTACTAACCATCTGCATATCATTATCCTTAATAGTGACTCCGGATGGGGCGAAAATTACACACCGACAGTTGACGAGATTAAGGCGTTTTTCCTGGGTTGGCGAATGTATAACGGGGATTTGTATACCGCAAGCACGTCACTAGGAACGACATACAGTGGCGCTGGTACTAAAAAGTGGGCGTGGGTCGGTAAACCAGACGGTAGCGTTAATACGTTGCTACAACGCTAGCTCCAAATTACACACCCTACCAACTACACTACCAACTAGCAACACCAATTGTTGAAGAAGTACAGGTAGAAGGTAAGTTGGTGGTAAATGAAGGATTAAATCAGGTGGAAGTGTTTGAAGGCGTTGTGGTTAGGGAGCTGGCTAATCCGTCTAAACATAGCAACTATGCAGCTAGTCCATATTATGCAATCAATGCTAATACCGCTGGTAGTTACCCTAGTAACCCTTTAACCCACAAACCAAAGCAAATACTGCAAGTGTTTAAGAATAGTAAGTTAGATTCTAGCTGGGTACTAGGTGCTGACGGTACAGTAACGGGATGGATTAATGGGGTATATGCATACATTTTAGGTAGTAACTTCGACCCAACCGCCCAATACTCAGTAACCTATCTAGCATTACCAGAGGAATTTACAGCCCCGTTGATTAGTGTCGAGTGCACGGTTGATAATAATCTAAAGACTACGGTAGATACTCTGGTGGATGAATTGGCTAAAGTAACTACGGATGTTGGTGCTTTGGAGGTGGCGTTGAGGAATAGGGGATTGTTGAATAAATTACTTCATTGCTCAATACAAACAGATTATGCTCAAAGTATACCAACAGCAACAGATACAAAAGTAGGACTTAATTACGTAAACCAAGATACTCATGGTTTAGCTAATCTGGTCTCTAGTTCAATAATTATAAAAGAACCTGGTACGTATGTGATTACAGGATATGCCACATTTGCAGGTAGTACCTCTGGAATTCGCACTTTAACTATAATGTACAATGACAACTTTTTAGTTAGACAAAATACGAACGCTGTAAGTATAGGAAATACTTTTGTTTCTGTTTTCGATATAGTTAAAATAACCACACCTAACCAACAAATAAGTTTACAGGTATACCAAAACTCAGGGAATGCAATAAATTTAACTTATGCAAGATTAATATTACTTAAGGTAGGTGATTAACATGAACTACTTACCCATTTGCATCCAAAAACCCGTCAACCTCAGCAAACTAGCTGACGAATTGTTAGCTCAAAACCTCATCCAACCCCTACAGCCCAATGGAACCAGTACGGTATATGGAACAGAGGAATCAGTCACCATCTATGTCTACCCTGGCATAACTCAGGAGGAATTAGATGCTATTGGGGAGGAGGTCGAATCCCATGACCCAACCCCGGTACCGGAGCCGCCCAGCGAAATAGAAGTAGTTGGTCGCCAGTTAGTCGACAAGGAACTACAAATACTGGAATTACAAGGTCAAAATCAACTACTTGGCCAGCAGGTTGTAGGACTAGAACTACAAAACCTAGAACTGCAAAATCAAAACACTATGTTAGGTGGCCAGGTGGTTGGACTTGAACTGAAAATCAAATGCAAGAACAACAATTGGTCGACATGGATTTAAGGCTACTAAATTTAGAAATGGGAGGGACTGCAAGTGAGTAATTTAGAACGGGTGAAGTATTATTTTGAGAAGGGCTGGGCTACTGTGGTCCAGGTGCAAATGTACGTTCAGTACAGCGTGATCACCGGCGAGGAATTTGAGGAGATTACCGGAGAAGCTTATAGCACAACTACATAATAGACTTAAAATGCGAAGCATTGAGCAAACATATATCTTTTATTAAAAATATAATTATAATCCAATGCTAGGGTTTGAAAAACAAAAACACAAGTATACAAAATAACATCTATGCTGTAGAGCGGACATTTTTATACCCAGAATAACAAATTTTACCCTCTGATTGACATCGATAGGGAGGTAGGGTAATGCGGGAATTCGGTATTAAGGCCACTGTTGCTTCAATTAGCACGGTGGCTACATATTTATTTGGGGGGTGGTCTCCAACGTTGGAATTGTTGGTCTTTATGGTGGTTATTGACTACATTACTGGCTTATATGCCGCTTATTCACAAGGCCAACTTTCCAGTCAGGTTGGGTTCTGCGGTATTGCCAAAAAGCTGTTTATATTTCTTTTGATAGCAGTGGCCCATAAGATGGATATGGCCTTCGATTCACCAGGATTTTTGCGGAATCTAATCACCTATTTCTATATAGCCAATGAAGGCCTATCCATGCTGGAAAATATGGCTAGGGCAGGAATGGCAATACCGGAACCACTAAAAGCAGCACTTATTCAAATCAAAAACGAAGCGGAAAAATACAAATCGAAGGAATAATGGGAGGTGATTCATTGACAACCTTACCCGAATATTTAACTAGCCAGACAGAAGAAGCTATAAGGCAGAAAATGTTTAATAGCTTGCCCTCGAATTTAGATAAATCCGAGGGCAGTTTTATTTGGGACTCATTGTCTCCTGCAGCCATAGAGTTAGCCCTTGCAGCATTGTGGCTCAGGATGTTTTAAAAATGAGTTTTGCCGGTTCTACCTTTGGCCCATATCTAGATTTGAGGTGTGATGAGCACGGAGTTACCAGGCTGCCTGCCGTAAAGGCTGTTGGTCAGGTTATGTTTTCAGGTGCCGCAGGTACGGTAATTCCTGCAGGAACAACAGTGGCAACACCGTCCGATCCGGCTACCAACAACCCATCAGTAAAATTTGTTACTAATACAGATGCTATCCTTGATGGTTCAGGGGTTTGCTATGTTGAAGTAGAAGCCATTGAAGCAGGCAAGGCAGGGAATGTGGGAGCCCAAAGTATTAGTGTTATGGTAACTCCTGTAACCGGCATAGCCGGCGTCACAAACCCGAACGAAACAAGTGGCGGCAGTGACCAAGAAAGTGACGAAGACTCTTAATCAGGTATTATTCTAAAGTACGCTCACCAGGAACCAGCGGTAATAAAGCAGACTATATTAACTGGGCACGTGAAGTGCCTGGAGTTGGCGGAGTTCACGTTATTCCTCTTTGGGATGGTCCTGGTAGTGTCAAAGTCGTATTAATTGGTACGGATAAATATCCTGCAAATGAAAATTTAGTCAATGATGTTCAGAACTATATAGCACCTACATTGGGGACCGGCGAAGGGAAAGCCCCCATTGGAGCAAATGTAACAGTGGCAGCTGCAGAGGCGATTGACATAGAAATATCCGCCACTGTGGAATTAACCGGTACTAGGACACTAATGGAGGTAAAAACAGCCTTTGAGACTGCCTTGACGGAATACCTTGGAAGCATTGCCTTTACAGCTAATCCAAATGTTAAGTATACAAAGATAGGATCTATGTTGCTAGTTACTGACGGAGTTGAAGACTTCACAGATTTAAAGGTAAACAACAGTACAGAGAGAGTCTTAATAGATGCAAGTAAGGGTGAAGTGGCTGTTAAAGGAACGGTGACATTGAATGAGCAGCTATCAAATGATTAGTAAAAGAGGGCAGGAAATGTTGTCATACCTGCCTCGTTATTATCAGACATCAAAGATAGTCAAGTCAGTAATAGCTGCTCAAGGTACAGAGGTTGATAAGTTAAGAAATGCTTTAAATGAAATACTTGAGCAAAATTATGTTAACACTGCAACCTGGGGTCTTGATAACTGGGAAAAAGAACTTGCAATCAAATCTAATGCAGGCAAGCCTGATGACCAACGCAGGGCTGTTATTAAATCTAAAATTAGAGGTGTCGGGACAGTCACCATCAACTTAATAAAGAATGTCGCTGAAGCCTATGATGGTGGCAGAGTTGAAATCACAAAGGGGCCACTAATATATCAGTTTACAGTTAAGTTCATCGATACACGTGGCATACCTCCAAACATAAACGATCTTAAAGCCCTCATTGAAGAAATTAAGCCTGCACATCTTTCAGTTGTATATGAATACAGATATCTCTTATGGAATGAGCTGGATGCTAAGAAATTAACTTGGAACCAGTTGGACACTAAAAACTTAACCTGGGATGACTATGAAACAGGGGGGTGGCTGAATGCCTAATATTACTCCGAACTTAGGGTTGAAAAACCACTAGGTAATGAGACCGTTAATCGGCAGGCATATAACGAGAATTTGGATCTGATTGATCAAAACGCTGCCAAGAAATCTGAGCTTAATGCCCATTTAAGTGGACATTTGAGGGTAATAGTGTCACAAACACCTCCTGAATCCAATGCAAGCACCTACTGGTTTGAAGATTTAGGAGAGTCTATTGAGTTGGCTGGTGGTGGCTTAATAATAGGAAACGCCAGTATGGATAACGATAAAGAAATTTGGTTTGATAGAAATATTTAGGAGGCGAGAGTATTGGCAGATAAAAAAGTTCAGATAAAAATTAAAAATGGACAAAACTGGGATAATATTTTTCCTAAAACTAACGTGGAAGTAGTTGAAGGGCTAGATACAGCTCTAAATAATAAGGTAGATAAGGTTACTGGTAAGGGACTATCCACAGAAGATTATACGTCCGCTGAAAAAACAAAGCTGGAAGGAATTGAGGCTGCGGCTCAGGTAAACTCAGTCACCAGTGTAGCAAATAAAACAGGTGCAGTAGCACTGACTAAAAGCGATGTAGGCTTAGGTAATGTAGAAAATTACTCTATCGCTACACAGGCTGAGTCTGAGGCTGGAACCGTGACTAACAAGTATATGACCCCTCAGAGAACTAAACAAGCAATTGCGGCACAGACTGCCAATCTTGGCGGAGGGGATATGCTTAAGTCTGTATATGATTTAAACAATAATGGGAAAGTGGATACAGCTGAACAGGCTGACAGTGTTCCTTGGGCAGGTATTATTGGCAAACCTTCTGAATTCACACCTGAATCACACCTTCATTCAGGTGAAAGCATCACAAGCGGTACAATATCTGCTACAAGACTTCCTAACTCAAGCACCACTGCAAAGGGAGCAGTGCAGTTAAACAATACAACAAACAGTACAAGCACTTCACTGGCAGCCACAGCTAACGCTGTTAAGGTAACCTATGACCTCGCATCGGAAAAATCTAAAATTGTTGTAAGTGCAACGGAGCCTACGGGAGCAGATATTTGGATTGAAGAATTAGTGTAAAGGTGGGATAAGTGATGCCAGCAAAAAATGTCCTTCAAAAGTATTGGAACGGAACAGATTGGGTTGAGTTACACCCGGTAACCAAAGCCTCAAATGTGATTATGAGTGATCATATTTCAGTTCAAGATAAATTAGATACGCATTTGGCCGATGGAGTGCAACATAAGATTGTTGATTCAAGTAATGGTTCTAAATATATGTGGAAAATTGAAAATGGCCAACTTTTCATAGAGGAGGTAGGTTAATATATGGCGATAGGTGATAAACTCTATGTCGCAGACAAACCAACAATTGATGCTACCAAAGGTGTAGTTGATAATATTAATACAAACATAGGCTCAAATGCTGACTTAAGTTCTTCCAGTGGTTCTGTACACGCTAAACTTAAAGAATCTAGAAGTGCAATAACTACTGTAAATAATACAGCAAATACCATTAACACTAATGTTAGTACAGCTAATACAAATATAAATATTGCTAACACCAACATCAATACCATCAGTACTAACATAGGTTCCAACGCAGATGCTAGTTCTGCCACAGGTTCTGTCCATGCCAAGATAAAAGATGTCAAGACATTGCTTTCTACAGTTAACACTAATGTAGGTTCTAATGCTGATGCTAGTTCTGCTACTGGTAGCGTGCATGGTAAATTGAAGGATATTAAGAGTGCTATAAGTGGCGTAGGTACGCCTAGGAATGATTTGTTTAGTTATCAAGGAAGTACTAATAATACAAATGGGCTTGTGACAGTTCTTGATGTTGTTGGTTCTGGTACCCTTAGTCATGCGTGCGCAAGAACATATTCATCTAGTGGATTTACAAGTAGCATTAGAGTAACTATTGATAGTCAAATAGTTTTATATGTGAGTGGTAGTTATAGTGGCCCATATTTGGTTGGATTAATAAACCCTGCAATGTTATATGTTTCTGATAACAATACTTTTGTGCATAATGTTGGTTTAGTTGTGTCTAGTATAATATATGATGGATTATTCCCACATAGTGCTGAGCAATCTAATAAATTGTTTATACTTCATTCTCCGTTAGTATTTAAGAGTAATTTAAAAATTGAAATTAACTATAATAGTAGTACAGTTCATTGTAGGTACGCATATGGTGGAACTATAAACAGATAAGGAGTGTGTCTTATGAATATTGAATATCGTATAGAGAATGGCGACAAACTATATATAGTAAAAGAATTAGAAGAATACACTATGAAACAGTTTGTAGGATTGTCGAAATGTATTATTGTAGAATGTAATAATAGTACAATTTCTGTAGGAGAAATTACTAATATTGTTTTTAAACATTCTATTTTTAATACAGACACAGGAGATTATGTTGTTGATAATGATAACATTGATATCGTCCATGTTGATATTGGAGGGAATCAACTAGATGTGGAACCAGGAGAAGCAATTGAATTTTCTAGTCTCGAACCTGGAAAATATACAATTACTTCTACAAACACAGGTGTTCAAAATGCAGAATTAGAGGTGATTGTACATGGTTAAAAAGATTGTTATTGATGCATCAGAAAAGTATTTAGCAAAAAAGGAAAGGGAGGTTCGTATTAGGGGTCGTTTTGATAGTCCTAAAAGTAATCCAACCAATAAAGATATATATGCGTTTTTAAGTGATACAAATTTAAGACTTTCTGAGATTTATGATTTAATAAAATCAAAAAAGGGATGACTTAATTGAATTGTGAATATACTCTACTAACTAAAAACCAATATTGTAGAACCTAACCAGTATAATTGCCAATCATACAACCAATCAAAGAGAGCACTAAACAAGTAGTATAATTTGATAAATAATAGTAAAAGACATTAGACTTAAAATATGCATCAAATTAAATAGAATGACCTTCAAGGGATATCTCTAAACCCAACATGAAATAAACAACAGAACAATTCGGTTGAGAAAAAGAGGTGTCCACTCATTGTGGACATCCTCTTTTTCTCAGTTTAAGAATTATGCAGTAATTAGTAGGGTAAGAGAAGGTGAATTTATTGAAAATAAATGCAACGAACCTCCAATTCAAGAACTTGGAGAAAAGAGCAAAGACTGACCGGGTTGTTATCCATCATACGGCAGGAAATAGAAATGCAACAGTAGCTGATGTTCATCAGATGCACCTAAATAATGGGTGGGTCGCTGTGGATATCACTTCTTTATACGCCATGACGGAACAATCGAAAGGGGGAGGCCGGAGTGGGCCGTTGGAGCACACAGCCTAACGGTAAACGCGCGGTCTATTGGTATATGCTTAGCTGGGGATTTTACCATATACCAACCGTCGGAAATACAGTTGGTCAGTCTTGAATGGTTGATCAATAGCTACCTATTACATAAATACCCATTAATTAACATTGTTGGACACAGTGACACTGATTCCACCCAATGTCCTGGAATTCTTTTCCCATTAGATAAGTTTAAGAACATAACTAGTCAGCTGGTTAAACTTATTGTTAACGGTAGGCTAGTAAATGTGCCGCTGCGTATTATGGACGGTCGGACAGAGGCTCT
Organism: Desulforamulus aquiferis; assembly: GCA_004143605.1. GTDB lineage: Bacteria > Bacillota > Desulfotomaculia > Desulfotomaculales > Desulfotomaculaceae > Desulfotomaculum > Desulfotomaculum aquiferis. The sequence goes on from AWVY01000062.1 coordinate 63,786, forward strand.
ATTAAGCGATAATTGGGTTCAGTTAAGGGAACTTGCAAATATGCTAGGTGCTGATATTAGTTGGGACGAATTAACTCGGACGGTTAATATGTCAATAAAATAACTCTATAACATCAGAAAACAAATAAGTGACAAACATAAATATTGACGGTACCATGAATTAAGTGTAAAATATTAATTTTGATGCGTTAGCATATCTGTGGTATAATAGCTAGTAGACAAAATGGAGGTGTGCTTAATGTATCATATTGGTGATAAAGTTCTATACCCAATGCACGGGGCTGGAATAATTGATGCAATTGAGGAAAAGGAGATACTTGGTAATAAGCAACTTTACTATGTGATGAATATCAGAAACATGCAGGTAATGTTTCCCATGGAGTCTGATATGCGAATAAGACCTCTTGTGGATTCCAATATATTGGACGACGTATTTATGACTTTTAATGATGGGGAGTCTGATTTAAGCCTTAAGCCAAACCAAAGATACCGCAGTAATATGAATAAAATGAGGTCCGGCGACATTTATCAGGGGGCTGAAGTAATCCGTGACCTAATTCTAATGAGTAAAAAAAGGAATCTTTCCACAGGTGACAAAACAATGCTGGAAAATGCTATACAAATATTAATAAGCGAACTAGTATTAGTAAAAGGAATTGAAGAAGAACAAGCTGTTGATTTATTAAATCAGGTTATTAATAATTAGAAGGGACCACTTTTATATAAAAAGTGGTCCCTAATGCTTTATATTGCAGCAATTATTTTTATTATAATTTTACAATATTTTCTGCCTGTGGTCCGCGATTACCTTGAACAACATTGAACTCGACACGCTGACCTTCTTCTAATGATTTGTAGCCATCACCAGTGATTGCACTGAAATGGGCAAATACATCTTTTTCTCCTTCTACCTCGATAAAGCCAAAGCCCTTTTCTGAATTAAACCATTTTACGATACCTTGCATTGTATAACCTCCATAATAGTATTAATATGCATTTTTATTTTCACCAAAAAATAAAAAATCACACATTGTAAAAGATTCCATTGCGCAAATGAAAATCCTTTAGAATATGTGAATCAAGGATTTGATTTAGCTTTTATATATTACCATAATATAACTCAAGGTGCAAGTTGTACAAATTTGCGGTGGCTATTATTTTTTTAAATCCGGACTTAGTGTGATGTATATCACAGTAGGAACTATAAAACTAATGTATGATAAATTAACTGAAAATTGCGATATAAGCAATGCCAATTGGTCAACGATTTTGGAAGAGGGGGTTTTACGATGTTCTGTAATCAATGTGAACAAACAGCAAAGGGCACTGGGTGTACAGTAGTGGGTGTCTGTGGTAAAAAACCGGAGGTTGCAGCTTTGCAGGATTTATTGCTGCATGCTCTAAAGGGATTGTCCTTTTATGCCTGGGAGGGAATAAAGGTAGGTGTTCATGACAGAGAGATTGATCGTTTTACTATTCAGGGATTATTTAGTACCCTTACCAACGTAAACTTTGATCCAGCCAGATTTCAGCAACTGATTAATCAAACTGTTACATATAGAGAAATGCTAAAACAAAAGGTAGCAGCCGCCGGGGGAAATATAACTTCTACCGATAAATCAATCACCTTTAGCCCTGCAGCTGATTTACCAGAACTTGTTAAACAGGGTGAAGAGGTTGGCTTGGTTAATGACCATGAAGCACTGCCAGACATACAGTCACTTCAGCAAATTTTGGTTTATGGCATAAAGGGCATTGCCGCCTACGCCGACCATGCCCGAATCCTTGGTCAAGAAGATGAAGTGGTATACAACTTTATATATGAGGGACTTCAAGCTTTAACAAACAAGGAGCTAGGCTTAAACGAGTGGGTAGGCCTTGTACTTAAGTGTGGAGAAGTCAACCTTAGAACAATGGAACTGCTCGATGCCGGTAACACAGGAAAATTTGGTCACCCAGTTCCAACAGAGGTACCCCTGGGGCAAAGGAAAGGTAAATGCATTCTGATATCTGGGCATGACCTGGAAGACCTCAGCTACCTATTGCAGCAGACAGAGGGTAAGGGAATTTATGTATATACCCACGGGGAAATGCTGCCAACCCATGGTTATCCTGAATTGAAAAAATACAAGCATTTTTATGGTCATTACGGGACAGCCTGGCAAAATCAGAAAAAAGAGTTTGCTGCTTTCCCGGGTGCTATTCTGATGACTACAAATTGTATTCAAGACCCCCAGGCTTACCTGAATAACATCTTTACCACCGGCTTGGTGGGTTGGCCCGGAGTAAAACATGTTGATAAGGGAGACTTTAGTGCCGTAATTGAACAGGCCCTGGCTTTACCTGGTTTTGAGGAGGACATAGATAAGGGCAGTGTATTGGTTGGCTTTGCTAGAAATACTGTTATGAGTGTGGCAGGAAAGGTTATCGAGGCAGTAAAGGGTGGAGATATTAAACATTTCTTCTTGGTGGCAGGCTGCGACGGAGCTAAGGTCGGACGCAACTACTATACCGAGTTTGTGGAAAAGGCACCTCAGGATACTGTAATCTTGACCTTAGCCTGCGGTAAATTCCGTTTCTTTGATAAGAAGCTAGGTGATATCGGTGGCATACCGCGCTTGCTGGATGTTGGCCAGTGCAACGATGCTATTCAGCTATCCAAATCGCTGTAGCCTTAGCCAACGCCTTTGAATGTGAAGTAAATGAACTACCCTTATCCCTGGTATTATCCTGGTATGAACAAAAAGCAGTGGCGATCCTGCTGACTCTGCTGCATCTTGGCATTAAAAACATTCGCTTGGGCCCAAGTTTACCGGCCTTTGTTTCACCAAACGTACTGGATGTTTTAGTCAAAAACTTTGACATTAAACCAATCACCACTGCTGAAGAAGATTTGGCAGCAATACTAAACAAATAATAGTTCAGTAATCCAAAACTACTTGGGCCAATGGTTCAGGTAGTTTTGATTACTGAACTATACTTTAAGGTGTAAAGTCAGGGTCAGGAATGGTAATACTAGCTATATTCTCTTAAAATAGTTAATTATAAATGGAAGGAATGCAGACGATAAATCGCCAATTATTAAAGATGAATTCTATTATAAGGAAGGTATCTAATGTCGGAGCAAAACATCACCAGAATATACCAGGGCGACAAGGAAATTATTATTATTGGTACCGCCCACGTCTCTAAGCATAGTGCTGAGCAGGTAAAAGAAGTTATAGAATTAGAAAGGCCGGATACGGTTTGTATTGAATTGGATGAGCAGAGATATCAATCAATCATGGCGGATGACCAGTGGAAGAAGATGGATATCTTTAAGGTTATTAAAGATAAGAGAGCTACTTTTCTTTTGATCAACCTTTTTATATCCTCCTATCAAAAACGACTGGCCAAGCAAATGGGTATTAAACCTGGGCAAGAAATGATTCAAGGAATAGAATCAGCAAAAGAGATCGGCTCTAGGCTGGTTCTGGCAGATAGGAATATTCAGATTACCTTTTCACGTATATGGCATGGCTAGGGTTTTGGGGAAAGATTAAATTACTCTCCCAAATATCCCTGGGTATTTTCAGTAAAGATGACATTTCTGAAGAAGAGCTTGAGCAGCTAAAAACCCAGGATATGCTGGATGCCATGCTGAATGAGTTTTCCCATTCCTTTCCTGATTTAAAAACACCTTTAATTGATGAGCGAGATCAATATTTATCCCAAAAAATTAAAGAGGCTCCGGGTAATAAGGTTGTTGCTGTTGTAGGGGCTGCACATGTACCAGGGATAAAAAAGGAAATCGACAAAGAACATGATTTAAAAAAATTAAATCGTATTCCTCCCAAATCCAAAGCCCCTAAGATTATTGCCTGGTCAATTCCCCTAATAATCCTGGGGATAATTGGATATACCTTTTATTTAAACCCCATTGCCGGGTACAATCAAGCTATGAGTTGGCTGTTGTGGAATGGTTTATTTGCAGCAATAGGCGCAGCCATTGCCTGTGGACATCCATTAGCCATTATGACAGCATTTCTGGTAGCTCCCTTTAGCTCATTAAATCCGCTCCTGGCGGCCGGCTGGTTTTCCGGTCTTGTACAAGCCTATATACGTAGGCCCAAGGTGGAGGATTTTGAAAGCCTAGCGGATGACGTAATATCAATTAAAGGGTTTTGGACAAATAAGGTGACTCGTATTTTACTTATAGTTGTCTTTACAAATTTGGGAAGTACCTTGGGAACCTTTGTTGCCGGCGCCAATATATTTAGTCTATTCATCAAAAATATGTAGTGATTTAGGGGAGACATCATGAAAAAAATATTGCTATTGATACTATTTGCTGTTTTAGTTACCGCTTCTGGTTGTGGTGCTGCTGACAATAATGTAACAAAGCAGGAAAAGGTGACTATCACTGAAAAAACTGAAAATATCGAGACCGAAACCATCAACATACAGTTGCAAATACCTCAGATTACTGACATGCAGAATACGGAGGCCCAGGCAGAATTCAACAAAAAGTTTGATTCAGTCTATGAGTTGAAGGAAACCCTGGAGAGGGAGGCTGAGGAAGCTGCCATTTATTCAGAACAACAGGGCTTCCCTTTTTGGCCCTATGAATTGTTCTCTAAATACAATGTTTCTTACAATCAGCGGGGCTATTTAAGCCTGACTACAACTGTCTATTCCTTTACAGGTGGAGCCCATGGCTTAACTGGAAAAACAACCTACAATATAGATATTAATTCGGGAAATATAATTCAGCTTCAAGCAATGTTTAATGAAGGTGTAGACTATAAAAAAATAATTAATAAGGAGATTAGGAATCAAATAGCTCAACAGCCGGAGATTTATTTTGATGGAGAGATGGGCTTTAATACAATCTCTGATGAACAAAACTTTTACCTAAAGGAAGGGAAGATTGTATCTATTTTTCACTCTATGAAATCGCCCCATATTCTTCAGGCATACCTGAATTTGAAATACCCCTGAGCCTGATTAAAGATGACCTTAAACCTGAATATCAAGTATTATAAAGCGGGAATGCCGGGAGCTGGACTGTAAGTTTGTCCAGCTTCATTTTTTGACCAAATTTAGTTTACATAATAAAATTATTGGTAAACTAAATTTGGTCAAAATAAAAATATATATGGCAAAGGGGTAATTTTTCTTAAATCGGATAATACTGATATTTACCTTATTGGGTAAATATTTTTAAGGAGAAGGCTTTATTATGGCATATGTATTACTGTTAATAGGCCTTATATTATTAATAAAGAGTGCGGACTATTTTATCACAGGTGCATCTGGTATTGCTAAGCTTTTAAGAATTCCACCTATGCTGATAGGACTTACTATCGTGGCCTTTGGTACTAGCTCTCCGGAAGCTGCAGTTAGTATAAATGCATCACTTAAGGGTGTAACAGGTATTACCCTAGGCAACGTAATAGGAAGCAATATTATTAATATAGCCTTTATTATCGGACTGACAGCCATAATCTCACCACTTAGAGTTGAAAGAGAAACCATAAAAAAGAGATTCCCTTTACTCTCCTGGCCAGCATTGCAGTATATATATTGATTGCTGACAAAAGCTTACAAGAACTAAATGAAAATATAGTTTCCCGGGCCGATGGACTGATCTTATTTTTATTCTTTTTAATATTCCTTTACTATTTATTTGAAATTGCCTTAAACAGCCGGGAAAATTTATCAGGTGAAAATGAATTGACACCTGACTCGAAGCCTATGGGTCTAAATGTCTTCTATGCAGTGGGCGGTATGGTTGGAATTATTTTGGGTGCTAACCTGGTGGTAAAGGGAAGTACCAGCATTGCCCTGCAGCTAGGAATGTCTGAAACCCTGGTAGGCCTGACAATTATAGCCTTTGGTACTTCTTTGCCAGAATTAATCACCTCTATTACGGCTGCTCTGAAAAAGGAAAGCGAAATCGCCATAGGAAATATTGTTGGCAGTAATATATTCAACATATTGTTTATCTTAAGTATCTCATCCGTAATTACTCCCTTAACAGTTGAGGACAAGTACCTGTTTGATGCAATTATTATGATAATCTATACCCTTATCCTCTTTTTCTTTTCCTTGACACACCATAGGGTCAATAGGGTAGAAGGGATTATTTTATCTGCATCGTATATAGGTTATGTTGGCTATATCATATTAAGAAACTAAAAACATAGAGTGCCTAATGGCTAAATAAAAAATAGCTAGCTAACCACGAGGATTAGCTAGCTATTTTTCAATATTATTCGCTTCTTACAAAGGGGCCACAGGGAGTGCTAAGCAGAAGCAAAATAAGGATTAAAAAGATCAGGAATGCAGGATCATAAAAACCACCGTATCCTGTTCCACCAACTCCGTATCCCATGTGTTAATCCTCCTTTACCTTGGAATAATACATTATATGGTAATTACTTTGTTTTGTTACATTTACAATCACCAATTCTACTAGATGCTGAGTGTGTTGAGTTTTCCTAAACAGTATGATATAGTTATTTTTAATTAGAGTGATTGGAGTTGAAAAGATGATTAATCTTTCTTGCTAATTTTTTTCCAAGCATAATAAAGTAACATAGCGGACAAAACCGCTTGCTTTTTATTGTGCTAATGCAAGAAAGATACTAATTCTTTTCGTTCAGAAAATAAACCTCGTCACACCCAATATGGGTATGGCTTTGCCGTATTTGATGAGCTGCAAGGATTAACTTTCTTGCAGCTCATTTTTTCGACAACAGGAGGTTTAATTTATGTCACTAATAAGGGTTTCAAACCTGACCTTTGGCTATGAGGGCAGTTACGATAATATATTTGAGAATGTAAGCTTTCAAATAGATACTGATTGGAAGCTGGGCTTTACCGGGAGAAATGGAAGGGGAAAGACTACCTTTCTCAATTTATTGCTTGGTAAATATGAATACAGCGGAAAAATTTCTGCAAATGTCTGTTTTGAATATTTTCCATACAAGGTCGACGACAAGGAATGCCATACCATTGATATAGTCGGCGACATTTACCCGGAATATCTTCACTGGGAATTAATGCGGGAGCTTTCATTTCTGGAGGTTTCAGAAGATACCCTATATCGCCCCTTTGATACATTATCCCATGGAGAGCAAACCAAGGTATTGCTTGCCACCCTGTTTCTTAAGGAAAATAGTTTTCTGCTAATAGATGAGCCAACCAATCACCTTGATATGAAGGCTAGAAGGCTTGTCAGTGATTATCTCAATAGCAAGAGTGGTTTTATACTTGTATCCCACGACAGGTCCTTTCTGGACAACTGCGTTGATCATATTATAGCAATCAATAAAACCAATATAGAAATCCAAAAAGGAAACTTTTCTTCCTGGTGGGAAAATAAAAAGCGGCAGGATTATTTTGAGCTTACGGAAAACGAAAAACTCAAAAGAGATATAAAACGCCTATCGGATTCTGCCAAAAGAACCAACAAATGGTCACAGGAAGTGGAAAAAACAAAATTTGGAACAAAAAACTCCGGCATTAAGCCGGATAAAGGTTATATTGGACACAAGTCAGCCAAAATGATGAAGCGATCTAAATCAATTGAAAAAAGACAGCAGTCCGCCATTGATGAAAAGTCCAACCTCCTTAAAAACCTCGAACGCTCCGAGAGCCTGAAGATTTCACAACTTGACTATCACAATACCAAGCTTGCTGAACTTGAAGGTGTTTCAATATTTTATGGAGAAAAGATGGTCTGTAAGGATATAGGCCTTACCCTTGAGCAGGGTGATCGTATTGCCCTTTTAGGTAAGAATGGTTCCGGAAAATCAAGTATTATCAAGCTAATATGTGGTGAAGCCCTAGAGTACACAGGCAATTTCAGAAAGGCAAGTCAACTGAAAATTTCCTATGTGTCACAGGATACATCCCATATACAGGGCAATTTAACAGACTATGCTGCCAATAGCGGGATTGATCAAAGCCTGTTTAAGGCTATCTTAAGGAAACTTGATTTTTCCAGAATCCAATTTGAAAAGGATATAGCTTCTTTTAGCAGCGGGCAAAAAAAGAAAGTTCTAATTGCCAAAAGTCTTAGTGAAAAGGTGCATTTGCATATCTGGGACGAACCCCTAAACTATATTGATATTATCTCCCGCATGCAAATCGAAGAGTTATTGCTTGAATACTCACCAACCCTACTTTTTGTAGAGCATGACCGTGAGTTCTGCAATAATATTGCTACAAAAATCATTGAACTCTAAGTGAGATTCATATATTTTTATTATCATAATAAAGGGGCAAGCTGAAGTTGAGACGTAGGAAAAGAAGTTTAAGGTAAGAAAGCTAAGGTTGTTTTTTATAACCATTATATTTTCCTTACCAATCATTGGCATTCTGTTGTATGGACATTGGTTTAAGTCCATTAACCTGAATTTTGAAAGCATGTCTAGGCTGATACCTGTTATAAGTGGAAGCTTGGAACAGCCCAAAATATCTGCCCTTGAAAAGATTTTAACTGACAATCAGTGGGAATTTGTTGAAAAAGATGTACATCCCTCAAAAGAAGATAAATATTTAACAAATTATAAGATTACGAAAAAGGGGCTAGAGTATGGTGCCATTGAAGGGGGCCTAGTTATTTACAAGGACCGTGAATCTGCCAGGGCAGAATTCGAAGAAATGGGTAGTAATTTCTGGGCAAAGAAGGGTGAACATATCAATGGGTATAGGTACTATCTAACTTCAATGAGAAGGGAGCCCAATGGTAGCGATCCTTTTGGAGGTAGTACATTAAAGGGGGAAGCTGCTATTTATAACGGTGCAGATGTAGTACTCTACATCCATGTTAAAACGATTGATGACAATTTAACAGCTGTAACAAAGGATATCCAGATGTTGATTGACAAAGTATCAGACACCCTTTACAGCTTCTTATAAAATTTAACCCTGGAGAAGGATTAAAAACAAAAGCCTTCACTTATTTTTGAATAGGTGAAGGCTTTTGTTCTTGCTTTTATAAATATTTCATTGACGAAATAATAACTGAAGTTTACTATTATAACTACTAGTCAGAATAATAATTAGGATTTGGAGATGGTGAGATGAGAGCCAGGCAGGAGCGAGAACGGAATATAGACGGGAAATAATAATTGAAGCTACCGAGCAACTTCTAAATGAGAAGACCTTTGACTCAATTACTATGGACGATATAGCCCTACGCTCTGATTTTTCTAAAGCGTCCATTTATCAGTATTTTAAAAACAAGGAACAATTAATGAATGAAGTCTTTTCTCAGAATTTAAAGGAAAAATGCCAATTAATCGAAGATAAATGTTTGTCTCAGGCTGATCCTATCCAGGGGCTTAGGAGCTATATAATGCTTGAATTCGAATTTATTCAGCAGCATCCATGGATTCCCAAGGTAGTAGCAACCTTTCCCTTTAGAGATTACCGTGTAGATAAGAACATACTTGATTTATACCATCAGAAAAAAATCTAATATCAAGAATACTCCAGCGAGGCCAACAGGAAGGAGCATTTAATATTGACAATTTGGACGTCATGACCAACATGATCCTTTCTGCCTCAGAAGGAGTTAGTAAATATTTTTATAGTCGTAAATCCTCTAATATTCAAAGCCCGGAAATCGAGCTGTTTATCTCTACCATAATTAAAGGGATATCTAAGGGGGAGCAATAACTAAATGACCAAGCCAAGTACTCAAGCAAATAATTCGGTGGATAATTCAAAGAAAAAATCCCTATCCAAGGGAGTACGTATGGCTCTTTTGGCATTGGTGGTAATCGCCTTAGCCGTATTTTGTATTCGCTGGTATATTCAGCTGAAAACTACTGTGTCAACGGATAATGCAAAAGTGTCTGCAGATCTAGTTAGCATCAGTGCGGAGGTTTCCGGTAGGCTTACCCATGTCTATGCTCAGGAGGGAAACACTGTGGAAACAGGGCAGGTGTTAGCCCAGTTGGAGGATACCCAATATCTTATTAATACCTCCCAGGCAGAGGCAGCATGGGAGCTTAGCAAAATAGCCGTTACCAAGCTGGCCAATGATATTACCTCTGCCCAGTTGGCAGTTACCAAAGCAGAAAGTGCATTATCTGCAGCCATAGCACAGGCTGATATTAGTAAGCTAGCTATGGAAGATGCCAAGCGCGTATTGGACAATAACACTGCTTTATACGAGCAGGGAGCGGTTCCTAAGGAAACCTTGGACAGCTATACAATTAAATACGAGACAGCGGTAAAGTCCTTGGAAGCTGCCAATGCTAATGTGAATGCTGCTCAGGATTCCGTGGCAGCTGCTCAAACCCAATTGGATACCTTAAATAAAACAGGCAGTGCACCTATGCTGCCCAGGAAAAACAAGCCAAGGCGACTTATGATAATTCTCAACTGTCTCTGTCACGTACAACCATTAAATCACCTATTAGCGGAAACGTGGTAAAGGTTGCTGCTTTAGAAGGACAAAATGTAAATTCAGGAACCTCCTTGTTTACCCTTGTAAATCCTGAACGGGTTTGGATATTAGCCAATATTGAAGAGAAAAAGGTAGCACGGATACATATAGGGGATAAGGTTAATATTGTGGTGGATGCATACCCCAATATCATTTTTGACGGACAGGTTGAAGAGATTGCCGGAGCCACCCAATCAAGTTTTTCCATATTACCGACTGAGAACGCATCGGGTAATTTCACCAAAGTAGCCCAGCGATTACCGATAAAAATAAGCGTGGTTCAGCAAGATAATAAGTTAAAGCCGGGTATGTCCGCCGTAGTGACGATTAAGACTCAATAAGTGAGGATTTAATGATGAAACCGGTGAATTACAGGATAAGGTTAACTGGGCTGCCACTTCGGTGATCATAATGGGTACCTTTTTGCAAGGCCTTACCGGAAGTATCGTTAATGTTGCAATTCCAAAGCTAATGGCTGTCTTTGGTACCAATGCCAATGATATTCAATGGGTGCTTACCGCTTACATGCTGACCCAGGGTATCATAATAGCCCTGGCTGGCTATTTGGGGGACAAATATGGCTATAAGAAAACCTTTGTTGTTGCGCTAATACTATTTACGCTAGGCTCATTCCTATGTGGTGCAGCAGTTAATCTTAATATGATGATTATCAGCAGAGTCATTCAGGGTATCGGGGCCGGGATTATCATCCTTTGGGTATGGCAATGTGTTCAGGATCAATCCCATATCCAAAATTGGCATGGTGCTTGGCGTTTGGGGTATTGCCGGAATGGCAACTATGGCTATAGGACCATCCCTGGGTGGATATCTAATTGAGGCTGCCAATTGGCGAATGCTTTTTTACATAAATGTTCCAATTGGCCTGCTAGCTATATTTATGGGCATTACTTTATTGTCGGAAACAGAGAAAAAGACAACTTCAGCACTGGATTCTGTAGGCATTGCAACCATCTGCATTGGATTGTTTTGTTTAATATTTGCATTAAGCAAAGGCAATCAGATGGGCTGGGGAGATCCGCTAATTGTCGCCCTGTTGTTTTTTGGAATTATAAACCTGTTTATATTAGTAGTTCATGAACTACGATGCCCAGAGCCGGTTCTAGATATGAGGTTATTTAAAAACAAGCTTTTCACTTTGTCCACTATTATTTCTTCATTTGTTCAAGTGGCTATGATAGTGGCTGTTTACCTTTTTCCACTATTAATGCAGAATGTGCTGGGGCAGTCTGCCATGCAGACCGGACTAATTTTACTGCCCCCTGCAGTAGTTACAGCTATAATGATGCCCATCAGTGGAAAGCTGTTTGATAAATATGGTGCCCGGACTCTGGTCCTTGTCGGTATGCTAATTATGACCGTTTCATCTTACGCCATGAAGGATTTTAATGCCTTAACATCTTTTGACACCATGATGTTTTGGTTATCCATCCGGGGAATAGGAATTGGCTTAGCACTAGCACCGGCTATCAATGTGGGATGGTAGGAATTCCTAAGGAGTCTACCGGTACAGCCTCTTCCCTGGGGAATGTCATTAGGAGCGTAACAACCACATTTGGAATCGCCCTCATGACCAATCTGATGCAATCACGCAGTACCTATCACTCTGCTAATTTAGCTCAGAGTGTGGTTTTGGATAATCCCGAAGGTTTGAATATGATTTCCGTCTTTCAGGGAATAGGGTTAAATGCGGGTCTGGGGAACAAGGAGGACAGATCCTTAGTATGTCTGTACTATACAAGTATTTAGCCCAGCAATCCATGGTGATGGCTATCTCAGACTGTTTCATTATAGGTGCTGTTTTGTGTTTTATAGCATTTGTTCTAACTCTATTCTTACACGATAGGAAGAAAGAGAAAATTAGCATTAGCATTCCCAGCACAGAAATGAAAAGAGCTTAATGCTAAGTAAATAGAGACCTTAACTATAAAGCTGTAGCTTTGGAAATAATATGAGAAGGCATTTTATTGGGTTGATTTATAGAAGAAGGAGGGTTTTCAAAATGATCGGGGTAGAAATTGACATGGTTGTTACAGACAGCTTGAAAGCATTGGAATTATACGAAAGAGTATTTGATATCGAACGTGTTGAGGTTACAGCTTTTCCCAAAGGTGAAAATGAAGTCATTTTTACATTATACGGGGTACGTTTTCACATGTTGGATGAGAACCCGAAATTTTATTTGAAAGCACCAAAACCGGATGAACCCAAAGCGATTTGGTTTAACATCCTTGTCCCTGACATCAAGGACACATATTCAAAGGCAATCAGCTTGGGCTGTACAGAGCTGCAACCGGTGACCGAACTGCCTGATTACGGAGTTTCCAACGCTATATTTATAGATTCCTTCGGCTATCAATGGATGCTTCATCAATTGCACAAAGAAGTAAGCTTTGAAGAACGCACACGACTTTGGGAGGAAAAAAGATAATTTAAAGCCTCCCTAAAATTTGTGCTTATTAAAATCTGAAATAGCGGGCTTTTCTATCCAGCCTTTAGCAGGGAAAATCAGGAACCATGTTGAAGAACGCTTAAAGACAAGGTATCTACCCTATGATCAAATAGGAGTAAATTAATATGAAAGAAATAAGGATAGATAAAATTAAAAGCACAAATGAATTATCCTGTTTTGTTGACATTATAAGGAAATCCTTCGCAACTGAGGCAGAAAATTTTGGCCTTAATGAAAAAATGCACCAACAAATGGAGCATTTATCAATGAAACTACCTTATTTAATATTTTCAAAGATGCAAAAACCTTTGGGGTTTATTTAGGCACAGTTCCTATTGGCTTCTTTGCATTGAAGCATGCCAAGCTTGGAACATATTATCTAGAGAAACTATGTATATTACCAAACTATAGACATAATGGATATGGAAAAGATATTTTAAACTATTGTGAACAATATGTGTTGAAAAATAGAGGTGTTAGGATATCCATAGGAATAATCAATGAGAATAGTATTTTGAAGGAATGGTATATAAATAATGGTTATTATGAAATAGAAATAAAGAAAATTGGTCATTTACCTTTTACCGTATGCTTAATGAACAAAGAACTAACTTCCGAATCTGAGTGATTGTCATACTGAATTGACAATTAAGATAGTCAATGTTATGATCCAATATATTAAATATTAGGAGGCTCGTTATCTATGTTACACTCCATGCGTATTAAATAAGCTGGTAATAAAAAGCCTTATCCACGATTGTGGGCTTTTTTGAGATGCTTATTATTACGTATGTAGACATAGATCGCGATTAGGATAGCTTTTTTGTTATACCTTGTATCGCCGTGTTCTCTCTCGTAATAAATGCAGATCTAAGCCCGCATTGTGGACTAGATCTGTTTTTTATTTCCAAAATATCAGTTTTTAACATTAGAAAGGAGCTAAACTATGCGATACACGCATTGGTACTTCTTTTTATATAGTCCTTGCTTCTTAAATCGCAGGCTATCCTGCGAACAGAAAACTGCGATTTTGAAGGAGGCAACAATGATGGAATTATTGATAAAAGCAAAAGATATTTATGTGGAATATATGGGCCGGGATATTTTAGACATTGATGACTTGGAGCTTTATGGTTATGATAGGATAGGTCTTGTTGGTGGGAACGGAGTAGGAAAGAGCACGTTGATAAAATTGCTGCTAGGTAAACACCCTATAGCACATGGCAAAATTGTTCGGAAGGGCAATTTCACCTATATCCCACAGTTGGATGATGTAGCTATACAACAGGCGAAGGACTACGCTTTAATGGGCAAGCTAGGAATTGACCATTTAAAAGAAAAATATATGAGCGGTGGCGAAGAGACTCGGCTTAAAATTGCACAGGCTCTGTCTGGAGAAGTACATGGTATCTTTGCCGACGAACCGACGTGTCACCTGGATCAGAATGGCATTGACATTTTGATCAATCAGCTTAAATATTACTCTGGCGCTTTGCTTGTTATAAGTCATGACCGTTATTTCCTTGATCAAGTTGTCGACAAGATTTGGGAGTTGAAAGAGGGAAAGATTACCGAGTATTGGGGCGGATATTCCGAATACTTGGCCCAAAAGGAAGAAGAACGACAAAACCTAGCTGTACAATATAAGCAGTTTACCGCTGAACGAGACCGTTTAGAGAAAGCAATTACCGAAAAAAAGAGTCAGGCTCGGAGTATTGACAAAAAGGCGAAGGGAGCTTCAAGAAAAAATAACTCTGAAGGCGGCGGACGACTTGGCCATCAAAAGACGATGGGCAGCAAGCAAAAGAAGCTCCATAATGCCGCTAAAAATATGGAGCATAGAATCGAATGCTTGGTGATTTGAAGCCTCCCGAAGTCATTCGTTCCGTTCGATTCCGGCAGAGTAATTCCTTGGAACTTCACAATCCGTTCCCAATCACGGGTAAAGAGATTTCTAAACAGTTTAGAGAGAAGGTCATTTTTGATAAAGCATCTTTCCAATTTCCGTTGGGTGCTAAGATTGCAGTAACAGGTGCAAATGGAGCAGGTAAAACGACACTTTTTAAAATGATATTAGATCGCGAAGATGGCATTTCCTTATCGCCTAAAGCGGAAATCGGCTACTTCGCCCAAAACGGGTATAAGTTTGACCGTAATCAAGGTGTTATGGAGTTCATGTTGGAAAACTGTGATTACCAGGCATCTGAAATTCGCGCTGTACTGGCATCTATGGGATTTTCTTCTAATGATGTACGCAAAGAGTTGTCTGTTTTAAGTGGTGGCGAAATCATTAAATTGCAGCTTGCTAAAATGTTGCTGGGACAATATAACATTTTACTAATGGATGAGCCTAGCAATTTCTCGATCTTCCTACAGTGGAAGCACTAGAAAATTTAATGAAAAACTATGCTGGTACAATCATTTTCATATCCCATGATGTCCGTTTGTTGGAGAATGTGGCTGATTTAGTTTATGAAATTAAGGATAAAAAATAATTCTGAAGGCTTAATTTGTTTTGAGATATCGTTTCTGAATGGATGATAATCAAAACACTCTCACAACACCAGGGATACTGCTCAAAGTAGTATCTCTGGTGTCGGTTATTACTTAGTTACAATAAACCCTTAACAAAAAAGTTGCTTTATACATTTCTAACCTATAAATAGATGGGATATAATAACATATTGACTTAGAGTTATTTCCTAGTAAGAAAGTAGATCCCCCAAAAATAGTACAGGAGAATCGACGATGAAGGTATTATATTATGATTGCTTTTGCGGCATTAGTGGTGACATGAATTTAGGTGCATTGCTGGATTTAGGAGTTGATGAGGACTATTTAAGGCAGGAGATATCTAAACTAAATCTGGATACTGACTATGAGCTGCATATAAAAAAGGATAACAAAAGAGGAATAAGTGGAACCAGAGTGGATGTAGTCTGCCACCATAATCATGAACACCACCATCATAATCACCACCATAATGAAGCACAGACCTCACATAAATCACAAAATAGCCATAACAACCATGAACATAGAAATTTAAAGGATATTGAAAATATAATCATAAACAGCAACCTGAATGATAAAGTAAAAAACTTAAGCCTAGCTATTTTTAATAGGGTGGCAGAGGCCGAGGCAAAGGTTCACGGAAAGCCTTTATATGAAGTGCATTTTCATGAGGTAGGGGCTGTTGACTCTATTATTGACATTGTTGGAGCGGCTGTGTGCATAGAATTCCTAAAAGTAGATAAAATAATGGCCTCTTCCGTCCAAGTGGGAGGAGGTTTCGTAAAGTGTGCCCATGGAATTATACCGGTTCCTGCTCCGGCAACCGTTGAAATTTTAAAGAATGCTCCTGTGAAATTCGGTATAGTGCCTTTTGAGACCACTACTCCTACCGGTGCAGCAATATTGGCAGCTAACGTAGGTACCTTTACAGATCATATGACCCTTTCAATAGAAAAGGTCGGTTACGGGATAGGTCATAGAGAGCTTGAGATTCCAAACGTTTTAAGAATATATCTTGGCTACCAGGATAGAGATGAAGCTAGAGAAGAGCAATATATATTGGAGACTAATATTGATGATATGAACCCGGAACTCTACGGTTATATTGAAGAAAAGCTTTTCGCTCAAGGGGCTTTGGATGTATTTAAATCGGCAATTACTATGAAAAAGGGCCGGGCCGCCACTAAACTTAGTGTATTGGTCAAGGAGATACATGAAAAAAGCGTAGTTGATGTAATTTTTAGAGAGACGACTTCCATAGGTGTTAGAAAATACAAGGTTGAAAAAATTATGCTGCCCAGAGACTTCATAAAGATAAACACCAAATATGGAAGTGTAAATGTGAAAAACGCATATTATCAAGGCGAAAAGGTGAAGTATAAACCAGAGTTTGAGGACTGCAAAAGGATTGCTATTGAAAGAAACATCCCCATTGCCAAGGTCTACCAAGAAGTTCACAAAATTATGGAAGCTGACAATAATTGCTAAATAATGAAACTCTGGCAATATCTCTGAGTGGAAAGAGGGAGGGAGGAAATTGATGAATAAAGCCGAGATAAGAAAACTGCTGCTAGAGGTAAAGAATAATGAAATAGAAGTCGAAGCAGCCTTGGGGGTGATTGAAGACTTACCTTATAAGGAATTTGGATTTGCTAAGATTGATAATCACCGTGAATTACGGTTAGGATATCCAGAGGTTATCTATTGTGAAGGAAAAACTGTAGAACAAGTGACAAGCATCATCCAATTCATGCTTACTAAGGATAATAATATATTAGCAACCCGAGCTAACGAAAAGATGTACGAATCAGTAAAATATATCTGTGCAGAAGCCAAATATAACCCCCTGGGAAGAACTATCACTATTCGAAAAAAAGAAGAACAGCTCACAGACAGCTATATTGCCATTGTTGCAGCGGGAACTTCCGATATGCCGGTAGTGGAGGAAGCAGCAGAAACAGCAACCATTTTGGGCAATCGCGTGGAAAAGATAATGGATGTGGGAGTTGCAGGTATACATAGACTTTTTTCAAAAATAGACACCATACGGGGAGCAAGGGTAGTTATCGTAGTTGCAGGCATGGAAGGAGCACTTGCCAGTGTTTTAGGAGGACTTGTTGATAAACCCATTATTGCAGTTCCAACCAGTGTAGGTTATGGGGCAAACTTTGGTGGTCTTGCGGCATTGTTAACTATGCTGAACAGTTGTGCTAGCGGTGTGAGTGTAGTTAATATTGATAATGGTTTCGGCGCAGCTATTGCGCAGCATAATTAATAAATTATAGGAAAAACGAGAATTCAATATGCTGCTATTCCTGGGGACCAATACCAATTAAGAACCAATTAAATAAAGCTTCTATTGAAAAACCAATAATCGCCCCTATTCCACCACCTACTAAGCCATTAATAATCGGGTTGCCCATGAAAGTCCACCATATTGTTCCCAAGGTCATACCTACCACCAAACCAATATAAACACCCGCATTTTTTATTGAAGCCCTTTTGGTGTTTTCATCAATAGGTAAATTTGTATTATTATCTATGGCATATCTATAGGCCTGCCATATTGAGAAGCCATAAATACAGGGGTAAAAGAGTAACCATTGAAAATCAAGAACACTGAGGGATTTACCATAATCACCGTTAAAGGCATGATAAATCCCTATATTTAGATTGGCCATAACATTAATAAGAAACTCGCTAACGAGAAATAACACAGCAGGTAAATAGTCTCTGTTATATATTTGGCCAAATCCTGGAAATAGTGTAGACCAGGCCATAGCTATCCAAGGGTTACGATATTTTATTTGATGATTAGATAAAGTCTTATGCATGAAATTATTTTAGCCAATTTTAATCAAAGTAACCTATAAGAAATCTAAAAAATTAAACCGAAATATATTAATAATACAGAATGGTATCGGTCATAAATTAACGCTATTCTTTTAATTGCTTAATATATGTTACGGGAGTAATACCATACATCTTTTTAAATTCGTGAATCAAATGGGCCTGGTCGTAAAATCTTAATTCCTCACAAATCTCAAACACGTCCACGCCTTTACTTAACAATCTTTTTGCTTCAGCTACTCGATATTGTAGGTGGTATGCAGCAGGTGTAGTTACATATAATTTCTTAAATTTTCTTATTATAGTAAATTTATTTAATCCGGTAATTTGCTGGAGTTTATCTAAGGTTATTACATCATTGACGTGACTTATTATATATTCATGGATTGTTTTGGCTATATCCCTTGCATTTGTAGCACTGGTTTCCGAAATATCTTTTTCTCCAAACTCTAACAATAATTCAATAAGTATGTTTTCCAACGTGTCTGGAATCTTTTCTGTTAGTAATTGTTCAATAAAGCCAATCAATTTCTGGACTTGATTCCCAGTTAACTTTTTTGCTTGATTAAAGCTTACTAAATCGCCATAGTAAGATGGATCAACAAATAACATTACATATGCCCAGTGATTGATATCGTTTGGTGCACATCTGTGAGTCATCAGAGGTGGTATAATTATTCCATCCCCTGATCCATAAAGGATATTCCTGTCGTTTAAGGTTAATTCTGTAGATCCTTCAACTATATACCTATAGAAAGTTCATTATGCACATGGGATTTATATGCATGGGGGATGTTTCTACACTTCTTAATCTCCACGCCTTTAATAATGCTTCTGCTAAATTCAATATATCTGTCTTGTTCAATACTGCTCATATGTTCCATGTCTGATGTATTCAAATTTAATGCACTTTCCTTCCGAATTCATTGTCTCAAATGAAAGAGCATGATATTTTTGGGTAAAATGAAATGATTAATTGAAAAAAAGTTAATTATAACTATATCCATGGTAGGGCTAACAAGGTAGCTGCTTTCGAAGGCTGAACCGGGGTATCGAAAAAATTGAACCCTTCCTAGTTTAATTATAGCAGATAAAAAATGGTCAATATAGACTATTCATTCTCATTTACTACTGCTAAAATGCAATAGAACTTATATACCAAGATGGTTAGGAGAGATGTAGAATGAGATCCTTGGTTCTAGGCTTTCAAGATATAGAAAAAACGCAGCTTTTACTCGTTGGCGGAAAAGGATTAAATTTAGGGGAATTATCAAAAATTCAAGGCATACAAGTGCCAGCAGGGTTTTGTGTTACAACCGTGGGATATCAAAAGGCCATCGAACAAAATGAAACACTTAAGGCATTGTTGAAGCAGTTAACACTGCTAAAGGTAGAGGAACGAGAGCAAATTGGTGAAATCAGCAGGAAGCTTCGACAAATCATTATGGAAGTGGAAATTCCTACCGAGGTTGTCAAAGGAGTTGCTCATTATCTCTCCCACTTTGGAGATGAACATGCTTATGCAGTGCGATCCAGTGCCACTGCTGAGGATTTACTACAGGCCTCCTTTGCCGGTCAACACGACACCTATTTAAATATCATCGGCAAAGATGCAATCTTGCAGCATATCAGCAAATGCTGGGCCTCCTTATTTACCGAGCGTGCGGTAATCTACCGCATGCAAAACGGATTTGACCACAGCCAGGTTTATTTATCCGTTATTGTGCAAAGGATGGTTTTCCCCCAGGCTTCAGGGATTTTATTTACTGCTGATCCGATTACTTCTAACCGTAAGCTGCTATCAATTGATGCAAGTTTTGGACTTGGAGAAGCACTGGTCTCTGGCTTGGTATCTGCGGATTGTTATAAAGTACAGGAAGAATCAATCATTGATAAGCTGATAGCAACCAAAAAATCGCTATCTATGGACTAAAAGAAGGCGGCACAGAGACACAGCAGCTCCAACCTGATCAGCAAAAAACACAAACCCTTACTGACCAACAGATTTTACAACTGGCACGCATAGGAAGACAGATCGAGCTCATTTTGGTTGCCCACAAGATATCGAATGGTGTTTGGCTGATGATACATTTTATATTGTCCAGAGTCGGCCAATCACTACCTTATACCCCATCCCCGAAGCAAATGATCAAGAAAATCACGTCTATATATCCGTCGGTCACCAACAAATGATGACCGACCCCATGAAACCATTGGGAATATCCTTATGGCAGTTAACAGCTTTTCGACCCATGAGTAAAGCCGGTGGAAGATTATTTGTTGATGTCACTCAAATGCTGGCTTCACCTAACAGCAGGCAAAATTTATTAGAAAACATGGGCCAACACGATCCGCTTATAAAAGACGCACTTATGACTATAATAGAGCGAGATTTTATAAAATTGTTACCAAATGATCAAAAAGAACAGGTTCCCGATAGCAATAAAGGTATGCAATCTTTGGATTTTCAAGCACCTAGTGAAAAGGACCCGACCATCGTTGCTGATTTGATTAAGGATAGTCAAACATCGATAGAACAGTTAAAGCAAAACATCCAAAGGAAATCAGGATCGGATTTATTTGATTTTATTCTGGAAGATCTCCAGCAATTAAAGAAGAATTTATTTGACCCCAAAAGTGTAGCTGTATTTATGTCTGCTATCAATGCTTCAGCCTGGATCAATGAAAAAATGAACCAGTGGTTAGGTGAAAAAAACGCAGCAGACATCCTTTCGCAATCGGTACCAAACAATATTACTTCGGAAATGGGGCTGGAGCTATTGGATGTGGCAGATGTGATTCGTCCTTATCCAGAGGTAATTAATTATTTACAACATGTAAAAGATGATAGCTTTTTGGATGAACTGATTAAGTTTGCTGGTGGACAGAAAACCCAAGACGCTATCAATGCTTATCTCAGCAAATACGGCATGAGATGTGCCGGAGAGATCGATATTACGAAAACCCGTTGGGGCGAAAAACCAACTACACTTATCCCTATGATTCTCAGTAACATCAAAAACTTTAAGCCCAATGCTGGCAAGGGGATCTTTGAGCAAGGGAGACAGGAAGCACTAAAAAAAGAACAAGAGTTATTAGATCGATTGAGGCAATTACCGGGTGGTGAACAAAAAGCCCAAGAAGCAAAACGAATGATCGACCTAATACGTAATTTCATCGGTTATCGCGAATACCCCAAATATGGCTGGATGCATCGCTACTTCGTTTATAAACAGGCCTTACTGAAAGAAGCCGAACAACTGGTACAAGAGGGCGTAATTCATAAAAAAGAAGATATCTACTATCTTACTTTGGAAGAATTTCACGAAGTCGTACGCACACATAACCTGGATTACCAGGTCATCAACAAAAGAAAAGATGAGTACAATTTATATGAAAAACTAACTCCTCCACGTGTTATCACATCTGATGGTGAAATCATTACAGGTGAGTATAAGCGAGAAAATCTCCCCGCCGAAGCCATTGTAGGTCTACCTGTTTCTTCCGGAGTTATAGAGGGACGAGCACGCGTCATCTTAAACATGGAAGATGCTGATCTAGAAGCTGGAGATATATTAATTACCACCTTTACTGACCCTAGCTGGACACCACTTTTTGTATTAATAAAAGGCCTAGTCACCGAAGTTGGCGGACTGATGACCCACGGAGCAGTAATCGCACGTGAATATGGCTTACCAGCAGTTGTCGGAGTGGAGAATGCTACCAAACTGATAAAAGATGGGCAACGAATTCGCGTGCATGGAACAGAAGGGTATATCGAATTATTGTAATTGCTGAATACATCCAGCTTTAATTAGCAGCACCGCTCAGTTATGCTTTATGTATGAGCCAAGGGGCATGTCTATACTCTCTTGACTGTCGTGACCCAAAAGACATAATGTACGAAGATAAACAGGCTTACTGAACCTGCACATTAGTGTGGGTTTTTTGCATTATATACATCCTATATGTGCACCGGAAAATACTTCGTCGCATTTTCTTTGCTTTCGACACATTTCTCAATCTTTCTCTAATTTTGAATGATAAAATATTTTAACTACAAAATTTTTATGACTTTTTTAGTCAATGGCAATAGTCATAGGGGAGTGCCATTGTGTCTATAATTGGCAGTTCTTGAAGTTTAACATCATGGCTAATAATAGAATTTTTTTAAACGTTAAAATAATATAGTGCTTTGTATGGGTAACGAGGGAGGAATGAATATGTCAGTTGAAATATCTGGACCTAAGGGATATGACTTTCAGTACCTGAATTCACTTTTATTTGCGTTAGAATACTTGGATAAAGACGAAGTAGAAATATATGTAGAAAAGAAAAATGGAGAAGATTCCCAAATCGTTTTCAGTCAAGACGGAATAAAATATATAATTGATATTCAAGTGAAGAATAGAAGTGAGGAGATAGATCTACAAAGTTTTGCCGATTGGATAAGCCATTTTGAAAACAGAAGCGTAAATTCCAGCCTATTGAATAAGTTGGATAAAGATAATAATAGGTATGCTGTATTTATTTCTGACGCGAGAAGTAAAGATGATGTTAGCCTATTTGTTGATGAAGGAATAATTCATACAGAATTAAGTATTGGATTTAATAACGAATACTTAAATAAGATAAAGGGATGCATAAAGAATTGCTATTCAGATAATAGCTCTACAAGTATATCTAGAAAAAACTTTTTAGAAAAATTTATAGATAGTATAACAAATAATCATTTTCGAAATATATTGAGAAAAATAAAATTGAGAGAAAGATACACGGAATCCTACTCGACAGAAAGAATAAAATCCTTATTAAATAAAAAATTCTACATATCTCAAGGTAAAACTGATGATGTAATAATTGAGTTGATAGATAAGATAAGACATAGTAGAGGTACTGATATTTCCATTACTACTGAACTAATACATATAATTGATAAACATAGTGGAGAAATTCTTTTAAATAGAAATGAAAACTATATTAAAAGGATAGAGAGTGAATCATGTGAAAGAATTTTAAGCGCTAATAATATTTTATTACTCACAGGTATATCTTTTTGTGGAAAGAGTTACTTAGCAAAAGATATTGCTCAAGAATATCTTGAAAATGGTTATAAAGTTGAGCGAGTGGGTGAACTTTATGGTGATGGGGGAGCTATTTCATTTATTAGACACAGAGGTATTGAAGATAGATTATTGATTTTAGAAGACCCTTTTGGACAGGTTGAAACGAAAAAAGATGCAATAAACATCTTGAATGAAATAAGAAATTTAATACGAGATTCAAGATCAAATAGGAAAATTATTATAACTTCAAGAAAAGATATTCTCCTTGATACAACATCCAAAAAAATATAGGTGAATGTTCTATTGATTCACATCGCTGGGTTGATTTAACACTGGGTAGTTCAGAAAAAATGATAGAACTATGGGAAAGCTACTACGGGGATTCTGTAGAATCAAGAAAACTATGCAATGATGTAACAAAGTGGCTTCAAGAAACTGAGAAAACCTCATCACTTCAACTAGGACATATAGCAAATATTTATAGTGCTAAGAAAAAGTTGAACGATTTAATAGTATTAGAGCCAGAAGATATAATACGCACTGCCAGGATAGATTCAAATGATTTGGCCGGGATTATTGAGAGAAGAGGAAGTGCAGCAAGTAAGGTTTTTGTAGCATTAGGATTAAGTTGTAACACATATAAAACTGTTACCTTGAATGATTTAGCTTTTATTTTAAGTAATTGTGAAGAAAAACCAGGGATATGCAAAGGTGAAAAAGATTATTCGGAATTTACTTTAGGTCAGGACTTAGAAGATATTAAGCATGATAATTACCCTAAATACGATTTAGATTATAAATTAAATAGTGAATACAAGAATGAACTTAAGTATTTACAGCAGCATGGATATATACAAATTGATAATGTTAAAAGAATTATGTTTGTGCATCCAATCTATCATTTTGCTACGCAACTATTATTTAAAAAACAATTTATAGATATTCTAGAACAGCAGGAAGTTATAGAGTTAATTCGAAAGAGTTTAAGCTCACTCTCGATTAATGCTAACTTGTGTACCCTGACAATGCTTGAAAACTTATATAAAGAAAATCCTGGTAGTGAGTTAAAACAACTAATGTTAATTGGAATGGAATCTATTTTCCCTTCTGTTAGGGACAAAATTATAATGTTTTTTGACCGAAGAATAAATGATTTAAATGAATCAGAACAAAAAAAGGTTTATTGAAGTATTAATGTATGGTCCGAGTATTAAAAATGATGGTATTAGTTGGTATGACGGTATGCCTTACTTTAAGGTTTCAGAAAGAAGAAGATTTTCTTATTTTGATTGGTTACATGATGAAATAAGTAGTGGTGAAATTGACTCATTAGCAAAAAAAATAGCTGATGGGATTGATGTTTCCCCTGAAAAAATGTGGAAGTTTTTAAAATCTAGAAATAGTAAAGTTTTATCACTAAGTATTTTAGAGAAAGCGTTATCATATGATGAAAGTTTTATACGTGGAAAAGCAATTAGGTTAATCTTTGAAAATTATGCTTATAAGTTTGAAAAAGTGGATGAATATTTAAATAGTCATGAACACCCTGAAGTTATATATAGTCTATTTAGGGGAGCGCTTAGTTCATGGCGAAGATATAGTAGTGAATCTAGAAGGCTTATATTAAATTATTTTAAAAATTGCTTAAATATCATGTCTGTGGCTATAAGAACAAAAAAATTCTTAGAAAACTTTGAAGATGAATATTCTAGAGAAAGTATCAATTGGAGTAAAGTTGAGGAGAAAGATAAAATTGAATTATGGAATGTATGGCACGAGATTTTCGTAGAATTTCTAAATGAATTTCCTTCTAGATATGTTAGAATGGATGAGCCCCATATGGTAAGAGTCACAGAGCATTCTTTAGAGTATATAAAAAATGAAGAAAAAGTCATCGATTTGTCTAGGGCATGGTTTAACTGGCTAGATAGATATTTACAGTATAATTTACCACATGATTATGGGATGAGTGTAGCTCAGTATCTGATGGATGGGACTGGAAATAAAACTGATTCTAGGGAAAATATTTTTCAATTATTGCTTTCAACTAAAAAAACAAGTTTTATTACAACCAACATTAAGGTTTTCATTGATTGTTGGAATAATTTGTCTGATAAAGAGAAAAGAATGGTATTAGACTTATATAAATCAACCAGAAAGGATGTAAACTGGGTAAAAGCTGTTTCTTTAAACACGAAGACCATTCCATATGAAATCCAAGTTGAAATATTAGGTGAAAGTATTGATAATAAGGCTATATCTGATGTGGTTGATATATTAACTAAAAAAGGTCTTCTGGAACAATGTCTTAATATTCACTGTGGATATCCGCAGCCCTTGTGGTGGAATGGGTATCATCATAACAATTATATATTGTGGGATGCTGTTATAGTAGAAGTCTTGAGGAGGAATGAATTAAACAAAACATTTTATATTGCTTTACGAGAAGTAATTGATTTGTTGTACAATTATGACGATAGAAGGATTGCTAATATTAATGATATATATGAAGAAGATTTATTAAAGAGTCCAGAAAAAAGGAAGTTGGCATTTGAAACTTTGCTAAATGTAACAGTTAATCAAAATCAATGTAATAAAGAATTATGGGATTTATTATTTCAATATAGTTCCCAAGAAGAAATAGAATTCTATTTTGATAAGATAGCTAAAGATATTGAGCTAGTTCAATATTACCAAATTGGCGAAGGAGATATATTTGCACTATTTGATAAGTCAATGATTTTTAAAAAAATTTATCCACGACTAGAAGTTGACAATCTTATAAAAAGCCTTGTAGAAAGTATGTTCACTTTATATAAAGTGATAAACGATAGTAAGAATACCTTAGAAGGTTTTAAGGATAAAGAACTCAGCTCATCTATCAAAAAGTGAATGAAGAAGAAATTTTAAAGAGAAATGATGAGTTGGAAAAGCTTAAGACTAGTTTTATAGTGAGTGCAACCAAGATATATAAGGATAATCCCCCAAGACTGTTTTTTAGTAACAAATTAGTGGAAGGTGTTATGAAGAAAATGGAGATTACTTCTTTTGAACTAGAAGAATTGATTGAGAAAAATCGCGTCAGACTAATAGAAATTACAAGAGATTTAAGACAAAAGTATGATGACCATTATGACTTAATAGATTGGATTAATTAATGCATAGGGATACTTATAAGAATGCTATATCGAGCACACCATATAAAAAAACAACAACTTCGGATTATCCATATACCTAGGCTAATTAATTATTGGAATATTTACAGTAAGTTCATAATTTAAGGCGAAATATTATGGGAGAATATACAAGAGAAGAATTATAAGGAGATCTACAAATTGTTTCTTCAGTTATCAGTATTTGTGGAGGGTACCTCTCAGCAAACACCGTACCTTTTGTAAGGAATAATTTTGAAACAGGCAGGAATTGTCTTGGAGGTAGATGAGATTGGGTAATTCTGAGCTTATACTATCTAGTATTAAAATATAGATAGACTGGTAAAATCACATATAAAAAGCCTATCAAAGCCCATGGATTCATGGCTTGAAGAGAGATTGCTTGAGTCTGTTAAATCCTCCTGGTGAACTGGTTTGAGGAGAAAGGGGCGAGGGCTATGTCAAATATAGAAGAAAACCTTGCAAAGTCACTAACTGCCAAAACAACAGAATTGATTCCGTTCTTGCCATATTTATTGCAAGATTTATGGGAGCTTGGTTCAAGTCCAAGAGATATTAAGGAGCTTATAGCAAAACATATTCCAGTATGTGAGGAAACAAAGGTTCTAGACCTCGCTTGCGGAAAAGGGGCAGTAAGCATTCAATTAACCAGAACATTTGGCTGTAAAGTTAAGGGAATAGATATTTTTAAAGAGTTTATAGCTTACGCAAAGAGTAAGGCTGAAGAATACTCTGTAGAGAAGATATGCGAGTTTATTGTTGAAGACATTAATCAATCTGTAAGGGTTGAAAGAGATTATGACATTGTTATTCTTGGTGCTGTGGGAGATGTGCTAGGAAATTCAATTGAAACAATACTAAAACTTAAAAGTACAATTAAAAAGAGAGGATACATAATTATTGATGATGCCTATAGTGGTGAGGGTTCTGAAGAAAGGTACCCTTCAAAGAAGCAATGGCATCAAGTCTTTCAGCAGACAGGAGTTAAGCTATTGCTGAGAAGGCAATTAATGATTTTGAACTGGTTAAAATTAATAGAATAAATCAAGCCCATATTGTTAGGCGAGCCAATGAATTAAAGATACTTTATCCTGAGCAAATGAACATTTTTGAAGGATACATAAGAAGTCAACAGGCTGAATGTGAAGAGTTGGAAAGTGAAATTACAGGAGTCACTTGGCTCTTGCAGGTTATTTAGGCGTGTCAAGGGGACGGAGTTATTGGCAACACAGTAAACTACCCGCTGATTCTTGGAACAGGAGATCAATCTGATATGCACCAAAATGAGAACCTTACTTAGCTTTACCAACTAAGGTTTTATTTGCAGATACGGTGAACGTACCATAAGTGGGTTTATAATAACTTTACATAATCCATATACCTATTAGGCTAATAATGGGAAGTATAGAATAGGATTTTGTAGATATAGCAATAATGCTGAGCTAGGGTAACAACAGATTTGGCGAACAGTACGCAGTTCAGTCAAATGCTCATTATTAGCGGTAACATATAACTTAGAACTTTTGACAAAGGACAAATAATATGAACATAAAAGAAGTAATGGTTTTGGTTAAGGGAGAAGATAAAACCGAAGAAATCAGTAATATCTACTATGACCCCGAAAAAAAGAAAGTTAAAATTACCTATCGAAAAGTAAGTACCAGCTACCCATATAATCAGAATGATGTGGTTATTATTAATAAGCCGAAAGTAATCGAACAAGATGTCCAAATCGCCTATGTGGATGGCATACCTGTCTATAAACCTCGACTTATTCTGGATTTTGGAGAACGCATCCGAATCATCCAATATAACGGTAAATCTTGTACAGTAAAGCCACAGTCATTTTCGTTGGTCAAGGATGGAGCCGTCAATCAGGATGCCCAACAAATACTGACCTATCTAAGGGAAATCTCTCAATATACTTCAGACAACCCTGAAGAAGAGGCTTTCTTGAAACGAGAAATGGAGCAACTTACTTTTGTTCACCCAGAAAGTGTACTGAGCCGCTACCTGAACCAACAGGGAATCGAATCGCGAACTCCCAACACCAACAGTATCATCTTTCCATTCCGCTTTAACCTGAGTCAAAAAGTTGCAGTTGAAAATGCTCTTACAAGCTCTATTTCAGTTATCGAAGGACCACCTGGTACTGGCAAAACCCAGACAATCCTGAATCTTATTGCAAACCTCGTAGCTGTACAAGGAAAAAGCGTAGCGGTTGTGTCTAATAATAATGAGGCAGTTAAAAACGTCATTGAAAAAATGGCAAAGCAGGGCTATGGCTTCCTAACGGCCTTGCTAGGCAAAAGTAGCAATCAGGATATCTTTTTTGCCAATATGCCTGTAGCTCATGTGGATGAATGGGATTATGAAGAAGATAAGGAAGAATTGATTCAGCAGATTGATGCCTGGAACATGAAGTTAAATCAGCTATTGAAGGTAGACAGAAAGCGGGCGCGGCTTTGTCAGGAGTTGCGGGCCTGGGGGTTGGAACAGGAGCATTTTGAAGAATACTATGCCCGACAGGATGTCGAGGAAATCGGCAAGCTTCCCCTGTTTAGGGCAACTCCTGATCGAATCGTTTCCTTCCTGGCCGAAACTTCTCTGGCAAAAGAACGGAATCAATCCAGCAAGTTTCTGTATAAGTTAAAACTACTCTTCAAATATGGAGTGTTTGATCACAAAAAGCTACAGCAACAAGAATTGTCCATTTTATTGTCACTTCAGAGGGAATTTTACCGGCAGCAGATCCGTAAGGTAGAAAGCGAGATAAGGGTTCTTGAAAGTGAACTGGACGGCGCCTCGTTTGATGTGCTGATCGAGAATCACCAGCAGTATTCTGAAAAATTGTTCCGCAAGTGCCTATATCAGAGCCATAGTGGACTGAAAGAGCCTGACTTTTCCAAAAAAAGTTTCAAAGTAAGGTTTCAGGAGTTTATTCAGACATTCCCGATCATCCTCAGTACAACCCACGCATTGCGTCGGTCCATTCCACAGAATTACCTATTAGATTATGTTATTATCGATGAGGCTTCTCAGGTAGATATTCTCACTGGCACACTTGCTTTTTCCTGTTGCCGAAATGTAATTATTGTAGGTGATATGAAGCAACTTTCCCAGATTACCAACGAGAAAATCGAGCCAATGGTGAAAACATCGCCGCCTAATCCTGTATATAACTATTTTCAGCACAATATCCTGTCATCAATTATTAGTATCTATGAAAGTAGCTTGCCCCGCAAAATACTGCAGGAGCATTATCGCTGCCATCCTCAGATCATTGAGTTCTGTAACAAGAAATATTATGATGGGGAGTTGATTCCATATACCAACACGAAACTAGCGGAGTGGCCCTTGGTACTTTATAAAACCGTTGAAGGAAATCACATGCGGCGAGTTACTAGGGGTGAAAAAAAGGGGAACTATAACCAGAGGGAGCTTGATGTCACGGTTGAGGAAATCCTGAAAAATTCAGCTCTTGCTGAGAATCGTGAGAATATCGGCTTCGTTACCCCTTATCGCAAGCAGGCCAACAAGGCAGGGCAACTGCTACCCAGTGGCATCGAAAGCGATACGGTACATAAATATCAGGGCCGGGAAAAGGACATCATGATTATGTCCACCGTACTAGACAGCACCCGGGATGGCCAGAAGGGGCTTACATTTGTGGATGACCCGCAGATGGTCAATGTGGCTGTTTCCCGAGCTATTAGGCAGTTTGTGTTGGTGACGGACCGCGACCTTTTTTTCAAGAGAGGCAAGGATATAGGCGATTTGATTCGCTACATCCAATACAGCACCCTTGACGAGAACGTAATTGATAGCAACATCGTATCGGTCTTTGATCTGCTTTACCGTCAGTATGCCAGTAAGTTGATTCCGCTGAAAGCCAAGATGGATCAAAGCGTCCGGTATCAGTCGGAAGAAGCTCTACGTGTGCTGCTGGAGGAGATCCTCGCGGAGCCGCAAAATAATCGGTATAGCTATGTGCATGGGATGTTGTTGCGGAATCTGCTGAACAACGTGGCTTTGCTTACTCCCGAAGAGTTGAATTTTGTCAACAACAGGGCATCGCTTGATTTTATTGTGTATAATAAGCAGGATAAGGCCTGCGTTCTTGTGGTTGAAGTAGATGGTTTTGCCTTCCATGAAAATAATCCAGTTCAGAAGCACCGTGATATGTTGAAGGATATGATTCTGGCGAAATACGGAGTACCATTGTTACGTCTGCCTACCAATGGCAGCAGGGAGCGGGAGAAGATACAGAAAATTCTAAGTGAGCAGTAACTAAGGCAATTTGCATTTTATGCAACTAGAAATAAGATGAACAATCGGCAGTTTAAAATTTTCGTGATTAGAACTTTGTCCCCCCAATTTCTAACTCTATTTCTGTATAAAAATCGGGGTTTGACCCAAATAATATTAACTTCCCATAATCCATATCGGGAAGATGTGGTTGTGATTAATCAAGAGTGAGTGGTAGTTTACATAATCATATTATCGGTTAACTATCTGAATTAGGTTACATAAGAGACCCTATATTTTTTACAGATATGAGGTCAGAGTACCAATCAGAAGGTTGCTTATCCTAATAATTATTGCGGACCAATATTTAGCTGACTAACATAAATGGTAGACAGATTAGCATTTTTATTGTAAGGATACTAATCCTGAAAACCAGCGAACTGGTTATGGCACCATAGACCCAAAGCGAACCTATTAGTTGTGTCTTGCAAGAAGTATTACAAAAAACCATGTTTTATAGATAGCCAGTCATATATGTGCAGGAAAGAATCCATTAGGAGCTCTATTTTCTCCCAAGTTTACATAATATACATTTGGTGAGGTGTACATTTTTACTTAGTAGGGGGGAATCCCTTTCATAACAGGAAAATTCGGGATAACTTATAATCAAAATTTGCACACAATACACATTTGGTGCAGATTCCCCCCTTAAGATAAACTTTTTTAAAAAAACATATTCTTTTTTTACAGTTTTATTATCATCTACATTTCTTAGAAACTTTTATAGACCGCTATTATTGAGACTTACCAATACGAGTATCAATAATTCATATTCATAAATTAAAACGGATTCTGTCTTATCTAGACAGAACCCGATATAAATGCTTACTTGTTGCAGTATTCATCATAACGATCTAAACTTTCGCTGTTAGACAGCTTTGATATATTTTAACATTGTCGATATTCTTATGACCAAGTAATTTTGCTAACATTTGTAATGTAGCACCTTTTCTGTAGAGCAAGCACCCAAATGTATAACGAAACATATGCGGTGTAACCCTTTCTCCAATACTGCTACTGTAATTTAGAAGCACATATCTAATATCATGTCTGGTAAATTTTTCTCCTTTATAGTTTCTTTGAAATAAAATTTCCTTGTTGTCTTTCCTGGTTTTAAGATATTGTTTTATAAGCTCTTCGCATTTCTGTGTAAACAAAACAAACCGATCATATGAACCTTTACCATCTCTTATCCAAATTTGCCTGTTTTCCCATTGAATATCTTGAATTTTAATTTTTGTAAGTTCACTAACTCTAACCCCAGTACAAAAAAGAGTTTCAATTATGGTACGGTCTCTTAGGTTTCCCTTAGCTGCCTCTTGTAATTTATATAAAGTTGTATAGGGTATAGGTTTAGGGAGTGTTTTGCTAGTTTTCAATCTTTTTACATCAACTACCTTTTCAATTATACATTCTTCCTGGCAATATTTTAGGAGTGTTCTAGCTGCGGCTAAATACATATTGACAGTTCTGGGTGCCAGCTTAAGATCCTTTACCAAAAAATTTCTCCAGTTTTTAATATCTTTCTGTGCTATGTTACTTATGTCACACTGTATAAAGTTAAGAAAACATTCAATTGCCCGAATATAATTATTTATAGTTCCAACTTTGTATTTATGACCATTGTCTCTAAGAAACATTTCAAGAATTTGGTTTTTCACCTTTATCACCCCATACATTTTCTATAAAAATTAATTATATTTTGATCTGGAATGTGTGCATATATTTCTGCTGTCGTAATACTTTCATGCCCTAATTCATCTGCCACAAATCTAAGGTCTGCCCCTTTGTCTACTAATTCAGTAGCAAAAGTGTGCCTAAAGGCATGAGCATAAAGGCTTTTCTCTAACCCTAATTTGATGCCAAAGTTATGAACTACATCTTGAATTGATCTTTTTGATAGTTTTCTATTAAGGCGGCTTTCAAGAAGATAATCATTCTTGGAAGATTTACACTTTATTAGTTGCTCTATTAAATAAGAACAGTATTTAGAGATATGGGCAATTCTCTCTTTATCACCCTTACCTTGGATTCGAAGCTCTCTTTTGTCTAAATCTATATCAGAGATGTTCAATTTAGCTAATTCACCCACCCTAATCCCAGAACTAATTAGAATAATAATTATCACACGATTCCTCAAAGGAAGATGTTCGGATTGCACTAAAACCTTTGCTATGTCTGTTTTGTCTAAAAATCTCGGCATATTAACTGGTAGTTTTCTGTACCATCTAGTCTTAATAAGGTTTTTATTTATATAACCTTCAGTAATACAATAATTAAAAAAGCTAGATAATGCGGACAATCTTTGGTTTATAATATGAGGCCCTTTATCTTTTTGGTAGGTTTCTAACCATTTAAGTACATCTTCATGGTTTAAGTCATTAACTTCCTTATTACAGTATGAGAAAAAATTATTTAGAGTCCATCTGTACTCATAAACTGTACCTTCGGAATAGTTCTCAATTTCCAGTTCAGTTATGAATTCTTCGATTATATTCTCCTTTATAGGGATACGCTCATTCACAGAGTCCACCACCATGATTTATTCTTATGTATATAAAGCTTCAAATAACTTGAGGAATAAGGACATCTACTCAGTATAAAGATCATATTTCCTCTTTCTTACCTTTTCACTTGTATGATCGTAAATTTTAGTTGTATTATAACTTTTATGTCCTAACAATTTGGCTGTTATTTCAATAGGCGAACCCTTTTCTAAAAGCTTTGTAGCAAAGGCATGCCTAAAGCTATGAGGGCTTATTTTATTATCTAAACCCTGTTGAATAACATATTTTTTGATTATTTTATATATACTTTGTCGAGACATTTTTCTATTTTTGCGGTTTACAAACAAGAAGTCACTATCTGTTTTACGACTTATTAAATATTCATTTATCAGTTCCTTGCATTCATTTGTAAAGAGTACATATCTTTGTGAAGACCCTTTACCAGAAGTAATAAGGATATAATTTATATCTAGATATAAATCTTTAATCTTTATGTTAATAAGTTCACTAACTCTGATACCAGTAGAATATAAAATCTCTATTATTGTCCTATCTCTAATGAATGATTTAGAAGCATCTCGAATTATAAACAGACTTCTAGAAGTAAGCGGAAGGGTGCGGTGTGTTTTTACTTTAGCAACTTTAATCCCAATAGAGGAAACTCTATTGACAACGCCTTCTTCTTGACAAAATTTTAAGAATGAATTTAAGGCGTATAATCTTAAGCGGATTGATTCTTCGTTAAGATTATCTTTTAGATGAGCCAACCAGTTTAACACATCAATTTTAGTCACTTCTGAAATCTCTTTATTACAGTGGTTTAAAAAACTTCTTATACTAAGTGTGTATGATGATTTAGTATTATCGCTAAAATCATTTTCTTTTATGAACATATCTAATGACTCATAATTATTCATATTTATCACTCCATACACTTTTGATAGACTTTTCGTATTACATCAAACTGTAATTGACCATAAATCTCCGCAGTTTTTGAATTAGAGTGCGAATGTCAATGAATTTCTTTACCACGTGATACTGGATTTGTTTACCAGTTTGCTAACGAAAAAGTTTACCACTTTACCAGGTTTTGATACTGAAAAAGTTTACCACATTGGTTATTAATATAGGGAAACACCTGTAATAGTATTTCCCTGAATAACTTTGATTAGAATGGCTCATCTAGTTGTGGAATTTCAATGAGGTTTTCCCGACACAAGTTTTTTAGAGCTTCTAATTTTGCTTCTAGCTCTTTGACCATATTTTGTGAGCTTTCATAATCATATTTCAACTGTTCAAAGCAATCTTCTAAATTCTCTAGGTACTGTTTCTCCTTTTTTATCATGATTTTTCAACCTCCTTCGAATGATTTTTGGGGTTTTCACTTCTAAATGATTGGCCATTCATATTTAGTACATGAGACCTAAATGTTAGCCTATCAATTAGAGCAGAAACCATAGTCTCATTCTCAAATAAGGTTGTCCATTCGGAGAATCTTAAATTTGTAGATATGATAACACTCCTTTTTTCCGCCCTGTCAGCTACTACCTTAAAAAGCAGTTCCGACTGGTGCCGATTAAAGGTTATATAGGAAGCTTCGTCAATAATAAGTAAATCAACCTTTGCTAGTTGACGTTCAAGCTTTAATAATCGTTTGTATTCCATAGCTTCTATGAGTTCATTAGAAAGGTTAGCAGCTGTATAGAACCTCACATTCATGCCCTGCATACATGCTTTAATTCCGAGGGCTATGGAGCAGTGGGTCTTGCCTCGACCTGTATTTCCTATCATGACTACGTTTTGCCTTTTGCTTACGAAATCACAGCTGGCTAATTCATGAAAGGTTGCCTCTGATACATGCTCATATCGGCTAAGTTCCATTTCATCAAAGGTCTTTATATAGGGGAATTTAGCTGCATTAATTTTA
The DNA here is from genome assembly GCA_004143605.1 of Desulforamulus aquiferis. GTDB lineage: Bacteria > Bacillota > Desulfotomaculia > Desulfotomaculales > Desulfotomaculaceae > Desulfotomaculum > Desulfotomaculum aquiferis. Next base: position 99,045 of record AWVY01000062.1, read on the forward strand.
CGCTTTTGGCTACTTTCCATTCTTGATGCACTCTCAAGTTTTAGGAGTTGGATTAAGAATTGCTCATAGCTTTTGTCGATATCTAACTGGCGTATAACATCCTCATATCTATTAAAAGATGGCGTTTTTAACTGCTTTGAGTATAATGCAATTGTTTGGGCATTTAGGCTGTGGTTAGTCATTCTTGCACCGCCATCCCGTACTTTTTATCATACTCTGTGAGATCAACTGCTTCGACTGGTACTTCATTAGGGGAGATATAAATTACTGTTGGTTCTGTTGTCTCATTTAAGTGTGCTCTTACCATATCAACGGTAGGAACTACATGACTGTGAATTAGATTCTTGATACTAAGAATTTTCTCTTCTCCATAATCAACACATAATCGCAACAGTTTAACCATTTCTTTATTACCACCTGGCAACTGTTTGCCCCAGTTTAGCAGAGCTGCGGTAACATTTTCTTTAACCGGTTTTGCATTAAATATAGAACGGGGTTTTCGTTGAAGCAAATCAATGTAATGTTCTAGTTTATACTGGGTCTGGCCAGAAGAGTAACAGCGTGTAAAGGTTGCTATCTCAACATTGTGGTATAAAATGCGGATATGGTTACCATAGCCTTTTACAGTAACATCCTTTCTTAAATACTTGGTTGGTACTGAATAATTATTCTTTTCAAACCTAACAGTGGAATAGTCATCAACATTAACAACTACTGTTTTACTTGTATCAAATCTAAATAGTGGGACTGCACCTAAAAAGCGTAATTCTTCTTGGTACATGGTTTTTACTGAATGATTTCGGTTTTGCACTTTATGCGTAGTACGATATTTTAGGCAAGCATTCCAAAGCTTTTGATTTAATTCATCTATACTAGATACTCTTGGAACTGGAACAAGAAAATTCCTTCGTGCGTATCCTACAAGATTCTCAACCAAGGATTTTTCATTACCTTTTCCTGGATTACAGAAATCTAGGTCAAAGGCATAGTGTGAACTAAATGAGAGATATTTATCTTGGGGCTTGGCATATTGACCAAAACCTTCTTTTACAGCTACTTTGGCATTATCAAAAATGAGCCGTTTTGAGATGCCGCTAAAGAAATCAAACATAAGCTGTTGGGCTTCGAGAAAAGCTTCCTGGTTGGGGGATTTAAAAGCTTGAACAAATATATCGCAGCTATAACTGAGTCTGCCACAGAAAATATGAACTTTAGTTTTTCCGTTATCAATATAGACAGTGGCTTCGCCCCAGTCTATCTGAACTGCTTCACCTGGTTCATATGATAGGGGCATAATAGCTTGCGGTGGAACGCTTTGTTCTCCCTTTAAATTCTTCACAGCTTTGCGAATTGTGGATTCCGCACCAGCGAAGTTTCTCTCTTCTACTAATCGATCATAAATTCGTTTTGCAGTATGCTTTTGTTTTCTTAGGTGTTCTTGTTCATCTGCTTTAAAACAATCCAAGATAAACTGTTTTACATCCTCTGTGATTATGTCTGGAGTCCTTTCATAAGGCTTACGTGCATCAGGGTGGTCAGCACCTTCACAGTACTTTTTAACTGTTTGCCTTGCGATACCTAATCTTTTAGCTATCTGACGCTGAGATTCGCCTGCAAGAAAACTTTGTCTTATGTCTTTATACATGTCCACTTCAATCTTCACACCTTTCATCCCTCCCGTAGAATATTAAGGACAATTCTACAGGAATTTAATGCTAGGTGGTAAACTAATTCAGTAGCGAAATGGGGTCAAGTGGTACACTTTTATAATATCATTTACATACAAGAGGGGGTGCAAAATTTCAGCCTTGCAGGCTGGAAGTTAGAAATTTTAGTTATTTAGGGCTGGACGCGCTATGTTGCGTGGTTTCAATGCAAAAGGCATTAAGGACGCAAAGCCCCATATTTACGGGCACAATTAAAGCCACCCATTATAGGTGACTTTCATTGTATCAAAAGATGTCCTTTTCTTTGGTGTCGGAGGCGGGACTTGAACCCGCATGGTTTCCCACACGCCCCTCAATTGTATGAACCAATTTAAGATTAAATGAAATACGGCTCATTACTTAATTTATAAGGCTTTACGGAACTTTTAGACTTCGCTTTTTTCGCTAATAATGCGTACAACTAGGTACAGAGTTTGTACGAAAATATAATTAGAAAATGTACGCAGGGAAGGATGTGCGTACTTTAATTTTCTACTTATCACATAATAATTCCTTTTAAAGCGTTGATTCTTATTTGGGCGATTCTATATATCTTTTTTCTGACTAAATTTTGTTTCTTTATACCAACTCAAAAATGCGTAATAAGGTACTTGGTCGGATAATTTTTTAAAGTAATTCAATCCTTTCTTGGAGACAGAAATAACCCCAAAAGTTACAATAAATATCAAAAGGGTTTTATCAATATATAGTTCTAATTTAGGATTGAATATATAATAAAAACTCTTTATTGTAAGCAGAACAAAGTAAAACATAGAGATTACAATAATTGCTCTATATAGGTTTGCAATTGAGACAAAAATACTCCTTTGGGTAATTCTATCTTGTATTGTAGAAAAAACCAAACCGAAAACTTCTTCATTTTTTATGTTTTTAGCTTCAATACCATACAGGTCTAAAAAAGCAGTATTTATTTCTTTGGCTAGCGGTTCTGAAATAGGTAGGTCATAATGCCTACCTTTTATATTATTAGGATTATCCTGGCCTGTTTGCTTAACATTTTTTAGATAATTACTAACTTTTTTATATCTACCTATTTCTTGAAGAAGGTGACCAATTATATATGACAGTACAAAGTATATAACTAATTGAGAAATATTATTATCATTTTTCCAAAGGTCTAATAGTGGAAACTCATACTTAAGTATGCATAATGTAATAATTCCTGGAAATAAGATAGAAATAAAATCGTAGATTTGAAATGGTAATTTCACTAAAATACCCCTCTACTTATATAGTTTTTATGTGCCAGGCTTCTAAAACATTATCGTAAGTTGTGTTTGAACCGTTTTCTTTGCAATATGCTTCAGCAAAATGTTTATGTGTAACAAAAACTTCTATTTTGTTAGATGTTACTCTACAAATTATACAATTCGCTTGGTTGTTGGTAATGAACTCAAGCCCTCTAGTATTCCATTTATCGTATGCTAAATACTCACTCTTTGCATTTCCAAAAAAGTTAACTTAGGATTTAAAATATCAAGAAAATCATAGGATCGTTCCGAATCCCTCCCGTGATGAGGAGCTATAAGAATATCTATATCCTTAATGTCGTCATCATCAGCATGTTTAGAAAGGATGTATTCCCATGTATTATCATGTGAATCTCCACCAAATATAATCTTTCTATTACCTGTCTTATATAAAAGTACATAGGAACAATCATTATAGTCTTTTTTCTCATTAGCTAACTGAACTAATTCCTTAGTTGGTGCTAAAATGTAAAGTCCATCAGCACCTGGTTCATTATCTTCTGTTCTGTTAAAATATTTTCCAGTTGCTCCTGAATAGAGATTCAGAACAGTAATGTCAGTCTTACCTGATCTTAATTCCTGATAGAAGTCCCAATCTTCTTCATTATAAGGGCTGCCTTCAAGTTTGGTTTTTCTTTGTCGTTTTTAGTATCCCAAAAGTTAGATACATTGAGTGAATTGAATAACTGCTTTATCCCACCCATATGATCCATATCAGGATGAGTAAGTATAAATCTAAAAATTGAGTTAATACCAAATTTCGAAAGATAATTAATCGGGTTAACTGGATAATTTTTTGATTAAAATTTCCTCTTACCTTATTTATGCTCATTGATTCTGAAATTGTCTTATCTTCGTTTAACTCAGCTTTATATGCATTAAAAACATCACCATTGTAACTCTACCTGAGTTATGCTTTATCCAAGAACAATCACCATCTTTGACATTTAAGAAATGTATCTCACTCACATGTTATCCCCTTCCAAATTTATTTTATCGGTTATATAATAATTGATTTTAAGTGAGGTGTCTAACAATAATATACATTTTATTACCATTTTCTTAAGAGCTTACTTACTAAAGTAAAGAAGGCAGGAAATTATCCTGCCTTCTGCAATTTCTCATGCATTTTTTTAATTGTAATGAGTTGCTTAAGATACTCTGTAGGCAGACTATAATTTACCCATTTCATTGCATCATATCGTTCACTTAGTATAATAAAATAGTAGTTACTTCCAAACACATTAAATTGAACTATTATCATAACCCTAAAGGTATGAACTGTTGAAAAAACCATGGTTTGTTCTTCCTACAAATCCGTGTTACTTTTTTCTCTCTTAGCTCCATTTCTAGTTTTTCTAAAAACGAAAAATTTCTATCTGTATTATCCGAACCACCCAAAACCATTCCAATACTGTTTAAAAGATACGCTTGTTCTGCTCCTACGCTTTGAACATCCAGCATAACCATATAATTTAAGACTCCTTGTATTGTACTTTTCAATCGGGAATCAAAGCTATCACTAGGATAACTTAATAGTAGGCCGTCAATTAATTTATCTGAAGCATTGAATATTAATTGTTCCCTTTGTCTTTTGTTTTTTAATTTCTTAGAAATGAACATTGAATATATACAATAAAAAGCTAGCGAAACCATCACTCCTATCCCTACAGTAAGAATATGTCATCACTCCTTCTCCATCTTGTAAATTATTATTGATAAGATAAAAATAATTAATTTTATAACTATTAATCAAGTTTTATTTTAATAGACATGTGGCTTAAAATATCCAGTAATAAATGAAATCCCCTGAATCCTCATCAATTTTAGGCTTCAGGGGTCTCATCAATTTATCTTAACTTATTTCATTTAAAGATCACCTACAACAATTGCGTAAATAAGGGGATCAATAATTCCTTCATCTCTCAATAATTTTGCAACTTTATTGCCAAAATCCAAGGGGTTATTAATACTACTTGCAATTCCAACAATCCTTTGCATTATATCTAATAACTCATCAGCAGTCATACTTTCAACCTTCACTTAGGCCACCTCATCATTTCATCTAATAATTAAGTATTTCGTTTCTAAAATCGTATTTATTTTTCAATCTTGAGCTATACATTAAACAAAATTGTTTTTCAAAATCGTAATTTACAACAAATATATATAGCTTTCTGGACTTTAGATAGGATTATAATTAATTCTAATTAATATTATTTAGTATTTATCAATAATAATTAGATGCAAGTATAGATGTTATGTAAATATAGTAAAATACGATTTTAAAATCGTATTTCGTTTTTAAAATCACTTACCCCTTAAGATAAAGCATAAGGAGAAGTGAGAAAAACATATTTATAAAGAGGAATGTCTCAATAACTGGATATAATCGTAATTAATTGATTGTATTTAATAATAAAACGAAATATCAATGTTATAACATAGATTCTAAAACTATAGAGGAAATTAAAGAGAATGGTCTTAACACTTTCTGAGTTTTTGTCTTTATACCATCAAGAGAGGGGTATGTAACTTTGATTTCATCAAAGAAAACATCCTTTCTCTGTCTAGCGATTATAAACATTCCGTTGGTTGTATATATCAATCTACTATCTAGTAACAATTAAATCACCTCAATCAATATATTATACACATATTATAATATAATATAAAAGCAGTATCAACATTAATTAATATTAATATAAAAATAAATAAATGTTAAACAACACTAATGTAAACATTATTTATAGTTTATTTAGTGCGTTTATTCTTTCTGTATATGAATTATCTACATAGATGCGGGTGGTGTTAATATCATGGTGTCTTGCTAATGCAGCGACTGTTTGAATATCGACTACATTTGCAAGGTTCTTGCAGAAAGTATGTCTAAAAGAATGGGGGGTAACCCATTCTAGACCAGACATTAATGAATATTTCTCTACCATTTTTGAATCGCCCTGGTGCTTAACTTGTCTGACCTTACGCTTAGAAATAAATAATTCGTTTCTAAACATTTAACTACTGACAGGTTGTATCTGTATTTAAGCCATTTTTTTAAGTTCTTTGAATGTTTTTTGACTAAACATACAGTTGAATACTTTCCGTGCTTACCTTCCCTAATTGTTATGAATAAATCTCCATTTTCCTTAAAATCGCTCAATTTTAAATTAGATACCTCTGATACTCTTAGTCCACTGAAGAGCATCAAATCAATGATTGCTAAGTTTCTTATCCTTTTTATTTCATTTTTCTCAAGCTCAACATAACTTATATATTTATCTTGTTCCGATTTGGAAAGCCATTTATTATTTTTATTATCTAGGATAAAAAATCTTGCTTTTGTATCTTAATATTAATCATAGGATTGTTTGCTATTAGTTTTCTTCTAATTAAATAAGAAAAGTATGTTTTGAGACACGCTATTGATTTATTTATTGTAGATTGTCTTCGTTGTAATCTATGTTTTAAATATGATATGTAATCTTTTATATCTATTGGTTTAATCTTAGCTATACATAAATCTGAATTAGAGGTGGCATACCAATTTATAAATTGTGACAAGATAGTTCTATAAGCATTAACCGTTTTTATATCTTTACCTTCGTCATTTAGATTATTAATATAGTCAGATATATATAACATTACAATCACCCCGCAAATAAAGTGTTCTATGAACTAATCATTAGTCATTAATATAGTGTTATATGTATAGTTTGCCATATAATATAATTAAGAGGTGCATAGAATAACATTTCTATGCACCTTATTATAAAAATGAATGCGTTAGGAGATACCTAACGCAATAGCAATCATCTATTATATTAATATGGAGGATTACTTAAGAATTAAAGAAATCAACAGGCAAATTCATTTGAATTTTTTATTAAGAACTTTTCCTTGGAATTGTGGGAAACGATCAAAAAACTTTTCCCCTGTGGTTAAATAGAAGTTTGTTAACAAAACAGTACCCTTTTCTATCCTTGCGTAAAAGAGAGCATAACGAACATCACAATGACGAATTTGTAGTCCGTTTATTTTAGGTATGTCTAGGATGTCAACACTATTTGGACTGCATAACCCAAGATCAATTGTGGGGGAAGTCTGTAATTTAACTTCTAAAAGTTGGTGTCTAATATCTGGAAATCTCCCATCGTCCTTATAATCTGAATAGCCTAGTTTTTGGCATATCAGACGGTGCAATTCGGCTCCTCTGTTTCGTTCTTGATCTGAACCTGCATCAGGAAAAGATGTACCTACTAAAGATATAAGTTTGTCAAAAATGTTGCCAATGGTAATTAATTCATTTTCACGGGGATAATCTATAGGGCTAACTGTAGTATCTAATTTGACCGATTCATTTACAACAGAAATAAGACGGTCAGTATCCAATGGTGAAATCAATTCTGCCTTACTAGCTCCTGGTATAAGTCTAGCTTGATACTTTTGTGTTAGTGTACCTGTTGTGTCAAGCTCTGCTAACATATCACCTGAAACTACCTTAACTTTTGTGACAATATCTTCGGGTGATATTTCTATAAGCACATAGCGGCGAGATGATGAGATTTCCTCGTTCCAAATCTGCAAGTTCCTTGATTTTTGTGTATAAGTATCAAAGTTTTGTCCGAAAAAGCGAGGCTTTGTTTTCTTAAAAGATTTTGGTACAGGATAACCTAAAATCTCACATACTGCTTCTTTTACTACTTTTGAACGGGTACGAAGGGGAAGGCCAGATAAGTCTAGTCCCTGTAGCCCATTATTTAAAAGTATTTCAAGTTGTGCTGAAGGTATCCAGAATTTAGGATCACCTACTTCAATTCGGTCATAGATACTAAGGTCAGATTCTGAAATGTTTTGTACATAGTATTCTGCCAAAACTAATGTAGATTGGTGTTTATTCATTTTTTATACTCCTAACAAAATCTTCTCTAAACAACTCCGAAATACTGATGTCCAAGGCAATACAAATCTTGTGAAGACTTAAGATAGATATATTCCTTTCGCCTCTTTCGATTGCACCGATATATGTTCGATGCAATTTGCAATTGAAGGAAAGGGCTTCCTGGGACAGTCCTTTCTTCTCCCTTAAAACTCGTAGTCGATTTCCAATTTCCTGTAAGAATTTAACTTCATGTATTTCATAGTTCATAGAAAAATTTTCCTTCCCTGATGACTATGTGTCGACAGAATATAAGTAGCATTTCCGAAAGAGAGGGAATTAAACAATTTTGGTATAGTAAGGTAGGAATGAAAATGATTGGGTGTTATAATTTAACTTAGAGGTGATGGTGTGAATTCTTCAGTTGTAGAGAAATATTCAAAACAGAAAATGACAGGATCTCATTTTACTCCTGCTGAATTAGCCAAAGCAGTAGCTCGCCGATTGCTATCCAATATGGGCAAGTCTCATAGTGATACAATATTCGTAATGGATCCTTCCTGTGGCGATGGTGAACTGTTATTAAACTTTGCACTAGAATCGAAGGGGTATAAACTTAACTTATTAGGCATTGAGGAAGATCTTCAATCCATAGAAATAGCGAAGGCTCGATTAGATTGTTTGGATATAAATGCGGAATTTAATTGTATAGACTTTTTTAGCTTAGTCAGTAAACAAGCTAATTTTGATTACAAGCCAGACAAGTATTTAGTAGATGTGATTATTGCAAATCCACCTTATGTGAGAACACAAATACTAGGTGCGGACTATTCTCAAAGACTAGCTAAAGAATATAATCTTAGTGGAAGAGTGGATTTATATCATGCTTTTCTGGTTGCTATGACATCTCAATTAAAGATAGGTGGTCTATTAGGTGTAATTACATCAAACCGCTATTTAACTACTAAGGGAGGTTCCTCTGTTAGAAAATTTCTAGCAGAGCATTATGAAATTATTGAAATTATAGACCTTGGTGATACTAAACTCTTTGAAGCAGCAGTGTTGCCTGCAGTTTTCTTTGGAAGAAAGAAAGCCAATAAAAGTATTGGCCAAAAAGAACCTGCTAATTTCCTAAGAATTTATGAAACAGATAAAGAAGTAATTGAAAAAACAATAAGCGTATCTTCTATTTATGATATAATCGGTTCTTCAAGAAACGGCGTTTACTCAATTAACAATAAAAATACACAGTATCAAATGGAAAACTATTAATACCAAGTAACTTTGATGAACCCTGGGTGATGGCAACACGAAATGAACAAACATGGTTAGAGACCATAGACCGAAATGCGTTTTTTAGGATAGATGATGTTGCTAAAGTTAGAGTTGGAATAAAAACAACTGCCGATAAGGTTTTTATCAGTGATCATTGGGATCAGTTACCTGAGAACAACCAACCTGAAACAGAACTTTTGCTTCCACTACTATCTTCAGATTGTGCATCCAAGTGGCTCCCATTAGAAAGAAGACCATCCTTACGAGTTTTATATACTCATGTAATTAAGGAAGGTAAAAGACAGGTCATTGACATAAACGAGTACCCAGGTGCAGCAAATTATTTAGAGATGCACAGAACGAGGTTAGAAGGAAGGAAATATATTCAGGATGCTAAGAGGAAATGGTATGAAATCTGGGTTCCTCAAGATCCTAGTTCTTGGGGGCAACCAAAGCTAGTTTTTCCAGACATAAGCCAGAGCCAAGATTTTGCTATGACACAGAGGCTGTATTGTTGATGGAAACTGTTATTGGATCATTCCAAAGAAGGGTTTTGACCATCAAATACTATTTCTTATTTTAGCAATAGCGAACACAGAGATTATGACTAAGTATCATGACATTGCATTTCAAAATAAACTATATTCGGGTCGAAGACGATACCTAACGCAATATGTAAAAAAATACCCCATACCTGATCCTGGTTCAGAGTTCTCAATTAGATTAGTCGAACTTGCAAGGGAGCTAGTTTTTAATGAAAATACTCCACAGAGAGTATTAGAGATCGAGACACTGATCGAAGAACAAACTGCTTTAGCATTTGGAGTTGAACCACTATAAAATAAAGGTTGTTGACAAATATTTTGTCAGCAACCTTTTTCTTATAATTTTTAATAAAAAAACTTGAAATCTACGAAAATCATTATCTACCATCTCAAGTACAAGATTTGGAATGGGGTGGTAAATAATGATTGACACTGTAGGAGGATTTATTGAGAGAAAGATTGATACTAGCCAGTTAACCGTAGAAAAAGGTTGGAAACGAATCAAGGTAGAAGGTAAACCTTTTTTAAGTTGTTATTTTTTTAATAACGATATTATAAGAATTTGGTATTATCCTTTAACTAAAAGGCTAAACTTTATTACAAATTTACCAAAAATGTTATATGGGACTAATTCTCGCATGATCTTTAATAGACATCTCAAAAAGATAAATGTGAAATTTAAAAATCTTATGATAGATATTCTAGGATTCAGTCTTCCAGACTTATTTAATTGGTTTCCGTCTCGGATTGACTTTTGTTGGAATTTTAAAGCAAAAGTAGCCCAAGATGTACTTGAATTTATCCATGTATTCGGGAAAGCTCAAAAGGGCAGATATAAGACTATTCAATTTGATACTACATCGTGGCATAAGAATAAGTCAGCACAGTACAAACTTTATTCAAAGTACCATGAGATGATAGCGAGGGAAGATCATGGACACATTACCGAGGAAGATAAGTTAAAGGTTAGATACGAAATACAGTTAAACCGTGATAAGATAGTAAATCTATATGGAAAGTATTCCAAAATAGGAGACATAATAAATGAAAAAGAGGCAACTAAGGTATTGAATGATTGCCTTAAAGATGTAAATTGTTATGGTGCTTTCTTAAAAAAAGATGACATGTTTGAGAAGATTAGAAAAGCATATCCTGGGAAGATGGGAGATCGGCTTATAGAGTTTGTTTGCTATATAAATGAAAAAGGTATTAATTGTGCCAGAAAGACATATACCAAAACAAAATATATTAGATATACCGAAAAGTTGAAACAAATAGAAATTACTAACCTATTTTATTTAATACATGCACATCCAATTGTTTTTGAAGTGAAAGTAATAAAGAGATTCATTGTTCGCCGAACAAAAGAAATATATTCGTCTGAGTTATTAAATATGAATAACATAGTTAATTCTGAGGCAACAGTAGGTGTGATTTTAGATAGTGGACATAGTATGGAACATTTGACAAATGCAATTATAAAAACCTGAAGAGGTTTTTTATTTTGGTTTTAAACTTGTTAAAAAAGCCAAACCCCTAAGAATATGTAAGTGCTAATCTAAAATTAGGCCACATGCTGGCCAAAAAATAGGCCACCTTAACCAAATTTTCCTGTATGTTAGAAGTTGTCGAGACTCAACATGCAGGAGGAATGGAGATGGTTAAGATGGCTCAAATTGAGAATATCAGAAAAATGTATTTTAGAGAAGGGCTTTCTGTAAGAGAAATTAGTAGAAGAACCGGCCACCACAGAGATACCATAGCAAAGTATCTAGATCTAGATATTGCCCAACCTCCGAAGTACAAATTATCCAAGGATAAACTACACCCTGTTCTTGGCCCTTTCATCCCCATTATCAATGAGATATTAAGTTCAGATGAAACAAAACCTAGGAAACAGCGACATACCGCAAGAAGAATTTATCATAGGCTAGTAGATGAATATGACTATCCAGGGGGTTACTCCACAGTAACTGATTACTTACGCCAAGTTCGGACTAAAGCTAAGGAAGCCTATCTGCCTTTACAGTTTGGGCTAGGCACTCATGCTCAAGTTGATTGGGGACAAGCTCTCTTTGTTTTAAACGGGATAGAAACTGTAGCTCACTTGTTCTTAGTTAAGTTATCAGCCTCTGGCGCCTTCTATGTCTACGCATACCCTTTTGAGAAACAGGAGCATTCTTTGATGGTCACCGGCGAGCGTTTGATTTTTTTAACGGTGTCCCACAAACAATTGCCTACGATAACTTGGCTTCTGCAGTTAAAAAAGTCCTCGTTGGGAAGGACCGGATTGAACAGGATAATTTTATTGCCTTAAAGACTCACTATCTATTTGATGCTAACTTTTGCAGTCCTGGTAAGGGTAATGAAAAAGGCGGAGTTGAAGGGCTAGTTAAATATGTTCGGCAAAACTTCTTTGTACCTTACCCTGAAGTTAGATCATTTGATGAGTTAAACCAACGACTCCAATACTGGTGTGTTAAGAACAATAATAAGGCAGAACTGTGGAAATTAGAGCAAAAAGATTTACGACAACTACCAGAATTGCCATTTCCTTGTCATAGATACGTTGAGGCTAAAGTAAATACATATGCAATGGTACAAGTTGAAACTAACCGTTACTCAGTCCCAGTTAAATATGTAGGTAAAAGAGTCTTAGTTAGAATCACAGTAGATCGCATTGAAATAGTATTAGATGAAACCCTAATTGCGACACACCAGAGACTGTACGGAAGAAAACAAGAACACCTTTGTCTAGATCATTATCTTGATTTACTCCTCTTTAAACCACGGGCAGTTGATAATAACCGGGTACTTAGAACATCAACATTACCAGCAGTATATGAGCAATACCGGCAGGGCTTAGCTATTCGTACTTCTAAGGCAAACAAAGATTTTATCCAAATTCTAATGTTACACCGTAATCACCCAGCTCAACTAGTTAAAGAAGCTGTGGAAATGGCTATGGCCCACAAAGTTTTTAGTTTTGATGGTGTTTACAATTTCTTGATCCAATTAATTAGCCCAACACATAACTTCTTACCCCTTCAACCAGAAAAGATCGCTTCCCTTCCTGTAGTTACTGTTAACCGCCCGGATCTGAGCAGGTATAACAAGTTGCTCCAGAAAGGAGGTGATCTGTCATAAGCACGAAAAACATGCTGATAGATGCTTACTTCAAGCAGCTTAAAATGCCACAGGCAGCAAAGGTGTACCAGTCGATGGCTAGGGAGGCACAGGATAATAACCTTTCCTACGAGCAGTTTATGCTGGGGGTATTAGAACAAGAAATCATTCATCGGGAGCACAACAGAATTCAGCGGCGGATTAAACAAGCCACGTTTCCCATAGTAAAAACACTTGATTCCTTTGAGTTTATGACTATACCTAGTGTTAACAAACCAAAGTACTGGCCTTGGCTGAAGGAGAGTTCATTAGGAACCATGAGAATATAGTTATGGTTGGGAATTCGGGGACAGGCAAAACTCATTTAGCCAGTGCAATAGCTTATTCCGCTTGCCGCAAAGGATTTCGAGTTAGGTTCTATACTGCTGCTGGCCTAGTAAATGAGTTGATAGCAGCACAACATGAATATCGTTTAAGTAAGATGGAAAAGCAGTGGCTTGTCCCAGATTTGGTTGTCATTGATGAATTTGGATTTGTTCCCTTTAGTAAGGCTGGCTCAGAGTTATTATTTCAATACTGTTCCGCCAGATATGAAAGAGGAAGTTTAATTATTACTACTAACTTGGAGTTTGCTAAATGGACAGAGATTCTTGGAGATGAGCAAATGACTGCGGCATTATTAGACCGCCTAACCCACCGTGCCCATATCCTAAATATGAATGGTGAGAGCTACCGTTTTAGAGAAAGTCTTTCAAAACAAACTTAAGACCCATTAGGTGGCCTAAAATATAACCAGCAAATGGCCTAATTTTTAGTTGCTATTTACAGTCGCCCATTCTCAAAAAAAGAACATTAACAAGTTGTTCCTTCGACATATTTAGAACATGCTGCTTTCTTATTATTTTATTAATATCTGAACGCAATAATTGGCATGCTATTTTTTGGGTTTCCGAACAATCTATTTGTGACAAGACAATGCTAATATATTCTTCTACATTTCTGCACATAACCACACCTTCATTCAGTTTTTTTTTGATCTTCACAAAATACCTCCTGTTTATTTATGTGATAATAATATCAAATCACATTAAACAAACAGGAGGTATAAAATTAAACAAATCCTAAACTCTCTTTTTTCAATTTAATTAATAATTATAATTTACTACTCTAACAAGTATTTCGAGCTTTTACTGCTATCTTCCTTATTTTTTTCCAAGAGGATACTTATCGAAGCCTCTATCTTCCATTGAATAACCTGATAACCATATAATTTTATCTTATCTATTCAACCGGTATCCCACACCCCATACTGTCTCTAAGATTTTTGGGTTTTTACTGTCATCCTCAATTTTTTCACGAATACGATTAATATGCACCATAACCGTCGCGCTATCCCCAACATAATCATATCCCCATATTTTTTCAAACAATTGTTCCTTCGAGAAAACAATATTAGGATTTTCAGCCATAAATTTTAATAATTGAAATTCTCTGTTAGGAAAATTAATTTCTTGCTCACCCTTATAGACCTTCCATCCATGCAGAAGAACTCGAATATTACCTATTAGTATCTCATCGCCCTTCTCATCCAACTCTATCTGATTGGCTTCTGTTAATCGACTATACTGTCTTATATTTGCATTTACTCTTGCTACAAGCTCAGCGGGATCAAAAGGTTTAGTAATATAATCATCTGCACCAAGTCCCAGACCACGAATTTTATCAACAGATTCCGTCCTTGCCGTTACCATGAGAATTGGAATATTAAGTTCACCTCTTATCTTTTTGCATATCTCATAACCATTCTTCCCGGGAAGCATAAGATCCAGTAGTATTAAGTCAAAATTTTCCACATGCAGAAGTGGAAGTACTTTATCTCCATCACTTACAATGAATGTTTCAAACCCACTAGCTTGCAGATAAGCCTGTACTATCATACTGATATCATCATCGTCTTCGACAATTAGAATTCTATATTTTGCATTCATCTAAATCACCTCATTCATCCAAATTGGTAGTCTTATTCGAATAGTAAGACCGTTGCTGTTTTCTGCATCTACTGAGCCTCCCATAGCATCCACTAGATATTTTACAATATAAAGACCTAGACCATTCCCTTCTTTTATATTCCTTGACTCATCACTTCGAAAAAACTGTTCAAAAATATGGGGAATCTTATCTTCTGAAACTCCACAGCCATTATCAGAGATCTCAAGTACTGCATATGCATGTTCTTCAAAAATATTAATGGTAATTTCAAGCTTATCTGTTTCTGCATATTTTTTACTGTTTTCCAGTATATTATCGAGTATTCGTTTCATTTGTTCTCGGTCAACATTTGAAAACAAACCTTTTTTTACATCTTTTATTTTAATTTTTATAGATTCATTCTCTATCAATAATTCGTATCTTTTCACATAGGCTTCCAGATACTCACTCCACTCTGTCTTTTCAAAAAACAGTGGCATATTACCTGTTTCAAGCTTTGAAAAATAAAATAACCTTTCCAAAAGCCGATCCATTTCTATCGTTCGTCTATAAGCTGTATCAAGAAATTTTTCTCTTGATTCAGGTGTTGTAGCAATCCCATCCTTGAGACCTTTTATTGTTCCTCTAATTGCCGTTAATGGAGTCCTTAAGTCATGAGAAATTCCCGCCACCATTTCAACTCTCGCCTTTTCATAAGACTCCTTATCCGCATTAGCTTTCGTTATATGTTCCTGCATTTCATTAAATGCGTCACAGACATATTCAAATTCAATATCTCCTTTGTATTTAACAGGTTCAGAAAAATTTCCTTCTTTCATTCTTTTTGCTCCTTCTGACAATACATCTAAAGGATTTGTGATATATTCTATAAGTCTCTTAGTAAAAATCTGACTAATTATGATTAAGGCACCTATGCAAAATATAACATCAATCAGCAATAGTATAAGTATAGTAGTCAAACCATTTTTTGGAAACAAGAATTCATGATATTCTCCTGCAATTGCAAACACATTCATTTTCTCATTCATATTATTTAGTGTTAGCACAGTCATATAGTCTTGTACATAAACATGTACCTTTCCATCTGTTTCCAAATCATCTCCAATATAATTTATAAGCTTACTCACAGGAAAATCAGTATTTGAGTAAACCACTTCACTATCTATTTCAACGCCAAGAGAAAATCCATACCTATTCAGTTTTGTTGCAAGATTGTTTATCGCCTCTTCTTTTGGGGATGGATTCCAATCTGTCAGGATATTTCTTATTTGTTCGGTATTATCTGCTAACTTAGACGAACTAATCGTGCTGTTTTTATATTTGAACTCATATAAATTTATTACAAACATATTAACGAAAAGAAATAGACTTAAAGTTACAAGTACCATTCTGGTATTAGAAATAAAAATTCTGCGTTTCACCGTCTGCTTTTCCTTATTCATCGTCCTCCTCCTCATAATAGGTGTCACAGAAAAAATCGTATGAATATCTTTCCTTAACAACAGACCGTTGCTGGTGCTATGTAACCCCTCTTGGAATAGGGCTTTATATGTGCAGCTTCAAGAACCGGCAATGTTTTTTCGCCAGAAATTGCACAACGCCTATGATATGCCTCCGTAACTAGAACTTTAAAAGTTCCTTGTCCAATTCTGGGGTAAATAATTTGACCTGAGCCATATCTGTTCTTCTTCTTTCACAATGTCAATTGTGCTATCTGCATGAATTATTCTTTGTAACCTCTCCTGAACCTGCTGATAAAGCCTTCTCCCAAGTAAAGTACTTGTATCATAAGATTTACCTTGCACTATATTGGGTTTCCAGTCTTCAGGAACGGGTATCCACTCACTCTTTTCGAAGAAAAAGGAGCAGTAAGAATAATGCAACCTATTACCGGATCAGGTTCGCTTCTAAAATTGCTTTTTCGATATTTATGAATGGCGTTTGAGAAGCTATAATAATCCACCGTTCCATTTTTATTTCCAAATGCTTCCCATGCTAATGAAACTGGCAGAAAAGAGTGACGAACAAATAAGCCCCCACAAACATCTTCATAAATAAATTCACCCTTCAGCTATAATACTGATTTGATTATACCTCAATTAACTAATCAAGGCGCAATAATTTACCTAAATATTTAGTAAAAAGCACCTACCTCCCGGCAGATGCTAATAAATCATTATCAATTCTCTTCTAGAGCTTCCTTCATGGCTTCTACTAGGTATAACTGTGGCAACTTCATAATTACATATCTATTCAGCCTTACATAAATTAGAATTAGTTAAACAATATACTTTTTTAACCAATCTTGAAATACATTTAACTGTGCGTTAGTATGAAAAAATGTTCACCTTGTTGCATAACTTCTAACTGACACTGAAACCGTTTAACAAAATTATCTATAGTTTCATATTCGCACAAATCATCTTTAGCACCATAAAGTACTACAGTAGCAACGTCCCATGTATCTACTGGATGTTCATTGACATAACAATAATAGTCCCAATAAAGAATTTGACCAATCGGAGTCTCTATTTCCTCTTCTTTTTGCAAACGCTCTGGAGTTACATTGAACCACATCATCATATTGCTAATGATACGTCCCATATCCACAACAGGAGATAAGAATAGACACTGTTCTAACACTTCTTCTTTATATGCTAAAAGGCTGAAGTATGCCCCATGCTGCAAGCAAACAGACTTATGTTCTTCCAATGTTGTTTTGCATACAACATAATAGTTTTAAGATCTTTCACACAAAATTGTACTTTACAAGGAATATCTATTTTTTCCCGTTCACCATGTTGTGGCAAATCAAAACTTAATACCTGATAATCTTTTTCAACAGCCATTTCTGCAAGTAATTTAATAACCGTATCTTCCTTATTGGACATATTTCCATGGACGGCAATAAACACATGCTCTTTCTTCTCTCCCCATTCAACTGCTGGGATGCCCTCTATCTCAAATTTTCTCTTTTGCATTTCATTACCCTTTCAAATCTCTCTTAATTATTGTTTCCATGTACTTAAAACACCTAAGACTATAAGCCTTAAACCATTGACTATAAGTGCTACCTTCTTTCTATCCTTACCACGCACTCAACGTGCCCTGTCCAAGGAAACATATCCACCGGCTGAACCTTTAATGTTTGATAATTATATCCCGACAAAATCGAAAGATCCGGGCCATTGTAGCGGGGTCGCAGGATACATAGACCACTCTGGGTATGTTGGCTAAGGCAATTGCTTCGAGTACTTCCTTAGCACAGCCTTGCTGGGTGGATCTAATATGACAACGTTTGGCTTAAATTCCTTATCCAACATTCTGGGCAGAATAATTTCTACCTTTCCGGGGATAAATTCTGTATTAGTAATGCCATTTAATACGGCATTATGTTTGGCATCCTCTACTGCCTCAGCAATTACTTCTACACCGATCACCTGTTTTGCCTGGTGTGCAAAGAACAGAGCGATTGTTCCGATACCACAATAGGCATCAACTACAGTTTCGTTATTTTTAATTCTAGCTAATTCTAAGGCCTTATTATATAAGACTTCCGTCTGAAGGGGGTTAACCTGAAAAAATGAGGAGGCTGATATCTTAAAGCTCAAACCTCCTAGTATGTCTGTAATATGGTCTTTTCCTGATAAAATGTGGTTCTCTCGTCCTAAGACTAGTCTTCCTGAACTATTATTAATATTGCGCATAAGCGATACTATTTCTGGGTGTCTGTACCTAATCTCCTTAACAAGCTGTTGTTCTATAGCCCATTTATCAGAGGTAGTTACAAATACAACCATTACTTCCCCGGTTGTATGTCCCCGGCGAATCATTATATTCCTTAAGAATCCCTTTCTCCTTCCCCAATGATAAGGAGTTACTTTATACTTGTTAATCAATTCATCCAGAGTAGYGACGATCTCGTTAATTTTATCATCCACCAGTAAGCAGCCCTCACTTCCTACATCTACTGCTGGTTGGTGCTTCCGCCTTCAAAAAACCCAGTTTAATCTCATTACCTTCCTGCCAAAGGTGTAAATGAATTTTATTACGGTAATGCCACGGATTAGACATACCAAGTACCTCTTCAACTGGTACATTCTTTAGATTTCCTATTCTTTCAAGGGCTGTCTTAACAATAGCCCTTTTATGTAATAAATTATTGTTGTAATCCATATGCTGAAGATGGCACCCTCCGCATTTATGGGCTGCCTGACAAGCTGGCTCTATTCGATTATTACTTTTCTCGATAATATCTATGAGCTGGGCTCGAGCAAAGGATTTTTAACCTCTCTAATTTCAGCTCTAACCTTTTCGCCAACCAGT
Source organism: Desulforamulus aquiferis (assembly GCA_004143605.1). Lineage (GTDB taxonomy): Bacteria > Bacillota > Desulfotomaculia > Desulfotomaculales > Desulfotomaculaceae > Desulfotomaculum > Desulfotomaculum aquiferis. The sequence continues at coordinate 118,162 of AWVY01000062.1, forward strand.
GCGCCTGGTACAAAAACCACCATGTCCTGTAGACTTCCTATGCCTTCGCCGGAGTGCCCCATACTGTGAATATCGAGTTCAATCACATCTCCAACTCGAACTGGTATAAACTTTTCTTGCATTATTACACCTCTTTGAGTATGATAAAATTTTCAAATCTGTTTGGGAGCTTACCTGAGATTGAAGAATAAAAATTTTATTCTGGCTGCAGTAGCTAGTGCTACATTTCTTGATACACTMATTTATGAAATTATTACTAACACCGCCTTTTCCCTAGGCCATCTTGCTGACCCATTAATAGGCGGTGGGTGGTTGGAATTATATCCCTTAAACTGGCTCTTTGTATTATAC
>AWVY01000063.1 GCA_004143605.1 Desulforamulus aquiferis
TTAAGAATAGCCTAATACATACTAAGGTAATAAAAGATAAAGAAACCCATAATAGTATGGTAGGTTTAACATCATTCATGGTATAGTCACTAATTTTAGAGTAAATAATTAGCAAAACCATGGCAATGGCCGCAAAAAAAGTTAAGTATAAATCTAAATGTTTATAATTTTGTTTCATAAATAAAACCTCCAAGGGGTGATAATGTATGAAGAGGGAATTAATATTATTTGGCATACTCTTATGTTTGATGATATTTCTGATTGAATCGTTAACCGATAATTCAGAAAATAAGGGTTTTGTTTGTAAGTTTCCTGGTAAAAATTCCGCCATTTGTGAAATTTCCAAATAATACTAGAATTATACAAAAGATAATATATCAGGTCAATCATGAATGATTAAGGGTTCCTACTATAACTATAGGAACCTTAAAGAGTTGCAGTATACGAATAGAGGTAGAAAATATGATAGCATCAAACATTAAAAGCAAGGCAAATAATCTGTTGACTAAAGAGAATATTGAAAAATTTGTGGATTTGGCTCCCAAATACATTTCATATTACAAATTCATAGGTAAACTCGTTATTCGGGACTATATCAAGGAAATAAGATTTATAGTCATTCTTTTTATGCTGATTTATGCTACCCAATGGGCCTGTAATTACTTACAAATCTCCGGGAACTTTGATATGATGTCCCACATAATTAAAAACAATAAAGATATAACAATAGTTATAGTAAATGCTGTGCTATTTCTTGTAGGATTTGTTGTTGGGGCAATTAAATATCTGGGCATAGTGATAGGATTTCTTATGGGATACAGGTTCATGAAATATATAACTAGTAAACCGTATAGGCCCATGATGAATCAGGAGTATGAATATTTAATAAAAAATCTAGAAAAATATGGACTGGTTGGGACTCACACAGAAGGCCAGATTAGCTATCAATGGGATACTGTGCTTGATACCCTATATAACAAGCACCTCGAAAATAATCAAGATGAGGAAATTTGCATGTTATATAAAACAATAAAGAAGCATTTTTATTACCTGTCATCTACCGAATTTAATAAAATATACTATTGTAGCAAAGGTAACTAATCTTGCAGTATACGAATGGGGGTAGAAAAATTGATAGCATCAAATATTAAATGTAAGGGGGGTGTTTATATTTTAAAAATAGAATGTGATGTTTGTAATTCTTATAGAACTTTAAGATTGGTTGAAATTTCTTGTATGGAGGATTTATTTGAAACAGGACTTATATATATAGTTAATAACTATCCTTCTGTAACGTGTAAAGTTAATTGTGAAGTTACTCATTTTAATAATAGATTTAAGAATAGACTTGATAAATTATTAGTGTTATCAAGAAAGTTAGCATTAGAAAAAAATTGTCATTGTACAATAGATTTTATTACAGGAAAAGTGACTTTTGAAGAGTTAACGGAAAATGAAAAATATTATCTAAGGATAATGAGAAATCTGTTCTAATCAACCAAATTATGTTGCAGCATACGAATATTTTCTGCAACAAATGAAACTCTATGAAACAGGTGAAACAATGAACAACAGATTTGAGAACTTTTTACATGAACTTGAATATATTCGAGATTTAATTCCACCAGATGCCTTTACAAGTTTAGTTGAAAAGGCCAAAATTCTTGGGCAATCTGAAGACAAGCTTTTAACAGTTACCGAAGTAGCTAAAAGGCTTGGGGTAAGCCGGACAACTATGTGGCGGTGGGCAAAAAACGGATTGCTACCTGTATACCAACTGCCCCGTGGGCATATTAGAATTAGGGAATCCGAACTGGAAAAGTTTTTGGATAATTATAGGCTTTTTTGTTCAAATAATGGGCAAGAAAATGCCGCCGGAGAAATATAATGCGTGGTTTAACCAATTGATTAAAAAGTGTTGGTAAATTGATTTGAACGCAGATGGAATACCAATATTTACCTATGTTATAACATGTGTTATAATACTTTTTGCAAGGGGTGATAATTATGGATTTTCCTACAGCTGTAAAAAAAGCCCGTGAAGCATTATGTTTAAGTCAAGAAGATTTAGCACGTAAACTTAATGTGAGCTTTGCAACAGTCAATCGTTGGGAAAACGGAAAAACTACTCCTAATAAGCTTACTATGAAAGCTTTTTACACGTTTTGCAAAGATAGAGGTATAAGCGAAATTACTATAGAAGAGTCTTAACATATAGCTTGCTGCTAGTATTTTCAAGCAAAGGGGATAGGTTCTTATGGCGAGAGCCGACTTACTATATGATTTAATCCGGCACGGATTATCTTGTGATAATTCCAATTTCCGTCGTGCAGTTGAAGCTATATGTGCCGAGGAACGGGCAAAGAACCACAATGTCTTAGCTGATCGGATAGAAGGTTTATTAAAGCAACCTAACGGATTCAAATCGGACAATAGTACATTTTCTTCAATTAGAGTTAATGGAAATGACGCAAATCTGTTCCATGAAATAATTCCTAGGCGGAAGCTTGAACAGTTAATATTGCCGAATAATGTTATTTCCTTATCTAAAGAACTTATTGAAGAACAACATAGATCTGACTTGCTAAGATCTTATGGATTAGAACCACGAAATAAAATCCTTCTTATTGGAGAACCGGGAAATGGAAAAACTTCGCTAGCCGAAGCCATTGCGGAGTCATTGATGGTACCGTTATTAACAGTTCGATATGAGAGTATTGTGGGTGCGTATCTAGGTGAGACGGCAACAAGATTATCTAAACTTATGGACCATGCTAAGACCCGGCGGTGTGTGCTATTTTTGATGAATTTGAAACATTGGGAAAAGAACGTGGCGATACCCATGAAACCGGTGAGATAAAACGTGTAGTTAGCTCATTATTATTGTATTTAGATTCTTTACCAAGTTATGTAGTGGTTATAGGGGCTACAAATCACGAAAGCTTACTTGACAAGGCGGCATGGAGAAGATTTCAACTGCGAATGGAATTGCCACGACCTACCAGAAGACAACTTGAACTTTGGTTTCAAGAATTTGAGAAGAAAACCGGGAACAACTTTGGAATTGCGCCAAGTACACTCGCAAAAAAAATGCTTGGTAGAAGCTTTGCTGAAGCGGAAGAGTTTGCGTTATCTGTGTATAGGCAATATATACTTAGACTTCCAAGTACTGATATTAAACTAATAACGCTCAACGAACTAAAGCTTTGGGAGTCCCAGGTTAAAACTGGTAAGAAAACAATTTCTGGGGGTGTAGATGATGCCGGATAAACCATTAATTCTTTTCCCAAAACGTTCAAATGCTACCAGGAAAAATCTTGGGGGAGGTAGTGCGAAGATTAAAAAACCTTCTTTTTCAAGACAAGTTGAGCGTGTTGCTCCAAAATTGCAACGATTACAGGATAACATGAATAAAATTGTTCTTAAAAATGCACCTGTTGGAATTGAACCTGAATACGCTCTTGTTTTAGAAACAGCTGGTAGCCCAGATAGTTTTTTAGGGCTATTCGAAAACTCTCTACAACAGTGTCAGGGTTAGAATGGTTGTTTGATGTTGTAATTCCAGAAATCCCCAGCGACGATGATTTTCATGCACTAAAAAATAAAAAGGAACAGGAAGAACGTAAAGAGGGAAATATTTCAGGCAAGGTTTACTGTGTAATGACTGATCAACTAGCCTTGAAGCAGTTATTATCACTTTGGAAAGAATATATGGCGAATAAAGATATGAAATTTGATCGTGGGCTAGCTGGGATTCGTGATGTTTTTGATTATCTAATTGATGTTAGACCTTGGGGAATTCAAGATAGATTAGAGGAAACTGGTGTTTTGCAGGTATGGCAAGAGGAACTTGAAGATCCAGATATTCAGACAATTACATTTGAAATAGAGTTTTTCTTTAGGAAGTCACCTGCTAAAAGAACGGAGATAATAAAAACTGTTACAAGGGCTGTTCAAGAACTTGGGGGGCGCATAATTGGTTCTGATTGTTGTATAGAGGAAATAGCCTATCATGCGGTTATGGCCGAATTACCACGAATTCAAATACAGAGTATTATAAATCATCAAGATGTTGCTCTTGTTAGAATTGAGAATATCATGTTTTTTAGACCCTCAGGCCAGATAGTATTTGAACAATATGATGATAGGGCAAGTTTTAATGAAGAAGTTAATATATTGATGGGTATTTATAAAGAACCTATAATCGCACTTTTTGATGGACTCCCGCAAGAAAATCACCCGCTACTGCAAGGGCTACTTTTAATTGATGATCCAGATGATTGGTCCCAGTATTATCAAGTAGATGATAGACAACATGGTACCTCTATGGCCTCTCTAATTGCTTATGGTGATTTAAATAATAACAAGCAACCCAATAATAGACTGATTTATGTTAGACCCATTATGAAACCTTATAAAGGGTTGAATAGGAGTACAGAATTAGTTCCGTCAGATATATTATTTGTTGATTTAATACATAGAAGTGTACGAAGGTTATTTGAAAAGCAGGAGGGGGCAGTTGCCCCATCAGTAAGAGTAATTAATTTGTCTATTGGAGACCCGTACCGTCCATATGTTAATTTAATAAGTCCTTTGGCACGACTCCTAGATTGGTTAAGTATGGAGTATGGTGTTTTGTTTGTAATTAGCGCAGGAAACCATAATTTACAAGGTGTTCATATTGGAATGTCAGTTGATGAATATAAAAAGCTAGATATAAAAGAACAAGAATTACATTTATTAAAGATTATAAATGATAATGCGCGACATCAGCGAATATTATCCCCGTCTGAAAGTATTAATAATCTCACAATTGGAGCAATGTATTCAGATGGTTCAAAGGTAAGCCTGTTACCAAGACAACTAATGCCAATTCAAGATAAATTACCAAGTCCAATTTCTCCAATAGGGCGAGGTCATGCAAATGCAATTAAGCCTGATTTAATATATCATGGTGGAAGAAAAAGGATGGTAGATTCTCCCCTTGATTCAACTTTTCTTAGGTGGGTGGAGTCGCCAAGCAATCCTCCTGGCTGTCTTGCAGCAGCACCGTTTAATCCACTAAGTAGTGATATATCGGTAATATACTCTCATGGAACTAGTGATGCGGCCGCATTGATTAGCCATGAAGCAGCTATATGCTATGAAACCCTAAGAGATATTTTCCATGAGCAGAGCAATTCAGATATTCCATATGAATACGTTGCATTGCTGATTAAAGCTATGTTAGCCCATGGTGCATCTTGGGATAAGGTTGATATCGATGTAATTAAAACAGCCTTGGGCGTTAGTGGAAGAGGTCAAGATTTTTTGCACAAGTGGATTGGGTACGGGATTCCAGATACATCACGAGTTAAGGAGTGTACAAATAATAGGATAACACTTATTGGCTTTGGCTCTTTAGCGAATGGAGGAGCCCATATATATGAGTTACCACTTCCGTTTAATTTTGCAACAAAAAAAGTTGCTCGTACAGTTATCATAAGCCTTGCATACTTCACCCCTACAATTCCTGGTAGACATAAATATCGTTCTGCTCAACTGTGGTTTTCACTTGAAGAAGAGGCAGCAAGACTAACACCTAATCGACTTGAAGCAGACTGGCAAGCTGTCACACGCGAACATTGCAACATGAAATTTTTGGGGGGAATCTGCATATGGTTGGGATGAAAATGAAAATTATGGTATTAGAGTTAATTGCCGTGAAGATGCAGCACCTTTTGCTAATGAGATTCCATATGCCATATTTGTTACTTTTGAGGCTGCAGAAGGTTTAGCAGAAGATATATACACTGATGTGGTTTCTGAAATCCGTGTTAGAAGTAGAAGTCCCGTTACCCCATAAGGATAATAGTCGATTAAAAACTTTTTAGTGATTAATTACTTAGAATTTATGATCAAACCACCTTTGACCTTGGATTGTCCAGGATGAATGGTGGTTTGCTTTTTAATATTATTTTTTACAAACCAGGTTTCTAGAGTCAGGGGGACCTTGCAGTTTTGTAGGATTCATTTAAATATTGCAGCATACGAATATATCCTGCAATGTCCGCAACGTTCTCGGAGGGGCCACCATAGGTGCTGTTGTACCAGGTTTGGTTTACCGTTGTCTGTGCCTAGTGGCTGCAGTGTCTGCACTGGTCTTGGCCCCACGGGCCGATGCTTGTGCCTGTTCAGCCGCTATTCTTGCGGAATATGCGTCAGCGGATATACCATGTACTACATATTCTGTGTAAAATGAGGTATCAGTCTGGCTAATTCCACTTTGATCGTTTGCTTGGGCCCTACCTTGAGAAGTGGTAGAACCGTATCCTGCAGCAAATACATTGCCAAATTTATCAATGCAAGCTGTTCTAACAACAAATCCTGAACCGAAAGATCCTGATACTTCACTTGTTGAATTGAGACTGAACCCTGAACCACCATCAGCACTTGTGCCAGCCACTCTAGAAGTTCTGAAGAACCTAGAAGTAGAACTTCCAGATTGATTTCCAATGATTGTTATAGTTCCATTTAATATATACATATCAGTCTATTAGAAGACGCACTTCCGCTAGACCATGTTTTAGAATTAAAATCATACATATAAGCATAATTACTATTTATTGTAGTCGGGCTATAATAAATAGCTACTTTATCCGTAATCCTCTCATAGTCGAATCTCATAGTGTTGTTAGTTGCGGATACTCCATTAGTAGGACCTTGTACTACTAGTTCCCAAGTACCTCCAACTAATTTATATATACGTGCAGTCCCGCTGCTTGAAGATGTAGCATCATGAGTTAAAACATGAATATCTGATCCTCTAATAAAATAGTGATTGCGACCGCTTGGATAGGCAGTAAATGAAGACCAAGTATTTGAATCTATTGAGTAAATCCGATTTGTATTGCCAGCCAATAATCTTCTTGAAGGACCATCATACGTTATTAGTTGAAAGTTAAGAGAAATACTTGAAGGTATATTTATTACTTTCCAGTTCATATAGTCATATTCTGCAACTTTACCCCTTCTATCTATGGCAACAATATTACCGTTAGAGTTAGTTTCCACAAGTATAATTTCCTCAAGAGGTGGATATGAAAAATTCGCTGCGGTTGCAGGATGAATAAATATGGTCAATGACAATAAAATAGATAGGATACATTTAAATAACGACATACATTTTTTCAGTAACAATATAATTACCTCCTTAGTATTATAATATTTAATATTATTAGTACATTTTTATTAGCTACCACCTCTTTCAAAAATGAATATGTAGTTATTTAACCACCTCCTCAATGAAACAACCCCTCACTGACAGCATAGTGAGAGGTTGTTTCTGTTAAGGCCTTATTTTAAATTCAGAAAGGGTGTGATGACTTATGATATAGCTCAAGTCACAAAACAAAAAAGTAATTTAAGGGAGGATTAGTCAATGATCACATTAAAACCAATTAAAAGATTAATAACGTGTTTAATCTTACTAGTCATGTTATTTAGCTTTAATATGATTTCTTCTGCTGCTCCAGGGGATACTGTGTCAAAGGTTACAGATATTAGATTCCCAGGAATCACATCTAGTCTGTATCTTTATAAAGACATAACTTATGTTATTGCTACATTTAATCGTCCTTCAACAGCCACTGTTTCAATTTCGGGAATAGAATGGTCAAATGGTGGCGAATTTAGAATAAGTAGCGGCGGTTCCGGGCCAACTACAGGAACATTGACAGTTTCTTTCAGAAAAACTGACTCTAACGGTACAAGAATTATTGCTCAGTATAGTATAACTAATCCATATAGGACAAGTGGAAGAGTATCCGTAAATATACCAAAGGATGCAATTAAAAGTGCTTCAATACTACCAGGTGAATCTATTGATATATTAGTCCGTCATAATCTTGATGTAACTGGTTATCTCTATGCCAATACAGATGAAGCGAGATTTTGGAAAGTAGATTACTGGTTAACAGACTTCTTAATTCAGCAAGGAGTAGACAACGCTGCCCAAGCCAGGGATGCAGCTATCGCAGGACAAGCCTCAGCCGACACCGCAGCTGCCCGGGCTCAGAATAACTACAACATCCTAAGCGACGCCACCAAAGGATTGGCCAAGACCTTTGACGTAGCAAACTCAGCTAATAGCAGGACACAGACAACCATTAACCAAACCTGGTACCCTGGAACCTATGGAGGCCCTTCCGAGTCGGTGGGTGACATTGCGGGATATATTCGTACCACGCAACTTCCTGCATTGGAAACCAAAATGAATAACCTACACGTAGCCGTTACCAACATCCAAAACAGTGACACCACACCACCAACTGTTGATGTACAAACTGTTTCCGGGGCGCGGGCAACTTCTGCATCATCAATTCAGGCCATAGTAACAGTTACAGATAATCGCCCAGGACCATATACTTACAGCATAAATGGCGGAAGTTATAGTACATTACCTTCCGATGGTCGCATATCCTTGCCAGTAGTTAATTCAGGTAATAACTCAATCACAGTTAATGTAAAGGATGTGGCTGGGAATGTAGGGAGCAAAACAATAATTATTCGCAAACTCTAGAAATAAAACCCCAGCCTTGGTGCTGGGGTTTTATTTTATTGGGGGGGTGCTGATGAAGAAAATTATAGTAACAATACTAACCTTTGCATTACTTACAACTGGATGTGCTCAAAAATCTATTGTCCATGTTGGTGATGAACCTTCTATAGCGGTTAAAAGGTATATAGATGCCGCCAGTCAAGCCGAATGGGAAACTGTCTTACCTATGCTTTCCGGGGAGGCATTACAGGAAATGCAGGTTGGAAAGGAACGAGTAAAAATCACACAAAAAGTTATATCCGTTCAGACAAATACAGAGATTCAAACGGATAACTTTGCGGTAATTAATGCAGAGGTATTAAAGTCTAATAATTACCTTGACACCAGGTTTAATGATTTAGCTTCCTATGAGTTTCGCCTTCAAAAATCAGGGGAACACTGGCTAATCTATAAAGTATTTCAGAAGGAGCTAAAACCTACACATCTCAAAAACGGTACAATGCCGGTTGCAGCAAGGGAGAGATTGAAAACTTACCTGGAGTTACCTGTAACAGAAAAAAAAGAAAAGGATTACCTCTTCCTTGCCGGTCCCATATTGGCCATATCACAAAAATCTAGTTCGCGGTTACTCGAAATACAGCCTAAAACAAAGGTGCTGGAAATCACTCCAGTAGGGGTAAGTGAAAAATACCTAGTTGTCAAAGTTCTATATGCAGTTCAAATAGAAGGGTATAAGCCAGCGGTAATAACTGCAATGGTAGATATGGTAGATCTGGCCGGAGAGTGGAAGATAATTAGGTTAGATATAGCTCAAAACGCTAAAGAATAGGAGGAAGTCAATGGTGTACCGGTATCTCTTATTAATGTTTTTTCTTCTATCGCTCCCTGGTCCGGCCTGGGCCTTAACAGTATTTGAGGATGATTTTAACAATAGCATTAATGTAGATATGATAAAGACAACGGCGATAATTGATACATCCGATTCATCTGTTAAACTACCAACAATGAGTACTCCAAATGCAATTGCCATGAGCAAATATGGAGATGGTTATGCCATAGTTACTAAGACTGGAATACTGGTGAACGAATATGATGACGCAACAGGTGCGGCAGAGATCAACACTGCTTTCTCCTGCCCATTCATAACCGATGCCATAGGGGTTGCCATTCGTCAGGACAACTTAAACCTTTGGGCAATTAGGCAGGATGGTGTTCAGTATGCTAAGTTCAATGGTTCGGCCATGGCCGACGATCCTGCCTTAAAAGCCTCTGGCATAGGACAGGTACTTTCGGTAGATGCATGGGAGAATAATGATAAGGCTGTGGTACTTTTAAAAAATGGGAACAATGCACAACTAAAGGTATTTAATGCTCAATCAGGTACTTTGGTTAATGAGTTAACTCAAAATTCCGCAATTCAAGATCCGGTGGCCGTGTCCATAGTTAAAGGTACGGCAGACCTCCGGGTCACAACAAAAGATAGTATTTATTATCTCATGTATGACGATGGGACAGGTCAATACATTGAAGATCCAGCAAAGAAAGTAACTGGACTATCCGGTATTGTAAGTTCTAGTTCGGATGACTCCACTCACGCAGTAACATCGAATACCAATGCACAGCTAATCTTTGATAGTGATACCGGGGGTGGTGCTGCTGTTGGAGCCTATAGCATTGGATCTGTTTCGGGTGCTTTTGCAATATCTCTTAAACCCGGAAGTTATGACCAGGCTCTTGTTACTGCTGCTGGTGAGGTACAATACTTGAGATATGATGATGCAGCTGGCAGATGGTTAGGGACTCTGCAATGGAACTTACAGGACTGCAACTCATGGGGGGCTATATGGCTCCGAAGGAATATTGGTCTAAAATATTCTCTACTGCAGTTGAATATGAAGAAGTAAAATTAACAGTTATGGAAGATATTCCTGCAAATACTTCCATAACTTATTGGTTATCTAGTAACGGCGGGCTAAACTTTACGGCTATCAACCCGGGTTCCTGGGTTACAATCACTCCAGGAAAAAATTTTGTTGTTAAAGCTATACTTGATACTACAGATAATGAGGTAACACCAAGAATATTATACGTTAAATTAGAAGCTTCTACCCTTATGATAAGGGACTTAATTGTAACAGCCATCGCTAAAAATAAAATAGGACAAATATTACCAACAAGTAATTTTCCTGTTGAGGTCAAAGCCGGTGCTGACGTGATCTTCGAAGTCACCACAGAAGGCTTTGCAGAAAGTGTCGTGGCTGAATTTACAACGGGTGCCAATGTTACATTAACGCCTAGAAACCCTATAACAGATAACATCAACACATGGTGGGGCTCTTATATCGTACCGATAGACGCGGTTGAACCTTCAAGCATAGGTATTACATTGACAGCACATAAGGGAGTAAAACAAAAACACTTAAATGTAAATCCATTTATATATGTAAGGGGTAGTGTTTATGAAGTATTAGACTTAAGAATTACAAAGTGACAATCATTATTTATATCGTTTTTTAACCGTCTTTCATCCTGAACCATAGTCTTGGAAGGATAGGCGGTTTTTTATGGAGGTGAGAGCTTGAAACAATTAATGTTAACCCAGGATGTTATTCAAGAATTACCCAAAGACAAGTATCTGCAAAAACATCACGAAAATGTTATGTATTATTCAACTTGTATCGCATTAAAGCTGGGTATATCCAATGACAAACTGGAAGTAGTTCGCAGGGCAGCTTTGTACACGATATCGGGAAAAAGGTTATTCCAGAAAAAATATTATTCAAAGCCGGGAAGTTATCGCCAGGTGAACGTTCAATTATGAAGATACACCCCATTAGAGGTGTTGAATTGTTTAGTAGGATGTGTAGAAATAGGCCTTTATATGGTTTTAACGAAGTGATCAAAGCTATTTACTATCACCACGAGGCATGGGATGGCTCCGGCTATATGAGAGGTCTAAAAGGTTCCGATATTCCCTTAGCCGCCCGGATTATAGCTGTGGCTGATGCATACGATGCTATGACCACGGATAGACCTTATCGCAGCGCCCTGCCAAAAGATGCAGCTATTACGGAAATAATCCGTTGCACTGGTAAGCAATTTGACCCGGAGATTGTTGCTGCATTCTTGGACATGGGGTACCGATTTTGAAATAGGACAATCAAAATTTATTGAAGGAGGTAAACATTTTGTCAAAAGTAGTTGCTATTGATTTTGGTTATCGGGAAATTAAAGGGGTAAATTCGGAAGGGTTGGAATTTAAATTCCCTACGGCTCTGGCACCATATGTAAAACACCCGATGGCTGAAGGTCAAGACGGTATTGTTACCGTAACTAAACCTGGGGAAAATGCCGAAATGTTCTTCTATGGACACAAGGGACTTGAGGAAAGCGGTATTGGGTTTTCTGCAGAGAGGGATAAACATCTGCATCCTTCCCATGACATCTTAATGCTGGCAGCCGCCAAAAAGTTAGAGTATGAAAGTGGAGATATTTTGGTTGTTGGAGTACCCATTAGCTATGCTGATCAGAGGGTTACCCTCAAAGCTCATCTTGAACGATTACATGGTGATGTAAGCGTTGATGGTGGAAAGCCTAAAAGAATTTCTTTTAACGACGTAATGGTACTACGCCAGGGGATTGTGGCGTTTTTCCTGATTCCAGATTTGCCGAATGGCACTCTGATCTCTTTTGATATCGGAGAGCATACCACAGATGTCAGTACTGTTCGATTTAGAAATGGTGATATTGAACCTATATCCAGTAAATGCTTTTCTCTTGAGTACGGTTACTCCAAAGTGGTTGAAGCAGTTCAAAAGGAGTTTCAATCTAAAGCCGGTTCCCCGGTCTCAGCAGAGCAGGCCAGGGTCATTGCAAAAGAAGGTAGCGCAGTGTATAAACTTAAAAAAATTGATATGACCATGGAAGTCCTGAGAGCTAAAGAAGAAATTGCCAGGAATATTGTAGATGATTCTATGAAACGCCTAGGAGAAGTCGCTGACTTTGCTGCGGGCTTTTACTTGCATGGCGGCGGTGCCGAAGTCCTGCCAGTTAAAGATATGATACCCGGGGCAGTGGTTATCAACGAACCTCAGACTGCTAATGCCAGGCATATTTGCAGTTGGCCATGAGTGAATAGCGTAAGAATAAAAAGCCTGGACATCAACCGGATGGGAAATCCGGGTAATGTACGGACATAGCCCTAAAAAAGAGAAATTATTGCCCGGAATATGCCCGGGCATTGGAGAATAAAGGAAAATATTGTCCGGGTTGCGTCCGGGCAAAGGCTTAAAAAGCGTCCGTACATTGTCCGATATAGTCCATTTTTACCCGGAACGTGTACGAATGTGGGTTAATCAGTCCGGGTCGTGCCCGGATAATGAGCAGAAATAAAACGATTTGCCCGGACAAGTTCCGGGCCTTTTGATGGGGGGTGGATTTATGGCTAAAGCAAGGCCCGGACGAAGAGTAGAATTCCGGTTGCCGGAAGAACATCCGTTTTTCACGGTGGTGCCCTTGGGCGAACGACAGGAATGGCTGAGCGAAATTGTTTCAACCGCCCTGCTTCAGGAGAATGTGGCCAAAAACAAAGATCCTGTTAGGATGATTTTGAAACTCGAAGACAAAATGGATCAAATTTTAAGCATAATGGCCGGCGGGCTTTCAGTGAATCAAGGGACTACTCCCTCGTCAAAACAAGAACATAACCCATCGAAAGAAGGGGAATTTGTTGCAGAAAAGCCAAAGCCTGCAGTTAAAAACCAAGGGCCTTGGTAGATTTTTAACACGGATATTGGGGGTATTTTTAGAATGAGCAGTAAAACCAAAAACAGTATTCTTGATAACGTAAACAAAGAGGAATTTCGCAAAAGGGATAACAGACCCCGTAGAACTGGATATGCCCCAGCTAAAATTTCATCACTTTGACTCCTGGGTACCGATAATAGGCTTGGAAGCCTTCAGTGCCTGGTTGAAGATATATACCCTTTGCGATCGTAGAGAATACCCYAAGGATGATGTTGTGAATCGCTACMWMTKMYMTGATATTGCAAARSMTTWWGGCYKCGRMAWWGAMMARGCYCAWAAMMWWKTAWMRASSCTKTRWWAKCMKGSCSYKAWSGWKAKMGTWYMWKYRCSRRAYWWYRRMKRWKGMKKWWRWAGMWAKYMWWWMWRRYRKMKKWKSCYTWYWKAKRCMACWMCKRCWKMWKKMRARKCMRMWTTCAAWGCMKTKCATGRTGRSAWRGARTATAACAACCTGGCAGCAGCTGCAGAGKCCCGTGGACAAGCTGACTGGCTAGTGGGGTTAAATGGTACCCGGGCTTTCTCTGTTCGGCATGGTGCAGTGCTCTCGGTGGGGCGAGTTCAAACACCAACGTTAAATAWGMWKKYGKMRAATCGGATTGGTTATGACAATGAACCAGTCGGAAAAACGGACTGGCAACCAGTCGGAAAATCCGCCTATATTAATAATATAAATATAACTAATAAACTAGAAGATATAGAAGAAGATAAGAAGAAGGACGGCAGTGAACAAATTTCTCAAGATGAAAGGATTGATTCCCTGGGAGATCACACTGCACTCCAAGAGGTATTAGAATACTTTTTTGAAAAGATTGAACATGATCCCGAAATAGTACCCTTTATTCAAAGGTGGATCACACAAACAAACAAAGAGACCGTCATATACCTCATAAATCGGTTGACTGAACAACAATCAGTCGATAATGTAATCCTGTGGATGGAGAAAGCAATCAATAATCCGGAGAAATATCCCAAGAAAATATCTTACAGACAGAAGGAAGATAAAAAGAAAAAGCTTATGCGCTCAATGTATAGCTAAAAATTTATTTGTGAGGAGGGACTATCATGAAAACCTTAGTCATTACTGAAAAACCATCGGTAGCCAAGGATATAGCTTCTGTCCTTGGTAATCTTGAAAGAAAGGACGGTTACTTGGAAAACAGTGAATACCTGATTTCTTGGGCCTTTGGTCACCTGGTGGAATTAGCAGACCCGTCTGTTTATGATCCGACACTAAAAAATGGAATTTAGCCGCGCTACCGATAATACCAGATAGTTTTAAACTGGTTGAAATTGCAGGCTCATCTGCTAAACAGCTTAAGGTGCTGAAAAAGCTCTTAAATTTACCAGAGGTAAACCAAGTGGTCAACGGCTGTGATGCCGGCCGCGAAGGTGAGAGTATCTTTCGCCGGATTTACGGATATTGCGGTTGTAGAAAGCCAATAAAACGGCTGTGGCTTTCAGAGACAACTCCGGCTGCAGTAAAGGCCGCTTTCAAAGCATTGCATGATGGCAAAGAATATAACAACCTGGCAGCAGCTGCAGAGGCCCGTGGACAAGCTGACTGGCTAGTGGGGTTAAATGGTACCCGGGCTTTCTCTGTTCGGCATGGTGCAGTGCTCTCGGTGGGGCGAGTTCAAACACCAACGTTAAATATGATTGTGTCGAGGGAACGGGAAATCAAGGATTTCATACCGGTGCCTACTGGGAAATATGGGCCACCTTTCAGACGAGTAAAGGTCTATATAAGGGAAAATGGTTCCATGATAAGAAAGACCGCCTGGATAACGGGAAAGAGGCCCTTTCTCTGGTAAGCAAAATAGCCGGGGAGGAACAACCTGTTAGGGGACAGGTAATTTCCTTGGAACAAAAGGAAGCCAAAGAGCTGCCGCCTTTTTGTTTAACTTAAATGACCTGCAAAAAGAAGGAAACCGTCGTTATGGATATACAGCCCAGCAGGTACTGGATATTACTCAATCTCTTTATGAAAAACACAAGCTGCTGACTTATCCCAGGACGGACAGCAGGCATTTGTCCAACGCCATGATATCAACCTTACCCGAACGCTTAACTGCTCTTAGGAATACACCAAAGTATGCAGCGTTGATCCCAGAAACACTGCCTGGATTAACTAAACGTTACGTTGATGATGGCAAAATCACAGACCACCATGCCATTATTCCCACAGCAGTTGATCCGTCAAAGGCTAAGTTAACGGATCAGGAACAAAGAATTTATGATCTGGTAGCCCGCCGATTCCTTAGCATCTTTTATACCGAAGCCAGGTATGCAGTAACCGAGGTTGTCACAGAAACCAGTGGCGAAAGATTTAAGTCCAGGGGGCGGGTTGAAATGGTGCCCGGTTGGAAAATAGTGTGGCGTGAAGTCAATAGTCAGGATAAGGGAGAAGAATCAAATGGCGATGATTCTGAAGACCAAGCCTTGCCACCTATTATTCAGGGAGAACAGGTGGATGTAAAGAAAATTGAAAGTCTAGAAAAACAAACCAAACCACCAAAAAGATTCACTGAAGCCACAATCCTATCAGCCATGGAGAGTGCCGGTAAGTTTGCTGACGACAAAGAAATGGCCGAAGTGTTAAAAGAGGCCGGTGGTATTGGTACCCCAGCCACCAGGGCAGCCATCATCGAACGATTGATTAAGGTCGGATACGTAGCTAGGGATAAAAAACCCTGGTACCAACTGCTAAAGGGGAAGTGTTGATTGATCTGGTTCCGGAACAGTTAAAGTCTGTCGAATTGACTGCTAACTGGGAGGAAGGTTTACGACAGATGGAAGAAGGTAAACAGGATGTTATGGAATGGATAAATGAAATCAAGGAGTATACCCGGGAGTTGGTAGAATTAGCCCGAAATCAGGAGATGGCCACCGGTGTGGCAGCGGAAAAGAACGCCCTTGGCAAGTGCCCTGTTTGTAAACGGGAAGTGGTGGAAACAACGAAAAGCTATGGTTGTATCGGCTATAAAGAAGGATGTAAGTTTGCCATCTGGAAAGAAATTGCCGGGAAAAAAATTACCCTAAAGCAGGCGGAGGATCTTCTGACAAAAGGGAAAACCGGAGTTCTCAAAGGGTTTAGAGGAAAATCTGGAAATAGTTTTGAGGCTATCCTGATTGTTGGCGAAGGTGGCAAGGTGGCGTTTGATTTTCCAAACAGAAACCAAGATTCTTCAGGGGCTGCCAATAACCGCACAGTACTGGCACATGCCCGGTTTGTGGAAAGGATGTTATTGAAAATACCAAGGGATTTAGCTGCTCCGGATATCAACAGGGTTGTAAATTTGTAATTTGGAAAGAAATCTCAAAGAAGAAGATTGGAGTGACGATAGCCAAAGAACTTCTGAGCAAAGGCCGGACAGGAGTTATAAAGGGATTCAAAAGCAAGCAGGGAAAAGATTTTGAGGCAGCTTTAGTAATGGTTGATGGCAAAATGGAATTTGAATTTGCAAGGAGGTAAGAAGATGGCAGTAGTAACCTGCAAGCTGAGATTATACTCAGATTCCGGCCGGAAGTTATGCTATCGTGAAAGTGCCGAGCGAGTCGGTAGGATATATTTAAACAAGGATTTAGTTGACGAGTTGGAGCTGGGTGAGGGCTTCTACATCCAGCTGGCTAATTCAATTGATGAAGTTCCTAAGAAGGGGTACTGCACCAGGATGATTCCCAAGAAAGCCACTCTGAACAAAGTGCGTTTTCATGAATCACTCGATGAGTTAGGTGAAATTGGAGACCTCTATGTTAGTAAAGATATTCTGGAATATCTGGGTATCCATGGTGGTAGTGAGATTGCTGTTAGAATTGTATCTATAGAAAATTTTAATAAAACATTCTCTTCTGGGGGTGATGCCTTTGCTGCAACCAATGGGAAGCAAGTCGTTGAATTATTCAACCGGGGCAGCGAGAAAATTATTAAGAATCTCCCGGAAGGACGTTTCAGAGATTGGGTTAATGGTCACCGGGGGCTTGCCTTTGGAATAGTCTCTTTGCCGGCAATAATACCCGCTGGCTGCTTACTGGACGTATGGAGCGTAGGCAGAATAGCCGGTTGGACCTATGATTTAGGTGTGCAGCTGCAAGGTATCTCCATATTTGCCACGCCGGAGCAAAAAGCAGCTTCTCAGGAAATCAAAATGAGCAGCTATATCGCAAACCATACAGGAGCAGTAACAAGGGCCTGGTTGATTGGCGTATATGAATCAGGAATGCCGGCAAGAGAACTTGAAGCAATCAAAAAACTGTGGACATGGGGAAACATAGCTATTCTGGCCGGGATACCATGGGCATGGTGGAAATTTCAGTGGGGAATGCCGAAACACAGTTCCACCAGGGTCCATGGCTTAAAGGTTGTCGATAATGCGGCCTTTGGTACCAACAGGTGGGCAAACGTAAAAGATTTGAATAACTTCTGTGAGGTTGGTCCACCAGTACCTTTGGAAAAAAACAAAAGTAAAACCTCCCGGTTCCCAGGGGGAAACTTAATCGGGGAATTAGAGAGAAAAATTATCCGAGTAAATTTTGAAAAAGTACCCGATGATACACCCAAAACAGCCCCACACCTTTTAGCCTACGGTGGTACCGGTGCCGGTAAATCCTTTAGCTTAGTCTCCGGAAACATTATAGCAGGTGTTTCAGAAGGACAGAGTCTGGTCATGATTGATCCTAAAGGCGAGTTATTCAGAATCTTTGCTAATTGGTTGAGGGAACTCGGATATCAGGTATGGGTTTTAAACTTTATGACACCCGAACACAGCCATCGTTGGGACCCGGTTATCGAATGCATGAACGATGCCGAAATTTCAGAAATGATTGATACCCTATCTAAAAACGCTACCAACGGTAGCGAATCTTATTTCGCATTAAAAGCCATGGAACTGATGGAGGCTTTCATCGGACTACTAAAGGGAGATTTTCCAATCGAGCAGCAACACATGAGATCGCTAATGTCTCTAGCCTCCTGGCCCGAAGAAAAACTTGATGCACGGTTTAGAGATGCCTTTGAAGCAGGTAAAATAAGCCCCACCATCTATGAACGCTGGCGTGGAGTTGTAAAGAAAAATTACGAATTCGCAGTATCAAATTTAAACGCAGTGTTAAAAAATCTTACTACTGCTCCCCTGGCAGCCATGATGAGCGAACAAGAAATAGATTTAAGCGATATAGGAAGAAAAAAGACAGCCCTTTTCCTGATCATTCCAACTGGCGGAGAAGGGGTTTATTTAAAACCGATCTTAGCTATGTTCTATAAATTTCTATTCAAGAGACTGGATAAGCTGGCTTTTACCAGTCCCGGAGAAAGATTGCCGGTACCAGTAAGAAACGCTTGGGATGAGATGGCCAATGTGGGGATTATCCCTGGGTTACCGGAGATAATAAGTACCGCCCGAAGTAAAGGAATTCACATAATGATGATATTACAGACACCTACACAGTTAGAATCTCTCTACGGCCGGGATGATGCCAAAACCATCACAGGGAACTGCCCTACAGTCATGATGATTGGGATTGCTCCTGCTGACCGCGACCTGGCAAAGATGTTCAGCGAAATATTGGGTGTGGCAGCCGTTGAAGCCTACAGGGTGAGTGAGGATAGGACAATACCGGGGAAACATTGGTTTCAGTTTTCCAAAAAAACGAAAACAGTTGTAGAACGGCCTTTGATGACAATGTCAGAAATATTTAAGATTGACCCCAGATATTGCATTGCACTACTTCAGTGGAGCAATCCTGTATATCTGAAAAAGGTAGGATGGACCAAACTACCTCAAGCAAAGGAAATACGACGCTGCGGAATGCTCCCGGTAAAAGAATATATTCCAGCACGAAGTTTTGATATCTGCCTGCCAGAGGATGACACCTTCACATCCAACAGCACAGAATCCAGTTTGGCATTTACAACATATAGAGTAACTTCACCAACAGAAGGAGAGAAAATTATTTCCCTGGGGAGTTGGGGCGAAATAAATCCGGAAGACCAGGGGTTAGAAGTTGATACGACTACTGCTGAATTCGGGTTAATTGTTAATACGACAGATGAAAATGAAATGGCAATGTACCAAGGGGATTTTTCAGATGTTATTTCGGAGGAGTTTACGGAACAACTTTCTGAGAATCCAGGAGGTGCTTTTTTTATACCTCATTTTGTAGAAAACCAAAAAGAAAATCTTATGGTGGGTGATGAAGAAGAAGTATCTACAAAAATGGTCGATGGGGTACCAGTTGAAGAAAAAATGACAATGCCGGAAAAAGTCAAGATTACAAATTGCTCCTGGTAAGGAGAATGGAGGGGTAAAAATGACAAGTAATTTTATATTGGCTCCTGAGGGTTTACAGTTGAGGGATGTAGATGTCTGGGGACCAATTTATGATGCCAAAACCTATGGAACAATCATGGAGGCCCGGGTAGTAAGGGTGCGTCGGATAGGTAACCAGGGGGAAACTTGGGAAATTGAATTTGAAGAAGCACCTGGTGTAACTGGCTTAGTCCTATAGATCAAACCGGTTTGCCCGAGGGGACGCCCATAAATGCCTTTGTAGGGTCGGTGATTAGTGTTAAAGTCATAGAGATAGACAGAAAAAAAGAGATTGTAGCCTGCAGCCGAAAAGAAGTGGTCAATATTTCCCTATCCAAACTCATAGGGCAGTTGAATGAGGGACAGGAAATTTCCTCCCTTGTTAAGTTCGTAAGTGAGCGCAGCGTGTACCTGGATATTGGTGGTGGTGTGATTATAAGGCTACCGGCTGAAAAAGCACGTTTATCGGATGGGGTACCCTGGATGTACAGTACCGCCGGGGCGGGATGGTAAATGTTATTGTAACAAAATCAAGTAAAGAAGAAAGAAAGGTAGAAGTTGAACCGATGGACCCTGGGAGAAGTGGACTTTTTTCGGGGTGAAGTTCTATCCGGCACAGTGGTGGCAACCCGGCAGATGTCTGTCTTTGTCAGTGTTAAACCTGGAGTTATAGGAATGGCCCCATACAAGTCCGGTAATGAATTTGTCCATGGTGATAGGTTAGAATTTCAGGTAAACAGCTTTGATGCCGAGAAAAGAAAACTTCACCTTATTGAGTGGGATGCTCAAAAAGCTGGAAAACGTAAACGCGAAAAATACCGTGCCAAGGCCAGAAGAAAGGCTGCTCGACAGTCCCATACAGCTGAAGGGAATGACAATATCATAACCGGCGTGTTTGCGGATAAAGCAGTCGTAGTTGAAGAGGGTGAATGATTCTTGTTCTTGGGAGAGAGGTGTAAAATATGGGATTACGTGTAAATATTGCTGGAAAGACTGTTGAAGACAGTAATTTTTCAGTTGGCAGAAGTATGTTTGTACCTAAACCACAGGCACCACGGGAGATGAAACTAGTACCAAATGCAAAGGTACTTGATATTCTACAGAAACTTTCGATGGCCGAGGCTTTAGTAATAAATAATCTAGCCCAGCTTTGTGGCTATTACAGAAGCAATATTGACGGGTTACTAATTAAACTTTTAAATGCCGGTTTGGTAAAATATGTCTGTGTGGCCACCGAACACGCAGTTTTTAAATTATGGTTTCCCACGGATGCTAAATTGCCCCGTAATGCTCAAGAAGCCTGCCGGTTGGCCATGCTGGGGACTTTTTTTTCGTTAGCAGCCATAAATGAAATCCCCGATTTTGAGTGGAGGCTTATTAGAAATAGCAAGTCTCCGGTGTTAGGTGAAATGACTTTCGCGGGGATGAACGGTAAGGAAAAATGGATCATTGATGTTCCAAGAAGAGGTGAAAAACCACAAGAAAAAGCAAACTTATATATCTTTCCAACACTAGAGGAAGCTACAACCCAGACTCCTAACGGGAAAAAATTTACCTCGGATCTGTTTTTACTGAAAGATATAGGCAAGCCTTTAAAAGAAAGAATTTACGAACGTGCTAATTAGGAAGGGGGATGGTGGAACGAATTACACGTTCCACCCATTTAAGTGTTAAGAAAAAAGTATGAAACCGCCTACTTATTCAACAGAATTACAAATGTTATCGGAATGCGGTATAATATTAGGCCGGATTTAGATGACCCAAAAGATGCAGAGGTTCCCGGAATCTATACCAAAGAAACTGTTGCCGGATTTTTTAGGGCATATATACTAAACCCGGTCCATATAGGCTTTGTTACTTTAGTCAGTAAATATGGTTTTTTATCAAAAGATCAATTGCTCATGATGGCTAAAAGAGCTGTCAGGCCTGGAATTGATATAGAAAACGTTTTATATCAATGTGTAGCTTACGGGCTACTTTTTAGAAACATAATTATTTTTGATAACAATTCAACAATTGATCTTTACGGTGTTGATACCGGGGGTTATTATGCAATGGAAGAAGCAGGTATAAAGTCTAATAAAATGCTGTATACTCTGGGAATTGATGAACGAATAACTTTTTACAGAAAGGCTGCGTTCTTAATCGGGGAGAATGTATCCTCTGTAAAGGGATTATGTATGCTTGAGGATTTGGTAGCGGAAAAGAACTTAGAGATCTATACCGAACGGGTGGTGCTCTTTGATTCGGAAATTGCTAAAATTTTAAAATTGGAAGATGAAATTAATTTATTCATAAAAATATTAGAAGGAAACGGGGCAAAGATTATAAATATAAGTGGGAGTTGTGGATTAAAATTAAACTAAGGGATTGACATGCTGTGAATAAATGGATATATTGAAGCTGTAAAAGATAGTAACCTTAATTTTTATAAAAGTTTTCCTAAAAAAATAATATTAAACCTGCCAAAAACCCTCCCCGGTTTTCCTGCTGGAATGCAGTGAGAAAATCAAGCGTCGAGCGATTTTCAAAGGTAGGTCGTGGTCCAAGGAAAGATTTCAAGCGTCGAGCGAATGAATCTTTGGATATCATCCAATCAAGCGACGAGCGATTGGAAAGCTATTTCACAAGCGTCGAGCGTGAAAAGTCTTTAACAAGCGACGAGCGTTAGAGGCGAACTAAAGGGGAACAAATAAAACCTACCAAAACCTTCTCTGTTTTAAAAAGTAAACTTAAGCGTTGAGCGAGTTTACGGGTAGGTTATGGCCTTGTAAGGTAGAGGCTCTACACTAATCAAGCGTGATTGGTGGCGTTCGTGACCCCCACGGTAGCAGGGGCAACATGGAAGCCAATAAAATGGCTTACCTGGCAGAGATCGGCTAGAACAGGTCTCGGGGCTGAAACTCCTGTAGGAGTGACGCATGGCGATTGGGTACCGCTAGGGAAATGCGTTTAAAGCAGAACCGTTAAAATTGAACACCCGAAGCATCGGTATAGACGGATCAGGGGATATCTCCAAGCCGGTGTTGCGAGTAAAGGTCCTCAGAGCGTAGGTTTCCTACGGAAATATTGAAAGAGATTATAGGTTAGGACATCTCTGTGTTCTAATCAGGATATTGAAAGACACTTTTTAACGTCGGGTAACTAGCCTGACTGTTTTAGTGTCTTTTTTAGTTTTCTCGGGCAGAAGCCCATAAAAAAATTAAGGGAGGAATTATCATGTTAAACAAGATTATTTTAATTGGTCGGTTAACAAGAGATCCTGAGCTTCGCTACACTACAAGCGGTATTGCAGTAGCTAAACTAAATCTGGCTGTGGATCGTCCCCAGTATAACAAGGAGAAAGAAAAGGGAACAGATTTTATTGACATTATTGTTTGGCAGAGGCTGGCCGAGATATGTGCCAATAACTTGGGCAAAGGTCGCCTGGTGGCAGTTGAAGGCCGCCTGCAGATACGTTCTTATGATGACAGTCAGGGAATTCGCCGGAAAGCTGCGAGGTAGTGGCCGCAAATGTCAAATTCCTGGATTGGCCTAAAGACAGGGACAATAATCAGAGCAGCGGCAATGATAACGATTTTGGTAGTGAAATTAACTTTGGTGGAGATGACATCCCCTTTTAAAGAAAAGTAACCAGTGTGAGTTTTTTTATCATGGCCAACCGGCCTGGAATCCAACACTAAGGAGGTGAAGGATACGGGCCGGTGGCTCGTATCGATAATATGAAAAAAGCTTGTCCATTTAGAGGTTTTGCTGAATGTTTGGTAGAAAACTGCATGGCCTGGTCGGGATTTGACTGCCGGATGTTTTCCGTAAGTCCAATGTTCGGAATGGGAAACGGAAACTCGGTCAATCATGGTGCCGATTGCATTAGTACTGTTGTAAATCCTGAAGCTGAAAAGGTAACTGAAGTTGTTAAAGGGTTATTTACCCAGGAGCAGCTACAAGGTGCCGCAGCCATGGCTAACCAGGAAAATACAGAAGAAAAGCAAGTCAAGGAAAATCCGGTGGCAAAGGTTACTGTTATGGAAATAAGAGTAACCAAAAATGGCAATATCCGGGTTATATGCAGGGTAGAAAATGGTAAAGAGGACCAAGTCATCATTGCTAAAAATGGTGTAGGCAAACTGTTCCAAGAGGGCTTAAACAAGAAGTTTGAAATAGAGTATAATGTAATGAAAGACGGAGATGCTTGGTTTGCCATTAAAGCAAAGCAGTTATAAATGTTTTCATTACCGGAAGGAGTTATATATGGATAATGAGAAATTCCAAGAGCTTGTCTTAATAAGACTGGAAGAAAATGAGAAGTTTCAGGGATATGTTTTAAAAAGACTTGAAGATAATGAGAAGTTTCAGGCATCAGTCCTTGAACAATTAAAATCACTAAATCAAGGGCAGGCTAAACTTGAAGAAGATGTGAAAGATCTTAAACTTGGCCAAACAAAGTTAGAAGCTAATCAATTGAAATTGGATGCCAATCAACTGAAGCTTGAAACTAAAATTGAGAATGAAGTGGTTGATAGAATTAGGGCTCTGTTTGATGACCGTCAGGTGCACCTGGATTATTTTGCTGAAATACGCGAAAGCCAGGTTCGTATGGAGGGGAAATTACAATCCCTTCAGCACAGGTCCATCTCCCAGGAGTTTAAGCTTAAAGAGCACGAACAAGAGTTGAAAAAGCTGGGTGCTGGTAATTAAAGCCCAGCAAGCGAAAGAAAGAGAACGTTTTCAAGATAACACTTGAACGTTCTCTTTTGTGTTTATTATGAGGTTTTACTGACGGCCCTTCTGGCCGGTACTATCCATCGAAAGGGGGATAGGTACTGGCCAGGAGGCTGGTACCGTTATATATGCAACAGATTTCTATATGGGAAGGCAATAAAGCCAAGAAAAAATCAAAGAGCCTTGCAGGAAGATTAAGAGAGACCCGGGCAACGTATCAAATTACCGGGGATGATAACACCTCAATGGAGTTAATTCTAACTGCTCTGTTAGGGAATATCCCGGATGAAACCATGACTAGTCTCATGTCAATGAAGCTGGTCGATTTCCTGAACCTAAGTAAAGAGGAATTAATGTCCTACCCGGGGATCGGACAGGGTATTGCCGTTAGACTGATGGCTGTATTTTAAAAGGGCTATTCGACGCAGTGCAGCTTCGGTAATTTTGGTTCATAACCACCCCAGTGGCGATTCTACACCAAGTCGGGAAGATATACAACTTACCAAAAGACTTCAGGAAGTAGGAGCAATTATTGGAATTGATGTTTTGGATCATTTAGTAATTGGATTTGAAAATTTCACTAGCCTAAAATCTAAAGGATTAATATAAAGAAATTTACTAGACCAAAGGTGGCCAAAGCCGCCCATAACCTAAAGGAGGTGAAGGGCGGCAACCGCCGCCAGATATATGATTCAAGCTAAGCAATATATTAACCAACCGTTTCAAAGGGTTAATCGAAAGCAGCCTTGTCCAGTTTGTGGTAAAACTGATTGGTGTTCTTTCAACGACCGTATTGCGATATGTATGCGAGTTGAAAGTGACCACCTCGTACCAGGTAAAATGGGTGGTTGGCTACACAAATTAGTTGAAAGCCCTACATATTATAGGTCCGATGAAATAGCAGCCACCGCAGCTACAAAAGCCTCACTAGAGGTATGTGACCGGGTTTATAGGGCTTTTCTAAATCTACTTAGTCTGGCACCTTACCACATAAAGGAGCTTACCGAGCACCGTGGCCTTACGGTTAAAGAAATCAGAGAGATAGGATTTAAGTCTTTAATCGAGGTCAAGCCATGGCAATTATGTAAAAGGCTTATAAACATGGGTTTTAGCTTGGAAGGTGTACCCGGATTCTACCTAGCACCTAATAAAAAAGGTGATGGATATTACTGGTGCTTTAACTATTCCCCAGGTATTGTATTTCCCCTTCTGGACATTCAGGGGAAGATACAGGCACTCCAGATCAGACTAGATAAACCCATCGGGGATAAAAAGTATCGGTTGTTTAGTTCCGGAAACCAACACACCGGAGCATCCTGTGGCGTACCGATTCATGTAGCCCAACCGGAAGTAATAAAGGACAACCGAATCTGGGTAACGGAAGGAGCCCTTAAAGCCACTATATTAAGCCAACGGATTGGAGCTGTTGTGCTAGGAACCGTAAGCTCTAATACCTGGGCACCGGCGCTGGAATTGTTAGAAAAGAGTTTCCCAGAGAGTGATATTGTTGAGGCTTACGACCTGGATAAATACACAAATCATCACGTGAAAACAGCCTGTAAGGGTTTCAGAGAGGCAATAGCCATGACCAGTAGGCAAGTTTCGGAGGCCATGTGGGACAGACATTTTAAAGGGGCCGATGATGCTGCCATAGCTGGATATAAGTTTAATTTTAGAAAAATTAATTAAGGAAGGTGCTAAGGAATGACTGAAAACATAAAAAATAGTTTTTTGACTAAAGTAGCCTTGCAGGCTGAGACAAATCGTTTGGTAAAAGGTGAGCATGACTTATCCATGGAACAATGGGTGCTAATTGCTGGCGAGCACATGGGACATTTATTCGCGGCAGTCATGGCCAGTGATAAGGACCAGGTTGAAAAGGAACTGCTGCACGTGGCAGCTCCCCTACTTGAACTTTACCAGGAAATGGTGAAAGGATAGGGTAGGGATATGAAAATAATCCTAGAGAATGAGATGGAAAAGCAGGCTTGGGAAATTATGATGTCTGCCCATTATAAGTGGGAAAAGAATCATGGTTATACACTTCAAGATGCAATGAGCTTCTGCTTTGATGTGATATACAATGAAGAAGTTAAAAAAATGATTACGGAAGAAGTTGAAATAAGACTTATCGATACCTATGGTAAAGAGTATTTTTGCAGTGAGGATGAATTTATTCTCCAATATATTGACGAACATATCGATTACTGGAACGACGACAGTTACTATGAGCCCTTTGATTTTCAAGAAATTGCAGAAGAAATTAGCGATTGGATTCAAGATTATCGGGATACCAGTAAAGAAATAGACGAAGAAAAAGAAACTTTAAAAGAAGATGTCAGGGATGAACTAAGATTATTTTACTACACCTTCTTTAATGCACCGGAAGACCTTACCGTGGAATTCAACGGGGAGGTTATTCAACAGTACCAAGATCCTTCCTTGGGAGGAAAAGGGGAATGAGTAGTAATGAAAAGAAGGTACTACAGTATCTTGAGGAAAACTTTAATCTTTCATTTTTCACGGTAGTGGACTTTCCTCTTCTACCAGGAGGGAAAATTGTAAGAGATCAAAAGGGCGATGAACTGCTCTTTTACCACGACATCCTAGATGGAATGATAAAGTGGAAAGAGCCAGCAAAAAACAATTAAACAACCAAAGCATGATAACTAACTAAAAAGCAGGGAGGTGACCTGCCGGGGATTTTTTACCCCGGTAGGGGTACACCCTGGCAAAAATATGATCTATTACGAAATTAATGAAGTTACAGCACGTCGCGCTAAGGAAATGAACAGCTTTTCTGAGTATCGGCTTGGTACTGCCACTGCGCAATACCGAGCGGCTATAGACAAAGCGATTGCCATTGCCGAGGCACAAAAAGCTAAGGTAGATCCTATGTACCACGAAAAGATTGACAGACTTCTTGAACTATATGCTCGCAGGCTTGCTGACAATACTAATAAGGGCTATGCCATTGAGACCAGATGCCCTTCAGTTATGATTGCTGGGCCAGCCAATTTTCCAGTTCGCAAAAAAGAAAAGCAGAATGCCGCAAGAGATCGCAACATGCAAGAGTACAACGAAATTCAAAAGCTTCTTGATAAAATCCGCAGCACAGGTCAGGGCGGCATAAGCTCAGATGACCCAAACGCCATTGCTAAGCTGAAGGTAAAGCTAGAAGCATTGGAGGATGAACATCGGCGCACGAAGGAGGCCAACGCTACTACCGCAAGCACAAGACCCTAGAAGGATGTGAGGCGGTTTCAAAGGAAGTGGCTCGAAGCCTAGAGGCTAGTGAGGGAAAGTTCAACCAGATGGCTCCTTTCCAGGGATGGACGCTTTCTAATAACAATGCCAATATCAAGCGTGTTCGTAAGCGCATTTCAGAGTTGGAAAAGAGAAACGAAGCAACATTGCCAGAAGGATGGAGCTTTGAGGGCGGCCGGGTAGTAATGAATATAGAAGAAAACCGCGTACAGATTATTTTTGACGGGAAGCCAAATGAGGCTATGAGAACGGAGTTGAAGAGCCGAGGTTTCCGTTGGGCGCCAAGCAGGGAGCATGGCAACGTCAACTTACCACAAATGCAATTTATGCAGCGAAGAACATTGTTGCCGTACCGTTGAAGGAATAGTGGGAAGTAGAATAACCGGAGGTGACCTACCGGGGGTATAAATACCCCGGTAGGGGTCTATACCTCTGGGACAAAAAATGGAAAAGATTCAATCAGGCAAGGCAATTACAAGGGAAGGTACCAATGAGACTGACTATTTAATGGAAACCTATGATGTAATAGATAGGTTTCTAGAGCAGAAGTTATTTAAGTTCGTATGTTTGGCAGTACCAATTTACATGGTAGCACACATAATTAACTACTTGCTTAACAAGTAATGGAACAAAGTAGATGAAATATGAAAGGGAAAGTTTACATGGAATCTTTTCAAATAGAGAATTTATATAAAGTCAATGGAATAACCGACTACAAGTTAAAGAGTACGGATGATTTGCTAAGAACCCATGGTATTGACTATAAGGCGGTAGCTGGGTACAAAAGTCTTGATGATCTTAATAAACTACTCTACGAAAAATTCATCATTAATATTTATAACGCCTTTGGTCTCCGAGCGAGAGCTACGTTACTACCCAAGGGTATTTATTTTGTTGAAGATGAAGAATATCTTATTACTAAACAAGACGAAGAAGGCCAATATAATATGGCAGTTGGTGGTGTTATAAAATCTATTGATAAAAATGGTAATAAAACTATTTTGCATACCTGGGAAGATCAAGACTACAAGCATCTAAAGAAGAAAAAAAGAGAAAATAAGACGTATTTGCGTTTTGAGTATGAAATTCAAGGGGGTAGCGGGTGGCTTCATGTAATGGATGAAGAATCATGGTACTAAACAAGTGAGGAGAGATGAAAATGGATTTGAGTAGAATTAGAGTAGAACTAGTTTTCTATATTTCAACAATGCAGGGGTTTAGCGGATGGTATCTTTGGTCTTACGAGGATATACAACTTTTTCATAAAGATGGCTGGAAACCCATTCTGTTGTATTAGATTTTATAAGAATTTGGCCCAGTTTTTTACTGGGCCTCCCCTTAGGGATATGTAAGAGACTAAGCTCGGTAGAGGCACTTTGCTCGGCTGCACAGAGAGCTTTCCGTAAATATGTAGGTGGTAACTCGTCTAACACTTACCATTAGGTTTATACAATGGCCCGGTAAAAAAATCGGGTATTTCCTACGGTGAACTATAATTATTTTTTATTTTAATTATTTCCTAGCGGATCCAGGTGGTTTATTTTGAAACCAAAGGTAGCGGTAGCTGTAGTTATCTAATAAATCTTGTCTCAACTCATTCTTCCCAAATGAGTATATATTCCCACTTAGGTATCGTTCCTTTGTGCGGAGTCTCAACGTCAATGACCGGTAGTGAGGCAGACCGGTAGGGCGGCTCGGGGACCCGGTCGTGAGCGACGATAGTCGCGAGGGTCAGGGGGGACTATCTTGCTGGACAGTAGAGGTGACCAGTAAGGACATACCCAGCCGTTGGGCTGCGGGAGCAGCACAATGGCGGAGGCCATATCACAAAGCTTCCGGTAGGAAGGTTTGTACGTAGACCCGTAGGTRTATTATGACGGTAGGCATAAATAAACGACCCGGCAGGATGACATGCAAACCTTAGCTTTGCTGTTGACTTAGAACGGTAGCGATAAGGCAAGAGTAAAGCTAAGGTCAATCAGGACTGTGGTCCGGGAGGGAACAGTACCGGTAGGTATTGAATGCATTGCGGTAGCAATGGAGTTGCCCAAGGAGAAAAATACTGATCAGGAAAAAGATGAAAAGGAAGGCGGTAGCCACTGCCCTGGAAAGGGCAGCTTTAAAAATTTCGGTGGTAACCTGAGGGTATAGTCTGTACAGTATCCGGGTAGAAGTACTTGTGCCCGGATTATGTCCGGGCAATAATTTGCCTTTTTATAGGTATTGTCCGGGTAATACCCGGACAAAAGGCTGATAAAAACCTTCTAAATAGGCAAATACACCTGAATTTAATACAATGTACGGACGCTGTACGGATAAAAATGATAAAATGACCGGATATTGCCCGGATTAATTTTAAGGAGGCAGTCTCTATGGCTAAAGTAAAAACAATTTTCAGGCAAGTTGACCAGTTGTTTAGCATGTCCCGGGGATTTGGCTGAAGAAAAAAATATTAAGGGAAAGTGGTCAACTAGATACTGTATCCGGTGCCAAGACTTATGACATGTATCGGGCGGCCTGTATGCGATTTGCAAAGGACTTAGCAGAAAGGCGTGGGACTACAAAATTTCAAATATGTTCTGTGACTCCGGATGAAATACAGAATTTTTGGATCGGGTAAAGATGACAAAGAGGCCTGAAACGGTACATCAATATTCCTCAGCTTTGAGAAAGCTGGAGGAGATGACCAACAAAAGATTTGGGAAAGTATATTGGAAGATTGATGAGTTCAACCGGCCGCATCGGAGTCGGGAAGATGTAACGGTGCAACGTGGGCCAGCTTATACTCAACAAGAGGCGGATCGGCTAATACAGGAATTAAGAAAAATAACCCCAGGGCTGGTGATGCTTTGGAGTTTATACGGGCCACCGGCTGCCGGCTGAGTCAGTCTTTGGCGCTATAAGGAAGAATGGTATCCAAACATATAGGGATTACAGCAAGATAGTCACAGCAGAGCGAATTAATCTTACAACAAGAACCGTTTCATTGATTGAGAAAGGTGGCAAGGTGAGGAGGGTACAGTACGATGGACAATTTCAAAAACTTATGGAGAGGTTGGTTCGTGAAACTCCAAACGGGAGTATTTTTGCTGGTGTAAATCAACAAACTACCTATTCTCAGATTAAGAAGATTGCTGAGAAAAGTGGGTTTAATGGCCGGGGGCTGCATGGAATGCGGAAGAATTTTGCTGTTAAAAAACATGCGGAATATTTTAGAAGGATTCAAGAATTGAGCCAGTCTAAGAACTGGCGTTTATTGGTAAAGGAATTTCCAGTTTCGGAACAGAAAGCCAAGCGAATATGTTCAATTCCCAAGGAGAGGGCAATCGATGTCTTAGCTAGGCTTAGGTTAACACATGATCTTGGACATAACAGAGTGGAGGTTACTTATCGGTATGTACCCAGGGGGGAAAATTAAATAATATTAAAAGCAAAAACCACCGTTTGTAATCAAACAGTGGTTTTTAACCTCGACATTCTGCTTTGGTTATACAGATCGATTGGCATGACCGCCCTCAGGTATATCTCTAAAAAAATTTTAGCATGTCTACTACATTTCGTCAATAAACTATTTAGATTTATTTGTGCTTTGTTCCAGTAAAATCTCTTTTAATTTGGCGTGTTCTATAACTAAATCATTAAGTTCTTTTTCTAACCTATCCCTTTCCTTTTGTACTTTTTCAAAATCATTCTTTAAGTTACTAAAATCACCTTGGAGTTTATCAAGACTAAATGCTTTGCTCTCAAAAAGCGTATTAAAAATACTGTTATATATGGTGTTGTAAAATGTAGTGCTAACAGTGCCCAACTCACCAGTAATTCTTGTTTTATCAATAAACCTTGCCTCATTTAGCATTACTGTAGTTGTTTTGGCAAATCCGTCAGTACTGGTTCCCTCAAGGTACTCTGGATATAAGTTCCCAGAAGCATCCCTACGTGCAGGCTGAGAGGTACACGGAACCACGAAAACCCGCCTATATTCGTTATACATCACTATACAAGGATGCATATATGAGAATTCGGTACCAAATGTATTATTTCCTAAATCTACATAAATTATTTGCTTTGGTTTATAAGATTTGGTATGTTTTTTACCTTTATTAGCTATTAAATTTTTCTTAGATTTTATCCATAAGCCACTTCATAGGCTTTAGTATTAGTTTCAGTATACTCGAAGAAGTTTAGGAAAATATTGAAAAACTCCATCATTAACCCTGGATATTTTTTACATGGTTCATTTTTAGTATTTAGGTTTCTAATTATATTACTAATAACTGAATTATCGATTTTTCGCAAAGCATAGGCCTCCGTCGGGAATTTAATTATTTTACCGAAATTCGACAAAACAAAGGAGTATCCTTGTTCCTGGTAGAAAAGAAAATAAAAATATTTATAAAAAGCTTTTGAAGGTATCCAATGAGTATATTTCGATTATTCAAGAACCCTTTCTTTAAAAATCGCTTTAACAACATTGACTTAAAAGAAATGGCTAGGGAAGATGAAATATCTTTATATGTATGTTAAGGAGACGAAGTAAATATGGTTGGATATGTATTTTCAAGCATGGATTGCAAAACATTAAGAGAATTTGCAGAAAAAGAGTACCCTGAAGTAAATTGGACCAATTTCGGAGGTCAGGATGAAGAGGGTATTGATCTTTGGGGTTGGCTCCCAAGTGGGGGATTTATAGTAGCTGTAGCAGTACCTTTTTATAGCCCCGAAGAGGAAGTCAAGAAACCAAGAGGGATGAAACTTGCAGATAAAAACACATCCATAAATCAAAAAACTTCAACACCAGAGAATAGATTTGAAGATATAAGCGATATAGAAACTATATTAGATCAAATACTTTCTAGCTCTCCTGAGATAGAACCGGTTCCAGTTGGTATATGGAAGGTAAGATTCATATCGGAATCTGAGGGACTAATCACAAAACTAAGTAAAGAATTTTTAAAGACAAAACCGAGACATCTCAAAAGGATAAAATAACTTGGGATCTTATAATGGAATTGTACTAACGATTATAACAAATAATAATAGCTAATTAATTATAGTGATAATCTTGGCTATAACGGACATTATCTTAAATAAAGTAAAAGATCTGATAGCTTGGCTACGCAAAAAAATTGAGCTACATCATCTAAAAGCATCTCAGCTAATGACTATAATGTTAGAAGGGGAGAGGTATATTACTGTAACCTGGACTGGGTGAAAACATTGGATCAGAAAAAAATAAGAATCATTCATGCATAATCTTGCAGAATGATGCTGGAAACACGTCTTCACCTAATACAATCGTAGTACTATCATAAGTAACCCTGGGAATCCTAATTGTAGAATACCAATATCAACTCAGACCCAACCAGGAACCAGTAGGATGAATTTACAGGGTTATGTTATGTCTTTACTACCAAAATATTAACCATCAGTAAGGCTAGAATAGGCCACTATGTTGCTACCATACCAACAAATGAAGTTAAATTAATAGAAGATGGGGTCATTTATTCCTTAGTAAAATTAGTTTAGATATACATAAACAGTTGTCACGGGTAGACAACTTGGACAAGGTCACGGGTGGGCCTCTAGGTAGTTCCAGGTGAAAGCCTGGGACTTTACATTATATAAAGATAAATCCACGGCAATCTGCCGTGGATTTATCTTTATATATGCTAGCGTTTTTTTCTTTTACCATAGGTAAATTGATTTATTTTTTTGGCAATATGATTAATGGATTCAGGATTCTTATCCTTATAAACAAAACTATTACTGCTATCTGTAGTACCCATTTCGATAATTTTTTTAAGTAAAGATTTCATATCATCACCTTTTATTAGGTTGCCCATAAATGGTAATTTTAGTCATGCATCCCCCTTCCGGCATAGTATTTGATATAAATATATTTTTATCCCGGGGAAAACGGCGGAAAGGGGGGCATTTAATGTTAGAGAGGGAGGAGGCATCCCGCAAAGAGCGTTCCAATAAGAAGTGGGAATACCCCTTAAGGTTAGATAAGCAAATAGAAGCTGAGGTTAAAGCATTAGCACTAAATGTCGGAAAGCCCATAGGA
Organism: Desulforamulus aquiferis; assembly: GCA_004143605.1. Lineage (GTDB taxonomy): Bacteria > Bacillota > Desulfotomaculia > Desulfotomaculales > Desulfotomaculaceae > Desulfotomaculum > Desulfotomaculum aquiferis. The sequence goes on from AWVY01000063.1 coordinate 33,704, forward strand.
CAGGTTTTGGATCGACTTATTACTGCAGCACTTTATAACGAAGAAATATTAAATAGCATCTATGCCATGTGGCCTCCAAAGGATTTGTTTATTATGGTAAGGAGGCGGGAATAAATGGGTTTACTAAATTTTTTATTCGGCGAACCTGCGCCACGAACACGGCGATTTAATGTAGAAATTGAACTTCCGGAAACTCAATATGAGGCACTAATGAATATGATTAAAGCTGTAAAAGAACGTGAGAATAAAGACTTCGATGAGAGTAAATTCTGGAGCAAGTTAGTGACAGAGTGGTTGGAGAAAAACTGGGGACAACTGTTAAAAAGTTGGCAAATATAGACAAGCCATCAAGAAGAAGGACTAAGAAATAATCATGGTAACTCTTTATATACCAACCAAAAATATTGATTTTAAGTTTTTCTCATTGAGGCGTCAAGTATCAAAAATAAATTACAACTATTAAATATACTATTAATCCATGCTGATAAAGTATCTACTCCTAAAAATAATAATCTAGAAAAAGGAACTTGGCGAAATATAGCAAATATTTAATTAAATCGTTATATGTAGAAAGGAGTGGAATGATGTTACAAAACCAAACAATAAAGGATATAAAATTCGGCCATAATGAAGCTAAACGTGATCATGGGTTGATTAAGTATTTTTTTGATGATGGCACAATAAAATCTATACTAGAGGGAGAAAAATTCTTTGTATTTGGCAGGAAAGGGTCTGGTAAAAGTGCTATCTGTCGATATTTAGATGAGTTAGCAACGGGAGAATATAATCTTTTCTCAAAAGTACTTTCTTTTAAAGATTTTGGTATGGAAAAGCTTTACAAATTTTCGGACAGGGATTTTAGGTCACCAACTCAATATCAAACATTTTGGAGATACTTACTTTATATAGAACTAGCTAAAATGGTTCTAAAAGATGAAAGTGTTCCAAAAATTCAGCTTATTTTGCTTTAAAAGATTTTATGAGCATTAATTTTACAGACCTAGATTTAGAATATCATGATATTGTAAAGAGAACCAGTGACATGGGATTTAAGTTAATACTTCCTGAAGCATTTTTTGGAACTGGTCTTGAAGTATATAAAACTAATTCAATTGATGGAAAAATTAGGGTACCCTATAATAGAATAGTTAGGGAACTAGAAAAGTGCTTATTAAATATAGATATTAATCCAGACAATAAGTATATTGTGATGTTAGATGAATTAGATAAGAAATATGATTTAACGTCTGAGTATAAAGATTTAGTACTCTCATTACTTGATGTAGCCGGTGATATAAATAGTTTAACTTATAATCCTAAAAGCTTATATGTTATTGTATTTTTACGAAGCGATATAGTTAATAAACTTAAAGATTCTGATTTGAATAAATACTACGATGATAGAATAGATTTGGATTGGTTAGTAGAAGGGGTACCTAGTCAGAGTAATCTTAGGAAATTAATAAATTTAAGAATAAAAACTTCTATTGTAGAGCTTCAAAACTCAGAAGATGCATGGCAACATTGTTTTTCGAATGAACAGATTCTTGAAAGAAGTATTTTTGAATTTATGTTAGACCGAACATTTCATAGACCTAGAGATATAATACAATTCTGTAAAGTATGTCAAGATGTTACAGGGACAAAGAGGGAAATTAGAAGAGATGATGTTCTAAATGCAGAAGAAAAATATTCACTTTGGCTTAAGAAAGAGATAATTGATGAGGTACATATCGAAATTCCGCAGATTGACTATGTTTTTGATCTTTTAAGAAAACATGGCAGGCAAACATTTACCTTAAGTGAATTTGAACGCAAAAAAAACCTATATACTGAATTAAGAGGAGTAGATTCAGAAGCAATATTAAGTAAACTATTTGATTTTGGCATAATAGGTAATTATGATAATAGTGGATATAGGCCTCGAGTATTTTTCTTATTTAGAAGTAAACACGACGATGTAAAGTTTAATAAAGCTGAGGATTTTATTATATTTAGAGGTTTAAATAAGTCGTTAAAATTATTTAGATATTAAAAAACATAATGCATTGAAATAGCACTTGGAGCCGGCTTAAATTATAGTTAAGCTTATGAGGGTCGCCTGACGATAGAACTCCAATTCGCTAGTATAAGCTTAACTAGGGTATAGGGGCAGAGTTGTAACAACCAGGCAGGGAAATCTTTACAGAGCCTGGTTGTTTCTAGCTTGAAGTTGGTCTTAAGTCAGAGTAATATAAACAAAAAGGATTATAATGGTTGTCTGTGCATTGGTGGACATGAGGCCCGCCTCCACCAAAAACCTAGTAATTACGCGGCTTCCGGAACTGTCAAAAACAGTAAAAAATCCGGGAGTTCGCATGACCTATTAAGTCATCCGAACACTCCTTTTAAGTTCTAAAAGAGGAGTGTATTTTTATGTCCATTACAAAGAAGAAAACAAGAATTACAAAGTTAGCAGAGAACGCTACTAAGACAATATCATGGGAAAAGATTCTTGAGGAATTTCTATTATTTAAGAAAGCAGAGGGTCGTTCGCCTAGAACTTTAAAAGATTATGGCTACCATGTGAAGCTGTTTTTCAAAAGATATCCTGAAATGTTCCTGTCTGATGCTGATGAATTAAAGCGTAACGTAATTGAATACATGGCTGAAGATGTTAAGCCAGCGTACTACAATAATAAACTTATATATCTAAAGATTTTTTTTGAATGGAGTATCAAGAGAAATTTCTTAATGATAATCCATTAAGAGAATTTCCAGAAGGAAAACAGACGACAGAATTGTTCAAATTGACGGAAAGATACTTAAAAAGATATTGGCAACTCCAGACCAGTCAACATTTTCAGGGTTGCGGGATTACAGTCTTCTATTAATCCAACTAGATACAGGTATTAGACCGAAGGAAGCATTATCGTTATTGCCAAATGATATTAACTTACAATCATTAGAGGTTTATGTTAGAGCCGAAAACGCAAAGACACGAATAGCTAGAACGCTACCGATAAGCACAATTACCGATAAATCAATTCAGAAATTAATAAATGTAAGACCAGCGGATTGGGGAGATAATATCCCTGTCTTTTGTACTTGTGAAGGTAATAAAATGAGCGGTAACGGTTGGTATAAGAGGGCTAGTAAATATGGTCAAGAACAAGGGGTTGCTTTTTACCCCTATCAATTAAGACATACCTTTGCCCTTGAATATCTTAGGAATGGGGGAAACTCATTTGCTTTACAAAAAACAATGGGACATGCTGACTTGAATATGACAAAGAAATATGTCTCACTAGCAGATAGAGATATTAAAGACCAACATAAAATAGCATCTCCGGTGGATAATCTTATAAGGAACTCTAGTCGATGCAGAAGTTTATCTTAGGTTACAAAAAAACTCGTTCGTTAATTTCACGAACGAGTTTATATATTCTAGTGGATCTTGAGTCCGGTGCGTCTGCCAATTCCGCTTTACCCGCATGAAAACAGGCTTTCCACCGGTACTATTTTGCCAGACTCAAACGGATTATTAAATTGTGCGACAATTATTTGACTCTCATCGGATAAGGTAAAAAATTATTCAGATCTAATTCCCTAAAAATCGACACAATCCTATTATTCGAGTTTATTAGACAATATATCGGAAGGTATATAGATGAAATTAATAGAATAGAGGCCTGATTTATATAAAGTTTTAAAGTTATATCTGGTAAGATTTTGAGGTGTTAAATATGATCCAGTACCCATCACCTTTGCAGGCTCAACAATTAACTGATAGGATTATTAATCTCAAATTATCACAATACTATTGGACGTTGTTAGCTACTGTTATTGAAGAGTACCCAGCCAATGTATATTCGACGAACTGTACTAATATTGAAAAGGCAAATGATTTAGTTCAAAGAGCCTTACAAAAAGGAAGTTTCTATGAGTTAGAAAATGAAATAAATAAACTTGAGGAACAAAAAATCCTACCAATGGCTGAATCACAGTCTTTGGATATTCAATTAGCTATTAACTTCGGAAAGATGTTTCAGGAATTATTTCAATGTTTAGAGCAAGAGTATTTTGACATAACTGATATTAGCGAAGAGCAAAGCGATGTTACTGATTTTGAGGATAAAATTAAAAATAGGGCAAAGTTTTCTCAGGATATGTGGTATAACGCATTAATATGTAAATCAGAAAACTCAGTTCTACGTAAGCGTCAAATAGTACCCACATGGTCAACAATCCTTCTTTATGAGATACTCTACAGAAAAGTAGCGTCTGGTAAAGGAGGGTTTTTAATGACCAGAGCAGAGAGACACAACGTTTGGTTGGGATTGCTGAATATAAGGCCAGTGGCCAGAGTGTAGTGGCCTGGTGCGCCGAAAATGACATCAAACCCCAGCAATTGTGGTATTGGCTGAAAAAAGAAAAACCGTCATCTGGTGAAAAAACTATCTCATGGCTGCCATTGGATATTAGCAACGATGCAGATTCACAAACTTCTTTGTTAGTGATAGTTGGCCCGATTGCTGTGGAAGTTAGACCGGGCTTTGACCCCAAATTGCTGTTAGACGTAGTAAACACCCTTAAGCATAATGATTAGTGAAGCAAGCTATGAACGTGTTTATCTAGCTTGTGGCAGTACAGACCTTCGCAAATCCATAGATGGATTAGCAGTATTGGTTAAAGAGGGTTTTCAACTAGACCCTTTCTCATCGTGCCTTTTTGTATTTTGTAACCGTAAGCAAGATAAGCTCAAAATTCTCCAATGGCAACATAACGGTTTTTGGCTATATTACCGCCGTTTAGAAAAGGGAAAGTTCCAGTGGCCCGAAAGAAATAGTTCTGAAGTTAAAGCGGTTAGCCGTCGAGAGTTGCGCTGGCTTCTTGACGGTCTGCCCATTCATCAACGTCAAGCACACCCAGAAGTGACTGCACGGACAATGTTGTAACCTCAATCAAAATTGTCTTAAAGCCTTGATTTTAAAGGGTTTTTAGGGGTTTAGGTCGAATTAAATTAAAATGCACCCTATAGATTGGACAATGATGKTTTTAAAACCCTTAWTTTTAGACATATATATAAAGCGTGCCCCTGAAACTGGTCACCGGTTCCCACTAAGATATACCCATCCTTAGGCTTATAGCCAAAGACATCAACCACATCATCCTGATAATGCTTCAACTTAAGCCAGGAAGAAGAGCGGCGAAATTCATAGCGGCTGTCCTTCTTCTTACAGACCATGCCCTCCAAACCATGCTCCCTAATGGCATCCCATAAAAACAGTCCCTTGCCATCAACAAAGTCTATCTTAGTAATATATGAGGTGCTGTCCAGCACATGGTCAAGGATTTCTTTCCTTTCCACCAGGGCAATTGCACCAGGGATTTGCCGTTGTGCCAAATGATATCCCAAACAACAAATATGGCCGGCCTTACAGCCATTAATGACGATGCACTTTTGCCCGAGGATACCGGCGTTTGTCAATAAAGTTGTCGTCAAACCCCTAAAAATATATATTAGTTAAGCAGAGTGATTTTCTTCTTTCTTAGATTTATCCACACGCTCAGGATTAAGCCAAACGGTGTCTTCAAGGGTCCAGTTTCTGGTTGAGCGAGACCATCTTTCAGGGTGTTTTAGCTTATACTTGTTTCCGCTGCGCCAGGATTGCTGTAGACTGTCTGTTATGACGCTGATTTGGGGTCAGGAAATTAAGGCCACTATGTCTGTGCTCCTGATTGTACCATCTTGTAAATGTTAGTACCCATTCCCTTGCTACCGTCAAGGTGTTAAATCCCTTGGCAGGATAATCAGGACGGTATTTACATGTGCGGAAGATAGATTCCGCATAAGGGTTGTCATTACTCACTCTAGGTCGGCTTATTGATGGAGTTATCCCCAACTGATAGAGGGTTTCCAGAAGGGTTGCCCCTTTCATAGGCTTCCGTTGTCTGAGTGCAAGACCAATGGCTGGTTAACCCAGTACGTTTTTCTGCAATTATAGCCCGACGTACTAATATACTGGCGTTCTCAGATAATTCTTCAGTCCATATATCCCAAGCAATTATCTTACGACTGAACAAATCTAATATGAGATATAGATAGAACGGGTCCCGGAAGGTAGGTAATATCCCACTTATCCAGATATCGTAATAAAACTGATATTACCTATATACCTACGAGTGAAGGTTGGCTTTACTTAGCTAGTAAGCGGTGGAACAAACACCGTCGTGTAACGCAACCTCCCTTCTGATACATTAAGAGAAAGAGATCAGAAGGAAGGTTTTAAAATGAAATCCACAGTTGAGAATCTACGGCTCTGGGAGCAACGAATAAGAGAACGACTCCAAAATGGTATGACAATCGGAGAATGGTGTAAAAAGAATGGCGTGAGCAAACCCCAGTACAATTATTGGAACCGCCGAGTGCGCGAAAAACAAAATACATGTAAAGAAACTGGTTTTGCCGATATCACCCCCATCCTTTCACCTGATGATAAAGCAAGCCGGAATCTAGTATTAACTTCCGACTTCCAGATCTTCTTCAAAAGTATCCGGGTGACAGTCCCCAGTAATTTCAATCCGGCCGCATTGGCAGGACTAATGAAGGTCCTGCAGGATTTATGATGCAGCATATCGCCGATGAGGCGGACCATATTTACCTTGCTCTGGGAGCTACAGACTTTCGAAAACAACAAAACGGATTGGCCTCCTTGGTGGCATTGAAATTCAAACTGGATCCCCATGAGGAACAAGCGTATTCCTGTTCTGTAATAAACGTCATAATGCTTTGCGGGCTTTACGTTGGGACGGTAACGGCTTTATTCTGGTTACCAAATCACTTTCCGACGAGATGAAATTTCTGTGTCCAAAGAATCAGGGCGAAGTAGGGGACATTACCAAGCGTCAACTTGAGTGGCTGTTGGAAGGTCTGCAGGTGGACCAGAAGAAAGCGCACCCTGATAGTATTGACACTGCCGGCATCATTTACTGAAAATGCCCCAAAGGCTAACAAAAGTACCAATTTAAATGGTATATATAGAAGTAACAAATTTATAGGGAAGAACGCTGCCATGCAAACTTTTGACGAAAAAGACCAGCGAATAAAACAACTTGAAAAACGAAAACCAAAAACTGCAAGAGAAGATTGACAGGTTTGAGCATAATGTTGAAGCCCTCACGTAGGCTGTTCTGCATGCCACAAAGCAGCGTTACGGTGCCTCCTGTTCGGTGAGATAATCTTTCACTGCCCTATGCAAATGTCATTCATATCAAGGAACACAAAAGAAAGGCGACCGTGTGAAACTGACGGTAGGGCTTTACAGGGAGACCGTGGAGTGTATTTTAAACCCTGAAGAATCTGTGTGTGAAGCCTGCGATAGTGAACTGAAGATTATTGGCAAGAGAAAAGTACGATCTGAGATGGAATATATCCCGGCAAAGCTGGTTATGAAAGACTATGTCCAATATGTGTACAAATGTGTGGAATGTGGGAAGAACGACGCGAATCCATACGATGCGATATACAGCGCGCCAGTGCTGGCTCCTGTATTAACGCATTCCATCGCCTCCCCCTCCAGCGTAGCTTGGATTATGTATCAGAAATATGTGCTTTCGGTAACCTTATACCGACAGGAACGAGATCTTCAAAGGATGGGTGCGGCGGATTGGCTGAAACCGCTGTATGACCGAATGCACGGACAATTGCTGAAATGCGGCATCATTATGAGTGATGGGACCACCTGGCAGGTCAACCGTGAGCTGGGAAGAAGGCTTCGAGCAAATCGTACATTTAGATCCACCGGAGTGGCAGTTGTGAAGGCCCACCCATTATTCTCTATGAATACACGCGAACCGCGCGGGAGAGCATACCAGGGAATTTCTCGCAGGATTCCATGGTTTTCACGTCAGTGACGCATACGATGGCTATGAAAAGGTGGAAGGCATCACCCGGTGCCTCTGTTATAGTCACTTGCGGCGATATTATCTGGATGCCATCCCCCTAGATTCTGGGGAAAAGGAGATGCCCGGTTCCGGTGTGGCCATCGGCCGAGCCTATTGTGATAAACTTTTCCGGTTGGAACGGAAATGGAAGGAATTGTCCCCAACGGAGAGGAAAAAGAATCGGCTTATTTACAGCGTCCCTGTGTTGGAGGCCTTTTTTGCATGGGTAGAAACGACAAGGACTCAGCAGGAGAATCTAAAGAAAGCTTTGAATTATACCTTAAACCACAAGCGATATTTCACCAATTTCTTGCTAGACGGAAGAATTCCCCTGTCCGATAATTTATCGGAGATAGCAGTCAAACCCGTGGCAATTACAAGGAAGAACTCTCTTTTTTCCGATCCGGTGGAAGGAGCCAAAACTTCTGCCATCATATTCAGCATCGTAGGGACGGCAAGTGCTAACAACCTGGATCCCTATAAATATCTTGAGTATATTTTGAGCCGGTTGCCGAATCTGAATTTTGCACCCAATGATCTGGAACTGGATGAATATCTTCCATGGTCCGAGAAGGTGCAGCTTGAATGTAGGATGCAGAATGCCGGTGGAACCGTAGTGAAAGAGAAGGACGAGCCAAGATATGAAACAGCCTAATATTGACTTTCTTATGAACATGACCAAAGAGTATCTGGATGGGACGATTGAAAGTATAACCTACATCCTGGATTTTCCGCATGAACTGGATCAGCGATACAAGAAGGCGCACCGTGGGGACGACGATTACTGTGAATTGATTTATGAATGCCTTTACGAAGAAGGAATATGCAGGTTTAATGATCTATCCGATGGAGAATTCAAAAAGCTGATACGGAAAAAGTATAACTACATCAAAAAAATTGCCCGGGAAGGATTTTATTAAAAACAGCTCCACACCAAGCCAGTCGAGCTGTTTTATCCTATACGGTAGATGTTCCACCGCTTACACTTAGCTACCGTGTTGGATCTGTATTCCCGTAAAATAGTTGGTTGGTCAATGGGTGAACGATTAACCCAAGAATTAACAACTCAGGCTCTGGAAATGGCCATCTATAAGCGTAGGCCTAGTACAGGCTACTCCACCACTCTGATCGAGGCAGTCAAGACGCCAGCCATGCCTATCAACAGCTGCTTTGGCGACACGGAATGACGTGCTCAATGAGTAGAAAAGGTAACTGCTGGGATAATGCTGTAATGGAGTCTTTTTTCTACACCCTCAAAACAGAACTAATTATCCCCAGGCAGTCCCGGACCCGAATTCAGGCACGCCAAGATATATTCTAATACATAGAGGTTTTCTACAACCGAATTAGGATTCACTCTTCAATTGGTTACATGAGCCCAGAAAACTATGAAAACCAGAGAAAAGCTGCTTAACCTAGTGTCTAATTTAACGGGGGAAGACAATATTACTTCTAAGTCCCTAGATCCATGATCGATTAGGTTCTTGCAAAAACTTTGGCGCAAGCTGTGGAAGGTTAGTCTATCAATATGGGTTAGTTTGCTATAGTGCTTTACCACTCTGTCGGCTTCTTTGGACATATCCCTCGCCCTATGAAATACGAAATATTGATAAGTATATTAAATTACCAATAACTTATTGCATTTAATATTATGCAAGATTGATCTCAGAGTTTCTATGCGAGACCTGCTAACTAAAGCCATTTTATCCCCGTAGTAAAATTTTACTTGATAGGCTCGGTCTGCCCACTTTTCAATAAACTTCACATAGACAGGATTTATAATAAAACTTTGGTGGGATTTTATAAAACCGAAGGGGGTCATCATGCTTTCAACATATTCAATAGTATCAGTACTTTTATATTCACCATCCAAAGTGTTAAATACTGTTACCTTACCTACTTTTTCGACAAAAATAATTCTATCTATATCTAAGCTAACTATATTGGATTTAGTTGTAATTACATACCTTCTGGGTAAGGTAGTAACTCTACTTTCAACTCTATTTATGCACTGATTCAATCTGCTTTGGTCAAAGGGTTTAATAAGGTAATCAACAGCCTCCATATCGAATGCCTCAACAGCATAATCAGGTTTGCCAGTTACAAATACAACTTGAGTAATTAAGGTGTCTGCTTTCAACCTTTTGCCTATTTCTGAGCCTTTAATTCCCGGGAGTTCAATATCTAAAAAAACCACATCAACTAAATTATTTCTTTGCGATAATAAAACTCTTCACCCGAAGTAAAAACGTTTAATATATTTATAATTTCTGTTTTTGCCAACATCAATCTAAACATCTTAGCAAAATATGGGTCATCTTCTACAATGATAGAATTAAGCTTTCTCATTATAATCCCCCATCTAATCATGGACCACCCGCTCAGCTGGTGGTTTGCTCGGGCCTATAAGGGCTTGGTACTAAGCTGAGCCTTAAGGCTCATTGAAAGGTCTGCCAGCCGCGTACCTTTAAACCCCTAAAAGGGTTTATTTCTTTTTGTTTTTATATATTTGCTCACCCGTAAAAGTCTATATATTCTTTTAGAACTATCTGGTCCGAAACAATATCTTCTTGTAGTTGCTTTTTGATATATTGCTCAATTGCTTTTTATTGCGTCCAACCGTATCAACATAGTAACCCCTACAACAGAAATGTCTATTGTCGTACTTGTACTTTAAGTTCGAATGCCTATCTAATATCATCAAGGAGCTTTTCCTTTTAGATACTTATGGAAATCTTTGATAAAGATACCCTATGAAGCTTGATACACTTATCTTTGGTGGTATAGATACCAACATATGTATATGATCCGAGCAAGCATTTGCCACTAAGATTTCTACTTTCTTATACTCACATAATTTCCTTAATATTTTTCCTACGTCTTCTTTGATTTTTCCATATAATTCTCTTCTGTATTTTGGCGCAAATATTATGTGATATTTACAATTCCATTGTGTATTGCTAAACTTTCTGTATCCATTTGGATCCTCCTCCTTTGTTATTGTGCAACTCGCTAAACCTGCACTATTCTACCAAGCGGAGGTAGGTTTTTCTACTCCATAGCTAAGGCTTTTTTGAACCACCTGCATAGCAGGTGGTTCTCTTTTAGACAAAAAATTTCCGAAGTGCCCTACTTTTTAAGGCTTTTAGGTATTTCTGGCTCATAAATTAACCCAAAGCAATTAATATCAACGTTTAAATAAGCAACTGCTGCCATGATAGTGCAAAGAGATGTGAATACGAAGGCTTTAATCTTAGTTAACATTTAAATTTTCCTCCTTTCTTATATTTAGTATGTGGTCCAAAAATTTAATTACGTTAGCTCCCCAGGGAGTAATAATTGCCGACTGCCAAACTAACCCTACCATACAAGCATCAACCAAAGGATGACTGATATTTAAACCGATACTAGAAAACATAACAAAAATCAAATATATCATACTAGCTTTTTTAAGTTTCTGCTTCTTAATGTTGTCAAAGAAACGATTTGGATTATATGGAGCCCATAAATACGTAATAATTATAATTAGTATATAAACCGCCATTAGTAAAAATATATTACTATTAGAGTCTTTGGTCATATAACCGATAAAAGTAAATATTAAGGTTGATACCACAGTACAGCTCCAAAAAGTTGAGAAATGACTTCCCCCAGATAGTGTTCTATAAATAATTGTTGGAATTACAGCTGCCAATATTGTTTGAGTTATATCTAACAGTAAACCAACCATAACTAAGATTAGAACCTGAAAGCCTATATTCAAAAGAATTTCTAATCCGTAAGCAATAACAGCAACATCCCTATTTTTACTATCCTCAGTAGTTAACCATTTAGCAATGATTTTTGCAAAAGTCTTCACTTTCTCACGTCCTTGATTGATGAGTTAATTCCAACCTACATAGTACCCTGTTATCAATATTTTCTAAGACCATTGTACCATTGTATTTTTCTACAATTTGTTTAACAATATATAAGCCCAGTCCGGTATGACCTTCTTTTGAGGTAACACCAGGTTGAAGTAAAGAAACTGGTTTTTCTGCGAGCATACCCGGGTTGTCAACTTCAATGATTACCCTGTAATCCTTTTTAAAGATATACAATCCTACATCTTTGGGGCCATCAAATTCTGAGTTTCGTCAAATGCATTGTCTATAATATTTCCTATTACCCTTACTAATTCATGAGGTTTAATCTTAAGCATTGATATGTTACAGTCAACCCTCACTAAAAAATTAATTCCATGCTGTAACGCTATACTTTGCTTGGCTTTTAATAGTGCAGCGATCTCTGGCCTATCTATCACAATAACATCGTTAAGTTCCCTAGTAACTTTAAAGATTTCAGTTATATATTCTTTTGCTAGCTCAATCATATTCTCTTTTAGCATCCCATATATTGATTGGACATGGTTGTTAAAATCGTGACGCTGTGACTTGATTGTCCGAAAAGCTCCTCCATGCTTTCTGAATATGCTGCCTGAGCTTTAAAATCTGCTTCCTTTTCAGTTAATTGTAGTAATGAACGTACTAGTAAACCGTTAATAATTAGGCCTATAATAATGGCAAAAGAGACAATGATAACTAAAGATCGGGGTGAAAATATTGGATATACCCCATTTTCTCCTAAATAGATGCTCCCATTCATGATTGATAATAACAGTATTAATATCAAAAAAGTTAGAATTAGAACACCAATGATCTTCTCTCTCACAACTAAGCACTTCCCAACTTAAAAAGATACCATCTTCTATGTCCTAACCAAATACCCATTAGTTTCATGATTAATAGTTTTGGCAGGGATAATAATATACTTAGACTTGGTTCTTGTATAATTAAATCAAATGAAATATTGAATAGTTCGGCAAAAAAGGGTATGGATATTGTTTCTAAGGAAAGGGATATTATTACCCCTAGAGTAATAGCAATTGTGGCCTGATAATCGAAATCCTTAATATAAGATATAGCAAAAAAACTACTGCAGCCATAAGTATTAGGGTATGTAATCCATACAGTAGGGGAAGTCTTCTTACGACATACGCAAATGGACCATAAATGGTTGCTATTAATAAGATTCTGCTAAACGGGGGGCGATAATCAATTAATTGTAGCCCAATCCAAATTACTAAAATACACTCGGGGATAGAATAAAGGAGAATAACCCACCATGATATTTCATGCATTCACAGCACCTCCATATAACTGGAAGTTTTCGCCATAAGTCGTGATTCTCCTTGGATATATTCTTAAAAACAATAATATTTTCCTTTTAATAGACCTAGAGTCCCGGTTACTGGGTGCATTCTACCATAAACATAATTAAAATATAATGATACCTTACTAAGATATCTACACCTTAAAAGCATAAGGTGAAAAAGGGGCTTTTTAATATGGTTCTCTTCTTATTTGCTTCCTCCTGATTGATTGGCATGTATCATTAGTTCGCACATACTAGTCAATTAGGATAACTGTAGTTCATGGCAAGCCCCTGTGTTAGGATAGTTGTCATAGACCTCTAAAACTATAGTTATTCCAAGCAGCATTGCTAAGGAGGAAACTATGAGACACAGTGATGAATTCAAATACTCTATTATAAAAAGAATGATGCCCCCCAATAATGAATCTGTTAATGTCATTTCTAGAGAAACAGGGCTTTCAGTTGGCACACTACATAGCTGGAAGAGAAAAGCTCGAGCTAATGGTATAGCAGTACCAGGCGGTGAGTCTGAAACAGAAAAATGGAGTACACAGGACAAATTTCTAATTGTAGTTGAAACTGCATCCCTAAGCGAGATTGAATTAGCTGAATACTGCCGTTCAAAAGGTCTCTTTGTTGAACAGGTACAAGCTTGGCGGGATGCTTGTATGCAAGCCAATGGTGGTGTTGCTCAACAGGCTGCCCAACTACAAAAGGACCTTCGCCAAAGGGAGTCACTAGCTTGTAAGATACTTGGAATATCCCAGCGAACTCTACAACGTTGGAGAAGCAGTTTATCACCTGATGAAGATCAACGTAAACATGCCAAACGGATGCCAGCAAACAAACTTAGTCCAGATGAAAGAGATGCCATAATAAAAACAGCGAATCAACCTGAATTCAAAAGTTTGCCACCAAGCCAAATAGTTCCTAGACTAGCTGATCAAGGTGTATATATAGCTTCAGAGTCAACATTTTACAGAATCCTGAAAGAAAATAATATGCAACATCATCGGGGAAGAGCTAAAAAGCCAAGCACAAAGCCGATTTCAACACATGTGCTACCGGTCCTAACCAAGTCTGGATGTGGGATTATTACGATATCTGGATAAGTGGGATATTACCTACCTTCCGGGACCCGTTCTATCTATATCTCATATTAGATTTGTTCAGTCGTAAGATAATTGCTTGGGATATATGGACTGAAGAATTATCTGAGAACGCCAGTATATTAGTACGTCGGGCTATAATTGCAGAAAAACGTACTGGGTTAACCAGCCATTGGTCTTGCACTCAGACAACGGAAGCCCTATGAAAGGGGCAACCCTTCTGGAAACCCTCTATCAGTTGGGGATAACTCCATCAATAAGCCGACCTAGAGTGAGTAATGACAACCCTTATGCGGAATCTATCTTCCGCACATGTAAATACCGTCCTGATTATCCTGCCAAGGGATTTAACACCTTGACGGTAGCAAGGGAATGGGTACTAACATTTACAAGATGGTACAATCAGGAGCACAGACATAGTGGCCTTAATTTCCTGACCCCAAATCAGCGTCATAACRGACAGTCTACAGCAATCCTGGMGCAGCGGAAACAAGTATATGAAGAAGCCAAGCTAAAACACCCTGAAAGATGATCTCGCTCAACCAGAGATGGACCTTTGAAGACACCGTTTGGCTTAATCCTGAGCGTGTGGATAAATCTAAGAAAGAAGAAAATCACTCTGCTTAACTAATATATATTTTTAGGGGTTTGACGACAACTTATTGACAAACGCTGAGAGCCCTCTCGGCGCGATTATTACTAATTTCAGTCTGCCCATCTAAGAGAAACGACTCAAGTTTGGACCATTGGTTTAGGCAATAGGCAATTGACTTGCCAAGCTGGGTTTTGGGTAAAACCTGTTGTTTTTTGATATTTAGCCATGATAAAAAAGCCTCAAGAACCGATTTGCTTTGGGCTAGGGCGCTTACTATAGCGTTCCTCCGGGGATAAATCCAAAAAGGTACGATCTATGGAGAAAAGTTTATTACAATAATCGACCCCTTCAATAGCTACTGTTGAAGCCGAACTGGCTTTATCTGGAAGAGCTTTCAGGCGTCTGTGAAGCCTCTCCGGGCATGGGAAAAGCAGCCTACAATCGTGACATTTTGATTTCCCTGTACCCCTTCAGGATTATTTAATTATTGTTTTAATTTTAACGTATTTTGACCATATGGGCTTAAGGACAAGATCGCAAAACAATACAAAAAAATAATATAGAAAATTATCGACGTTACCAAACAAGGGTAGCAAAGTTCCTTGTTTATAAGCACCTGACTCGTTAAAAGAAAAGAGCTAAAACTGGCAGCAATAAAAGCTAAAAGAAAAGCCGTATAATTCAATAAATTTAATTTATTGGAAAAAAATATCAAGGTAGCTAAGGCTAAAGAAGTTATTGTCCCAATTACTGCTATGGTAATGTCTGTTACAGGCAGGAAAGGCACTCTATGACATAGAGAACACCCTGTGTTTTTCTCCAATGCTATGTAACTAAGCAGTAAAGCATTGAGCAGGGAGAGAAAGAAAACTATTTTATAAAAATAACTTTTCACAATAACTATACTTAGCAATTCATTTCTTATCATTCTTAAATTTACCTCTCTAAAATCATTTTATTTGCTATTTCTAAAAAGACTTCTGGTTCTGCCGGAGAAAGAGATATGGATCTCCACTTATGGTATTGACACGCACCATACGGTCCCAACTTGTGGCGTATGCTATTGCTGTACTGCCTTCTTTCAAAGCGAAAAGACCGGCATAACCGTAAAATCCTGCACCCCACGTCAACCCAACTCCAGGCCGCGCGTATTCAACTATTTCAAAAGATCTGATTTGGGTCTTGGAAATTATTTTTTTGTTATTCTTAAGCGGATGACAATTCCTTTTGGAGATATCTGGTAACTACGTGGTGAAAACAAAAAAGGACCTAACCAAATTATGCATAAGGTACATATTGCTAATATAAGCATTAATGGGCTAGCCATAAATTTTCCTTGCTTATCTAGAGGAGCTAGTTTAAAATTGTGAACCATATTTATTCCTCCCAAAGTCATAATTTAATATTTAAGAACAGGGAAAAGAATATCTCAAATATGGAGATAAATCTTCATAATACTATGGTTAAGTTTTTTTCTCGGCAAGGTAAGGTTAATAGGTCCATAATAAAAATTGTTATGCCAGAAATAATGTATGATATTTCCACTATATTCTACAATGTTCAATAAATTACACAAAACGAATCCTTTGTAAGTAGTTTATAATTAACTACATTTGTTTCAACTCAAAATTTGTTATTATTTCATTAAATCACTAAATATGTTGGTGTAACAGTTAAAAGGGAGATAAGAAAGCTGGTAAAAAAGTCTGCCGTCGTCGCTTTTATTGGAGGCGCGGACATTTGTGTCCGCGCCTCCAATATCGCACCCTCGCTACATGAAAGTGCTTCACTATCATGTAAGCTGCATGTTAAAGATTATTGAAACATGCTATTAACTATTTTGCTAACATAATAATAGTATTTTATCATTTGGTTTGAGTAACATAAAGTTATCTAACATTTATGGGCAATAGCCCAGATTTTCGCAAGCTGAATATGCACCAGTATTTGGATTCTTAGTAACATAACGGCATACTGGATTACAAATGAGATTACATATACCCATCGCAGGTGGCGCTTCAACAAATACTAAGCAAGCAGTAGCACACATTATACTACAGCTAACTGCTTGAGGCGCATTTTTAACTATAGTAACTAGTTGCTGGCAAACCAAGCAGGTTATACTTGCGGATACTACTAGTTTGTCCTTCTCATTATAGAGTAAAAGAAACTGTGAATTTTCTTCATTTACAAGAGCTGCCGCTCCTGTACCAAATTTATTTGATACAAAGCTAATAAATGCTGTCTCATTTGAGTTATCCTTAACTATACTTAGATTTACTATTGTATTTTCGATCTTCTCGTGTTTATTAAGCTTACTATTATTAAACTCAGCTGTAATTTTTGTAGCTATTACATTTTCTTTACTTAATTCAAAACCACGCTTTATCAAGTCCTGATACAGGGCATTTACATGCTTATCAGCTAAGGTAGTTTCTGTAATTTGAGTAAGCTCTTTTCCGGTTATTTCCTTAACATCTTTAATTTTGCCATCACTAAGTTGCGAATCTTTTATATCTTTTCCATCAAATATAAACTTTAAATTGGGGTCATCCTGTATCATGTTAGCTACCTCAGTACAAGGAGCACAACCTGAGCTAGTAACCTCGCTATTTTCCGATAAAACCTTTACAGAAGCGTAACCTGCCATAGCTGGCGTTATTAGTAGAGCTGTTGATAACACAATCACCAGTAGCAACAGTAAATGATTTTTGATTTTTTTTAACATTAACACCATTCCTCCTTGTTTTGATAGTTTAATATCAATATTGCCTGAACTAATTGGTGGATTAATTTGTGATATGATTAATTATATACATCGCAAATAACACAAACAATGATCTTGTATTTAATGACTGCTTTTTTCTTTTTAGGATTTAACGGCCTTGTGGTATAGTATGTGGCCAATCACAAGCCGTTCATGAAAGTAGTTAAATGCTATTTTCATACAAACTTATTCTTTATGCATAACTATTGATTTAATGAGGACGATTCTCAGAACCGGACTGGACTTATCAATAACATCAATTTTGGGATAGTATTCAAGTACCATGGGCTGAGTACTCTAAACTACTAAAACGAGTAACATCATACATTGCACACGCTGCCTTTACAACAAGTATGAGGATAGGATAAAATTAAATTGCAGCACATCCTTTCTCTTATGCAAAGGTAAGGGTTGTGATAGCCCTCAACAAACGGTGGCCGACAACCTGTACCGACTGTTGGGGCTTCCTATATCATTTATCCACCTCCCTCTCCTTCATTCTCCTTTATCGCTACAGAGCCCGACAGGAAATTCCAACATACTTTTAAATTCCTTCTGACTCCGCTAGATAAAGGTCACTTCCAGCAAATGATCAATTCACATCCTCGCCCACTACTGGAAGAACTTTACTATTTATAATTTATAATGAACTACTTACATATTTCTAGTGATTTTTCCTAGTTAACCATATATTGGGTGTATTTAGCCATATTTTAAGGTGTATTTAACTCGAGTTTGAAAGTTCAAAAGGTGTGAGCCCTTGAAAATAGAGAAAACAGCAAAACGTACCACTACACTCCTCCTGAAATAAAATGGTACCCATGCTGTTTACAGTTCTAACATCTTGAGCGGAGGCCTTATGCCGTAGCCTTGATAGCATCGTAAGCTGTTCGTAAGCGTCAAAGTATGTCCTGAAGAAGTGAATGCACGGAAGGAGGGTAAAAGCAATCCTCTCATGCTTTGTAAGAGATGAGGGTGGACCCCTCGGAATCGGTGTTCAGGTACAGGTTCCAAAAGGAAGGTTTCCTTGGATACCTCTCCACCATTAAAGATGGAGCAACCAAGGAGATTCTGGCGCACTATGTATCAGACAACCTGAAACTGGATATTGGTCTTCTGTCAAGATTTCGGACAAGTTAAAAGTAAACATAATCCCTTTGCCTTGCTTAATAAACCTTTAATTTGATGAATTTTAACAAATAATGACTTCTGTGTTTTGGGACCCGCATTTATTCCACGTTTTCTTGACATGGGCCCCTGCACCCTCTGGACTCCCTTGTAACCGGCGAAAATAATCTATATGAGGCGAAAATAATCTATATGATAGGGCTTTTCGCCCTCAAGATTGTACCAGAGGGTGCTGCCCCATATAAAGAAACTTTCGCGGCATAAACGCTACTGCGGCTTCATCTTGTGCATTTAGCGATTTAACATGCTGAAGCATTCTCGAAATCATAAGGTGACTTCATGCCGCAATGTTCATGAATCCTAATGGTGTTATAAGTTGGAGAGAAAAAAGCCGACGATGATGATAAGCCCGACCCGCCTCATGTTGGCACTAATGTAGCGGAAACCACCAGACAAGAAAAGAAGGCTTCCTCCTTGAAAATGAGGGCTTAACTATTTTTTGCAAACTAATTCCATTATACATCTTATAATTCTCTTCTCTTTCCCGTTTAGATATTCATCATTATTCTTCTGCACAGAAATAACCCACCGAGGTTTATGTTTCTTCAGGTTATTAGAGTCTTTTTTGGTTATTTTTTTACCGGGACTAATCTATATCACTCCTAACGATTAAATAAATTTACAATAAATACCAATTATTTAATCGGGAACAAGTTTGTCTTTCAAGAATTAAAAAACTCACTTAAATAGAATCTTAAAACAAATATAGTCTTGCAGCAGTTACTGGCGATAAAAAAGTCTTAAAACGTACTAGTCAGTCGCTACCCAATACTAACTCACCTATAGCGATTCTGACCGCAAGCGGAGCCGTGGCCGACCAAAAGAAGAAACGGCCGGAGGCCGTGCCGGCCTACTGGCCAGCACGAAGAACCTCCTGAACCTGCCTGTGTGCACTGCGCTCAGCTGCTTCGTGAGCCAGCTCGGCCATAGCCACAAAAGCGATGTATTTGCAGTGTACACCTCGAACAACGAAACTGCAGCTGGCACCTTCGGCTAATGCTAACACCGAATTCTTTGCGGTCGTACTGTACAAACCCTCGTAACTCAACTACCCTAGAAACGAAAACCCTGTGCTTAACTTCCCACTTCCAACCAGCCTGTAACCCAGCCAGACCACGGCCCCTTGATGGGCCCGCTCCCACAAGCCGACCCATTATCCGAGACAAAAAGCGACCAAAGCGGCCGCTATAATGGGAGGAGCGGGAGTTGCAATTAGCGTTGAGGTAGGTAAGGGTGTTACAGAGAGTGGTTGGAAAGACGTAGATGAGTTCCTTGAAGAAAACAAATGAACTCAGATAGGGCAAAGGTTATTAAGTTTCCGGGGAAATACCAATTGTTCTTTTAACTACAAATAAAAGCAAAAATAAAGTTAACACCCCTTTCTGATATGCTCCCCTTGTGTAGACAGTTTAAATAATAAAACTGTCTATTACAAGGAGGAGCTTTT
>AWVY01000064.1 GCA_004143605.1 Desulforamulus aquiferis
TTTCATCCCTCCCGTAGAATATTAAGGACAATTCTACAGGAATTTAATGCTAGGTGGTAAACTAATTCAGTAGCGAAATGGGGTCAAGTGGTACACTTTTATAATATCATTTACATCTGGCAGTTAATTTCTGTCTTTTTTATTTATTGATATACCTTTGACTAAGTCAAGAACATAATATAGCTCGTCTGTTTTTAGAATAAATCCTATGGCAAAATAAACAATGCCACCCATTGTAATATCTATCAAAACCCTTAAAGATAGGCTTGACACTACATTCACAAGAATATTATCAGCAGTGTATACTGCAAGACCCATAATCACAGAAGCTGTGATAACCTTGAAAAAAAAGCCAAGTAATCCCCTACTCACAAGTCTGGTAATATGTTTTCTTAGCATAAGGTATAGTAAGAAAACATTTAAAGTCATTGCCACTGAATTAGCAAGTGCTAAACCAAGATGTTCCATTCTATTAACCAGTAGCAAGGAGATAACCCCATTTATAGCTACAGTTAAAACTGTAACTTTAACTGGGGTTAATGTATCCTGCAAAGCATAAAAACCTCTAGTTAGAACAGGACTCAAACATTGTCCAATAAGCCCAAAAGAAAGAAAAAGTAATACCCCGGTAGTTAATGCTAAAGCTCTTTCATCAAAGGCACCCCTCTTAAAAAGCATGGCTACAATAGGCTCTCTCAATACCATTAAACCAACTACAGCGGGTGCCGAAAGCAGAAATACCATTTTTGTTCCTTTTACAAGCGTATGGGAAAACTGTTCCCTTTCATTGTTGGCTACCGACCTACTTAAGCTTGGAAATATGGCTGTGGCAACTGCCAAAACAAATATCCCTTGTGGGAGTAAAATTAGTTTAGTTGCATAATTAAGTGCCGAAATGGTGCCTTCCACAAGACCAGATCCTAGATAATAGTAGATCAATATATTAATTTGCATTACACCGCAACCTATCAATATGGGAAACATTAAGCCAAATACTTTGCGAATACCTTCATCTTTAAAATCTAAGACCGCACGAAACTTAAAACTGCTTCTCTTTAAAAAAGGAACTTGGATTAATGCCATAATTATTGTCCCTAACAGTACCCCCAAGGCAAGACCGTGAACGCCAAGTGATTGTCCTATAGTAAAGGCAGCACCAATGATTACTAGATTTAATATAACTGGAGCTAAAGCTGAGGGAGCAAAAATACTGTGTGTATTTAACAAACCTGTAAAGAAATTCGCTAACGCAAAAAATAGAATTGAAGGAAATATTATTAGTGCTAAATTAGACGCCAATTCAGATGTTTCCTTATCAAATCCTGGGGCAAAAATATTGATAATGTAATTTGATTTCCAAACGCTAACAATAATAAAACAAGCCAGAATACTCATAAATACAATAAAAACTGTACTAAAAACACGTCTAGCTTCTTCATTTTTACCATTAATTAAATATTGAATAAAAACAGGTACTACAACAACCACAAGGGCAGAGTTTAATATTCCATTAATCATATATGGTATATTGAAAACAACTAAAAATGCATCTGCAATATATGTTGCTCCATACTCTTTAGCTATAACGGCTTCTCTTGCAAATCCCAGCACTTTTGCAATAATAGTTATTATAGCAATAACTATTGTGGCTTTAGCAACTTTTCCTCTTGATACGTTATTCATATTTATCCTCTAATCAACATTATTAATAATGGACTGAACAATCCTATCTAAAAGCAACAGTGCACAAACCCTATAAAAATCATATAATTTTTCACCCTCGTAATTCCAATGCAACAAAACAGCGGGATCAACTGGCCGCTTTTCTACTCCACTACATTCATGCACCTACCATTAGACTAAAACTCTAGATTTCCCAATGTTATGAATTTAGTTAATAATTAATTTAACCAGTACTTTTAACTATATACTTAGATATTTATTTGTAGTAAACATTTCTTATTTTTATTATCAAAAATCTTTCGTTCTTGTTCCACAAAGATACATAATAGAAATCCAAGAACAATCACACTTGTATATATTATATTGTTGGGATCTATACCACCAATAAAATGAGTCTCAAAAATACCTTGCACTAAACACCCAAAATAAATAGCTACTATAACACTAAATGACCATTGAAGCTCGGAGGAACTAATTTTTCTAATTTTATTCCAAGATCTTATCATGCAGAAAATAAATATAGCGTTAATAAGTAAGTATACTGATGTTCCCAAAACACCTGTTTCAAATAAAAGACGTAAAATAGCGTTATGAGCCCCTAAATGACTTTCAGTTATTGAATACCAGGAACCTATACCATGACCTATTAAAACATTCTGTTTCCACCCCTCTAAAGCCAGTCCCCAAAAGTACTCTCTACCAGTCGCTCCCACTTCACTACGAAAGACATATCTTTCTATAATTGATACTTTCAACAATATTGGGGTTGCAACAATAGAGAATCCTAGTATAGTGCTAATTCCCGAAACTACTCCCCTATACAACAATATAAAAATAATAGTTGCAACAGCCACACCTAATATTGACGATCTGCTTCCAGTAAGTAAAAGGGCAACTGTAACTAAAAGCACCGCCATAATACAAAAGATCATATTTAAGCTAATTAGAGCTTTCACTCTATACTCATCTACTATTTTATAACTATATGCTACTAAAGCAAATAGTCCTGGCCACAATACAACACCTACCCCATTTGGATTCGACCACCAAGCACTTGCACGTGTTAAATTACCCCAAGGAAAATACATCTGGCCCAAAACCTTATTGTCTACTACAACGGGGTAAAGAAATAATATCAAAGTAAATATTGAGATTATCAACGAATTTAAAGCTATTGCTTTAACAAATAATTGATTGGTCATGTAATTTTCATGTCTAGTATAAATAATTAGCAAAGATATTACTATTATGGGGACTGTTAAAGATACAATTATTCCATAATATGAATTACTTATATGCAATAAACCCAATATGTGTACAACTATTACCCAAACCCATATTATTCCAAATAACTTGTGCTTTAAAATCTTTACTACCCTAGAATAGGAGCTCCGCTCATTTATACAAAAGAAAGAAGTTATTACCAAGAAAAACAATGTAATCACGTCCGCAAACATCGGCATAGCCATTGTGTCAAAATATTTTGCCCCACATCCTACTATGATTGGTATTACAAATATTATTATTTTATATTTCTTAATCATTAATATTGTTGCTATTAACAAAAAAATAATTATTAATATGAAAATAATAGCTTTACTATTAGTTATGTAACTGAAAGTATTTAACACTATAACCAACAGTATAATCATTAGAATAGCTAATAAGCAAACTTTTTTTGGTATTGACATTCTTGTTATGGTAGACATATTCCCACCTTAATTTTTTTGTTCTTATAAGTTTATTAAAATAATAACTTTCTTAAATCATTTTAAGTATACTTTAAACTATCAACAAAAATTATTTGTATTAATAGTCCATATACACAATAGGATATTTGATAATCCATAGTTAATCTTCCTTAATCATTGCGTTGGCATCTTCTCAGCGCGAAGATTAACGCAATAATAGCCTGAGCCAATTGCTAATACTTTATTTTTTTGTTTACTCCTTGAAATCTTCTTTAACTTCTAAATCTTTGATTTTTTATACAAAACTCAGGCTGTAAACCGAATTTAAGAATTAATTAATTAATTAATTAGGGCTAGCTGAAATAAACAAAAAACCCATATAAATCAAGGATTCAGGAACATTAATGTCGAAATAAGATGCAAGGAAAATGCAGTAAACCCTGCAAAATTCGTGCACTTGGAGAAAAATAATGTTCCTGAACTGGAAAACCAACGTACATCGAAGAGCGCTACGCTAAACTTTTTAAGGTCAAGCGTGGACAGGTGGCCAAACCCGTCCGGATGGCCCTCAGGGCACTCATTATCCAAGAAAAGTGTAGGTTTACTGATCGCGAGACCGTCGAGCAGATTACGGAAAATCCTTACCTCCAATATTTCATTGGATTCAGGATATACCAGAATTAACCACCATTTGACCCTTCTCTCATGGTGCATTCTCGTAAGCGTTTTAACGCAGAGACCTTAAAAGCTATCAATGAAGAAATCTGCAATGCAGCCAAGAATGTTGGAGATAAAAAGCCGACGATGATGATAAGCCGACCCGCCTCATGGTGGCACTAATGTAGCGGAAACCACCGCACAAGAAAAGAAGGCTTCCTCCTTTGAGGTATATCACAAAAACCAGGGTAAGCTCATCCTAGATGCCACCTGTACCCCGGCAGATATTCGCTACCCCACTGACCTCTCCTTGCTTAACGAAGCCAGGGAGAAGTTGGATGAAATTATAGATATCGTACACAAGAGCATTGGTAAACCCGGCAAAGGACCACGCACTTATCGCAAGATCCCTCGTAATACTTAAGCATTGTACGCAATCGGAAACCCGGGAAGAAAGCGATCCGTAAGGCTATCGGCCAGCAGTTACGCTATGTTGCCCGCAACCTGCGTGCTGTAGACGGGCTGCTTACTCAAGCTGGCGACGGGCATGGCCTGGCCGGAAGCATCAAGAAAATTTAAACACCATACGCAAAGTCTATGAACAGCAGCATCATATGTACATCCACAGAATTCGCCAAATAGAAAATCGTATTGTTAGCATCAGACAGCCTCATATACGTCCCATTGTCAGAGGTAAAGCCAAGGCTGATGTTGATTTCGGCAGCAAAGTAGCATCAGCATTGTAGAAGGCTATGCTATGTAGAAAAGCTGAGCTGGGATGCCTTTAATGAATCAACTACCTTAATGGAATCAGTGGAACGATACCACAAGAGGTATGGCTACTATCCCGAAGTTGTTCAAGCCGATAAAATCTATCGGAATAGAGATAACCTTCGATACTGTGCCGGGCTTGAAATACGCCTCAGCAGAAAACCATTGGTTGACAAAGAAAACAGAAGGAGCAAATACGCCTCGAACGACAAGATGCCAACGAACGTAATGCCGTTGAAGGAAAATTTGGTGAAGGCAAGCGTCGTTATGGATTAAGACGTATTATGGCCCGGCTCAAAGAAACAGCAGAAAGTGTAATTTGTCTACAGTTCCTGGTGATGAACTTGAAGCATAGGCTCCGTGTTCTTTTGTTCAATTTTCTGCGGCACCTGTTGAATGGAATCTGGTCTTCCACTGTGCCAAAAWTTTGGTGTTATAGGTAAAATGGGATTTGTTCAGCTAACCCTAATTATGTTTTTTACTTTTATAAAAACATTTTTCATAACTATCAACCATTTTTTCTATACTGAAATGCCTCGCTTTCTTAATAGCTTTACTTGCTAAAGAACCTGATATATCTTCATTTTTTAGCACTTCTTTTATAGACGTAATAAATCTATTTTTATCACTTAGAGATATTAAAATGCCAGCTTCTTCTCCATCATCTATTTTAAGAATATCTTTAAATGCAGGTATATCACTAGTTATTATAGGTAACCCAACACTCATTGCCTCAACCAGAGCAAATCCAAATGCTTCTGACAAAGACGGAAAAATAAACAAGTCTCCAGAACACAAAAAACACCTTACTTCTTCTGGTTTAATTTCGCCTAATATAAACAATCGTTCAGAAACACCTAATCTATTTGCTTCATCCAATAAAACTTCTCTAAGTTCACCATCACCTGCAATAGCTAAATTAACTCCCTGCAAGTAAGGAAGTAGCCTAATAAGGAATAGTTGGTTCTTAGCTTTTGATAACCTACCTACATTTATAATAAGGGGCATATCCTTAGGGAGGTCATATCTTTCTCTAGAAATTTCCTTACTAATCAATAATCTTGAAATTTCAATACCATTATTTACAACTTCTAACTTATTTTTGTATCTATTAGGGTAGTTACTAAAACAATCATATACTGCACTTGAAACTGCTATGTTATGGGTATAACAACCTATACAACCGATAAATTTATCTGCTATTTTAGCAAACCTAGGATATAAATCTAAGAGACTCCTTTGAGTAGCAATTCTTATTGGTATTCTAAGTATTGTGGCAATAATCTGACCAACAATGTTCGCATAATGCGTATATGTAATAACACAATCCGGTTTATATTGTTTTAGTAATACTATTAGTCTTAGACAAATAGTTAAGTAGTCCGCTCTGCTTTTAGGCGTTTGATTATATACAACTTTTACACCTTCTAGACCAATATAGGTCGGACGCTTTTGATATAAAAACCAAGTTTCTACGGTATGCCCTCGACTCCTTAATTCCATAGCCATCCTTATAGCTGCTCCTTGAGCTCCACCCGCCTCCATTTGTGTTACTATATTTATTACTCTCAATCTTGGCACTCCTTTAAGTTAATAAATAATATTAAATATAAGCTATTGATTTATTGCATTTTTTAGATTGTTAAAATTAAATTCTTGATTGGAATTCCCTATTTTAAATATTTTAGGATTGCTTTTACTAAATTCTTCAAATACATTTCTGGTATCTACAATTAGACTGGAATTTTCTAGTATCAACTTATAATCATATATTTTATGTGCAGTCAATAAAACTGTACAATCATACGTTTTTATATTTTCAGACAAGAGCTTTACACTATATTTTTTGTTTTGAAAAATTTCAAAATAATTTACATATGGATCATTAAAATCAACTATTGCTCCTTTTCTATGAAGTAACTCAAAAACTTCTAAGCTAGGAGATTCTCTTACATCATCTACATCAGGTTTATACGCCATTCCTAAAATAAGTACTTTTGAAGATTTTAAAGGTTTTCCCGCAACATTTAATGCTTCAGTTATCTTATTAACAACATAATACGGCATATTTTTATTGATTTCTTGTGCAATCTCAATAAATTTGCTATAAAAATTGTAGCCTTTAGCTTTCCAGGAAAGATACATTGGATCTAATGGAATACAATGACCACCAATACCAGGTCCGGGATAAAAAGTCATAAACCCAAAAGGTTTACTAGATGCTGCCTTAATTACCTCCCAGATATCTACCCCCATTCGATCACACATAAGTGCCATCTCATTAATAAAAGCAATATTAATACTTCTAAACGTGTTTTCCAATAGTTTAGACATCTCTGCTACTTTGGGTGTGGAAACTGTAACAATTTTATTTATAAATGTATTATAAATATGACAAGCTAGATCTAAGCATAATGGCGTTGTCCCCCCAATGACTTTAGGAGTGTTCTCAATCCTAAAGTTTGTATTTCCCGGATCCACTCTCTCTGGAGAAAAGCACAGAAAATAATCCTCCCCAACGACATAACCTAGTTGATCTATTTCTTTTTGGATAAGTTCTTCTGTTGTTCCGGGATATGTAGTGCTTTCTAAAATAATTAAGGTACCCTTTTTAATATATTGCTTTAATAAATCAACAACACTTTCTATATAGGACATATCTGGTTCTTGATTCTTTTTCAAAGGTGTTGGTACGCATATTATTATTACATCAGCGTTTTTTATTACTGTTGTATCAGTGGTTGGTATAAAATTGTGATTATCTATATTCTTTTTTATTTTTGAAGAAGAAATATCAATAATATAAGATTCTCCATTTAATAATTTACTAACTTTTTCATTATTAACATCAACACCAGTAACCTCATAACCTTCTTCACTTAATCCCATAGCGAGTGGAAGTCCAACATATCCTAACCCAAAAATAAGAATTCTAGCTTCTTTCCTTTTAATTTTATTATGTAAATTTATGTAATTTACATTCTCTATAAACTTTTTATTATCATACATTTTGCATCATCCTTATTTTTAAATTGCTAATATAACTTTTCATAAAGCATTCTAAATGCTTTACATAGTTATTTATATTATTAGTATTTTTTTCTATTAGACATTCTTCCTTATAATTATGATAATTTTGTAATACCTCGGACAAATTAGAAATGTCTTCAATAATAATAATCTTTTTCTGTTTATTAAGGCTCTTCGCGAAATAAAGCTGGTGATTATCTATATGTTCACCGAATTCCTTTCTTCTCGGCACAACAATTGGTACCTTTCTCATATAAAGAGGCATAAAAATACTCCCAGGGCCCCCGTGAGTAACTATTATATCTGCTTGTTCAACAAATTTTTTCATTTCTTCAAAAGATATAAATTTTTTAAATTTATATCTTTTAGGTATATACTCTGAATATCCAATTTGGGCAAAGATTTCTGTATCTAGACCATTCTCTATTATTTTATCAACCTCTCTAATTAATCTATCAAAGGGTTGTTCGTGAGTCCCTACTGTAATAAATATCAAAATAATCCCCCCATATTTACTGCATTAGGGTAAAACTTTTTTTGCTCCTCCCATTGAACAATAAATAAATCCGTGATAGGATAAACTAATTTGCCGGTCAATGTGGGAGTATCTATCCTATCATATACTTCAATAAACACTAACTTAGATCCTAAAAGTTTTCCAATATAAAAAAAAGGAACTGCAGAACCCGCACCACTAGATATAATTATATTAGGCTTTTCCCTTAATAATATTTTAAATGCAAGCACTATGTTACGAACTAAGTTTTTAATATTTCTATTGGTCGGGTAATAACACCAATAACTCCTTTCCTCTTTCAATATTGATTTTGAGTCTTCCTTTTCAAAAGTAACCCAAAATCTCTCTTGCTTCTCCCACCATGGTTTTAACATATATAAGTGCAATAAATGACCACCGCTCGAACCAACTAAGCAAATTTTCAATAGTAACTCCTCCAAAATATACTTAACTTTAAATCGCTAACTACCATCAGTTTTTCCTGATGTAATACAGAACTATAAAGTATACCAGAACTTACCATAAATTCACCATCACTCTGTTGAATACAGTTGTTATATTTACCAACTTTCAATACTCAGTTTAATTCATGATCGCATCACTTGCCTCTGTAAGGGTATTAGAAGGCGCCCTTGCGATTTATTACAACACCTATTGTTCTAAATAGCAAAGTAATATCAATCCACAAAGACCAATTACGGACATACCACGATTCAATATGCAACCGCCCGTTAAAATCGATATCGTTTCTGCCACTAACCTGCCAGAGACCAGTTATTCCTGGCGGGGTTTTTAATATTGTTTCAGCATATACGCTCATATCTTCTCTCTCACGTGGCAAGTAAGGGCGAGGACCTACAAGGCTCATTTCACCTTTTAATACATTAAATATCTGAGGTAGCTCATCTAAGCTAGTTTTTCTAAGTAACTTGCCTATTTTTGTAACTCTAGGGTCATAACCCCTTAACTTAGCATACTTTTTCCATTCCTCTAATGCATCGGGGTTTTTCTGTAAATATTCTTCCAGAATTTTGTCATTATCCTTATACATAGTTCTGAACTTATAACACCGAAACTCTTTCCCATCTTTTCCCATGCGATATCCAGTAAACACCGCTGAACCTTTATCTTCCATTTTTATAAGTATGTAAATAATAACTAATATCGGTAGAGATATTAATGCTATGACACCACCAGTTGTAATATCAAAAATTTTCTTAAGAAAACAGTTCCAGGGTGATGCTAAATTGTTCTGCATAGACAACATCAAAGTTTTCTCATCAAACAAATGGTTCACTTTAATGCCCGTTAAAGGGATACCAAAGAGGTCAGGTACTAGCATTACATTAGCTGATATATTCTGTAGTAGATTAGTTAAATTGACTAACTTTTTATTATCCATTCCTGGTGCCGCAATGATTACGTCTCTCACTCCAGTACGTTGTATAACCTCTTCTACATCAGTGAATTTACCTATAACAGGCACTATTTTATTACCATTTAAAATACCTTTTTCTTAGGGTCGTCATCCAATAACCCAATAGGTCTAAAGCACATTGTGCACTCACGTTCAAAACCTTTTATAACTAACTCAGCAGTTTTCCCAGCCCCCAGAATAAGAACTGGTTTTTCCCATAACCCAGCTTTATAAAAAGACTTTTTAATTAGATATCTGCTAAAGGGAACTAGTAGAATGGCGAATATGAATGTTTGAACAATTAATGTTCTTGAATAATCAAATGATTTCGAGAGGTACATCACTAATATTGCGAAGACAACAGACCAGGTAACGGCTTTTACTAATCTCTTAGTCCCCCTCCAGAAGGGGAGGCGATTATGATACATACCTTCGTACGCAAGGACAATGACAGTAAGCAATGGGAACCACCAAAGGTTCAGCAAGGCATCTCTCTGGATTGGTTGAAAACCCTCATAAATATACGGCAAAACGCTGACTCGACTTAGATATGCCAAACCCATAGAAATAACAAGAGCCAGTAAATCATTGAAGACAAGAATCGTCACACCCAGTACGGCGGACAAGTGCTTTCTTAACCCTGTACCTTGATGTCGTTTTGCTAATGAAAGGCTGTCCACTCGAATAGCCGGATCATCGATTCGTGGACCAACAGACATCGTTCTCCCCTCCACTCAACTAAAGAACTGTTTGAAATCTCCGTTTGATTTAATTACTTTACCGTGACGTTCACATTAGTACAGAAAACCACCACAGTAACTAGAGGTCTGGGGTGGTTCTATATTCCTCTATATACATTATTTGCAATAGAAATTAATTAGCAATTTACCCAAATCTGCGTTTGTGTTGATATTCGACAACTT
Source organism: Desulforamulus aquiferis (assembly GCA_004143605.1). Taxonomy (GTDB): domain Bacteria; phylum Bacillota; class Desulfotomaculia; order Desulfotomaculales; family Desulfotomaculaceae; genus Desulfotomaculum; species Desulfotomaculum aquiferis. The sequence continues at coordinate 10,690 of AWVY01000064.1, forward strand.
TAGTCATTTTGTCCTGACATCAGCGTGACTTTAGTCCTATAATTAGGACAAAAATAAAACTTTAGGATGATATGCATGTTTTTCCACTATCTTCACCCTAAGGTTTAGGTTTTACCAAGCACAATAATACAAATATCTCTAAAACAGACTTGGTTTAAAAATTATAGTATGATTCTAGTACTATTTTGTAATTTTATTCCACATAAAACACAATATCCCTTTAATAATGACATGTTTTTTGTTAGAAATTTCCGATAATATACGCTAATATAATACATTATTCGACAATGACAAAGTTTTAAATTAAATGATTATGCCCCAAACGCGTCCGAATGGCTGAACACGTTTTGGGGGCATATATAACATATTGATATATTTTCTCTTAAAGTTTCTGATACAACTGACAAACCACTTCTGCCTGTCTTTTCCAATCTCTTTCTGATACTACCCAATCTCTACCTGCCTTTGATAATGTTCTCCGCAATTCTGGCTGTTCAAGAAGCAGTTCCAGCACTTTTGCAAAATCTCTTACATCGTCCTTCTTAAACAACATCCCGGTTTTGTTGTCTTGCACAATTGCTGCCAATGCCGCAACGTTGGATGCAACTACACACTTTTCCATGGCCATGGCTTCAAAGGGCTTTAAGGGTGAGATAAGCTCACAGACTAGGGCTCCTTTGCGGGGGAACGGTGCAATATCTATTAGGGAGTAATATTGTTCCACCTGTTCATGGGGGACACGACCCGTGAAAATCACCCTGTCAGCAATGGACTTTTCCCTTGCTAGCTTTTTCAATTCTTCGTAGCATCGACCGTCGCCCACTAAAAGTAAGCGAAAGTCATCCCTTTGGCTCAAAAGAATTGCAGAGGCTTCCAGCAGTAAGTCCAACCCCTCGTACTCTACCATTGAACCAACAAAGCCAATCACCGTTTTACCAGAGAGTCCCAACTGGGATTCTAATTGGATATTTCGTTCCACGGGCTTAAAGCGGGTGGTGTCTACCCCGTTTGGTACAACAGTTATCTTCTCCTCCGCTATACCCCTTTGGTTAACTAAATAATCCTTCAAGGATGGAGTAATGGCAATTACCGCATCGGCTTCACGGCAAGCTTCTGTCTCCAGGCGAACACACATGGCATATTCCTCCGAATGCTCCCAATCTGGTTCCCTGGAGATTCGGGTGATCTCCCAAAGGCCTCTTACTTCGTATATGCTTGGTATTCCGAGTATTTTAGCTGCCTTGACTGCTACATTTCCTTCCACATAATTAGAGGCTGCATGAATTATTGCTGGTTGATAGACCTTGGCTAGATTTAGCACTTCCTCCAGGTACCGCTGCATATATTCATCTAAGGGAATTTGGCTGAATCCCGCATCTTCGGTTGGCATTCGCAGATACGTCACATTGCCTATAGACTCTTTTTCCACAACATCTTCAACCGACATATTTTTAAGATCCCAGGGGAAGCCCAGGCGGGAAACACCAAGTACATTAAATCCACCGGAGCATAGGCTGGATATAATCTCTTGGGAACGAACTGCATAGCCGCTGCTAACATAGGGAAGTGATGCGTGAAGAAGATAAAATACACACCCTTCTTTAGGAGTGTAGTTTTCCGGAGTTGAGATTTCCACCGGATTAAAACCATGCTGCAGCAGGTTTAATTTACCCCTTTGAAAGGGACTTCTGGGATTTAACTTTTGAGTGTTCTTTTCTCCGTTTGATTGTACACTTTGTATGCTTTTGTCAGATGTCCTTACCCTATTGGCAATGCCCTGGGTGAACAGCCTAGCTAAACGGAAAGGCAGGGCTAGTGTATTCCACCCCGGCCTGGTTATCGCCTGGATCAAGGCCTGTCCCAAACGAAAAGAGATTGATTCCTTTACTTCCCTTAGCTTATCTCGGGTTTGATAATAGTTCTGGGCTGCCCTATTACGTGATTTCCGTTGATCGTCATTTTGCTTGTGTAGTACCTTAATTTTAGCTTGAAGGACTTCATTATCAGCCTTTAGCCATTCTAGCCGTTCTTTTTCCTGCTTAAACAGCTGATTTGGTGATTTAGCTCTCTTTCTTTAAGGGTCAATTCTAGAGCTAGCTGATTTTTTTCTGTTGTAAGCTTGTCAGCAGGACCCTTGATATCTTGAATTTGATTTTTGTTTTTTCTATATTCCTGGCGCAGCTTATTTTCCGCCGCTTTCCATCGTTCGATATTTTTCCACAGAAAGATTTGCTGCTCAATTATTGCCTTGTCCGAAATAGCTAAAAGAAAGGTATCGTCAAAGCTATCCCACCCTGACCCGCCATTTTCCCTTTTTCTACCGGCAAAGCGGATATACCCATCTTCAATTGCAATCTCCACCGGGGAGATAAATGGCTTTAGTAAGGCTGAAAAGCTAGCTAGTGTGAAGGTTTGTTTGTGGTCAGTCGAAGGGAAGTAACCAAAGGGTGTGGTTACTAAGAGTTTTCCTCCTGGCTTTAGGAAATGGCAGGCCCTTTCAAGAATTAATGCAGGGTGCAGTAAATGTTCAAGCAGTTCACCCAGAATCACTGTGTCAAAGGAGTCACCTGCAAATTCCACTGCCATTAAATCCCCGTTGATAAAACTGGCCCTTTTGCACACTGATTCTGCCTCATTCTTAAATAGGCCTTCGGCATATTTAAGGGCCTCCTGATTTATATCAACACCTACTACTTTAAAGCCTTCCCGGGCCAACAGCAGGGCTAATATTCCTTCACTGCAGCCCACATCCAGCACTTGCTCCCCTTCGGCTTGGCCGGCTAACCAATTAATACGCCTCTTGGCCCTCTCTTGTGTATCAGTTCCGCCCCAACTACCTAGATAGGCCTGGGCTATTCTATCCCGCTCATTTATCTGATTTGTATCGCTGCTCATGCTATCTCCCCTAAGGTTGACATTATATCTCAATTTGATTGATATAATCCTTTGAGTAATTTACTATTTCAAAATCAGCTAATTTAGTTGCTTTACCCTTTTGTATTTGGACAAAATTATATCTATCCGCTGAATATATTTTAAAACCTTCTGAAGCACAGTCTGTGAGAAAATTTCCTTGCTGGGCCTGGTTTGACTCAGTTTTAGCTTTTAATCTGCTGAATACTTCCTTTTTTATAATACATGCCTCGGCCAATACCAAGGGAGTATAACAGTGGTTCATATGCCGGTTGTTAAGGGCCAATGCTTGCTCATCTTCAAAATAAGTATAATAGCTGCCTTTACCCACAATACTTGCATCAGTAAAGTCAAAGGCCATGTTTAAATCCCCAAGATAGTGTTTTCCATAAAAGCAGGCACCATCAAATACTGCTATATATTCATATTTAGCCACTTCTAAGGCTTTATGCATCCACTCTTGCCGGTCAATTGTTTTATCGACTTTGGTTATTGTAATACTCTCACAGGCCTGGCCAATCTTTCCCATTTTGCACCATTGAGATTGGTTTCATCCAATAGTAAAATCATTTCTTTTTCAGCATACTCCTGCCTGGAATAGCTTTCCAATAATGAATTTATACTTCTTCGGAATTGGCATAGGCGACAATGGTTATTTCCCTTTTACTTGGTTCTGAATCCTTTGTGTTTAAATCAATGTTGTCTATTATATACTTAAGCCGATTAGAGTAGGTATGGTGCTGTAGTACCATTCGCACGCCCAGATGGGCTAACCTTTCCCTTTTAGCTTCATCTTTTATTAGTTGATCCAAATGCCTTTTAGTTTCTTCCCAGGAATTACTCATTTTAACAAGGTCGGAGCCTAATATTTCATCAATACCCTTGGAATAACTGCTGACAACGCAGGTACCGGACGCCAGGATCTCAAAAACCCTTCTAGAAAACATGGTGGGACTTGCTGAAACACTATTTACATTCAAAAATACCTTGTAAATTTTATATATATAATTTATCTCCTGATACGAAGCCTCCCCTACAATGAAAGGCATATATTTTTCTGGGAAGCGTAATGTATCGTTATTTCTTGAGTAATTCCGGTCAAAGATATGCAGTTTATATTTAAAGGCAGGCTCAAGCATGTATTTCATTTGCCTCTTTCTGGCATCGTGGTTTTTTTCATACCAGGAACCGGCAAAGGCCACGTCATGCACTTTGGGTTTGCTGCCAATGGGATTGTGTATTTTAGGCTGGGCTCCAAAGGGCAAACAAAACACCCTCTCATGGCCCAGCATACCTTTATACCTTGGTACACAATCTATATCTGTAGTGAAAACATAGTCAAATAATTTTGCCGCAGTTATAAATCGTTCGAAGTGAGGTGGGTCCTCTTTATTCCAAAAAACTGTCTTGATGTTTTTATCTTTACACCAGTTCACCAATTCAAACAGCCGACTATCCTCTACTTTTCCCAAATCATTTAGATAACCCATCCAGGAATTATTGTTTCCCCGCCAAGCCGACTCAACCAATAAAAAATCCGGTGTATTATTACTCAATACTTCTTTCCAGTTTTCCGGTGTAAATATTACCAGGTTAGCTTCATATTTAAAACAATCATAGCTAAACTTATCCATTATTACACCGATAGTGATGTCTTTTCTTTTAGGCTGGAAATCCTCAGCCGCCATAATTAACGTGTTTTTAACCAGGTTGGCTTTTGGTCTACCGTGAAAGCATGTATTGATTTTTTTGTACAGGGGTCTCAATAGGGATAAGATTATTTTTCTAAGGGGTAGTTTAGTTTCATTTTTTCTAATAAAGTAATATGCCTTAGAAAAAAAATATTTGGAGAAAAATAGAATCTTACGGGGTGCTTTTACCGGATTTGTTAAACTCTCTAATAGGGTATCCAGCAATACATATTTCGTGGAGTTTTCTAAGTCTATAATCCTTTTTCTTGAACTTATTAACTCAATGAATTTTATCTTAAAGAATTTTCTCTGATCATAATTAAGCTTTGTAACATTCCCAAAATCCTGTTCAAAGCTTTTCACTAGATAATCCAAATTCTCTTTTTCTTTCTTCAATTTATTGTATTTGTCTAGGTTCTGCCGATATCCTGGTCTATTTACATCTGTGTTCTGCACTGTTTACACCTATAATTTTCTAATTTACATTACCTTGTTTAGTATTCTCTCTATATTTAGCAACGGCCTCCCTGGGATCGCCATCAAACACTAATCGACCTTTATTTATCCAGATGGCCCTTGTACAAACCTTTTCTACAAACATCATACTATGTGTTACTACCATCACGGCTTTAGATGCAGCTATCATTTCTTGTATTCTCTCACTTGCCTTTTCATAAAAGGCTATGTCCCCCACAGATAGAGCTTCATCAATTATAAAGATATCCGGTTCAAGGGTGGCTGCAATACTAAAACCCAATCTTGCTCGCATACCACTGGAGTACTGTTTTACAGGTCTATTAATAGACTTCTCCAATCCGGAAAAGCTAACAATATCTTCATAGACCTGCTCAATTCTCTCCTTGGTTAAGCCCAGCATCAGGCCATTTAAGTAGATATTATCTGCTCCGGATAGCTGCCCGTTAAAACCGATACCAAAACTTAAGAGGCTGCCACCTCTCCATTAACTTCAACTCTACCCTCATCCTGTTTAAGGATTTTGCTTAAAACCTTGCATAAGGTGGACTTACCCGCCCCATTATTTCCTATAATACCAACTATTTCTCCTTTTTTTACAGTAAAAGCAATATCCTTTAAAGCCCATATTTCTTTCCCCGACAGGTTATATCTGACTCCCACATCAGCTACATTAATAATTACTTCTTCACTTATTTTACTTTCTGTCTTCTTTAAATCGGCAATTATCTTTTTCTTCTTTTTGGGGGAAGCCTCTAACCTGTATTGATTGGCTATACTTGCCGCATCACCAAAGGCCTTTATAGTCCCGCCGTCAAGCCAGATGGCTTTAGTGCAATTCTTTTCTATGAAGTTTATATCGTGGGATACAATTATAACAATTTTGGCATTTTGTACCAGTTCTTTCATTTTATCTGCTGCAGTTGCTTTAAAACCAATATCCCTGTGCTTAAGGCTTCATCTAGCACTAATATTTCAGGGGCCAGCATCGAGCAATACTAAACCCGAGTCTTGCCTTCATCCCGCTGGAATAGTACTTGATGGGCTGCTCAATAAAGCTATTATCAAGTCCAGAAAACTCAACTATTTCATGATATAGCTTATCTATATCTCTTCTGGAAAACCCCAGCATCATCCCGTTTAAATAGATATTTTCTTTCCCCGAAAGTCCTTTATTAAAACCCGTGCCCAGGGAAAGCAGTGCCGATATCTCTCCACCAACCTGTATCTCTCCGGAATCAGGTCTCAATAATTTGGATAGTACTTTGCAAAGGGTGCTCTTCCCTGCACCGTTTGAGCCAATGATACCAATTATATCTCCTTTAGCTCCTTCAAAGCCTATACCTTTTAAGGCCCAAAATTCCCCTTTGGCAGCCTTTTTATTATTTCTTCCCAGCACAAGATTATCTATTGCAGTTCTAAATTCAATCCTTTTTTTATTAAATGAATACTTTACACCTACATCTGTCAGCCTAATCACTATTACACCTCAAATATAAGTAAATGCCTTTATAAAGCTTTGATAATTTTGTGTTCATTACGATTGTAGTAATAGATCATAAAACCAATCACTATAATAGATGCGGTACCTATAAGCAATAGCTTTAATAATTCGGGGTTACTGCCATGCATAAATATATTTCGATAGCTAATTAAAAAGGCCGAAGCCGGATTGATATCTATAAGCCAACTATATTTAGCCGGTATTCTGTCGGCCTCCCATATTACAGGTGAAGAATAAAACCATATCCTCATTAGGTGGCTCAGCACATTTTCTATGTCCCTTATAAACACACTAATATATCCCAGGGTCAAAGATATGGCCAATAAAAATAACTGCTGGATAAACATGATAAAAGGCAGCCACAATATCTCTACCCCTGGCATTATTTTGAAATAGACTAAAAACAAAGCAATTATTACAAGGCCAAAGGAAAAGTTTACCAATTGGGTTAGGCTGGTCCCTAATGGGAATATTATTTTGGGCAAATACACCTGGGAAATAATACCTGATTGGCCGGTAATCGCCTTGGCTGACGACATGGTCGTCGTGCTTAACCATCTCCATGTAATCATTCCCACGACTAAATAAACCCCGTAAGCCTCTCCTCCATGGCCAAATAATACAGCCACCAGGAAATAATAAACAACCACGCCCAACAGCGGATCGAGCAACCACCAAAAATAGCCTAAAAAACTATTTCGATGCTGGGCCTTAAGTCCCGAGGTAACTAGATAGATTAAGAGATCCCTACGTTTGATTAACTCCTTGATATAACTATCCATTAAAAGTCTTTCTGCTCCTCTCAAAAAGCAGCAATTTAATTTTATAAATTATAGTTCTAGGCGTAAGAGATTTGAGCTTTTTGCTCAACCCCCAAATTGTAGGGTTGTCCGTCTCCCAATAGCAGCACCTGGAATCCTGCTTCTCTCCATTCCCTGTGGTTAATGGTGTTTTTTGTATCTATAACTAATTGGTTTGCCATCAGACCTTCGCACATTTCTGGATTTAGTGTTTTGAAGGAATCATGATCCACTGTGATAACCACACAGTCGGCATTATATAGGCACTCTTTCAAGCCGGCAGAATCCTCGACGAAAGGATCGTGGGCACTTACTATATATCCCTTCTGCCTCAATAGCTCAACAATTTCTATGGAGGGACTTTCCCTGGTATCGTCTATATTAGCCTTATAGCTTAAGCCTAATATCGCCACTTTCTTTTTAGGAATTACATTAGACTGAACCATTTCAAGAACATATTTAGGCATATTACGGTTGATTTGGCGTGCGGTTTTTATCAATTTGGATTGTTCCGGGGCAGATTCAATAACGAAGTAGGGATCGACTGCAATACAATGTCCGCCTACTCCAGGACCTGGTTGGTGAAGATTGACTCGGGGGTGCTTATTTGCCAAACCGATTGCTTCCCACGCATTTATTCCTATCTGGTTGCAAATCTTTGCCATTTCGTTTGCCAGGGCAATATTAACATCCCTAAATGTATTCTCCATCAGTTTAACCATCTCAGCCGTTTCAATGTCGGAAGTATATATTTCTCCCTTAACAAAGAGGCTGTACAATTCCTTGGCCTTTTCTGCCGATTTCTCATTTATTCCGCCAATGACCCGATAGTTGTTTACCAATTCCTCAATAATCTTACCGGGAATAACTCTTTCCGGACAGTGGGCTATATATACGTCTTTGCCGGGTTTGAAGCCCTTTTTCTTCAGTGGCTCAAGTACCACTTCTTTGGTAGCACCAGGGTAGACCGTTGATTCTAAAATTATTAGATTGCCCTTTCGCAGATATGGCTTAATAGCCTTCATGGCATTGTGACAATAACTAAGGTCGGCTTTATGATCACTGGTGCAAGGAGTGGGTACGGCAATAATAAATACATCCGCTTCAATGGGCCTTATGCCTACGGTCAGCATACCTTGACCTATAACCTTTTTGATCAGTTCATCTAGCCCAGGTTCTACATAAGGGTTTTCACCCTTTGAAACCTTATTTATTAATTCCTCGTTTATATCAACACCATGTACATATGCCCCAGCCTCTGCAAATGCCCCAGCGGTAGGTAAGCCAATGTAGCCCAATCCAACTACACAAATTTTCACTGCCGAATTTTCCCCTTTCTTATGTTATCACCGCAAACGAACAGCGGGTATTTACGTTGAGCAATATTTCAGGGGATTTGTCAAAGCATTGAAATAATTGAAAGGTAGGGTGTATTCTACCTTTCAATTATTTCATCTTTGTGGTAATTACTTCTATGGCAATAATCAATGCAAGATATCTAGTTTTTAACTTTCCCCTAACATTAATTTTTCTACAAATTAATTGGATTCCCTTTAGAAAAATGACAACAATTTCTGTTCTTTCCTAGGCGCTAAATATTAAGGTGAATTTGACATAATGAACCCCGGTACAACTTAATGGTTAACACCAGGGTTTGCGTCATCAGATTCAATTTTTATTACTACGGCAGTAGTTCGGCATTTTTCCAACCAGGGCATAAATTCATCAAGCAATGTCGGGTCGCTCTTAAAGTCTGCCCCTGGCATGTTGCTGAAAATTGCATAACCAATTTTATCTTATAAAATCATAATTACCCCAATGAATCAATAAAATTTAGCAGTTCTTTCGTTTTCTCCTCCATTAAGTCCTTGTTCCCCATAGCTTCCACGTTTAACCTAATAACAGGTTCCGTGTTAGAGCTGCGTAAATTAAACCTCCAATCTTTAAATTCCATGCTTAAGCCATCAATATAGTTTATATTAACGGTTTCTGATATGTAATTACCTTTTATACTTTTAATAACGTAATTAGCATCATTGACCTTTCTATTAATCTCACCACTTGCGGGATATGCCTTCATTCGATCTTCAACTAATTTCGATAAACTTTTACCCTTCTGACACATTTGTTCTAGCACTAAAAGCCAGGGTATCATTCCGCTATCGCAATAGGCGAATTCACGAAAATAATGATGGGCTGACATTTCACCACCATACACGGCATTTTCCGCCCTCATTCTTTCTTTTATAAATGCATGTCCTGTTTTACTCTCTATTGGGAAGCCCCCTGCTTTTTCTACTATCTCCTTCGTGTTCCAGGTTAAACGAGGATCATGAATAATCTTACCTCCAGGATTCTTTGCTAGGATCGATTTGGCTAATAGCCCAACTATATAGTATCCCTCAATAAACTGCCCCTTTTCATCAAAAAAGAAACACCTATCAAAGTCACCATCCCAGGCTATTCCGAGATCTGCCCCGGTCTGGCGTACTACACTGGCCGTAGCTTCTCTATTTTCAAGTATTAACGGATTTGGGATTCCCTTTGGAAAATTTCCATCCGGAAGATGCTGTATTTTAATTAATTGAAATGGTAATCTATCCTCTATGGCATCTATAACCGGACCAGCACAGCCATTTCCTGCATTGACTACTACTTTGAGGGGCTTTAGATTGTCAATATTTATATAAGATAGTATATGTTCAGCATATTCTAACATGATATCTCTTTTAGTGTAGGTCCCCATAGACCCTTTATAAGTTACCTGAAATCCTTCAATAACTAGTTTTTCAAGCTCCCTTAAGCCACTATCTCCACTAATTGGTTTTGCCCCTGCTGTTACTAATTTCATGCCATTATAATCCATGGGGTTGTGACTTGCCGTAACCATTATCCCACCATCCAGTCCCAAATGAAAGGTGGCAAAATATATCTGTTCAGTTCCACATTGTCCTATATCAACTACATTACAACCACTGTCTCTTAGTCCACGGACTAGTGCAGAGGTTAGAGGTATACTAGTAAGACGTACATCGTACCCTACTCCCACCAGTTAGGTCTAAACAATTCCACATAGCTTATGCCAATAGAGTACGCCATTTCTTCGTTTAGTTCCTCTGGAACTCTTCCTCTGATATCATATGCTTTAAAGACATTTCTCCACTTATCCTTTAACACCATCAATGAACCTCTCCTTAACACAACTCTCTTCCTTTAAATACCTTGATTTCTCGTTCAACAAGCTGTCTAAATTGGTTTCTAAATCTTTCAGACGAAAACCGAATGGCATTTTCTCTGCAAGCTTCTGGTGTTATTCTTCCTTGATTCTTTTCAAATAGTTTTAAAGCGGACAAAAGTTCGGAAACAGTTTGTTCATGAAAGAAAACGCCTGTAGGGCTTGTATTTTCAAGACCTTTGACCGTTTCTAAGGCTCCTCCCCTACCATATGCAATTACAGGTGTGCCACAAGCCTGAGCTTCAACAGGAGTAATCCCAAAGTCCTCCTCTGCCGCAAAGATAAAGGCCTTGGCCCGCTGCATGTAATCTTCCAAAACTACAAAAGGCTGGTATCCCATTAAAATTATATTATCAGCAGACTTTTCTTTTATTTTTTTAAAATCAGGTCCATCTCCTATTACAATCAATTTTTTGTCCGGTTGCTGTTTAAATGCCTCAACAATTAAATCCATCTTTTTGTAGGGAACCATTCTGGATGCGGTTAAATAGAAGTCTTCTTTTTCTTCTTTTAGTCTAAAATCTTCAACTGCCACAGGTGGGTATATAATTTCTGCTTCCCGTCGATACACTTTCCAAATCCTACGTGATATAAATTCTGAGTTTGCAATAAAAACATCTACTCCGTTAGCAGTCCTGACATCCCACATTCTCATTTTATGTAAAATATATCTAGCCAACCAACCTTTTAGCCCATGGCTAAGGCCAGATTCCTTCAAGTATTGGTGCTGTAAATCCCAAGCGTAGCGTATAGGGGAATGTACATAGGAAATATGTACTTGATTAGGGTTTGTTAGCACTCCCTTAGCTACAGCATGTGAACTAGAAATAATTACATCATAGGCAGACAAATCGAATTGTTCAATTGCCAATGGCATTAGTGGCAAATAACTCCTATATTTTCTCTTAGCAAAGGGAAGCTTTTGAATAACTGACGTTTGAACTGATTTATTCATAATAAACTGGCGCCCATCATCCGGGAGAAAGTCAACAAGACAAAATATATCTGCTTCTGGGTATAGTAAAAGAATCTGTTCCACAACTCGCTCGGAACCAGCATAATTTACCAGCCATTCATGGACTATAGCTATTTTCATTAGATAAGCACCTTCCATCATTGTTGACTATTTTCATCATTTCTTCTGTGCGAGTTTTATAGGTATATTTGCGAGCTATGTTAAGACGTTCTTCTAACTCTGATCCTAGACCATCAAGAGATAATTTTATACCTTTAATAAAATCGATGGGGCTTTTAGCTATATAAACAACATTTTGAAAATCTTGCAAAGCTGGAAGCTCCACACTGATTACAGCTTTTCCTGCAGCTAAATATTCGAAAAACTTCATAGGAAACATAGACTCTGTATATTCGTTAAGCATGTTTGGTAAAAGTGCCACATCAAATCCTTTTAAATAATTGGGTAATTCTTTATACGAGCGGGGTCCCAACAAGTGTACATTGGGTAGATTAGTTAATAACTCCGAATTTGTCCATGGATCCCCTTCTCCAACCTTGCCTATTAAGATCAGCGACCAATCTGGTCGACTTTCAGCCACAAATCGCAGTAGGTTAAAATCTACTTTGTAGCCGCTAATAGCTCCAATAAATCCAATTCTAGGTGATGAAATGTTTATTAAATCCGAAGGTATTTCAGTTGTGCTATCTAAAGCTTTTGAAAAATGATCAAAATCAGCTACATTCGGAAAGTAGTATGTCTTTGGGTTCCATTCTTTTCTTGTTTCAAACAGCTTCGGTGCTGTCACAAACACAATGTCTGAAAGTTCCACCAATTCCTGCTCGGTCTTTTCTAAAATCTCTACGGGCATACCTGGTTGTGCTTTTATCTCGTCCACACAGTGATATATTAGCTTATTATATCCTTTATAGTTGATAAGTCGAGTTGTTAGTGGATTGTATGTCCAAAGTAAATCCTTATTTATTCTTAAACGAAAGAGCCAAAAGTTTAACCAACAGCTTATTAATAATTTGTTTAGGTAGCGAACGGCTGGGTATCCCTGAAAAGGTAGTACGACAGGAGACCACACCCAAAGATTTTCCCTAACTTTTCTAGGTGCCTTTAAAGCTTTCTTTAGCCTACTAGCCATACGTCCCAAATCCTGGGAACTAGCACTGGGTCTACGCAAACCAAGGGAATCGATATAAAAACTCGATGCCCTCTATCTGCCAATTGTACTGCAACATGCTGTTTATTGGTCCAGAAAGGATTATCCCAGTCTGCTGTAGAAAGAAGAATAATATCTACTGGCTTCATAATTTTATCCCTCATGACTTGATCTATATTTTTTCATTATTTGGTTTACCTTTGGTTGAAAAGCTTCTAATAAAGATCCTGCACTTTTTCTTAATAACGGCACTGCTGCAATGTAAATTACCCAAAAAAATAAGAAAATTAAAGTAGATAAGGCTAAACCTAACCACCCTTGTCCAAGTAAAAACACACCAACGGGAGCATATAAAATTACACCAATACTTAACCAAAATAACTGTGGCAATGTGACCTCCGTAATTTTCAAGGCTTTTATAGTTAATAAAAACAGAATAATTCCATATACACTTGTACCAACTCCTAATGCAAGAGGTCCCAGTGTTTGATATAAAAGTATATTTGTTAATGCATTAGCACCTAATGCAATACCCATATATTTTACAACTTCCCTATTCCTAAGCTGAGCATTCATAATCTTAATTAACACATATGACGATACCTGTGCCCAGAAACCCAAGCCAAGTCCCAAGAGAACGGTTTGAGTCAAATTTACAGATTCTCTATTAAAATTACCCCTCTCGTATAACAAATGAACCAGAGTTTCGCTATGAATAGCTAAAAATGCTGAAACAGGTACTGTTATAAGAAGGATTACAGTAATTACCTGTTGAATGCGCTTGTTTTGTTCTTTATCGCTAATGTTACTAAAAATCGAAAGTCCCGCAAGACCCAGTGGTACTGCAAGTAGATTAATCCCTGTTTCAGTAACAAACTTAGCATAATCCAATGCAGCAACTACGCTTACACCCATTAAGGATGCAATGATTCTTTCTACTGCTATATTGCCTTGAAGCATAAAGGGAAGTAGTAGTAATGAACGGATTGTTTGCCAAAAGGACTTGAGTACTTCAAAGGTTTCCGGCCATATCCAATTAGAAGGCCATGTTAATAGTCCCAGTTTAGTAAGTCGTAAATACCCCAATATAAAAAATGTAATATATGCCCCAGTAAACCCCCAAGCTAAATAAACTGGTTGTTTAAACCAGAATGCAGCTATGGTACCTGCTATAAGCCCAATACTTTGAATACTTGGCCGTATGGAAGTCAAAGTATAGCCATCATTACCCATTTCTAAATATGATAAGAGGGAACCTATGATGTAGAATGGCACACTTAAACTCATAACTTCAACAAAAGAGGCCGTCACATCCAAGATATGACTGTCAAAGCCCGGGGCCATAACTTTAACCCATATGGACGCCCCAAAGTAGAGAAAAAGCATTATCATAATAGATATTAGAAAAATTAATGACTTAAGGACCCAAAATAGTGTCTGAGCCTTGGCTGGTTCCGAATTAAGATACCGCTTGTATAGAGGAATAAACCCAGCATTTAGACTTTCAGCGGTAAAAAAATTAATTGGTACTAATGTGGCAGTTTGGGCAATTCGATAAGCACCCACTGGAGCAGTCGTACCGAATAAAGCTGCCAACAGTAATTCACGTAGAACGCCTAGGATCTTTCCCAATAATCCACCGCTAAATATCGTAAGAAAAGCCTTAAACACTCTGTTTTTTTCCTCCTAGATTTTACGAATAACGTTTAATTATCTTTTGGCACCTATATGCAAACTATATTTAAATTATAGTATGAGTGTTTTGTCTTCAGAGCCATAATTCTTAAAATTTATAATTATGTAGTGTGTGTAAAAATTCTAACATTGTTCTTTTTACAGTCCTTAGTTAAAACATACTTAGCTCCTCCGAATTCCTATGATATACTAAGTAACGCGTAATACCTCTTTGCACAAAACGAAAGACTATATTCTTTTGGCAAAGTATTTATACCCCTACTTGTTTTAAACATTTTGTCTATTTCCTCTACTATTTTCCTCTCACTTCCAGGGTCTACACCCCTAATAAGAGAGTTAATCTTTATTACGCCTTGTAAGTGCTCTGATACTACAGCAGGAAGTCCAACTGATAATGCCTCTAGTACATTTAGTGGTAAACCTTCAGACCAAGTTGTTGTAAATAGAAATAAATCTCCTGCCTGAGATAGGGAGGTAAATTTTGCCGTTCTACTTCACCTGTAAATAACACCTTGTCTGATATATTCAGTTCACTTACTTGCCTTTCAAGATTTTTACGTTCCGGACCGTCTCCAATAATCATATACCTAGCTTTTGGGTTCTTTTGACTAATTTTAGCAAAAGCATTTAATCCTAAGTGCAATCCCTTTTGTATATGTAGTCTCGAAGCAGAAACAATAACTTGTTCATCATTTGTCCATCCTAATGCTGTTCTCATTTCATACCGGGAATTATCATCCGGTGCAAAAAGCTTTGTGTTAATTCCGTTAGAGATTAAATGTATTTTTCTGTATGGTAATACATAAGAAACGGGCTTTTTTAATAAATCACTTTTTACAGCATCACCTACAGCAACCACTGCATCAAACTTAGAGTAGGCCCATATATCTTTGATTAGCCATAACATATTTCTAACGGATGTTATTATAGCCTTTGGAGAACGGGACTTCCATTTCGAATTAATTTCCCCCCATGAGGTTCCGTGGGCTTGAAAGACAAAGGGTGTTCCGACCATGCGATGCTTTAGTTGAAGTAAACCATAAGCTGCAGCACTAACACTCAGAACACCTGTGACAGAATCCATTAGGTGCTGTTCAAAATACTTTCTCGATAGCCTCCACCAGGATCTAGTATAGCGTTCTGGTGTTGCATCTTTTATCGCCACCACCTCACTCCGTTTTGGAAAAAGTGTTCGGGCATATTCGGTATATGTGTTGTAATGACCGTAATCTTTAAACCATCAGCTGCAAATTGACATGCCAGATCCCACGCTATTGCTTGCATGCCCCCCATACTATGAAATGGTAGTGTACGTGAAAGCATAACTATGTGTTTCTGTTTCATGATAACTCCTTATATAATTCTTCTAGCATTGCGGTTTGGTTCCTAATATTAAATTCCCTTTCAACAAGTTTTCTTGCAGCTTGCCCCATTCTATCACATAAGCCATCGTTTTCTAAAAGATTCCTCAAACATTCAGCTAGTGAGTTTATATCTTTTTCTTTTACTAAATATCCTGTCTCTCCATCCTTAACAACTTCCGGTATTCCTCCATGATAAGTTGCAACAGCAGGTACTGCCATAGCTGCTGCTTCTAAAAACACCATGCCTAACCCCTCCGAATCTCCAGAACTAGCTACAATGCTAGGCAGGCAAAACAAGCTCGCCCTACCCATCCATTTTATTACTTCGGAATGGTTTTGAACGCCCAGAAAGTTTATCCTATCATTTATTCTCAAGGAACATGCCAGAGATTGAAGCTCATCTCTAAGTGGTCCTTCACCAATTATTACTAGTTGGTAGTTCTTTTTTGCAGTACTGATTTTACTAAAAGCTTTTATTAAATACTCTGTTCCCTTTTTTTCAACTAAACGAGCAACATGTAAAATTATTTTTACATGAGTTATCTCTTTTATAGGCTTTATAGTCTCAGTATCAATTCCAATATAGTGTGTAATTGTACGTTCCTCTGGAAAACCCATTTCTAGTACTCGGTCTCTAATGTAATTTGAAACACAAACAAACATCTGTCCCTCTTTTGCTAATTTTCTTCGATGAATTAGATAGTTTACCCAAGAAGGTTTCCCAGATGTTAGCAAAGCTTTATTTGTAATAGTTGCGTCAAATCCGTGAAATGTAGTAACAAGGGGAGTATTAAGACTTTTTGCTAGTTCTAATGCATAAACCCCTTCTACCCAAAATGTGCATGAATCAGTGCAGGCTTCAGCGGTTTTATCAATCTTTCAAAATACTTTGCGTTTCTAAAAACTACATTTTTATATATTTGATAACTCCCAGCACCCGCTAAACTAATAACTTTTGCTCCTTCTGGAGCTTTGCCAAGTACACTTCGGCCAACAAATACCGGATCATATTTCTGCATAGCTCTAGCTTGCTGTGAGATAAATATCTCCGATGGTTTAAAGAGCTGATGACGATATATTATTGCGTGTTTCATTGACTTCTCCTTTATCTTTCTTCAGAGAACAAAGCTTAGCATAGGTCATTCCCAACATCAAGCCAAGAATAGGCTGAATATGCACATCACCCAGAATTCCCCAATTCTCTGCCATGCCGTGAATAAAAACCCATAAGAATACAAACGTTGTTGTAATCGTTAGAACTGAAAGTTCAGTATCACTAACTTTTAAAGCATTCCAACCAAACCTAATTATACTAACTATAAAAAATATCCCTAAAAATGCAGCTATAATACCACTTTGGGACCATAGATAAATAATTGTATTATGGGGAGGAAATTTATTATTAATTTCTACTGTTTGAGCGTAATCTGCAAAGCCCTGTTGCCAACCGCCAAATCCCTGCCCTAATATGGGAGAATCTTTAAAGGATTGCAGCCCATATTTCCATATTTCAACTCTAATATTAGTCGTGCTAGAGGATTGTTCAACAAAATCTACTGCTATTCTTGATATTGCACTAGTCTCTTTTTATCTTCAACCACATATTTATTATCTACATTATTAACACTGTGCATAAAAGGAATAAACCAAAACACTACAATTGCTACGCATAGGCTTATGGTATTGTAAATTGCAAGGCTTTTTAATAATTGATAAAGATTAAGCTTTTTATTATGATATTTATATAATAAATAACCTGCTATAGATAGAGTATAGATGAGTATAATACCAGCTTTAGATCCCGTAAACCACACAGATATCCATAATAATACTGATGCTACCTTATACCATTTTAATTGATACGCTTCACCTATACCCCAACTGATAAATGAGCATATCCCTAAGTAACATGCAGCAATGTTAGCATTTACGAAAAACGCCCCGGATTTTACGGGATCTAATATATTGTTTCGCTCAGTAGTATATAAATTCTCTAAGGTGTTTGGATTTATAAATAACTTTGCTATCGTAGAATGTAGAAACATTTCCTCTAGAGAAGGGGCCACGCGAAATATTATTACGATAGAGGCTACGGTTAGAGCACTTATAACAAATATAGATAATATTTCTCTTAACTTGTAAAGATTTTCTAATGCAAGATTATAAGAGGCACAAAATACAATAATAAATGGCAATAGGTATATAATAGTTCTAAAACCTAGCCTAATATCATCCGACCAAAGCAAACTCATTCCGTGGATTATCAGTAAACCTATCAAAAGAGCTATAGGCTCCCATTTTAGTATTCTTTTATTTTTTATTGCTTCCGCCAAAGGGCTAATGAAGTTAATAGACCTACGGAAGGATATATCCCTAATATTGGAATAGTATATATTTGAAAGACTGAACTCCAAATAGCTAAACCTAAACGCCAAACTCTTGGTATTATAAAATAAAATACTCCTACGGATATTAATACGGCTATTATAACAAGGAATTTATACGGTTCCATTTATATCTCCTATTTAATATCAGTTATTTTCGTCCTATACCCCAGTATTCAAACCCTAGCTGTTTCAGACTTCTGCTGTCTAGTGAATTTCTTCCATCAATCAATATTTTGTTCTTCATTAATTTTCCAAGTTCATTCCAACTTAACTCTCTATAAAATCTCCATTCGGTTAGTAAGATTGCGGCCTCAGCATTGATAAAGATATTTTCTATTGAATCTGATAGCATTACAGTTTTAGGCAAAAATTTCTGTGCTTTTTCTATAGCAATTGGATCATGTGCCCAAACTTCTGCACCTTCTTCAATAAGTTGCTGAACGATAGGTATACTAGGAGCCTCTCTAAAATCATCAGTCCCGGGCTTAAATGTAAGTCCCATTACAGCTATTTTTTTACCTTGTAAGTTAGTCAAGATATTTTTTAATTTGCTTATAATTATTAATCTTTGATCATTATTTACTTCTATGACTGAACTTAGTAGCTTAAATGAATATCCTTTTGTATTTGCTATATACTGAAGTGCCCGGGTATCCTTTGGAAAACAACTACCACCATAGCCAATTCCGGCATTTAAAAATTCCTTACCAATCCTAGGATCTGAACCTATTATTTCCGCTACCTTAGCAACATCTGCCCCAACCTTATCGCAAACATTTGCAATTTCATTGATAAACTTATTTTCATGGCCAAGAAAGCGTTAGCAGTATATTTAGCCAGTTCTGCACTTCGACGATCAACAGATAAGAAGAGAACATCTTGTGCCCTTTCCTTTGGAGGTTTAATATCCTCAGGTTTTGTAAACGACTGCTCGATTATGGGTTTATAGAGGTTACGAAGCATTCTACAGCTTCACAATTACCTCCTACTACAATTCGATCTGGGTATAGCGTGTCAGCCATAGCTCTACCCTGCCTTAAAAACTCAGGGTTTGATACTATTTGTGTATTGGTTATGCCATAATCTTTAATAATACTATCTAACTCATCCGCAGTCCCTACTGGTACAGTGCTTTTATTAACTAATACAGTTAATTTTTCTTTCCTTTTTAGGTAATTTAATATTTCAAAATAGGCATTATATAAGTATCTTAAGTTTGGTGATCCATCTTCATTTGGCGGAGTACCTACCGCAAAGAAAATAATATCGGAGTTAATAATACATTCGCTATATTTAGTTGCAAAATTTAATCTTGCCTTAGCCGCTTTCATCATATTTTCTAACCCGGGTTCATAAATGGGTGTAATTCCTCTGTTTAGCATAGAAATTTTATCTTTATCAACGTCAATACATGTTACTTCATTACCTAAATAAGCAAGTGTGACACCAGTTGTCAAACCTACATATCCTGTACCAATAATTACTACGTTCATAATTTCTCCTTACATTAGTAATTGGAATTCCTACCGAAGTCATCATCAATTCTTACAATATCATTTTCCTCCAAATACTCACCTAACTGAACCTCAATAACCTCCAAATTTACTTTTCCTGGATTTTCTAATCTATGTTTAAATCCAGTTTTTACATAGGTGCTTTCTCCACTTCGCACAAAAAACTCTTCACCTTCGACTGTTACTTTTGCGGTTCCCTTTACAACAATCCAATGCTCACTCCTGTGATGATGTAACTGATAGCTCAGTTTTTTATCTGGCAAAACTGTAATTCGCTTAATTTTATAAAATAATCCTTCTTCTAAAATCGTATATGAACCCCATGGTCGGTAGGTGGTTAGGTGATTATCTACTCTAGGATCCCCTGATGATTTAAGTTTTTCTACTACTTTTTTTACCTTTTGTGCATTATCTTTTTTGCATATTAGAAGGGCATCTTTTTCATCTATTACGATTAAGTCATTTACACCGATTAACGCCACGACTTTGTCATTATCGGTGTATATTAGGTTATTTTTGATTCCACAAGATTGTCTTTTCCAAAGTTAATATTGCCGTTCTTATCCTTTGGGAACTCTTCATAAAAGGAATCAAACTTCCTAAATCACTCCACTTCACATCCATTGGTATTACAGCTATTCTTTGAGACTTTTCCATTATGCCAAAATCTATAGATATGGAGGGAACTGCCTCAAAAAAATCCTTAAGGTCATTATTATTAAATAAGTTATAAATTATTGGGCTATGCTTTTTTATTTCTTCAGCAAATACATCTGTCCGAAACATAAACATACCACTATTCCATAAGTACCCTTTTTCTAAATATAATTGTGCACTTAAATACTCAGGTTTTTCCTTAAACTCATCAACCTTGCTGCCTTCGCCAATGACTTGTCCAGGTTTTATGTACCCATATCCCGTATGTGGTTTGTTAGGTTTTACTCCAAAGGTAACAAGGTAATTGTTAGTTAATCCAATACCTTTGAATATAGTATCAGTAAAGCTAGCCTCATCCTTTATCAGGTGATCGGAGGGAAATACGACTACTACTTCGTCCTTTTCTCTCTGAATCTCTTTTACCCCATAGTAAATAGCCGGGAGTGTATTTTTACCTAGCGGCTCAATTAAAATATTGTTTTTACTTGCCTCATAACCGAGTTCTTCAATTTGCCCCATAACCAAAAATTTATATTTTTCGTTAGTTATAATGTAGATATCATTCAGAGCAGTTAATTTTAGACTTCTATCTAAAGTCATCTGAAAGATAGACTTGTTCATGTCTTTAAGTTTAAGAAACTGTTTAGGATAATTTGTACGACTTAAAGGCCACAACCTAGTGCCGTTACCTCCTGCTAGGATTATTACCTTCATCTGTTCCCCCCCTAATAAGCACCCTTTGACTTTAACACCACGGTAATGGTTCTTACTAATATTGTAAAATCTAACCACAACGACCAATTTCTAGCATACCATACATCTAGTTGAACTCTTTCAGCATAATCAATATCATTCCGCCCATTTATTTGCCAAAGCCCACTTATACCAGGTGGTACCATCTTAAAATAGTCAAAAAAACAGCCATATTTTTCTACTTCATCATCTATAATAGGTCTAGGTCCCACCAAGCTCATTTGGTTCACAAGCACATTTATTATCTGAGGTAGTTCGTCAAGACTGGATTTTCTCAAAAATTTTCCTACTCTAGTTATGCGAGGATCATTTTTTAATTTAAATTCCTGCTCCCATTCTCTACGCATTTTAGGATCATTATCTAACAGCTCTTTTAAAATCTCTTGAGAATTTACTGCCATTGTTCTAAACTTTAAACACTTAAATTTCCTTCCAAATTTCCCTACCCTTTCATGGGCATAAATAACCGGACCTTTTGAGTCAACTTTTATTGCAATAGCAATCATTAACATTACAGGTACTGCAAAAATCAAGCATATTCCACCTACCACCAGATCAAAAGCTCTTTTTAAAAACCTGTTCCATGGTGAAGCTAGATTGTTTCGCATGGTTAAAAATAATGTCTTCTCATCAAAAAGGCATTCGACATTAATGCCTGAAAGGGGTATTCCAAACAAGTCAGGTACTAGCATAACATTAGCAGACATTTGTTGTAATCTATTTGTTAACTGAACCATTTTTTTGTCATCCATACCCGGTGCGGCTATTACAACGTCTTTTACACCTGTTTTCTTTATAACTTCCTCTAAATCCGCAAATCTACCTAAAACAGGAATCAGTTCCTTACCATTATTTATTCCACATATTTTCTCAGGGTCGTCTTCTAATAAACCAATTGGACGATACCCCATGGTATACTCCCGATTAAAGCCTTTTATGATAAGTTCAGCAGTTTTTCCAGCACCCATGATTATTACTGGTTTTTCCCAAATTCTCATCTTAAAGAGTATTTGTTTTACTAATAATCTACTGAAAGGCAACAAAATTAGGCAGTATATATAAGTTAATACTAGCAATGTTCTTGAGATAAAATCTGAAGTTTTAGAGAGGAAGATAAATAATACTGCTATTATCATAGAATAAGTAATTGCTTTAATAATCTGTTTTGTAGCGTCCCAGAAAGGAAACCTTTTGTAGTACATACCTTCATATATAAGTAATATTAATATTAGAAGAGGAAACCACCATATAATAATTAAAGACTCAATATTAAACTCACTAAACCCCGAATAAAAGTAAGGTAATATATGCAACCTTGTAAGATATGCAACAATTAATGACAAGACTACCGTCATAATATCTGTGGTTGCAAGTATCAACATGGCGATTGTATTAGATATTTGTTTTTTAAACGGAGTTGTTACCAGGTTAACATCTACCTGTCTGCTTATATTTCCTATTCGGGGCCCAATTGACATTTTTAAACCTCCACGGAAGTGTTTTGTTATTTTATATAGGGAAGCAATATTATCTCATCTATTTTTTCTAGATTGTTTGAGTTTTTGACTCTAGCCTTTTCACGCCAGATTTTATAATTAGATTCGTCTCCTAATTTATAATAAGCTGCCGCATTCAAATTTGTTGACTCCTCTACTAGATTTATATCTTTAATGACAGTCTTATTTAACTCAATTGTTTCTTCGTAATTGCCAACTAGATAATATGCTTTAGCTACATGAAGAAGCGCCTGCAGACTTATGTCAAAGTGTCTTTCTGCTCCTCCTTTAACTTGTTTAGTTTCTAAAATCCCCTTAATTTCCTGAATTTTGTTGTAGTATTTTATAACATCTTCAAGTTCTGTTCGTACAGACGTCTGTAATCCATTTTTAATCTTTTCTTCCGCTATTTGATAACCCATAATAATTCTTTGATTATAGATATCTGAATTATATGGTGCAATCGACATTGCACTTTCTAATTCTCTCTTTGCTCTATCCATATCCCCCTTTTTGTAGTTAAGTTCAGATAGTTTGACCTTTACCAAGGTTGAATATGGTAACCTGGAAGCAAGGTTCTCTAATATAGTTTCTGCTTCCTCTTGTTGAGCCTTCCTTATGTTTTGGTCCTTTTGGATGCTAGCAATTGAATATAGGTACTCAGCATAATATACAGACATATCCGTATTTAGCGGATCATTGTTATGAGCTTTTTGCAAATAATTTAACGCAGACATATAATTGCCTTGCATTATCAAGTTTTCTGCTTTTCTTGCATTGCTTATAGCGGCCACAGGTAATGCATTAAGAACGAATACTAAAACACAACCTAATTTTAATAAAAAAGGCTTCTCTTTCCCAAAAAGATATCTTTATTTAGCAAAGATATTAGTTTATTGTTCTTTCCTCTTTCTATCAAAGAATTAGCGTTATTATTGCTTTGATTCTCATAAGATAACCAGTTTTTACTAAATATGCAAGCAAACAACACCCATACTATCATGGCATAAGATGACAGTGACATGTTAAAATCGATAAAGCTGTGGCTCATCAACATTAGGCATCCTACTATTGCTGCAATTATGATATATTGGTTTCTATTATTTTTATACCTCATGTATAAGCAAGTAGAGATTAATAAAAAGGAAATTAATATCAATGCTAAAGCAATCAATCCTAATGTCCCTGCCTCTATTGCCAATTGTAAGTAATAAGTATGTGCCTGCCTTGACCAATAGGAATAACTTTGATATGTTTCAAAAAGTGCCTGCCAAGCTCCTCCACCAGCACCTAAAATTGGGAAATTCTTATATATCTTTATGGAATCATTATAGAATACTATACGAGATGCAGCGCTACTATTATCTTGAATATTATTAAAAGCCTCTAGTCGATTAATTATGTTTTCCAAAGAACCGATATCTTGGGACACTTTATCTGAAATAATATTTATTCCAATAAATATTATTAAGATACCAACTACTATGGTCGCAATTTGTAGTACCCGATATTTTTTTAAATCCTTTTTGAAGTGTAAAATAATCATAGTGTAAATAAATGCTGCTATTGCTGCTATTGCTGCAGCGACCAGCATAGTTGCCCAACCACCATTCGGTATAATGGTATTTTGTTGCAGTATATTTGCTTGGTATGAAGCCACCATAATTTCATTAGCCTTCATAAGTACATATACAGAAGGAGTTGCAGCAATAGCTGAAAATGTTAAAAAGATTATCTTATCTCTTAATGGTACTAAAATAAATGTAATAATATAGATTAGTAAAAATACAAGCAAAGCCCCACGGGAATGGGCTAATAAAAATACAGATATTAAAATTGTAGTTATTCCTAAGTACAAAGCGGCGTATACACTACATAATGTATTTTTTCTCTATTATTTTCATCGTAATAAGCCTTACTGCCAATACTAGAGCGACCAATATTGTAGCGCCTAAGAAAGATGCTAGAGTATTATGGTATTGGAATACTGATGATATCATTGGGGTACTTTCCCAACTAACAGCATCTTTGTATTCCCAGCTACCCATAGCAACTCCATATCCGAATAGGGATACCCATAGTCCTAAAATAATTATTGAGTTTAAAACAATTTATTTGATGTTTGTTGCTTTTGATAGTTATAATTAAAATATAGTATATCAATACATAATTAATATTTCTAAATATCTCATCCCGGGCCATACCAGGATCCACTGAGCCGATAAAGGATAGCATAAACGCTATTGGTAAGCCAAACATAATAATATCTATTGTTCGGTTTGGTAAATTTATATTTTTACTAAAAAATTGTTTAACTAACAAAACTATAAATAACCCTGCAGTGATAAGGTGAAATATATAGTAGTTCTCTCTGAAGAATAGTCCTCTAAAATAAGGAGCTATCATAATCATCATTAGACATGCTGCAAAGATTACATTTTCTACTGTTAATATTTGGTTCTCATATAAATTGTCTTTTTCTTGTACATGCTGATTCTTTGCTTTCTTTTTATTTGGTTGTACCAACTAACACTACGCCCCTTTTTTATATTATTCAATATTATGTAAATCTATAGTGTAAATTGTATTAATTATTTCTGTTTTCTACAACTGTCAGCAAGATTCCTTTTTATTTCTAACTTATCTTCAAAACAATATGCAGCATTTCTACCATCTTTTGCTAAAATGTATATTTTTGTCATTATCTGTTATTTTTGTTTGATGAATACCAAAAGCCGACCTATGATTTAATATCATAAATCGGCTTTACGCATGATTCATATTATAACCTATAGTAATATAGGAAAATCACCTGTTAATTTTTTAATGTTAACAATGTCACAGTATGCCTGGAAGCAATGTCTAATTGTGTATTTTTAAGTTTCTTTACATTTGATTCAACTGTTAACATATTGTCTTTAGTCACTAGACCTAGGTCTGAATGTAGCTTTAATACTCTTAGATTTTCTTCCAACTGCTCAATCTGTTTCTCTATTTGTTGATAATTAGCTTCTAATGTCTTTACTCCATTGCAAAGAGTAACAGTTGAAACACTTATCTCTTCTTTTGTACTTTCTACAGTGTTATTCGCTTTGGCCTGATTATTGTTACCAATGTCTGAATAAAATTCAAAGTACTTAGTTACGCAGCTGTTCTTGCAGCCTCAGTAGCACTCCAAATTTCAAAGGAATTATTAATGGCCTTTGTCACTTGCATATCTACATCGAATTCTTCTGGGTAAAATCCTATCTCTTCCTCTAATTTAGGTCGAGCACTAATATTTTGCCCTGTAATTTTATTTAATTCACCATAGGCAGTGTCTAGTTTTCCTTCAGCATCTTTTATGTTAGCTCTGGCACTCACTACTTGGGCATCTGCTGCTAATAAGTCTGCCATCGTAGCCATCCCTACATCGTATTTTGCCTTAACCTGATCCCTTTTAATAATATTCAGTGTCAAATTTGCTTTCATTTCATCTAAGAGTTGATTGTTTTTTATAACCTGATGATATGCCTCTGTAACATTAATAGAAAGCTGCATTTTATCAGCATTCAATTTTTTTTGTGCTTGTCTAAGCTGGTGCTGAACCCCATAGTAGGATTTAAATACATTTGTATCATCCTGATTATAATTATAGTCTATTGGTGTATACTTTACTAATTCCTGAAGGCTATCACGCTGTATTTCTGTGCTATCTATATCTAATTGTGCATTCAAAATAGATTTATTGTGAGACAATGCTTTTTTAATTGCATTATCTAGGGTTAAGGTCTGGTCCGTTGCTTCATTTGCAAAAGCAGGAACTGCAATAATTAATAGGGCCAGCAACAGGAGCAATGTTTTTGTAATTTTCTTTAACATGCTTTTTCCTCCATTAGTTAGAGAGGGAAGAAAGCCCGAACCAGAGGTTCGGGCTTTCTGTGATTACTGGTTACCCTTTGTAATCAGACTTATTATTGGGAGATAACTACTTGACCGTTAGCAAAGCCAACAATTGCGCCGAATGCTTCAGCTACAAAGCGGGCAGGAAGCATGGTGCGGCCATCAGTAATTTCAGGAGCTACGTCCATTTCGATGGTGCTGTCATTGCTAACCAGAGACTTGCTACCAATGGTCAGTTGGATGGTGGCGTCACCCTTAACCAGGGTTACAACGCCGTTCTCAAAAGCGATGTCGCTTTCATTTACGCCCAGAGCCAGAGCCAGGTAACGAACAGGTACGTAGGTACGGCCATCCTTGATGTAAGGAGCAGCATCCATAACCTTGGTCACGCCACCAGCGGTGTAGATGGTGGAACCGATGTTGAATACAACGGTGCCAGCTTCAGGAGCAGGAGTTACTACTTTAGCTACAACAACCTTAGAAGCGGTAGACTGGTCAAACTCACCAGCATCTAATGTATCTGTCTTACCAACCTTAACTTTATTATCTTCATTCATTACATAAGGCTCTTCACCTTTGAACCAACCAAGTTGATCCTTATGGTTGCGTACTACAGCAGTACCTTTCAGCTTAGCAACTACATCACCTTCAGGAACTACACGGTTGATGTCCACTTTAATGTTGGAGATCTTGATTGCAGTTACTTTGGAGCTGGTGTTCTTGATAGGAATGGTCAGAACGTTGTCAGAGGTGCTGATGCCGTCTGTATCAATTTCGCCATTACCTTCAATTACTTCAACGGTAGGCTTGCTGGTCCAGTTAACGCTGTCAGGTAATTCTACTTTCAGGGACTTTTTGCTATCGAAAGCTTCGGACTTGTTCTCTTTGATTACAATATCAGCAAGAGGCTGAGCTTGAACACCAATCTTAACTTGAGCTACGGAAGCAACAGTCATAGCTGCAGGAGTTACAGCCTTAGCAACTACGATAGTACCTGTAGCACCGGATCTGCCGGACAGAGTTAATTCTATGTCACCACTCATGTCAGCTTTGATGGACAGTTCAAACTTCATTTTGATTTTACCAACAGCTTTATCGCTGGCTGTTTTAACTGTAAATTCTACTTCATTATCGGTTCCATCGTAAGTAAGATCACTTACAGCGATTCCACCGCCAGATGCGCTAAAGCTGCTAACATTGGTTACTTTAACCCAGCTGGGGAACTCAAGGTTAACTTTACGACCTTGAACCAAGGTGCCAGGTACTAATTCTTCAATGGTTAATTCTTCGGTTTTCGCATCAAAGGTACCAGCTACAAGTTCTTTAACTTCTTTAATTTCCACTTTAAGACCAAAATCAGCATACTCAGCAACTACTAAATCAGCATCGTCAACTTCGTCACCAGACACGTTGATTTCAACTTCTCCGTATTTAGCAGACTTGTCTGCAGTAAGGTAAGGGGTGATGTAGATGGTTCCACGCTGGGTTCTGTTACCAGAAGTAAGACCAGTTACATTAATCTCTAATGTGCGACCGTCAGCGCCTAATGTGTAGTCTGCACCATTAAAGCCACCACCAAAGCTTACAGTTGTTTTGTCATCACCAGTTGTAACCCATTTGAAGTTAGAAGGTGCTTTTAATTTGATTGTTCCAACATTCTTCAGGGTGTTTAGTCCAGTTTCGTCAATCTGGATGGTGCCAGTCTTGCCGCTTTCACCAATTGTCTCAACACTTAAGGCAGTGGCTGTGCTGGCACCGCCTGAAACGCGAGCAATCAGTATTGAAGTTGTGCTAATAACAGATTCTCTTCCATCAATGTCTACTCTGATATCACCAGTAGCTCCATCGATTTCGATACCGGGTTTAATTTCGATTTTTCCTACACCCTTGTCTTGTGTAGTTAACTCGATAATTTGATCGTTAACAAGTGAGTAGTTTGTATATACATCACCACTAACGGTTGTATCATCTTTAACCCACTTAACACCAGATGGCAGAGTCAGTCTGAATGCTTCACCAGTTGTAATTTTATCAGGATAGTCTTTGTCTTCACCAATGATAATGGTACTGCCTAGTGCACCTTTAAAGTCTTCATCTACAGAGACAACTTTGTCAACGCGGTTTACTGTAGCTGCGAAGGCGCCGCCTGCGGGAAGCAGTAGGCCAATCAGCATAGCCAGAGTAACCAGAATGGAGATAGCCTTTCTAGCTTTTCTCAAGATTAATTCCCTCCTAGTTGTATTTCCAAGGATATTGTTTTTCCGGACTCCAAAAAAATGTTACCGGTTGGCTTACTACCCCTTGGAGAAGTTCACCAAGTAATTGATTGGTTAGTTTGGACGAACCATTCCCTTTAGGTTCGCCATCCCCCCTTTCAATAAATTTTAAAAGGTGCCTGGATTTTTGCCTTTTAAGAGGTGGCCCTAATGACATTCCTAACCATTATTTTGGCACCAATCGCTAGAATTGCATAGTTCTACACTAATTGGCAAAAACCCTTTCAATCTGGAGCATTTTTTCTTACCAGGTAAGTTTTGCTTTCTGGCAACTTATTTAGTTAGACGCAACAGTTTCTTTAAAGGTTCCCTTAATTTGAAACTATTTTGCCTAATCTTAAAAACCGAGTCTATTTGTTACATAAGAGGAAGCGCCTAACCCTCCTTACAGAAAGATAGACGCCTCTATATTACTGTTTGTTCCCACTTTAATATAATTTATCAAAAATAATCTATTTTGTTATTAAGTCATTCTGGTCTACAGAATTGGCAGGGAATGTATTCGTTTTCTTTAGCGTGGTTAGCATCCTTAAACCAAATCCGGTCATGAAAATCTATTCGTTTAGCCAATGAGCAGTACGGCCAGTGAAATGTGTCCTCCTCCTTGTGAGCAACATATACACCTTGATCTGTTGGGGGCTCAGCTCGTCTTTTTATTACCGGTATTTCGTTTTTACTTATTTGGACACCATAGTCTTTACCATTTGTGCTTACAACAATGTCTCCATTAAGATCTGTGCGGAATATTTGGGATCCAATTTCGCTAATCCTTGACAAAGTGTCACCATGGGGAAATCCATTTATGTTATCTTTTGATACTGAAATTATTACTGTTTCTGGTGTAACTTTGTTTAATAACTGCTGACTAGTGGATGTCTGCCCCCCTTGAAAAGCAGCTTTAAGAATCTCTACGGGACCAGTAACCTTCAATTCTCTGTCATAGGGGTAACTGACATCCGCCATAAATAAAAATTTAACTTCTCCAACCGTAAGAAGCGAAACAACCGATTTACCATCTAGGTCCCGGTTCCAGTTTTCGTTGCGACTACTTAACACCTCTAAAGTGGCGCCATTAAGATCGAACTTTTGTTTGTCAGCAACCGCGTAGTTGTATTTGCCCTTAGTCAGCATACCGCTATATTTCATGTATGTTGCTGTGCCTTCAGCTGCACCACTATCGATAATCTGTTTAACATTATAATTTTCTAAAATTGAAGGAATGCCACCCATATGTCCTTCATGGGGATGTGTAGAAATTAACAGGTCAATATCATCTACACGGTTCTCTCTTAAAACCTGTAAAACATTTTTACCAGTTATCGTACTACCTGCATCTATTAGTACATCTTGGTTATTTGGTAGTTGAATATAGATAGCATCGCCATCACCTACATCTATAAAGTGAACTTTAACATAGTCCTTTGTAATTAGATCAATTTTATCCTCTTCATACTTAACATCCAACCTAAAGCCTCTCCCACAAACCTAAGTGGCACCATTGTAGTACCATCAACAACTTTAGCAGGTGCGTCTAAAACAATCGGTTTGTCATTAATATAGGCTGATCAGAGTCCAATGTGAGTCTTAGAAAAGTACCATGTCGGGATGCCCGGACTGTACGGGTGTCATTATCATATTTGACTTCCGCACCAAGGGCCTCCGAAACTGCGCGTAGTGGGACTAATATCCGATTGTTTTCCAGTACTGGTTCCTTAGTTAGAGCGATTTTTTCCCCGTCAAGGGTCACTTCTGTGGCTGCCGCTGCAGGCATTGCCCACACCATCATTAGCAGGACCAGAATTGCAAGAAGAAACCGTTTCCTTTTCATAAATCCACCCCCACTTGAATATGTATAGCGATCCTATTCGATTTATAACTAGTTTTTTAGACTCTATTGGGTCTTAATAGGTAATAGATCATTTAAGCCTACCCAACAACTTTCTTAAATAATTTACTGCTCTTAGGCTTTGGCAATATATTCATCATGGCCAGGGCCTTGCCGGTGCCGCTGGCTACGCAGGAGATGGCGTCATCGGCTACGTAAACCGGCAGTCCGGTCTCCTCTGAGATAAGTGTATCTAAACCGTGCAGCAAGGCGCCTCCTCCGGTCATAACAATTCCTTTATTCACAATATCGGCAGCTAATTCTGGAGGGGTGATTTCTAACACTTCTTTGACTGTTCCTACTACTGCCTCAAGGGTCTCTTCTATAGCGTGATATATTTGATGGCTGCTTACTGTTACAGCCTTTGGCAACCCGGTCAAAAGGTCCCTTCCACGGATCTGCATAACACGTTCCCCGGTTTTCTTAGGAAAGGCCGTGGCAATTTCCACTTTGATTTCTTCCCCAGTTCGTTCACCAATCATTAGGTTGAATTCTTTCCTAATATAACGTACTATGCTTCGTCAAACTTATCTCCACCAACTAATGGATCGGCTGCATACTATACCCCCGAGGGAAAGCACAGCCACATCCGAGGTGCCTCCTCCAATGTCCACTACCATAGAACCGCTGGGTTCGGAAATATCAATACCTGCACCAGTGCTGCAGCCAGGGGTTCTTCTATGAGGTGTGCAGTTCTAGCTCCTGCCTGGATAGCTGCCTGACGAACAGCTCTTTCTTCTACACCAGTAACCCCCGAAGGGATGCAAACCATCACCCTGGGACGGAAAAACCATCTCTTGCCGGCGGCCTTATTGATGAAGTATCTGAGCATCTTTTCTGTCACGTCATAGTCGGCAATTACCCCTTCCYTAAAGGGCGGGTGCAACTATGTTGCCTGGGGTGCGGCCCAGCATGCGGCGGGCTTCTTCACCCACGCAATAATTTTGCCGTTATCTTTATTTATGGCTACCACTGAGGGTTCTCGGAGAACGATTCCTTTACCTTTTACATATACCAACACGCTGGCTGTTCCCAAATCCACCCCGATGTCGGTGCTTAATCCAAAAAACATTTTTGCTTTTCCCCCTAGACTTTCTAATTGGATAATCAATATTAATTTAGCTTGTCTGCCATTGGGGTGAAGTGGTTGTACACCAACTCAACAAGAAAAAACAGGAATGGCAGATAAAACCTTGAGGGTTAAATTCTATCTTTCCTGTTAAAATTCCTCTATTAATATATAATTTCAGCCATTATTAGATAATTTCTTTGTACTTTCTCCTGGTAGCTTCCCCACCTCTTAAATGACGCTCTGCCTTATTCTCGTCCAGTATTACCTTGACTTCCTGTGCTAGATGTTTGTTCAAGGATGGCAATCTTTCCGTCATATCTTTATGGACCGTGCTTTTACTGACCTGGAACACTTGGCTGCCCTACGCACTGTGGCCTTGGTCTCTAATATATATGCACATATGTCCAGCACCCGTTTTTGGATGTAGTCCTGCATTTCCCTACCTCCTGTTTGCTCATTCAGACGCCCCCGCCGGCATCAAATAAACCTTCTTAATTAATACATAGCCGAGCTAAACTTTTATTTAAATATATGCGGGGGGGTAGGAGAAATGTCACAAAATAAAAAGAAAATGGCCAATATTTGGCCATCTGGATAAGCAATGACAAGCTATTATTTATTTCCAGTAAATATTAGGGTCGATGGGTTCACCATTATTAACCATTGTGAAGAATAAATGGTTTGGTTTTACTCCATTTACCTGGCTGTATTCTCCAAGGGAACCAATTATTTCGTTCTCTGTAACTTTTTGGCCTGCTTTGACCACTACCTGTTCTAAGCCGCTGTAGCTTGACTGCCAGTCATTACCATGGTCGATGCTGACTTGAAGCATGTCCCTTTCACAGGTAGAAATTAATGCCACTGTTCCTGCCAAGCTGCCTTAACCTCGGAGCCGGGGTTCGCCTCTAAGGCTATGCCGGTATTATAGCGATAGTCTTGAAATACATCAGAGTATGCAATTCCCACATTTGTCAAAACATGCCCCATAACAGGCTTTACCATTTCTTCCGGGTTTATGGGTACTTCAGGAATTATGGTCTCTTGCTCCAATTGCCTAAATGAATCCGCTGGTTCGCTTACTAGATTTTCCTTTGCCGACTCGTTGACTACGATTGTTCCGCTGGCTTGCTGCCCTGCTGTGCTATACTTCCAATTATATATGCCATAGGCCGAAAGCATAGTAACTGCCAAAGCAAGGCCAATAAAAAGCAGCACATTCAGCCGGTTCCCTTTAAAGTTCCACCTCTTTAACCACTCACGGTATTTCTTCATAAGATCCTGACTGCGCAATTGGTTCTTTAGGGAATTTTCGAAGGGCCACATAGTTATCACCTCTGTTACTCATTTAGTTAGAGTATTACCAGAATGGTGATATATTATACTTTTGATATTATCTGGGCTGAGTTATTTCTACCCCTGTATAATAGTGTTTTATAATTTCCCCGTAGGTTTTTCCCTGCTCAGCCATTCCTTTGGCTCCATACTGACATAGTCCTACTCCGTGCCCGTAGCCTCTAGTGGTAAAGGTAATCTTGTCCCCCTGGATAGACCAGGCTATTCTGGTTGAGCGAAGGTTTAGCATCTCTCTAAGAAGAGTAGCTGAGTAGGTTTTATCGCCTACCTTTATTTCCTTTGGTCTGCCTGTAGTTGTTTCCGATATTATAGCTATTGCCTTATTAGGGTTATCACCTGCCATAACGGGTATGCAGATAGGTTTGTTTTTAGCTTATTGTCCACTTCTGCCAGGGTATAGCTAGTCTGTCTTTCCGGCTCAGGGTCAGCACAGTAGGGGCAGGGCACTCCCTTTAGATAGGGGGTTGCGGCCACCCACACTTCTTCTGAGTTTTCCGTACTGCCGCCACAGGAACTATGAAAGGCCGGAAATATGAGCTGGGATTTATAGGTGATGACCTGACCTTTTGTATTATCCACAGCCCATTTGATTTTATAATAATACTCCAGGGTTTTTACCTTGCCCCAGCGTTTTCCATTTCACTTTGGGAGATCCAAGCTTGTCCTTCCTTAGGATCACTGGATACGTCAGCTCCAGGGTGCTTTGTATTGGTTACTCCCCCTGGCCCCATGCGTTGAAGGACGTAGGTTCTGGCCGCCACCGCCTGGGCCTTTAGTGCCTCCACCGGGAAGGATGCAGGCATCTCAGCTGCTACTACTCCCACCAGATAGTCCTCCAGAGGTATCTCTTCAATTTGTTCTGTAAGGTAATTGTACATTTTGACATTGGTCCCTTTAGTTTGAATCTCTGTTGGACGAATAATTTGAAATAGTTTTATGGTTACGGATGGAAAAGCTACCATAAATATAACCAGCCCCAGTAAACCTAGCAATAGCCTTTTCACTATGGAGCACCCCCTTATGGTTTATCCATAGGTATATTTATATTAAAATCCTTCCATTTTATTCCATTTAATTTAATATTATTTGTAATTTTATATATTGTTGTAATTTGTTCTTTCCCGACTAAAGGTTTTTTCATATATTTAAGGAATTTAATTTTAACTAGCTCCGGATGGAGGTGATTGAGTCAACTTTCTTAAATGTAAGGTTCAAATTTTATATGAGGAGATTGGGTATGAAGAAATCATTTAGTATTCTAATAGTTACCGTGTTTTTGGCATTAGCATTGCCACTATCCGCCTTTGCAGGAATAGTTGTAGTTATTGACGGCACCCCTTTAAGCACCCAGGATGAGCCGGTTTTTCAAGGTGGCCGCTTAATGGTCCCCATGAGGGTAATCTTTGAAAAACTTGGTGCTAAGGTTGAGTGGGACAACGGTAACATTACAGCTTCTAAGGGCAATACTTTAGTTCAGTTGAAGGTTGATAGTATTAATGGGAAATTAAATAATAGACCACATATATTACCTGTGGCGCCAGCCATTATAGATGGAAAACAATGGTTCCACTGAGATTTATCAGTGAAACCTTAAATGCTGGTGTAGATTATCTTCATGAGCATCAGGTTGTTTTAATATCCTCCGAGACATATAAAGTAGGCTTAACCTCTACCGATACAGCCCTTAAGAAAAGTTCAGAGCAATATAATTATTACAAAAACTTCACTATAACTAACGAAACTTCGATAGTAAACTATAAAACTATCAAGACAAAGTTAAAGAGGCTTTTGATACCCTAGTGGCCTATGAGGATAAAATTAGTGGTAATATGGCAGCCAAAGATCCAACTGCGGTTGAGGCAGCTTAGCAAACCTCCAAAACCTTCAGAGCATGAAAGATAATATAAAGAATATATCGGATCAGTTAGCCAAGGATACCTTGACCATTCAGTTAGGCAAAGACCTGATGGCTTATCATACCAGCTTGACTTATGTCTATAAGTTGCTGGCGGATGAAAAGAAAATCACATCGACTAGTGATACAAAATTGCAGGATGCCAAAACATTTAGGCAAGCAGTTAGTCTTGGCTTTAGCAATATTGAAAAGAAAATGAGTGATTGGATTGCTAAAGGTCGAAGTGGCAGTCTATAGGATTACGCAAAAAGGAGCAGGGAGATATATTAATCCCCTGCTCCTTTTTATACCAGCACACACTCCTCAACCCGACGAATGCCGGCCCCAATTCCTTGCAGCTTTTCTATCAGGTTTTCGTAGCCCCGGTCAATATGGAATATATTTGATACTTCCGTTTCTCCCTCTGCCGCGAGTCCGGCCAGGATCATTGCTGCACCGGCCCGGAGGTCTGTGGCCTTGACCTGGGCGCTGTTAGTCTCCTGACCCCTTGGACTATGGCGGTACGTCCTTCAATTTTTATTCTAGCACCCATGCGCTTCAGCTCGTTTACATGCATAAATCTGTTCTCAAATACTGTTTCCGTGATGATGCTTGTTCCCTCTGCAATGGTGGTAAGGGCCATTAGCTGGGCCTGCATGTCCGTGGGAAAGCCCGGGTAGGGTAAGGTTTTTATATCTATTCCTTTAACCCGGTGATCACAGTAAACCCTAATGCCTGTGTTTTCCTCCCTTAGCTCTACCCCTGTCTCTATAAGTTTAGCCACCACCGGCTTCAGGTGGTCCTCAATGATATTTTCAACCAGAAGATTACCCTTAGTTATTGCCGCTGCCACAAGATAAGTGCCTGCTTCTATACGATCCGGGATTACTGCATGGGTGCATCCTCCAGGGCCTCTACACCATCTATGCGGATTACCTTGGTACCGGCTCCTTTGATCTTAGCTCCCATGGAGTTTAAAAAGTTTGCCAGATCGACTATTTCCGGTTCCTCGGCAGCATTTTCTATGGTTGTTGTGCCTTAGCCAGTACAGCAGCCATCATGATGTTTTCTGTGGCACCTACGCTGGGGAAATCCAGGTATATTTTGGCACCTTTAAGTTGCTTTGCTTTTGCTTCTATGTAGCCTGAGCCGAACTTTATTTCTGCCCCCAGGGCTGCAAAGCCCTTGAGATGTAAATCTATTGGTCGGGTTCCGATGGCGCAGCGCCGGGAAGAGATATTCTGGCTTCCCCTGCCCTGGCCAGTAGTGTCCCATCACCAAAAAGGATGCTCTCATTTTCCTGACATATTCATAGGGTGCTTCAGTCTGGATAAGATTTGGTACAGTTATGTCAAGTTCTCCGGGCTTGACCTCTATCTCTGCGCCTAATTCCTTTAGTACTGAAGATATCACCCCCACATCTGCAAGGTTTGGAACGTCTAATAGTCTAGTTGTAGTGGTGGTCAAAAGTGAACCGGCTAGGATTGGCAATACTGCATTTTTCGCACCACTAACTCTTATATTTCCTTCCAGGGATTTTCCACCGTTAATAATTATTTTATCCATTTTCTCTCCCAGAACTAGCGGTCTTAATAGCTCCTTGCAAAAGGAGGCAATCTTTCCTTAGTATTGCCACTTAGTTCTAAGGAAATACAATGAAAAAAGCCGGGATATCAATAATCCTGGCTTTTAGTAGATTGTCGAGAAACTGCCTATATTCGGGTTTAATAATCCCTCACTTCGGGATTATTAAAACCCAGGTGTATCTTTTCAATAGGCAGAAAAAGCCAGGATATCAATAATCCTGGCTTTTAGCTTACTTAATGGTTTTTATGCGGTTGAGTGCCTTTGTAGAGCAGCTTCTGCCCGCAGGACATCGACTTCGGCGCTCTTTTGAGCTAAGCGTTGCTCTGCACGCTGCTTGGCAGCGTTGGCACGGTCGACATCAATTTGGTCGGCACGCTCGGCGGTATCAGCTAGAACAACCACTCGGCTGTTCTTAACTTCCATGAACCACCGCTGACGGCCACCTTAAAGAACTTGCCGCCCTGTTGTACCTCATTACACCAACTTTAAGGGAGGTTACCAGAGGGGCGTGTTCAGGTAAGATACCAAGTTCACCGACAGAGCCTGGGGCTACGATGAAGTCGATTTCTTCACTGAATACTACCTTTTCAGGAGTGACAATATCAAGGCGTTGGTTTTTGCCATGTTTATACACCAGCCTCAATGCGTTTTGCCTTCTCGATAACGTCTTCAATACCGCCTACCATGTAGAAGGCTTGCTCAGGCAGGTGGTCATATTTACCGTCAACAACCTCATTAAAGCCACGGATGGTGTCTTTCAAGGTTACATACTTACCAGGTGCACCGGTAAAGGTTTCTGCAACGTGGAAGGGCTGGGAAAGGAAACGCTGCAGTTTACGGGCGCGGGCCACGATAAGCTTATCTTCGTCGGACAGTTCGTCCATACCAAGGATGGCGATAATGTCTTGCAGTTCTTTATAACGCTGCAGAACGCCCTGTACACGGCGGGCACACTCATAGTGCTCTTTACCCACTACATAGGGGTCAAGAATACGAGAGGTGGAATCCAGCGGATCAACCGCAGGATAAATTCCAAGCTCGGAAATGGCACGACTCAAAACAACGGTGGCGTCCAAGTGCGCGAAAGCGTTAGCAGGCGCCGGGTCAGTCAAGTCATCCGCAGGCACGTAAATGGCCTGAACCGAGGTAACGGAACCCTTGGTGGTGGAGGTAATACGTTCTTGCAATTGACCCATTTCAGTTGCCAGGGTGGGCTGGTAACCTACCGCGGAAGGCATACGGCCTAGCAGCGCGGAAACCTCGGAGCCTGCCTGGGTGAAACGGAAGATGTTGTCTACGAAGAGCAGGGTGTCAGCACCCTCTTCATCACGGAAGTACTCAGCCATGGTAAGACCGGTCAAGCCTACACGCAGACGTGCACCTGGTGGTTCGTTCATCTGACCGAACACCATGATGGTCTTATCCAAAACGCCGGCTTCCTTCATTTCATGGTAAAGGTCGTTACCTTCACGGGTACGCTCACCCACACCGGCGAACACGGAGATACCACCGTGCTGCTTAGCGATGTTGTTGATAAGCTCCATAACGATAACTGTTTTACCTACACCAGCACCGCCGAACAGACCGATTTTACCACCCTTAAGGAAGGGGATCATCAAATCGATAACCTTGATGCCAGTCTCAAGCATTTCTGCTTTGGTGGACTGGTCAACCAGGGCCGGAGCGGGACGGTGAATGGGATAATACTTGTCATATTTTCCTGGTGGTAAACCATCAACCTCGTCACCCTGTACGTTTAGCAGGCGGCCCAGAACGGGACGGCCAACGGGAACAGAGATGGCTTTTCCGGTGTCTACCACTTTCATGCCGCGCTTAAGGCCCTCGGCGGAGGACATAGCAATAGCACGAACACGGTTGTTGCCCAAGTGCTGGGCCACTTCAAGGGTTAAGTCTACCTTGGTGGACTTATCGTCCTGGTCCTCGGTACGGATCTTAACCGCGTTATATATGTCAGGTAACTGGCCTGGTTGGAACTCGATGTCCACAACAACGCCGATTACCGTGACGATATGGCCAACGTTCATTACGTTCTCCGACCTCCTTGCAGTCAGATTTTAAAACCTCTTTTTATTCCAGTGCCGCTGCACCGCCAACAATCTCGGAAATTTCTTGGTGATGGCAGCCTGACGGGCACGGTTCAAGGACAGGGTTAATTTATTAATCATATCCTTGGCATTCTTAGTAGCGGAATCCATTGCAGTCATACGGGCACCCTGCTCGCCGGCCTTAGCTTCCAGCATAGCACGGAAAACCGTTGTTTCTACATATGTGGGTAATAAATCCGCCAAAACGGCCTCAGCAGAGGGTTCAAAGATGTACTCCACCTTTGGTCCCTTAGATTCGTCTGCAGGAGACTCTACAGGCAGCAGTTTCACTGCAACCGGACGCTGGGTAAGAACGTTAACGAATTCACTAAATACCAGATAAACTTCGTCAAAGTCACCAGCAATGTATTTGTCTATAACAAACTTAGCTATCTCTTTGGCCTGGAAGAACTGAATATTTTCACCTAAACCAACGAAGGAAGCTGCCATTTCATAGCCACGGCGATTAAAGAAATCCCTGGACTTACGTCCAACCCCTACAATAGCGGAGCTCTTAGGATCCTTAATTGCATTAGAAGCTTTCCGCAGCACGTTGCATTAAAGCCACCACAAAGACCACGGTCCGCGGAAATTACCACGTAGCAAGTCTTTTTGACCTCACGCACTTCAAGAAGCGGGTGACTGGCACCTGCACTGGCAGCAGCTACTCGGCCCAGAACCTCTTTGATTTTTGTAGCAAAGGGACGGGCAGATACAACTGACTCTTGAGCACGACGCAGCTTTGCAGCAGCAACCATCTTCATCGCTTTGGTGATTTGTTGGGTATTCTTAACACTCTTAATCCGGCGCCTAATATCTTGCGCACTGGCCATCTACTAAATCACCACCTTACTTCCTTTAACTTAAGTATTCTTAAGCAAAGGACTTCTTAAACTCTTCGATGGCTGCCTGTAACTTGGCATCGGTCTCGGGCTTGATTTCCTTGTCGGTCTTGATAGCCTTCAGGATATCAGACTTGCTGGAACGCATGTAGTTGATGAAGCCTTCTTCGAAGGCGCCTACACGGTTGATATCAATATCATCAATGAAGCCTTTAACAGCTGCAAAGATAATTACAACTTGCTCTTCAACAGGGTAAGGCTTGTACTGACCCTGCTTCAGGATTTGTACTGTACGGGCACCACGATTCAGACGGGCCTGGGTAGCTTTATCCAGGTCAGAACCGAACTGGGCGAAGGCAGCCAATTCACGATACTGGGCCAGGTCCAGACGAAGCTGACCGGCAACCTGCTTCATGGCTTTAATTTGTGCAGCACCACCAACCCGGGATACTGACAAACCTACGGAAATCGCAGGACGCTGACCGGCGTTAAACAGGTCAGACTCCAGGAAAATCTGTCCGTCGGTAATGGAGATAACGTTGGTAGGGATGTATGCAGACACGTCACCGGCCTGGGTCTCAATGATTGGCAGAGCAGTCAGGGAGCCGCCACCGAAATCTTCGTTCAGGCGGGCTGCACGCTCTAACAGGCGGGAGTGTAGATAGAATACGTCACCAGGGAATGCTTCACGTCCGGGAGGACGGCGCAGCAGCAGGGACAATTCGCGGTAAGCGGCGGCCTGCTTGGACAGGTCATCGTATACAATTAGAACGTCCTTGCCGTTATCCATAAATTCTTCACCCATGGCGCAACCGGCATAAGGTGCCAGGTAGAGCAGTGGGGAAGGCTCAGAAGCGTTAGCGGCTACTACGATGGAGTATTCCATGGCACCGTTAGCTTCCAAGGTTTGTACTACACCGGCAACGGTGGAAGCCTTCTGACCTACGGCTACGTAGATACAGATAACGTCCTGACCCTTTTGGTTGATGATGGCATCTACTGCAACAGCAGTTTTACCGGTCTGGCGGTCACCGATGATCAATTCACGCTGTCCGCGGCCGATGGGAACCATGGCGTCAACAGCCTTGATACCTGTCTGCAGAGGAACGGAAACTGATTTACGGGTAATAACGCCGGGAGCAATACGCTCGGTAGCACGGTATTTATCTGTTTTAATGGGGCCTTTGCCGTCGATGGGCTGGCCCAATGGGTTAACAACACGACCAATTAGAGCATCGCCTACTGGAACGGAGATAATACGTCCAGTACGCTTAACAGGGTCGCCTTCTTTAATATGGGTATAGGGACCCATAATAACGCAACCGATGTTATCTTCCTCCAGGTTAAGGGCCATACCGAGAGTACCGCCTGTGAACTCTAATAGTTCTGCAGACATGCAATCCTCGAGGCCATAAACACGGGCGATACCATCGCCGACCTGGATAACGGTTCCCACGTCAGATACTTCAACCTGGGCCTCGTATTTGTCGATTTGCTGCCTAATGATCGAGCTGATCTCTTCAGGTCGCAAATTCATCTACTGGTTCACCCCTATCTATTAACTGGTTTTTGACATGAGGCGTGATTTCAGGGTAGCAAGACGGGTTTTAATGCTTCCGTCAATTACTTTATCACCAACACGTACTACTACGCCGCCAATAAGGGAAGGATCCACCTCAAAGGTTGGGCTAACTTCTTTGCCGGACAGCTTAGCCAGTACTTTTAGAAGTTCTTGTTTGTTTTCTTCACTAAGCTCAACTGCCGAGGTAATGCTGGCAGCTGCGGTG
The DNA here is from genome assembly GCA_004143605.1 of Desulforamulus aquiferis. Taxonomy (GTDB): domain Bacteria; phylum Bacillota; class Desulfotomaculia; order Desulfotomaculales; family Desulfotomaculaceae; genus Desulfotomaculum; species Desulfotomaculum aquiferis. Next base: position 51,979 of record AWVY01000064.1, read on the forward strand.
TTGCGGGCTTTGTTGGCCAGAGCAACAAACTCGGCAGCAATACCCACAATATAATTTTCCCGGCGCTTTTCTACCAGCAAGCAAGGAATTTCATGGCTTCGGCAGAGTATTCAGCACCAAAAATTGCTTTTAAAATCTTTTTCTTTTCAGTAGGCAAAACTTGAGGGTGATATAACACCTTTTGGAGCTCCCGGGACCCTTCAACTGTCTCGGCCACTTCCTTTAATTCCTTTTCCAGAACTTCAAGGCTATTGGTGGCTTCGCCAATTTCATATAGGGCCTGGGCATAACGTCTGGCCACGGCCCCTCTTAACATGGCAGATCCCCTGCCTCTTTAACAAATTTGTTAACCAGGTCCTTTTGGATGTCATCGTTAATTTTCTGCTCAATAATTTTGCCAGCTACTAAAATGGAGAGTGTAGCTACCTGATCTCTCAGTTCGGCCACAGCCTTTTCCTTTTCCCGCTGGATTTCTGCCAGAGCTGAATCTTTAACACGATTCGCTTCTGTTTTAGCTGCTTCTATAATCTGCTGAGCTTGATCCTCGGCAGATTTAGTAGCACGGGCCATAACGTCGGCAGCTTCTTCACGTGAACGCTTCAAGTCAGCTTGTAAGGAGGCACGCAGTTGTTCTGCCTGCTTTTTATCTTCTTCAGCTGCAGAGATGCTGCTTTCAATAAGTTCCCTACGCTTTTCCAGCACATTCATAAAGGCTTGTAGGCAAACACCCGTAGCAGGACTAATAAGACCAGGAAGTTGAACATCTGGGCAAACAGAGTTCCGTTAAAGTTCAAGCTAGTAATTAAACCCTCCACAAATTCCCCTCCTTCCTGTCTAAGCGGACAATAGGAAAGGCGATTGCGGGCTTGGTCATAGCGATAAGCCCGCCACATCGCCCCCTGTCCATAAAAAACAAATTAAAATAACGGCTTACAGTTTGCCAAACAGCATGAAGGCGATAACTACGGCAATAATGGGAATAGCTTCGATTAGACCTACAGAGATAAACATGGTGGTAAGAAGGTTACCTCTAAGTTCGGGTTGACGGGCAATGGACTCAACGGTTTTACCGGTAACGAGACCGTTACCAACGGCACCACCCAGAGCGGCCAGACCTACAGCAATACCGGTTCCTAAAGCAGCAGCTGCAGCAACATCCATTCATTTCCCCTCCTTTCAAAAATAATTTTTATAAACACTTGTTCTTTTGTGTCAGTACAATACCTAATTGATTAATGTATTGTGAATTACCTGACACCCCAAAGGATTAGTGGTGTTCCGCTGCCATCTGAGAAATATAGGCAATTGTCAGCATACAGAATACAAAGGCTTGAACAAAACCTACGAATACGCTGAAGCCAAGCCAGATAACTGACGGTATGAAAGCACCGAATAAGTATGCCGAGGCGGGTATCAGACCAAGTAGTACAGCTATAAGTACCTCACCGGCGAAGATGTTCCCGTATAGACGAAAGGCCATAGTTACTGGTTTGGCAATTTCTTCTACCAGGTGTAAGATTACAAAGACTTTGTATGGTTGGAAATAGTGCTTGATGTGCCCCCCGATTCCATTGTACTTGATAGCATAGAAATGGATTAGGAACACTACTATCAACGCCAGACCAAATGTGGTATTTTTATCTGCGGTCGGTGATGCAAGGGAGGGTATTAGTCCCAACAGGTTCATAAATATTATAGTAATAAAGAAAGTAAATACTATATTAACAAGGGCGCCCCTCTCTTATGACCCATGTTGGCCAGAACCTGCCCACCCATGAAATCATAGAGCAACTCATAAAGAACCTGTCCCTTTCCTGGTTTCCTTACATCCAGTTTTCTGGTACAGGCCCAGGCAAAGAGCAATACTAGAGCCATAGCAATCCAGGTCATAATCATGGTCCTAGGACTGATGCTAAGGCCAAATACTTGCCAGTACTTATCGTAGTCAGTAAACAACGGTATGTTCCAGAAGTTTAGTTGCTCTTCAACATGGTGTAGCATATCATGATGCCCTTCAGCAGCCACGCATTTTCACCCCCTTCTCGTTTATATTGTTTAACTTTATTAACGAGAGAGACTCTGATGAAGGACTCTCTCTTTAATCACCCTTATAAGCAGGTCTGTAATTGAGAGTGCCGGGGCAACAAACAAGCCTACCGCTGCGGCATGTACGCTGATACTAGGAATTCTGATAGACAACCACAGGGTGGCCATGATAATGATGAGTCTAAAGAAAAAGCCCCTGTTCACATATGGAATTGCCTGTCTTGTATCGGTTATTTGTGCGATTTTTTTAATATTCCGACTTAATATGACAACATTTTGCAAACTGACTAAGGAACCGATAAATAGTCCTCTATAAACCGGGTTCTGGAAATCCATTATCAGCATGATAGCCACAGCGATTACTACCAGGGCGGTCGATCTCACTGTGCGCATGTACTGATCTTCTACTCTAATCTCGGTTCCCAGCATTGGTTCACCCCTTGTCCTTCTTGTTAAAGGCCTCCAGCGTGAGTATAATCCCCACATTCCCCCGGCTAACCCCAGGAGCAGGCCTACTATCATCAGCCAAGGATCGGTGCCTAATTTACTATCAAGCCACCGCCCGGAAAAATATCCCATGACGGTACCTGCCGCTATTTCTACACTGATGGACGAGGCCAAGGCCATAGCCCTTAGGGGATTTCCCTTACCGTTTTCACCCATGGCCTGATTCGCATCCTTTATTTTTACTTTAGCTTTTATTAAATACTAAAATTCACAATGCCTTTGGCGGGTTGGAAATTTTTTTACATGCATCATACGCTATTTTTGATATATCTTCTACAAAGTTGCCGTTATTCCTCCAACCAAATTGTCATTTTGCTTAATTTTTTAAATAATTTTTTAATAACTTAGTTTTATTTTGTCAGCACTGACATTTAGTGGTATTTATTTGACTAAAAATTCTTGCGGTTGTTGATCTGACAAATGAAACTTGTAACAAACGAAATCGGCAATCCTCTTGGAGGCCCTTCCATCACCATAGGGATTGATCGCTTCAGCCATTGCTTTATAGGCCTGTTTGTCATTCAGGAGGCGCTTAGTTTCGGCAAGTACAGCCTCCCTGCCAGTACCTACCAGCTTTACTGTCCCGGCATCCACTGCCTCAGGTCGTTCGGTGGTGTCCCGGAGCACCAGCACCGGCTTACCAAGGGAGGGAGCTTCCTCCTGCATGCCCCCGGAGTCAGTCAGCACCAGGTAGCAGCGCTGCATCAGGTTGATAAAGGGTTCATAATGCAATGGCTCTATCAGGTGTACCCTTGGCAGATTGCCTAACACTTCACTTACTACCCGACGTACCGCCGGATTTTTATGAACCGGGAAAACCACAGCCACATCGGGTGGGTCTCCACAATCTCTCTCAGGGCCTGAAAGATTGCCCTCATGGGTTCACCCAGGTTTTCACGCCTGTGGGTTGTTACCAAAAGGACACGCTGCCCCACGAAATCTATATTATTCAGGAACGGATCAGAAAATACATAATTTTCTTTGACCGTTGCCTTCAGGGCATCAATTACGGTGTTTCCCGTCACAAAAATATTGTCGGGATTGGTATTTTCCTTCACTAGGTTCTGCATGGCCTTCTCTGTAGGTGCAAAATGAAACTCAGCCAATGCCCCGGTAAGGTGCCTGTTCATTTCCTCGGGGAAGGGGGAATATTTATTATGGGTCCGAAGCCCCGCCTCTACGTGCCCCACCGGTATCTGCCTATAATAGCTGCCAGAGCTGCCACAAAGGTGGTGGTGGTGTCCCCATGGACTAAAACCAGATCCGGGTTGCTTTTTATTAGTACGTCCTTAAGCCCTTCCAAGGCCCTGGTGGTTACGTCATATAGGGTCTGTCCCTGCTGCATGATGTTTAAATCATAGTCTGGGACTATATTGAACAGGTCTAATACCTGATCCAGCATTTCTCTGTGTTGAGCTGTTACGGCTACGTAGGATTGTATTTTGTCACCCCGGTTACCTAGCTCTTGGACTAAAGGGGCCATTTTGATGGCTTCCGGGCGTGTGCCAAATATGGTTAATACTTTGATCATTGGTTACCTCCGGGTTAAAAAGGGGTTCTGTATTATTTCTTGTCCTGCCCTGGCTAGTAGCTAGTTTTCCGGGTCTTGCCCGGACCTATTCTGCTTTTTTCCATAAAAGTTTACATCCGATATTGTATATCAATTTCTTATACGTTTATATAGCCTTTTTGGCAAGCTTCTCAACATGTTGCTCCTTAGCCTGCTCGATGTTGATTCCGTATTGTTCCTCCAGCACAAACATCATGCTGACGGCGGTTTGGGCCACGTCCAGGAGTTCCTTGGTGATTAGCTCCATTACTTCTTTTTCCTCACAGAGGGCTTGCTCACCACTCATGCCTCGGAGTTTTCCGATGGCCTGGGCTAGTTCGCCTGCTTCTTCCATGAGCTTGAGGGCGGTAGATTCCATGGTAGGGGATAGGTTGTTTAGCTTAGGGAGAGAGATATTTTTAGTGAGCATAAAATAAAACCTCCAGGAAAAAGAGTAATTACTTCTTTAGCTTTGAGTTTTTTAATATGTCGATACCCACAATTATTAGACATTAGGCATAAATTTAGCTAATCCTGCATGTATAATTAAATTTTTCTATGGGTTTTAATTTTGTAACTGTCTTTAGCTCCTAGCCAAGTGAAAAAGGCCAGAATCTTTCTGACCTTTAGGAAAACCTCTGAAGCTCTATATCTGCTTCTTTAAATATCTCCAAGGAAAGTTCATCCGGGTAATCCCCCGCAAAGACCACTTTGCGAATACCTGCGTTTACTATCATTTTAGCACACAGAACACAGCTGGTGTGTAACAAATATGATACTGCCCTGGATAGGTATGCCGTGTACCGCTGCCTGAATAAGGGCGTTTTGTTCGGCATGGAGTCCTCTGCAAAGCTCATGTCTCTGGCCGGAGGGAATTTCCATGCTGCCCTTAGGCAGCCAATGTCAAGACAATGGTTAAGACCAGCGGGCGCCCCGTTGTACCCGGTTGTTAAGATTCTTTTGTCCTTAACAAGGGCTGCGCCGACCTTCCGGCGCAGACATGTTGATCTGGTGGCAGCCACCCTGGCAATTTCCATAAAATATTCGTCCCAGGAGGGGCGCATGCTACTCCCCCCTTAGTACAGCGGATACTTATCGCACAGCTCCTTAACCATCGCCCTGGCACGATCTTTTACAGCTTCGTCCTCTGGGTTTTTCAGGGTGCTGGTGATGATTTCAGCTATGGTATCCATGTCGGCCTCTTTAAAGCCTCTGGTGGTTACTGCGGGAGTTCCCAGGCGGATGCCGCTGGTAACGAAGGGCTTTTCCGGGTCGAAGGGAATGGCGTTTTTGTTGCAGGTTACATGAACCTCGTCCAGAAGCTTTTCAGCAACCTTACCCGTGATTCCTGTACCCCGGAGGTCTACCAGCATTAGGTGATTGTCGGTACCGCCGGATACCAGGTTTATGCCGCGGGTCATTAAGCCCTGGGCCAAGGCCTGGGCGTTGTTGATGATTTGCTGCTGGTAGGCCTTAAACTCAGGCTTAAGGGCTTCGCCAAAGGCCGCAGCCTTGGCGGCTATAACGTGCATCAGCGGACCACCCTGACTGCCGGGGAAGATGGCCTTATCCATCATTTGGGCGTATTGCTCCTTGCAGAGAATCATGCCGCCCCTGGGTCCCCTTAAGGTTTTGTGGGTGGTGGTGGTTACTACATCTGCATAGGGCACCGGATTTTGGTGCAGGCCGGCCGCCACCAATCCGGCGATATGGGCCATGTCTACAAAGAGGTAGGCATCGATTTCCTTAGCTATTTCACCAATACGTTTAAAGTCAATGGCCCTGGGATAGGCACTGGCCCCTGCCACGATCATCCTGGGCTTTTCCTGCAGGGCTATCTGACGAAGCTTGTCATAATCTATTTGGCCGGTTTCTTCCTCCACACCGTAGGCCACCACATTAAAATATTTTCCGGAAACATTCACCGGGCTGCCATGGGTCAGGTGACCGCCGTGGGCCAGGTTCATACCCAGTATTTTATCGCCGGGTGTCAGGAGGGCAAAATATACAGCAAAATTTGCCTGGGCACCGGAATGGGGCTGAACGTTGGCATGGTCTGCTCCAAATATCTCTTTAGCCCTGGCAATAGCCAGGCTTTCTGCTATATCTACAAATTCGCAACCACCGTAATAGCGCTTGCCGGGATAGCCCTCGGCATATTTATTGGTAAGGACTGAGCCTTGGGCCTCTAATACCGCTGGGCTGACAAAGTTTTCCGAGGCAATGAGCTCAATATTTCTTTGCTGGCGCAAAAGCTCCAATTCTATGGCCCTGGCCAGCTCGGGATCGGTTTGGGCAAGGATTCCTTTGTACATTTTTTAACATCTCCTCTTCTTTTTAGATGGTAATTTATATCAGGAATATTTCTTTTCTATATCAGCGATTTTGTTAACCCTCTTTGCATGGCGGTCACCGGCAAACTCTGTGCTCATAAATTTATCTACAATCTCTACGGCCTTCTGCAAATCCAGAAATCTGGAGCCCAGGGTCAGTACATTTATATCATTATGTTCCCTGGCCAGCCCTGCAATCACCGGATCAAAGATATTAGCAGCCTGATGCCCGGCACCTTGTTGGCGGCAATAGCCATGCCAACCCCTGAGCCGCATACTAGAATGCCTTTCTGGCAGGCACCCGAGCGAATCTTTTCTCCCACCGCCAGGCGAAGTCGGGGTAATCACAGGATTCTGTGCTGTTACAGCCCATATCTTGAACGGAAATACCCTTACCTTCCAGGTAAGCACATATTTTTTCCTTCATCTCAAAGCCTGCATGGTCGCTGCCCACTACAACTGTAATTTTTTCCAATTTTTCTTCCTCCAAGCAATAGATAATTGGTCATTCTCCATAAATCTATCTTATCCTCTATTTTTCTCCCTATGAGGATTGTTTTTTTAGTTTTTCCAGGGCCAGGGCAATCATTTTTTTCATCTCCCCGGCACAAAATCGATAGTTTTCTAAGGAACTGCCGAAGGGATCTGGTATGTCTCCTTTGATACCGGCATAGGAACCTAGGGTAAAGACTTTCCCTTCTGCCTCCGGGACCATGCTAAGAACCTGCTCCTGGTGAGCAGCAGTCATGGTTAACACAAGGTCTGCCCGGCAGATCAATTCTGGCGTTAGGGGCCTAGCCCTGTGCCCGGAAATTTCAATTCCTTGCTCCGATAGTGTTTTGATGGCATTGTCGGCAGCCCCTTCACCAGGCCAGGCCATGGTCCCGGCAGAGGAGAAGCTAACTCCCTCAATATGCTTCTGGCAGCCAGGGCTTTGGCTAGGCCTTCGGCCATGCTGCTGCGGCAGGTATTTCCTGTGCAAATAAAAAGTACTTTCTTTTCCATAGTTCCACTCCTTGGTGCTATTATTCCCAGGGATGGTAAAGGCCATAAGAAAAACTGCCCGCTTCTAACGGACAGTTTATTACATTTCTACAAGCTATACTGTATTTCCTGTCAAAGGATATATGTATACAGGAAAAAGGAATATTTGTTTTGACTAAAAAATAGTTTGATGCCTATGCCTGCCAGTATGACGCCGCCAACCAATTGGGCCTTGTCACCAATCCACCCGCCAATATATTTGCCCAGGGTCAGACCGGCCAAGGTCATAAGACCTGCCACCAACCCTATTATTCCTGCTGCCAGGAGTAAGGAAACCTGCTGGGTACCCAGGGTAAACCCTACACTAAGGGCATCCAAGCTAACGCTGGCAGAAAGGAGCAGCAGTCCCCCCGTATTGGTTATTACAAAGTGGGGACCTTCGTTCTCGGCCTTATATACATCCCAAATCATTTTGACACCCAGGTAGACCAGCAAGGCTGCCCCAGCAATACCTGCCGCTCGACCAAGCCTTTCGCCGAGGAATCCTCCCGCGTACCACCCCAAAAGAGGCATGAAAATATGAAAGACCAGAACCGTCAGGCTGATTATGGCAATCTGCCGTTTATTTACACCGGCCATGCCAATGCCCACACATAACGAAAAGGCATCTGACCCTAAAGCCACCGCCAGGGCCAGTAGAGTTAGCAAACTCAATTATTCCACCATCCTTAGGTATCACTGGTAGATATATCCCTAGGCTAATATGTATGTCCCAAAGGATGAAAATAGCATATCATATTACTAAAGTATTAGCTGCATCCTATAACTTCCCTTGCCGCTCTCCGCAGGCGATTCATTACAGCCAATCCCATGCCCCTGGTTTCTAAGCCTTCGGCTAGGATAACATCCACCTTCAGGCGATCAAAATCCCTCAAACGTCCAAAGAGTACCGAGCAGCAGCTTCAGGGGATAGGCTAGAGCCCAGCTCCAGTACTATGGCCTCCCCTGGATACCTCCCGGCATTTTCCTCTGTGGCCAAAATCCCTACCCTTAGCCCCTGGCCCATTAATTTTTCGGCCCTCTCCGTGATTAACCGGAGTTTGCTTCCCCCTTGCCCTCAAAGAGAAGGAGACTGGCCGAGGGTGCATAGTGGAGGTATTTCATCCCAGGCGATCTGGGGGCCATGTTCTCCGGGAGCTCTCCCCAAGCACCGATGGATCTATTGTTACCGAGTCTAAAAACTCCTGAAGCTGTTCAAAGGTCACCCCGCCCGGTCGCAGGATAATGGGTATCTCAGAAGTTAAATCAAGCACCGTTGACTCCACACCCATTCCCGCCTGTCCACCATCCAAAATAGCATCTATCCGCCCCGCTAAATCCGTATGTACATGCTCTGCCGTTGTAGGGCTGGGCCTGCCGGACCTATTTGCGCTTGGTGCCGCCACCGGAACCCCCGCTGCCCCAATGAGGGCAAGGGCCACCGGATGGTTTGGCATCCTTACCGCCACAGTATCCAGCCCTCCCGTTACTTCTGCCGGTATGCCTGGTTTTTGGGCAGCACCAAAGTAAGGGGACCTGGCCAAAATTTCTCCATTAGCTGTTTTGCAATTTTATTCAGTGTGCTAAGTTTGTCCACCTGGTCCGGATGGGATACGTGTAATATTAGGGGATTGTCCGAAGGTCTCCCTTTGGCCCCATATATACCGGCCACGGAATTTGGGTCGAGGCCGTTGGCCCCTAGCCCGTAGACTGTTTCAGTGGGAAAGGCCACCAGCCGCCCTTTGTTAGTATGTCCGCAGCCCAACTTATAATTTCCGGCTCTGGCCTCGTCGGACTAACCTTCCTTATTGTCGTTGCCTTTGTTTCCATATAGCTTTATCTCCGTCCTTTACCGGGACAGTATATCATATTTCTTTTCCGCATATCCAGTAATGAGGAATAATTTCCCGCCCCCGCCGAATAAGTTCTATATACAAGCCAACCAACGGAATACCACAAATCAAGGGGGTACAGGCATTGGATTTCTGGTTGTATTTTGGGTCGGCCCTGGGGATTGGGGCACTGCATGCCCTGGAGCCAGGACATGGGAAAAGTATTATGGGAGCCTATCTGGTCATGTCCCGGGGACGTTCCAGTGATGCTGTGTTATTGGGGTTAACCTCTGCCATTACACACACTTTAGTTATAGTAGTAATGGCCTTCATGGCCCATTCTGCCGCCACCATAGCTATCAATAGCACTGAAATACCTCAGGAGCAAATGGAGCTCTGGTTAAAGCTCATTTCCGGGGCGATCATTGTGCTGGTGGGCCTGCGCATGCTGCTCCGCAAGAACACCACCTGCGGCTGCGGCTGTGGACATACCCATCATCAAGGCTTCCCTGCCGGCCCTATTAAAGGAAGGTTTTTACCAGCCAGTTATCCTCCGGCAGGCTGTCTGGCAGTAAGCTCTCCAGAAAAAGCTTAAATCGCCCCGGTAGTTTACTAGATATCCTGCTACTGGCTTTACCAACGGCCTAATGCCCTGTCCAAGCGCCCTGGCCATCCTTCTTTTATCAGTCAGCAGCGGCGCACTGATGACGGGGCTTGCCCTGGTATTTGCCTTTGGCATCGGCGGAGCCATTGCCCTGGTGTCCGTAGGACTAGTCTTTGTAAAGATCTCTTCCATGGCAGGAGCCTGTTCAATAACAAGGCCTGGGGTAACTTGTCCAGGCTGAGTGGAGCATTAATTTGTGCCATCGGGCTGGTGACCACGTATAGTGCGGTGGTTGGGCTGGGCTAAGTTACCTCGGCTTATACTGCTAAAGCTTTCGTCGCTACCACCAATCGTTCGCGATTTGCCAGGTCATGGTACAGTTTGCCCTGCCAGGTTTCCTCAGGGAGTATGGCCAGGGTGGCTTCTCCCTGTCCGGGGCCTATCTCCATGAGAAGGTGGCCGCCTGGTTGGAGGAAGGCCTGGGCGGCGGGTAGAATCTGCCGATATAGGTCTAAGCCGTCAGTTCCCCCGTCTAGRGCTAAATGAGGCTCATAGTTTTTACATCTGGCATCAGGCATGAATGTCTTCCGTTGGTATATAGGGTAGGTTGGCGGTTATTAGTCCCACCTTGCCTAAAAGTTCCTGGGGAAGGGAAGCAAGCAGATTTCCCTGGTGGAGCTTTACCCTTTGGGCAACCCCATTTAACTCTGCATTTTTAGCTGCCACCTCCAGGGCATCGGCAGATATATCAACACAATGCACAAGGAGTTCTGGAACTAAATAAGCCAAGCTTATAGCAATGGCTCCACTGCCGGTCCCCACATCGACAACCAGGAGATTGATTTTCCCTTCCTTCAGGAGTTCAATCGCCTTCTCCACCATCAGCTCTGTATCCGGCCTAGGAATCAGTACCGCCGGGCTAACCATAAAGTCCAGCCCCATAAACTCCTTACCTCCGACCAGATAAGCCACCGGCTCCCCCTCGGCCCTCCGCTCCAATAACCTACTATAATCCTCCCGTTCTCCTCCAGAAAGCACCCTATCACCATTCAATAAAATACCCGTATGGTCCAATCCAGTAACCCTTGACAACAAAACCCTGGCATCAATATCACAGGAACCAATTCCCCGCTCCCTAAGATATACTCTACCCACTTTCAAAGCCCCTTGTACGTTCATGGCACTTCTCCAATTTCCCTTTAAATATTTTGAAGCCTTTATTTGATAAGCCAGCCATTAAAATATAATAGAACAAGCCAAATAAGTCAAAAAACCAAGCCCTCCGCACACAAGCAAAGGGCCCCGCCCAAGGCGAGACCCCAAAGAAAAACCCCTTTTAGCCCTCAAAAGGCTACCCTAAAGCACCCATCTACTCTTCAACCGCCTTTAGCCGTTCTGCCTGGTCGGTTGTAATTAGGGCTTCGATAATTTCGTCCATATCCCCCTGGAGTATATATTCTAAGCGATGCAGGGTCAGGCCAATGCGGTGGTCCGTTACCCTGTTCTGGGGGAAGTTGTAGGTGCGGATACGCTCACTGCGGTCGCCGCTGCCCACCAGGGACTTGCGGGTACCGGCAATGGCCTTCTGCTGCTCTTCTATGGCCTTATCCAGAATCCTTGCCCTTAAAACACGCATGGCCTTATCTTTATTCTTGTGCTGGGACTTTTCGTCCTGGCAGGATACCACTGTCCCGGTGGGGATGTGGGTAAGGCGCACCGCAGACTGGGTGGTGTTTACACACTGACCTCCGGGACCGCTGGCGCAGAATAAATCTATTCTAATATCATTGGGATTGATATCGATATCAACCTCCTCGCCTCTGGCATGACTGCCACAGTTGCCGCAGAGGTGTGAATGCGCCCGCCGCTTTCGGTGGCCGGCACCCGTTGAACCGGTGTGCCCCGCTTTCAAACTTCAGGTTACTGTAGGCACCCTTACCCTCAATAACAAAGGTAACCTCCTTAAATCCACCCAGGTCTGTTTCGTTGGCCTCCATTACCTCAATACGCCAGCCCTTACGCTCGGCATAGCGGGAGTACATCCTAAACAGATCTCCGGCGAATAAAGCAGCCTCGTCTCCCCCGGTGCCGCCACGGATTTCCACAACCACGTTCTTATCATCATTGGGGTCCTTAGGCAGCAGCAGAACCTTTAGCTTATTTTCCAGCTCTACCTTTTTTTCTTCTAGCTCATCAATCTCCAACTCCACCATCTCTTTGAAGTCGGGCTCAAGCTTATCTTCCAGCATTGCTTTGGAATCTTCTATACCCGAGAGCACTTTTTTGTACTCCCGAAAGGCTTGCACCACATCTCCCAAATCCGAATGGGCCTTAACTAATTGCTGCCATTTTACCCTATCGGCAATAATCTCAGGATCACTTACCTGAGCCTCCAGTTGTTCATATTTATCTTCCAATGCCTGGAGCTTATCTAACACTTATGTGTCACCATCCTTATGGACTGCATTAAAGGCTTTGCTCCTTAGTGTATATAAAGAAATAGCAGAGCCCCTGCTCTGCTAAGTTAGCTATTTCAAGCCGTATTTCTTACGGAACTTGTCGGCCCGGCCACCAACTTCTATTTGACGCTGAGCCCCCGTGTAGAAGGGATGGCAGTTGGAGCATATTTCCACTTTGATTTCCTTTTTGGTGGAACCGGTGGTGAAGGTGTTCCCGCAAACGCAGCGAACTTCAACTTCATTATACTTGGGATGGATCTTTTCTTTCATTGGACAAACTCACCTTCTTTCTCGAATGCTAAATGCCTGCGGGCTATTTATACTATCAATGGTTATGTATGATAGTATAAGGTCAAAGTTATCTTTGCCTATAAACATACGTCGATATTATAGCATAGATGGGCAAGTGCCGCAAGAAAGTTTTTCAGCCGCCCAGTTTCCCAAAAAAACTCAAATTTGTATTCGAAAATATTTATAAAAATATTATTTCCAAAAAAAGGTATTTGAAAACAGGTGGCGTATATAGTTTATATACCAAAATTTGGTATATGCCTGCACCCAGAAGCTTAGTCTACGGGGATGAGATATACCTCCGCCGGGAGTATTTGCTCCACTGACAGCCCTGGAATTATAGGCAGGCTTACTACAACTGAATATTTGGTCCTCTTTGACACTGCTGAGGGAGGCGATTTAGATGTCCTACATCAAACATATACCTGAAGACATCAGTAACAATATAACCTGGCCATCCGGTCCACCAAGCAGAATGTTCAAAGAAGAGGGGGTGAAACCACCACCGGGCAAACCGGACCACCTGAGTATAACGGGAGATTCCGTACAGGTTGGTGCAGCGAAGCCCTGGGTTAGTCCAGGTGATTCGTTAGGTCCCCCAGGAGGGCTAGTTAAGATCGCTGCTCCAACCATGTCAGGGGACCCTGGTAATCCCAGACCACCAACAAGACAAGAATTTGTTAAACTATTGAAAGGATGTGATGCTCTCTTTACCCGTGATGGAACTTAAATGATAGTCCGCACTTTTTTAGGGTACCTCTTATCTGCCCTTTTATAGCCGGCAAACCCGGCGGTCATCTTGTTTTACTGATTTATTTTTTACCTTCCTTATGTCCCAAATAAAAGGTTAACTTAAATTTTTTCGGCGCTGCATTGCCCATAGTAGCCAAGTCAAAGGGCCGCAGCTTGCAAAACCTTTTTTGAGAGACGCCCCCAACCCTGGAAGAGACATAGGCCCAAGGCCTTTTCCCATCAACTAAAGCGCTTATATATACTGCCTCCGGAAGCAGTTGGACAGCGAGTCTTAAGTAATAAAACTCATTTGACGGGAACACAGGGACGGCGTTACGGATAACTTAATAAATAAAAATGCCCCCATCAATGGATGGGGGATTTTTTGTTGTTATCCAAAAAGTCGTTCCTTAAGGAACAGCAAGGGATCCAGAGGAACACCCTGGCGCAGAATTTCCATATGCAGGTGAGGCCCCTGGGAATTACCGGTGTTGCCTACCCTGGCGATGGGTTGATCCCTCTTAACCTGCTGACCTTCATGTACAAGTAAGCTGGAGCAGTGGGCATAAAGGGATCTTATACCGTTGCCGTGATCCAGAATTACCGTAAGGCCATAGGTACCCCTGGGGGCAGACCAAACCACCGTACCTGCTCGGTAGCAGATATTACCGCCCCTTCCCCGGCACCAATATCAAGTCCCTCATGGGGACGATCGCCTCGAATACCGAAGAGGGAGGTTATTTCCCCCGCCACCGGCCAAGCCCAACCACCAATTTGGATTTTACCATACTGGGTACCGGAAGTAGGAACAGCCTCCTCCGCCACTTCCCCAGGAACAGTTAATCTCATACCTATCCTGATAAAGTCCGCGTTTGTCAGGTTATTGGCCTGCATTAGCTCCCTTACATCCACACCATATTGGGCAGCAATATGGGAAAGGGTTTCCCCGCTGACCACCTGGTGATAGGTTGCAGAGGATCCGGGAATAGTAATGGTTTGACCGGCAAAAATCAGTTCCTCTTGACTCAGATTATTGGCCTGGGCCAGCTTTGCTATGGAAACACCGGAACGCTCGGCAATACTCCAAAGATTATCCCCTGGGCGTACCTTATATTCTATTTCCACCCTGGCAACCTTGGCCGCAGGCTTAACCTCATTAATAATTTCCTGCTGGGCCACCGGTGGTGTATAGATGCCATCCTGACTGATAACCTCGTCAGGACCTGCATTAACCGGCATCACTCCAAAGGCTGAGCTGGTAATTATGGAAGCAGCCAAAACCGCAATTACTTTTTTCTTAGTTATGTTTAATTTCATAAAAATCACCTCGAGTAAAACAAACTATTAGCAGTTTACCCGAAGTAATGGTGCTTTATACATTAATTGGCAAGTTTATTGTTGTTGTGGCTCAACGGCTGTTCTCCGACGGTATTGTCTTTTTACCTGCAATTCAGGTTCCGGTGAGGCTTGGACCCGGGGCTTTGGTTTAAAATCATAGAGCATTTCTGCATTTGTCCGGGTGTGTTTAATCCGATCCAGGAGGTTTTCCAAGGATTCAATGGGGGTCATATTGGCGATGGCTCGTCTTAGGCTCCAGGCATATTCCAATTCATCCCGGGAAAAGAGTAAATCTTCCCGCGAGTGCCGGAGCGCTGAATATCTATGGCCGGGAAGAGACGGCGATCCGCAAGCTTCCGATCCAAAATCAGCTCCATATTGCCGGTACCTTTAAATTCCTCAAATATAACATCATCCATCCGGCTGCCGGTTTCGACCAGTGCTGTGGCTAGGATGGTAAGGCTGCCGCCTTCCTCCATATTCCGGGCAGCTCCAAAGAAGCGTTTAGGCTTGTGCAGTGCAGCGGGATCCACACCCCCGGAAAGTGTCCGTCCACTGGGGGGATAACCAGGTTGTGGGCTCTGGCCAGCCTGGTGATGCTGTCCAGCAAAATAACCACGTCTTTGCCGCTCTCCACCAACGTTTAGCCCTCTCCAACACCATTTCAGAGCCTTTACGTGGTTATCCGGCGGCTCATCGAAGGTGGAGCTAACAACCTCAGCCTTAACGGAACGTTCAATATCGGTAACTTCCTCCGGCCTTTCGTCAATTAATAATATAAACAGCTCAGTCTCCGGGTGGTTAGTAGTGATGCTATTGGCAATTTCTTTAATCAAGATTGTTTTACCGGCTTTTGGAGGGGCAACGATGAGACCACGCTGACCTTTTCCCAGGGGAGAGATAAGGTCGATTATCCTGGTGGAAATTTTATAGGCTTCGGTTTCCAGCTTAATACGTTCTTGGGGATATAGGGGGGTAAGTCCTTCAAAATGCATACGTCCCGTAGCCAAGTCAGGATTGTTGCCGTTTACCTGCTCTACCCTTAGAAGTCCGTAGTAACGTTCGTTATCCTTAGGCTTGCGCACCTGCCCAAAGACCATATCACCTGTCCGCAGGTCAAATCTGCGTATCTGGGACACAGAGACATATATGTCATCATTACTTGGCACATAGTCGATGGCCTCAAAAAGCCATAGCCGTCAGGCAAAATTTCTAGTACCCCACCGGCCAGGGAAACCCCGCTTTTCTGGGTTTGCAGCTTGGTTATCTCAAAGATGAGTTCTTTTTTCTGAGCTTATAATAACCTGGTATCTCCAATTCCCGGGCATGGCATATAATTCACGCATGGTTTTAGCCTCAAATTCCGCCTGGGTCATGGCAGGTTTCTGAATCTCTGACAAGTCAATACCACCTTTATTTGTTCTACTTAACTGTATAACCAGGGTTATATGGTTTTATTCGCCTTTGCCAAGCTAGGTTTTTTTTGAACTGTTGGCGGCTTAAAAGAATTCTGTGGGCGATGAAATATACAATAATCCCGGCGAGCGCAGCATTTACAACACTTCCAGCCAGGAAGGGCACTCCCAAATCTTTAATTAAAATTAGGGCCTTGTGTAAGAGAGGTATCTCAATGATAGGATTAATATTAATAGGTAGTGGACTTCTTTCTCCGCCCATTAATAATCTTCCTGTAAGGATATTCAAGGTAAGGTAAATTGGCATGATTGGCTTGAAAAGGCAAACAGTTAGAGCTGCAGCAACTGCATGCACACGAAGGATTTTGCAACTAAGTATGAAAGGGGAATATTAATAATAGGAATGGGCAGGAATCCAAAGGCAAATCCCAAGGCAATCCCCTTGGCCACATATTGTGGAGCTTCCGGTAAATCAAGCAGTTGCTGCCAAGCTTCCTTGCATCTGCAAATAACATGTCTGAAATATCTAGCCACTTGGACTCCTCCAAAGAACAACCCTTGCCGGGTCTTAACCTTTAGTATAGACCCGGCATCGGCAGCAGTCAAGTTGGCATTAAGGTATGAGTCAAAGGATCGTCCCTTGACTCACTTTTGGAGGGTCGCCCAGTCTGCCAGGAAGGCATCAATTCCTTTATCCGTAAGGGGGTGCTTGGTCATTTGCAGCAGTACCTTGTAGGGTATGGTGGCAATATGGGCACCGGCCTTGGCGGACTGAAGTGCGTGTAGTGGATGGCGAATGCTGGCTGAGATTATTTGTGTATCCAGGTCGTAGTTATCAAAAATCTCTACTATTTCATAAATAAGCCCTATCCCGTCGTGGCCAATATCGTCAAGACGCCCCACGAAGGGGCTCACATAGGTGGCACCTGCCCTTGCTGCCAATAGGGCTGATTCGCAGAGAATATCAGGGTGACATTGGTCTTGATTCCCCTTTGGGAGCAGGCCTTGGTTGCCTTTAGTCCCTCTGGAGTCATGGGCAGCTTCACCACAATATTAGTATGAATGGCCGCTAGCTCTACCGCCTCTTTAAGCATCCCCTCGGCATCCAGGCTAATCGCCTCGGCGCTGATAGGCCCGTCTACTATAGAGGCAATCTCCCTAACCACCTCAGCAAAATCCCGACCTTCCTTGGCTATCAGGGATGGATTAGTAGTTACTCCAGAAATAACGCCCAGGGAGTAAGCAGCCCTGATTTCATCAACATTGGCAGTGTCTAAAAACAAAAGCATGTTAGTACCCTCCCGCTCTGCTTATAAGTATTCCTTTTCCGTCCTGCTCAGGCAGGTCCCCGATGTCCTCAGTATAAGCCTAGGCCTTTCCCGAGCTGCCGAAGACGCGAATTTTTTCGCGGATGACTTGGGTGGCAGCTTCCCTGGCTGGGCCAAGGACTTTGCGGGGATCGATTTCCTTGGCATCTTTTTCTATGACTTGTCTGCAGGCGTAAACAAAGGCCTCCCGGATGTTGGTGTCAATGTTTACCTTGCGAACGCCCAGGGAAATTGCCTGCTGTACCGCTTCATCGGGAACACCCGAGGAGCCGTGTAAAACGATAGGGATGTTAACCAGACCGGCTATCTTTTCCAGGCGGGCAAAGTCAAGCTTGGGAACACCCTTGTACTGACCATGGGCTGTACCGATGGCAATAGCCAGGGAATCTACACCGGTCTTTTCTACAAAATACCGGGCCTCTTCTGGGTCTGTGAAAAAGGCATCCTTTTCATCAACATGGATGTCATCCTCAGTACCACCAATTTTACCTAGCTCTGCCTCAACGGATACTCCGGTTGCTCTGGCACATCTAAAACCCTGTTTGTTAGGGCAATGTTTTCTTCTAAGGGCAGCTTGGAACCGTCGATCATTACGGAGCTAAAGCCTACCCGGATGCACTTCATGCACTGTTCAAAGCTTGTACCATGGTCCAGGTGCAGGGCAACCGGCACAGTGGCCTGGCTGGCGGCTAGGTTGGCCAAGGTGAAGATGTACTCAATGCCAGCATATTTAATAGCTCCCTGACTTGCCTGCATAATTACAGGAGCTTTTTCCGCTTCGGCTGCTGCAGGATAGCCTGTACTATCTCCATATTGTTTACGTTAAAAGCACCTACGGCATATTTGCCTTCTTCGGCTTTTTTAATAATTCGGTAACAGGAACTAATGGCATCTTATTAAGCCTCCTCATTTTTATATAATTATTATGCCCATAAAAACAGAAAAAGCTTGGACCGCGTCTAAGCCGACGAACTGGTGCCAAGCTAGGTTCAGGAACCATATTCCGGCGGAAGAACGGTTATATCCCAAAAGCAAGAGTCATAGACAGTATGGCCCTAGTAGCCCGGAATTATGTTGCTACTGCTGTTTATTCCGCTTTCGCCGGGTCTTTTTTGCAGGCTTGTTGGAATTTGATACGCTGTCCAGGCATTTAAAGCCGTGCCTGGCCAGTTCAATGGTTTCCACCTGCTCAATTACTCTCAGGTCTTCTTCCGTTTCAGCATACACTATATTAATGCTGTCGCATTCTTTGCAATGGAGCTCCAGCCTGTCTAAAAAAACATCCACTTCGATGCGCTGGTTGCCGCATTGACAAAACAGCCCACCATTATCGGCAATTTCTTGGAGACACTGCATTACCTGATGCATAACCTCAGGATTATTAAAGTATTCATCATACCCAATCTCATCCATCAGTGTTTCCAAACCTGTATCCAGGGTTTGGGCCAGCTTCTTGACCTCTTCTGCCCGGCCCACAAAACCAAGCTCTAAGCCAGAATCCGAGCAGGTCAGGTAAATGACCTCTCCAGACCAGAGGCGGCTACCGGAAACCTCACGGAGATGCTTTGTCTCACAAATGACACAGGGAATCTGCAGCCAATAGCCGTGCTTTTTCTTACGGGCAATGCCCAATAGAAATGCACCACAGGAACATGTTACCTGCATGTTTCCCCTGCCAGCAAGGCCAAAGCGTGAAAGGCTATGAAATTCTAAAGCCCCGCATTCCGGGCATCTAATAGCTAACGTGGTGACAGTGGTTAACAGCACCGCTATAACCTCCTCTTTAGCTAAAAGAGTTCGCCACCGATGATTAAATTCCTTTTTTCTACTCTGAAATACAGAGCCGGTTATGAACTAATCTCCTACTTAAACTAGGCGCTCTCCTTATTGTTAGAGACTAGCAATTTAGCTAAATGGCGAACATCATTCAGATCGAAGGGCTTATTCAGGTAATGCTCAACACCAAGTACTCTGCTCTGATTCACAATCTCCCCGTCCCCATAGGCAGTCATCATTACTACAGTCAATTGGCCATATTGAGCCCGAATTTCATGAAGTCTCGATACCAGTCATGCCCGGCATCTTCATGTCTAAAAATATAAGGGAAGGGATGGATCTTGCTAATGTATTTAATGCCTCTGCCCCTGAAGCTGCCATTTCAACCTTATAGCCTTCATCTGAAAGTGCCTCAAAGAGTAGTCGTCTAACTCCCACCTGATCATCCACTATGAGAATATCAATAGTGTCTCTACCCATTATATTCAGCTACCCCCTACTAAATAACAAACCAATTCACACAAAACTGTGTTTATTTGATTTCGACACCGACAGCCTTATCCCTTCTAGATTGGCAAAAAATTAGAAGTTTTTTCCACTGGTATTACCACCCAGAGGGTATAAAGGATGAAAGGGCAGTTAAAGCACCCACAATTGTCACAACTACCACTACAATTAGGGCAACTACTGGGGTGAAAACAACGGCCAGGGCACGGCCTGTACTTAGCTTATGGGCCTCCCGGATACCGATGGTAAGGAGTGCAATTCCCCAAACCAATACAATTAATCCACCAATCGTGTTTACCACTGTGGCCATTCTCGGTATGGCTAGGGTTGTTAAAACCTCCAGGGGAATCAGCAGAGCACCGGGCAGCCCCGCCAGGCCGTACATTACAAATACCGTCTTGGCCCTGCCGTTACCGCCATAAAACTCCGCTAATAGATGAAGCAGTGCGCTATAAAAGAACCACTTTAAAAAATAAAAGATGGTCCCCAGAAAGGCTAATACCGGCGCAGCGCCCGAAGCCTCGGAGAAGATCATTGCTTGGGTGAAGGGCAGCCCCATCTCCAGGCCAAGATTTCTTGTCCCTCCGTAGGCAGATGTATATAATCCAGTAAGCAGTTCCACCAAGGCCAGGGCTATGACGATAAGGAAGGTGGCTCCCACGGGAGGATTTTGGGCAATTCTTCCCATTGTCTTAAGGGGATCAAAGAGCACTCCATAGATGATATCGTAGTAACTCAGGGGTGGATAATTCTCCTCCTCCGCCTGGTTGGCATACTCCTGTACCCCTACCTCGGCGGTGCTGCAATCAGATATATTTTCCTCTTTAGCAGGGTTAATGGGCTGTTCCTCAAGGTTTTTATCTTTGAAGTCTGTCAATAAACTTTACCTCCATCCTAATTATTCATGGGTAGGGGTGTGGTCTTGGGGTCAGGCATTAGTAGTAGCCTTCCAGGGGGATGGGCAGTATATTTGAACGACCCTGGATTCCTCCCAAAAAGTCCCGCCAAAAACCACCCGGACCCCTCATCTCCACCAAATCAGGTTCCCCCTCAATTTTGGCCAATTGGGCCGCCAGGTCCACTGCTTCTTGGAAATTGCCTAATTCATCCACTAAACCCAATTCCTTGGCCTGTTTTCCCGAGTAGATACGACCGTCAGCCAGTGTTCTGGCCCTGTCCATATCCAGGTTGCGTCCCTCCGCCACCACTTTTACAAATTCCTCGTAGCTGTCATCTATGAGGCTTTGAAAGATTTGGGCCTCTTCAGGTGAAATATCCTTGTTGGTAGCTCCCATATCCTTGTAAGGTCCGGTGGTAAAGTTTATGGTCTCAACACCAATTTTTTCATATAGCTCTTTCAGCTTGGTAATCTGAATTATAACCCAATGCTGCCGGTTAAAGTGGAGGGGTTGGCCACAATTTTATCAGCCTTAGCTGAGATCCAGTAGCCTCCCGAGGCAGCCATTTCACCCATGGACGCCACAACCGGCTTACCTGCCTCCCTTACACGTTCAACCTCTTGACCTATTTCATCGGAACCTACCGTTGTGCCGCCCCCGGTATTAAGCCGCAGCACCACAGCCCTAATGTCAGGGTTCTCCCGGGCCCGCTTAAGCTCCTCAACGATTCTGTCTGCCGCCGCCACTCCCCCGGTATTAAATCCTCCGGGGCTTGAGGAAACAATTTGTCCCTCTATACGAATAACAGCTATCTGTCCACCGGCACCTTCTCTATCCGCACTGTCTCCGGTATCCCCCTGGAAAACCATGGCTGCAGCCAAGGAAACCAGCACCAGGCCAATCACCACTCCCGTTATTAACTTGCGACGCAAAATAATCAACTCCCTGTTTTGGCTTATAGGTATTTCTTTAAGTTTCAAATTGGCTTAAGACAGGACCCCTATTAGCTTACGCCCCTTCATCAAAATAATACCTTATAATGAAGGTTTACCTAATAAAAAGAAAAGCTCTGGTAAAGTATACCAAAGCTGTCTTCTTATAATATAGTCCCTTATTCCTGTTTTTATTTGCTGCTTAATTTATGGGCCGCTCCCACAAAGTCTCTGAATAATGGGTGGGGGCGATTGGGTCTGGATTTAAATTCAGGGTGGAATTGGGTAGCAAGGAACCAAGGGTGATCCTGCAATTCAATGATTTCCACCAGCTTGCCGTTGGGCAGGGTGCCGCTGAAAGTCATGCCTGCTGTTGCCAGGTCAGCTCGGAAGTCATTATTTAATTCATAGCGGTGACGGTGTCTTTCGTAAATAATTTCCTGTCCGTAGGCCTTCTGAGCCAGTGTTTCGGCTGCAAGCTTGCAGGGGTAGGCTCCCAGTCTCATGGTGCCGCCCATTTTATCCAGATCCTTTTGCTCCGGCAGCAAATCAATAACCGGATGCTGGGTGTGCTGGTTAAATTCTGCACTGTTGGCTTCCTTCCAATCCAGGATGGAGCGGGCAAATTCAACCACCGCCAACTGCATACCCAGGCAAATACCTAAGAAAGGAATTTTGTTGACCCTGGCATAGTTGATGGCCTTAATCTTACCTTCAATACCCCTGTCCCCAAAACCACCGGGAACAAGAATCCCGTCCACACCTTTTAAGTACTGCTCTGGAGGATTTGCTTCCAGGTCCTCTGAATTCACCCAGCGAATTTCCACCGAAGATCCGTGGAACAGGCCGGCATGTCTTAGTGCCTCAGCTACACTGAGGTAAGCATCAGGCAAGGCAACATATTTACCAACCAGGGCGATGGTGGTGCAGGAACTAAGGTTTTTCATTCTGCCAACCATGTCTCGCCATTCATCCATATCTGCCTCGCCACATTGGAGGCGCAGTCTCTCCACTGCAATATCATCGAGGCCCTCCTGCTCCATCTGCAGGGGTACTTCGTAGATTGAGGAAGCATCCACGGCCTGAATTACTGCTTCTTTATCAATATCACAGAATAGGGCCAGTTTTTCCTCCATTTCCTTGGAGAAGGGCTTCTCGGTCCGACAAACCACCACATCAGGCTGAATGCCAAGACTTCTTAATTCCTTTACTGAATGCTGGGTTGGTTTTGTCTTTAGCTCATTGGCCATTCTTAAGTAGGGCACCAGGGTAACGTGGATGTACATGACGTTGTCCCTGCCCAAATCGGTACGCAATTGGCGTATTGCCTCAAGGAAGGGTAGGGATTCTATATCCCACGGTACCACCAATCTCGGTAAGAACCACATCCACATCCATCTCACGGCCAACCCGTAACACGCGATCCTTAATCTCATTGGTAATATGAGGAATGACTTGCACAGTGCCGCCCAGGTAATCTCCCGGCGCTCTTTGCTAATTACTGACCAGTAAATTCCTCCGGTGGTAACATTGCTGCTTTTGCTTAAATTGGTATCAATAAAACGCTCGTAGTGGCCTAAATCCAGATCGGTTTCAGCACCGTCTTCTGTAACAAACACCTCACCGTGCTGGTAAGGCTCATGGTCCCTGGGTCGATATTAATATACGGGTCGAGTTTTTGAATGGCTACTTTCAGCCCGCGGCTTTTTAGCAACCGCCCTAGCGAAGCTGCGGTTATACCCTTTCCCAGGGATGACACCACTCCGCCGGTCACGAAAATAAACTTGGCCATGGTTGCCTCCTGTCAAAATCAGTTGAATTTTGGCTGCCTATCCCATTCTAACGATCGGGACTTGTCCTGTCAATACTTTAGCTTCCCCACCCAAATCTTATTGCCAGCATATAGCCGATAAAAATCCCCACAATTCCCATAACCCCTGGCATTGTCTGGGGGGCAGGAACGGGAAGCTTCAAGATAGCAAAAATGAGGCCCACCGCGACCCCGGTAGCGGTGGACAAGATAATCTCCTTCATAAAAAACTTCTTCCCTTACATTTTTTCCGGTGCTGTCAAGCCCAGGAGACCCAGGGCATTTCGCAGCACTATACGTACACAATTCACCAATACCAGGCGGGTATTAGAGAGCTCTTCATTTTCCGTTATAACCCGGTGACTATTATAGAAGCTGTGGAACAGTCCCGCCAAGTCATGCATATAACGAGCAATTCTATGGGGGGAGAGCAGTTCAGCCGCAGAGGCAATTTCTTCAGGGAAATCAGCCAGCTTTCTTAATAGGGCCAGCTCCGCTTCTTCTGTTAAGAGGGAGGCATTTATGTTTTCCACCGGAGGCAGAAAACGTCCCTGTTCCTGCAGCTGGCGTAATATACTGCAAATACGGGCATGGGCATACTGGATGTAGAACACCGGATTATCATTGGTTTGTGATTTAGCCAGATCCAAGTCAAACTCCAGGTGGCTGTCGGGGCTGCGCATAACAAAGAAGTATCTGGCGGCATCCCGGCCCACTTCTTCGACCAGTTCCTCCAGGGTTACAAATTGGCCTGTCCGCTTGGACATGCGCACAATTTCTCCCCCCCTGTAGAGACGAACCAGCTGCATTAAGATTATGTGTAAATTATCCCGATTGTAGCCTAGGGCTTCCATAGAACCCTTCATGCGGTTGACATGGCCATGGTGGTCAGCCCCCCAAATATCAATGACCCAATCAAAGCCCCGTTCAAATTTGTTCCAATGGTATGCTATGTCAGCTGCAAAGTATGTGGGTATGCCGCTTGATCTGACCAGCACCTCGTCCTTTTCATCACCAAAATCAGTTGCCTTAAACCACAGGGCATTTTCATTCTCATATATGAAGCCTCTCTTATGAAGCTCGTCAAGGGTTTTTTGAATGGCTCCACTGTCATGCAGGGACTGCTCGGAAAACCATTCATCGTAAACAACTCCAAAGTCAAGGAGTGTGCTTTTAATTTGGGCTAGCTTTTCCTGCAGTGCATAGGCAGCAAGGGTCTGGCGGCGAACTGCTTCCTCAGCATCGGCCAGTTCCCGGCCATGTTTTTCTATATAACCCTTTACTGTATCGGTGATGTCCTCCCCATGGTAGCCTTCCTCGGGCATAGCAATGTCCTGCCCCAATTGCTGTAAGAAGCGTACCTCCAGGATCGGCCAAAGTTTTCTATTTGATTTCCTGCGTCGTTAATATAGTATTCACGACTGACCCTATACCCGGCAAAGTCCAATATGGCTGCCAGGCTATCTCCCAGTGCTGCTCCCCTGGCATTACCCATGTGCAAAAGGCCGGTGGGATTAGCACTTACGAACTCTACCTGCACCCGGCGTCCATCACCTATTTCCTGACGACCGTAGTTCCTATCTTCACTGGAAATTAGGGGCATGACCCCGTAAACCCAGCCAGGTTCCAAATAAAAATTAATAAAGCCCGGGCCCGCAATTTCTACCCGCTCTACCCCGGTTCCTTTGAGATCCAGGTTGTCTACGATTGCTTCAGCGATCTTCCTCGGTGCCATCTTAGCAGACCGAGCCAATTGCATGGCCAGATTGGAAGCGAAGTCACCATGGCCCTTTTCCCTGGGCACCTCAATTACTACCTCGGGTATCTCGACCTGATTAATGCTACCCTTTTCCATGGCTCCTTCAATGGCCTTTTGTACTCCTTGGGCCAGAGTTTTTCTAATGGTCTCCACCAATCCTTGCAACGGGTTTATCCTCCTTAATATGTATATCTAAAGAATTTCTACCTACTTTGGCATGATTTAATTCTAATTCATATTCTAGCTTAATACTTCCCCCTAGGTCTGTCAAGTCAACCTCAATGTTCCACGCTTAACTGCCATATCCAAATTGCCGAAGGAAGTTTGGTAGCAAGAGCGATGCAGTTTACCCAGTTCAAATACCTGTCTGTTATTGACACTGCCGCTACGGACCAGGGTTATTACCCGCCCTTGAACTTTAATTGATGTGGTGGCATTTTCCATGCCGGTTACAGCCGTTTCTTTGTAGATGATATAGTAGCTGTCTCCCCTTTTGTAAAAAGAACCGGGAGAGGTAAGCTCTATAATTTCCGTTTCATTATCCAGATCTGTCCGGCTAGACTTAACTTTGACCAATACATTTTTCCCCAAAAGGCCTACACCTCTTAATTTTATTCCTTGACAATATTTTAACCCATATTTCAGGTGTGCTATTATAAGGTACACATTAAAAGAGCGGAACTGGCGTTCCGCTCTTTTAATGTGTAAGTATTAAATGTCTTACTGCTTTTCTAGCCTGGAGTATGGTCGCGTCCAGCTAGGGTAACAAAAGAAGTACCAATATACAGGTACTCAATCTTACCTTCTTTAGCCAGGTCAGAGCAAGCCTTGTCAACTTCTTTCTTTTTGAAGCCAAGCTTCTCAGCGATTACACGGGGCTTCTCTTTGCTAACACCTTCAAGATACTCGAGGATTTTAGCTTTAATTTCTTCCATTTAAATACACCACCGTTTCTTACCATCCTGTCGGGTGGTACATATATTCAGACGCCGCCGCCAATCGGCGGCGGCATTCTGTTCTTATTAT
This sequence comes from Desulforamulus aquiferis, assembly GCA_004143605.1. Lineage (GTDB taxonomy): Bacteria > Bacillota > Desulfotomaculia > Desulfotomaculales > Desulfotomaculaceae > Desulfotomaculum > Desulfotomaculum aquiferis. Next base: position 78,145 of record AWVY01000064.1, read on the forward strand.
ACGCCCAACTAAGCGGCTATATTCTTACCACTTAAATTGAGTTGTGCTTCTGAATGTGGTCTGCGCCAAGGTGAAGTCGTCGATGTGCTTGTCAGTGAATTCAAGGCCGGACAGCTCGAAGAATTTCTCCCAGCTAATGCGGTCGATCCACTCAGCCATACGCTCACCAGGCTGTGCATTGGCTGCCCACAGTTCAACCAGGTTCTTAACTGCTTCAACAGTCTCCGGCCAGCGGGGAGGATTGTTGGGCAGGAAGGGGATGGCCAAACGAGAGAATCTGGGGCCAATACGGCTGTTGGAAATCTTACCACCAACCCAGATGGACACAGCATCGTTCTTAGGATCGATAATGTGAACAGATGGGCACATGGTGTAGCAGTTACCGCAGTACATGCAGCGCTCAGCTTTGATGTCTACGGACTTAAGCTTAGGATTCGGACGGATAGCTGCGGTGGGGCAGCTAGCGGTCAGAGTCGGGATTTCGCAAACCTTATGCAGGTTTTCGTGGTCAATGGTTGGTACAGTTCTGTGGATACCCAGGATAGCGATATCGGAGCAGTGAACAGCACCGCACATGTTCAGACAGCAAGCCAGGGCGATTCTCATCTTGGCAGGCAGCTTCATGCTGGTGAAGTATTCAAACAGCTCATCCATAACAGCCTTAACGATACCGGAGGCATCGGTAGCAGGAGTATGGCAGTGTACCCAACCTTGAGTGTGCACGATGTTGGTAATGGAGTTACCAGTACCACCAACGGGAATACCCTTGGCATTCAGGTCTGCAATTAGAGGATCAATATTAGCTTCTTCACTGAGCAGGAACTCAATGTTGTTACGGCTGGTAAATCTCATGTAACCGTCGCAATACTTGTCTGCAAGATCGCAGATTTCACGAATAAAGTAGATACTAACCAGACGCGGAGAAGCAGCACGTACAGTGTACAGCTTCGCTCCGGTTTCAGATACGTGTACTAGAACGCCGGGCTTAAGAATTTCATGGTAGCTCCACTTGCCATAGTTTTCTTTGCAAATGGGGGGTAGCATGTCTCTATAGAGCGGCGGTCCGATATCAGTTCTTGCCAATGTGGTTCACCTCTCCCCGTTTCATTTTTTTATGCGGCATTGCCTGCATATTATTCTAAATTAGTCCTGAACAGTTTCTTCAGGCCACCAGAAGAAGAATGGGTTAGCACGTGGAGCCAGTACCATTTGAGGAATGGGCTCAAGCTCAACAGCGCGCAGGAAGTTACGCATTCCGAGGCGGAGGATTAGCTCACCAACACGCTCACGGGTCTTGCCGTTCTCATCCCACCACTCCCAAACTTTCTCAAGGAACTCTTTGAGTTCTTCGTAGGGAGGCTCAAGCTTCATGAAGGGTACGATTACCCAACCCATCATAGCGCCTTGCAGAATGGGAGCCTTACCACCGATTAGGATGGTAGCACCACGGTCGTCACCAGGACGCAGGGCTTTGCACATTTTGTTGATGCAGTGCATGCAACGGGTGCAGTTAGGATTGTCAATGGTTAGTTCGTTGCCATCAAAGCTCATGCACTTGGTAGGGCACTTGTCAACTACTAAACCTTGAATATCGAAACCTTCAGCAGCGTATGCACGAACAGCTTCTTGGTTAATCTTAATATCGTCTCTCCAGGTACCCTGGATGGAGATGTCAGAACGTGCGATGGAGGCTACACAGTCATTAGGGCAGCCGGAAACTTTGATTTTGCACTTGTAAGGCCACATTGGACGGTGCAGGTAATCCTGGAACTCGTTGGTCAGATCATGACAGATGTCGGTAGAATCGATCATGGCAAATTCGCAACGAGCGGGACCAGCACAGGAGCTGGGAGTACGCAGGTTGGAACCGGAACCACCCAGATCAAATGGATGCTCTTCAAAAGCAGATACTTCATCAAAAATTGTCTGAATGTGTTCGGTTTTTGTTCCCAGCAGAATCACGTCACCAGTGGAACCGTGTAAGTTGGTCAGTCCACTACCGTATTTTTCCCACACATCACATACTTGACGCAGGGCTTTGGTGTGGTAGTACCAACCGGAAGGCTGGTTCAAACGCACGGTGTGGAAGTGTTCAACATGGGGGAATTGCTCGTGTACGTCAGAGTAGCGACCGATAACGCCACCACCATAACCCATAACACCTACCAGACCACCGTGTTTCCAGTGGGCCTTTTTGTCCTCATAAGAAAGCTCCAGTTGACCAAGCAGGTCTTGGGCGGAAAGGTTGTTAGCAGCGGCTCTTTTAATTTCTGTTACGAAACTAGGCCACGGCCCTTTTTCGAGATCGTCCAAGAGAGGAGTTTTCTTGGCTTCGGTCATTAAGTTCACCTCCGTTTTTTTGTGAAAAGGATATTTACTATCCCGCCATAAATGGCCAGCCTCTTTCCCAAACAAGGCGATTTTTCAAGTTTGGCTCGCTAGTTATAAATGGCATTTTGTAACTAGTTAAAAACCGAAAAACCAACTCAGTTAGACAAAAAAAGACAGACTTGTCCAACCTCGGAAAAGAAGGCAATAAGTTGTCTAAATTTGCACAATCAAACACTTGTGTATGCAATATTCGCATCCACGTAAAGTTTATCACCTGTCCAGCCACTCTGTCAATAAATATTCGGCTCTTGGAAATGTGGAGTTTTTCACAAAATCTGAATAGTGGTAAAATTTCTTAACAGCCAGAATTTTTTTGTGGTCATTTGTGGTCAGGCGATACGATTTAGATTATAGCATAATGAAGCCAGGCTTGTCCCGATGGTAATTATGGAATTACAGGAAATGCTGCCTTGCAGCATTAGCCCAGCAAGTATCCTTCTTCAAAGGCCTGTAAATTTACGTCGATAAATTTTTGAGGCACCCTCGCCCTGAGGCGGATAGCCAGGTTTCTTTTTCTATTGGAAGTTTTTTTGCCAGGATTCCCATGAGGACCACATTGGCAGCCTTGGGGTTGCCGCATTTTATGGCGATATCCAGGGCGTCGACTACCACAGTACTGGGAACTGCCCCTCTAACCTTTTCTAAGCAATCAGCAGGATAAACAGCCACTCCTGTTAATACAGGCACCGGAGCAATGGACTGATTATTGATGATTATATCCCGTCTGCCTTGAGAAAGGGCAGCCAGCGCATGGCCTCCATTTTTTCAAAGGCCAGTATTACGTCTGCCCCACCCCGGGAGATAATGGGCGAATAGACCCGTTCCCCCAGCCTTACCTGGGTTACCACAGATCCGCCCCGCTGGGCCATCCCTTTAATTTCTGAAACCTTAATGTCATAACCGGAAGCACCTGCTGCTTCGGCCAGTACTCTGGTGGCCAGGATAGTTCCTTGCCCCCCAACACCAACCAGTAAAATATCTAAGGGCTTAAGCATTTCCTTCACCCCTCTTCTTTAGGGCCTTCTTATTGCAAACTTGCAGGCAAAGGCCGCAGCCATTGCACTGAATAGCGGTAACCTGGGCCTTGTCCCCCTGGCGTGAAATAGCCGGGCAGCCCAGGTTTAAACATATTCCACAGTTAATGCAGGACTCCTTGTCCACCTCAACCGGCTCAGAAATGGCCGCCCGCCCTTTAAGTAATACACAGGGCCTGCTGGCTATTATTACCGAGGGTTCCTCCGCTGAAGTTTCCTCTTTAATCACGGAATTAAGTTCTGCCAGGTTCATGGATCTACCTGCCGTACCCTTTTTACCCCCAATGCCCGGGCGACACCGGCCAGATCCACCTCGGGGGCGGGTTTACCCAGCAGGTCAGGCCAGTTGCAGGGTTTTCCTGGTGTCCGGTCATGGCGGTTGTTCTGTTGTCTAGGATTAACACGGTGGAACGTCCTCCGTTGTAAACCACATCCAAAAGGCCTGTCAGGCCAGAGTGCAGGAAGGTGCTGTCCCCAATAACTGCCACTGTCTTGCTGGCCATATCCGGATTGGCCTTTTCCATACCAAGGGCGGCACCGATACTGGCTCCCATACAAATACAGGTATCCATTGCTCCCAGGGGACTTAAGCTGCCCAGGGTATAACAGCCAATATCTCCGCTGACAACTAGCTTTAGCTTTTTAAGGGTGTAGAAAACTCCCCGGTGTGGGCAGCCGGCACACATTACAGGCGGACGTCCGGGCAGCGCTTGAAGGTCTGCTGCTGCTATAGGAGCCTCCTTGCTGTTTAATACCTCCGGGTTAACCTCGATGCCCGCTCCAACTAATGCCTGGGCAATGAGATCTGTGCTAAGCTCCCCATAGGAGGGCAGTATTTCCTTGCCCAGCACCGATATTCCCAGGGCACGTATTTGCATCTCTAAAAAGGGCTCTAGTTCCTCAACCACCAGCAGGGTTTTAACACCTGCGGCAAATTCTTTAACTAATCCGGCAGCCAGCGGTAGGTAAAGCCTAGTTTTAACACCGACGCATTGGGTAAAGCTTCCTTTACATAATGGTAGCTAATGCCGCTGGTAATTACTCCAACTTCCCTGCTGCCCCATTCAATTTTATTTACAGGACAGTTATCACTGTATTCGGCCAATCTGGCTGTACGACCCTCAAGGTATACCCTTCTGGCCCGTCCATGGCAGGTACCATTACATACTTTTGAGGGTCCTTGGTGTAGGGGCGCAGTTCCTTTGGTCCCGGCTCCCCTATTTCCACAAAGCTCTGGGAGTGGGACACCCGGGTAGTGAGCCTCAGCATCACCGGGGTATCAAATTGCTCACTTATCTCCAAGCCCAGGGCCACCATATCCTTGGCCTCTTGACTATCGGCAGGCTCCAGGCAGGGTATTTTATTCATCAGGGCAAAAAAGCGATTGTCCTGCTCATTTTGGGAGCTGTGCATACCTGGATCATCGGCTGAGATCAGTATAAGTCCTCCGTTTACTCCCGTATAGGCGATGGTAAAGAGGGGATCTGCAGCCACATTGACTCCAACGTGCTTCATGGTCACCAGCACCCTGGCTCCGGCGATGGATGCACCGGCACCAACCTCCAGTGCCACCTTTTCATTGGGGGACCACTGGGCATAAATGTCAGGATACTTGGCAAAGTTTTCAAGTATCTCGGTGCTTGGGGTTCCTGGGTAGCCTGCTGCCACGGTGATGCCGGCCTCAAAGGCTCCCCTGGCTATGGCAGCATTCCCTGATAATAGTTCTTTCATGATGCAACCTCCGTTAGGTTCAGTTATTTCCTGGTTAATTACTTTCTTTTGTCAATAACCCTTTTGGCCTTGCCCAGACTGCGTTCTAGGGAGCGTGGCTCCAGCAGCTTTACCTTGGGGCTAATGGATAGTACAGCCAGCAGTCGGGAGCGAACCCTTTTTTCCAGCTCCTCAAGATCCCGCCAACTACCCGTAAAGGCGTCATCCGTCATTTCCACCTGCACCTCCAGGCGTCCAGGTAGCCTTTCTTGGTGACAATTATTTGATAGTGGGGGGCAACCCCCTCAATCTTCAACAGTACATCTTCGATTTGGGAGGGGAATACATTTACTCCACTTACAATCAGCATATCATCGGTCCGTCCGCTAACCTTGCGAATCCGGGCATTGGTTCTGCCACAGGCGCAGGGCTGTCTGTTAATCACGGTAATATCCCTGGTACGGTAGCGGATTATGGGTAATGCCTCTTTGGTCAGGCTGGTTATCACCAGTTCACCTTCCTGTCCATCCGGCACCGGCTCACCTGTCCGGGGATCAATTACTTCGATCAAGAAATGATCCTCAGACACGTGCATTCCCTGTCGTTCCTGGCACTCACCGGCTACACCCGGACCGATAATTTCGCTGAGTCCATAATTATCACTGGCAGAGATGCCCCAGACCCTCTCAATTTCATCCCTCATACTTTCAGTCCAGGCCTCGGAGCCGAACAGGCCGTACTTTAATCCCAGGGATTTGGGATCAATGCCCATACCCTTAGCTACCTCTGCAATGTGCAGGGCATAGGTTGGTGTGCCGATCAAAGTGGTAGTGCCAAAATCCTGCATCAGCATGATTTGTTTTTCTGTATTGCCCGTGGAGGAGGGAACCACCGTAGCCCCTACTTTCTCCAGGCCATAGTGCAGACCGAAGGCCCCGGTAAACAGGCCATAGCCGAAGCTGACCTGGGCCACATCCTCGTCGGTTACTCCTGCGGCAGAAATCATCCTGGCAACCAGTTCTGACCAGGTTTCAATATCCTGCCTGGTATAGCCAACCACGGTAGGCTTTCCCGTTGTTCCCGAGGAAGCATGCAGTCGCACCACCTTTTTCATCGGCACAGCAAACATGTTAAAGGGATAGTTGTCCCTCAATTCCGCCTTAGTGGTAAAGGGTAATTTGCTGACATCAGCAAGGGAGCTGATATCACCGGGCTTTACTCCTTGACGGTCAAAAAGCTCTTTATATAGGGGGACATTTTGATATACACTTTCCAGGGTTTTTTGCAGCCGTGAGAGCTGCAGTTCCTGCAGCTCTTCACGGTTCAGGGTTTCAAACTGTTCGTTCCAAATCATACTTGCTCCACCTTCTTGTTTTTCACTAATATTTTACTCGTGGTGCCAATGCCAAAAATCTGCTCCAGATGCTTGCCGGGTAATTTTTCAGTTACCATACTTATCACAGGCAATACCAACAGGGGTACCAGCATAGCAGCAGAACCTGCAGTTGGCAGCATACCAGGGTCCAGCTTAATGAAGTAAGCGGCGATAAGGGGAATGCTCAGACCAGTCAGAGATGCTATCCAGGCACCCTTGGCTGTGGCACCGGGCCAAAAGAGCCCGAAGAGGTAGGGCGCCAGGAAGGCCCCTGCCACGGTACCCCAGGAAATAGCCATAAGACTTAGGATTATGGCCGGCTTAGCCATTGTCAAAGCTACAGAAAGGGCTATAAATAAGGCGCATAATATTCTCATATGGGCCACCTTCTGTCTCTCCGTGAGTTTCGGGAAGAGGCTCTGGAGTAAATCCATAGATACTGCCGAGCTGGATACCAGCACTAGGGAAGCCAGAGTGGACATGGACGCCGAGAGAACCAGCAGTAAAAGCAGGGTTACTCCCCACTCCGGCAGGTTGTTCATCATAATTTGCGGGATAATTAAATCAGGGTTGGGGCTGCCGGTAGCCGGGTCAACAGGTACCTTATCGAAAAACAGTCGGGTAAGACTCCCGGTAAAATAGGCCCCGGTGGTTATTACTAAGGCAAAGACGGTGGCCACGATGGTGGCCGGCTTAATAGATGCCTCATCTTTAATGGCATAAAACTTTTGTACCATCTGGGGTAATCCCCAGGTTCCCAAGCTGGTCAATATAACTAGGGAGGCCAGGGGCAGCCAGCCCGGGGGTCCCACTGGTTCTACTAATTTATGATCTATAGCGGCCAATTTGGCAAAGCCTGATGCCAGCCCACCTACCTGGGGTGAACCAACGATATAGTAAAGCAGTACGCCTACACCAAAGATCATTACAGTTCCCTGTACCACGTCGGTAATGGCCACAGCCCGGTAGCCACCTGTAACCAGATACATGGCCGTTAGCAATCCCATGGCAATAGCAGCATAGGTATATGGAATGTCAAATACCCTTTCAATAGGTAGCTCAGTCCCATGAATACCGAGGCAGAGTAGGGTATCATAAAAATAAAGATAACCATGGCCGCAAACACCTTTAGACCCGGAGATTGATACCGGGCCGCTAAAAATTGAGGCATGGTCATAACATTTAGTTTGATGGTCATTTCCCTGGTGCGCTTGGCCAGGACCAGCCATGCTAACAAGCTGCCTACAAGGGTATTGCCTACAACAACCCAAAGGGTTGAAAGCCCAAAGCCAAAGCCCACTTACCGGCATAGCCGATAAAGATAACTGCTGAGAAATATGTGGTTCCAAAGGCAAAGGCCGAAAGCCAGGGGCCAACGGTCCTGCCGCCTAAAAAGAATTCATTAACGGTTTTGGCCCTGCGCATGCAGTAAAGGCCACAAAATAAAAGCAACCCTACAAAAAGGGTTAGAAATATCCCTTTCATTCTTCCATCCTCCCATTCTACTTCTTATAACTGGAATCTCTGTACTTCGGCCAATCAATATTGGCTGCCTACCTAACTACTATACTACCTTTGCAGACCACCTCCAGACCTGTGGTATTTCTCTTATTCTATATTTTTATGTCAAATCCTTCTGAAATTGACTGGAAAATTAGCTTTAGGGCTTGGTGGGGTAAAAAAGGAGCCTAATACTTCTGGTGAAGCGATTAGGCTTTGGGTTTTTATAGGGTTGCGATTTGTTTTTGGGTGATGTTGCGTCGCTTTAGGAAGCGGCCTAGGCGGCGGAGGGCTTCGGTTAGGTCTTCCACCGAGGAGGCGTAGGAGCAGCGGACGCAGCCTTCGCCTCCGGGGCCGAAGACGTCGCCGGGGATTACTGCTACCTTTTCCTCCAGGAGAAGGGCCTCGGCAAATTCTGCCGAGGTGAGTCCTGTGTCCCCGATATAGGGGAAGACATAGAAGGCACCACCTGGTTCAAAGCAAGGCAGGCCAATCTCCTTGAAGCCCTGGAGCATTAGACGCCTGCGGCGGTTGTAATGGGCCACCATGTTTTCCATGGGGGTTTTGCCGTGACGCAGAGCCTCCATGGCCGACATTTGGGCTGTGATGGGGGCGCAAAGCATGGTGTACTGGTGTATCTTGGTCATGGCCCCGATAAAGTCTCCCTGGCTGCCGCATAGCCAAGGCGCCAGCCGGTCATGGCATAGGCCTTGGAAAAGCCGTTAAGCACAATGGTTCTGTCCCTCATACCCGGCAGGGAGCAAAGCAGGTATGCTGGCCGATATAGGTTAGCCGGTCATATATCTCGTCGGAAATGACCAATAGATCATGCTTGGCCACAACCTCCGATATTTTCAGCAGCTCCTCCCGATTCATTATAGCTCCGGTGGGGTTATTGGGAAAGCATAGCAGTAAAACCTTAGATTTTGGTGTAATGGCTGCCTCCAGCTTATCCGCAGTCAGCCTAAAATCATCTTCCATGCTGGTGGGAATGGTTACAGGCACTCCTCCGGCCAGGGTGGTGCAGGGAATATATGAAACATAGCAAGGTGTTGGAATTAGCACCTCATCCCCGGGGCAAATTAGTGTTCTTAGGCCAGGTCCAAGGCCTCACTTACACCAACGGTCACCAGCACTTCCGATCTGGGGTTATATTGAACACCCTGGGTACCAAGATATTTTGTAATTTCCTCCCGGAGTTCCAGCAGCCCGTGGTTGCTGGTATAGGTGGTACTGCCTTATGCAGGGAATAGATACAGGCCTCCCGGATATGCCAGGGTGTTACAAAATCAGGCTCACCTACCCCAAGGGAGATTACTCCCTCCATCTCGGCAGCCAGATCAAAGAAGCGCCTGATGCCAGAAGGGGGAATGGCCTTTACCGTCGGGTTTATATAGTGGCTCCAGGTTCTATCTGTCACGGGGTGATCACCAGCCTTTTATCCGTTTCCCTATCCTCGAAAATAAATCCGTCCTGCTTATAGGTCTTCAGCACAAAGTGGGTGGCAGTGCTCATGACGTGCTCTACGGTGGCCAGCTTGGTGGCCACAAAGAGGGCCACTTCCTTCATGGTAACCCCATCCACAAAAACGGCTAAATCGTAGGCCCCCGACATCAGATGTACACTTTGCACCTCTGGAAAGCGATAGATACGCTCTGCCACCGCATCAAAGCCCACATCCCTCTGGGGGGTAATCTTTACCTCAATCAGAGCGGAGACCTTTTCCACCCCGGCCTTTTCCCAGTTAATCAGGGTAAAGTACTTGATGATGGTCTTATCTGCCTCAAGTTTCTCAATAATCGACCTGACCTCATCCTCATCCCGTCCGGTCATCACCGCTATTTGTTCCGCTGTCAGTCTGCTGTTGCTTTGTAAAAGCTCTAATATTTCCAGCATAAAAACACCTCCTAAAAAATAATAACTCCGTCCCGGAAAGGGACGGAGTTTAAAATACCCGTGGTACCACCCTAATTGGCTGCCTTTGCAAAAATGCAGCCACTTAGACCTCGATAACGGTGAAGAACCGGCTTAGCTTACTGTTAGTTCGGCCAGCACTCAGGGGTGGCCCGGCTGCTTCCTTGACCGGGCTTGCACCTACCCCGGCTCGCTGAGCAATTTAATCAGCCTTCTTCCCCCTCATGGATTTTGAATATTCTCGTTTTTATAGTTTATCATTAGCCACGATGGCTGTCAATTTACATTGTAAGGGTTCCATTGGGTGTTTCAATAAGTTTTAATACCTGATCAGTCTTGCCTGTCATGGCATTTACATATACCAGGTAGCTTCCCCATTAATCTGTCCAGACACTTCGTAGGAGAATTTTTCTTTGCCCGAGTCCGTTGGAATAATGGCTAGGCGGGTATTTGTAATTTCCATCCGCCCATTAACCTTAGACTTGGCCTGCTCCACACTTATGGCCGGCTCCGGTAGCTCCCTCACCTTATGGGCCATTAGGTAACCCCTGGCATCAAAGCCACTATTTGACCATCATCCAAAGCCACATTTATCTTAATTTGATCCGGGTAAATGATAACTTCATTTTGCTGAGGAATAAAGTTAAATATGGCCCTGTTATCCTGCTGCTGAAAATAGATATTGACCATACCTTTATAGCCACGGCTTTCCAGGAAGTCTTCTGCCTTTTCCCGGGCTTGGTCAACGGATAGCTTGGGGGTACCTATATCCCTGCTGTTAAGGTACCAAACCACATGCCCGCCTTTTTCACTTACATTAGCTGTAATTCGCCCGTCTGCTTGCTGTTGGGTTAACAGCTCCACCTGAAATCCAGGTATTCTTTCCCTGGTCCTGCCGGTAACTTGTGCCCTATAATCGGCATTAGTTCGGGCATCTAAAATTCCCGGGCAATTTTTCTGGCATCGTCCGAGTTAACGGTTGTATCACCCAGCCCCACAGGCTGAACCCTATCCAGGTGATCCGAGAAGGGGCCGTCATAGATCAAGGTTGGAAAGCCCTGCATATCCCTGTCGATACTTTGAAAGTCCTGGGGACGGTTAGTGGGGGCTCCCTTTTGAAGCTCTTCCTTTGCCCCCCTAATGATATCTGTGATACTTAGCCTGCCTTCGGACACCCTGGCCTCCATATTGTATAATTCTTTATTTAGCTGCTCCGCCTGCCTGTAGAGGGTATTTAGGGTATTAAACTCTTCTTCCGTCAAGGGTTGTCCATTGTTTATTTCCCTAGCCTTAACCCTGGCATAATCCCCTGCCTGGGCTAAAAACTTTGCTGTCCTGGCTGTTACCTGGGAGGACACCGGCAGTTGGGTTAGGTTTTCCCTGGCACCTTCTGACTGCAGCCAGATTTCCGAAAATATTATCGTATCATCCGGGTCCCCTGCTACAGCTAGACTTTTTGCCAGCAGCACTTCCATGTTCTGCACCCTATTTATAAGATTGTAAAAGGACATTTGATACCTATTGTTCATAAATACTTCCAGCATGGTTCTGTCTTTATGTTCCTTATAGGCCCAGGCCCCTACGGCAGCAAATAATAATACTCCGATTAGAGCGGGTATCCCCCATCTTTTCATTTCGGCATCCCCTTCCGCAGACTATTAATAGGCAAAAACGTGTCGCCCGATTTGGTTGACAATTTTACGGGACCAGATCCAGCGATTCACAGGTTTACTGGGATTCCAGAAGAACAATGCCCCTCCGGTGGGATCGTAGCCAGATATGGCATCCTGGGCGGCCCTCAGAGCCTCTTGGTCCAGGTTCCTGTTGTATTGCCCATTGGAAACCGACTCAAAGGCCAGGGGCTGGTAGACAACTCCTGACAGGGTGTTAGGAAATTGGTCGCTTCTAACCCTGTTTAGCATTACCGCACCCACGGCAACCTTGCCTGAGTAGGGTTCATCTGCAGCTTCGCCCATTATAACCCTTGCTAAGAGGTTTATACTGTCCCGGTTGGACACAAACCCCCTGGAGGCTGTGGCGTAATTGTCCTCCCTTTTCTGAGCAGCCGGGGCTGCTGTAGCCAATCCCATGGCTTGTCTGGTGGCGGTGCCAACTACTCCATCAACCGGAAGGCCGTTACGCCTTTGAAAGCTTTTTACTGCTTCAGCTGTTTGGGCCCCATAATTCCCTGTAACAGGACCTTGGAAATAACCCCAATCCTTTAATCGCTGCTGTACTTGTGATACTTGGGTACCCCTGCTGCCCCAGTAGAGAACCGGGTCTTGAGCCAGGGCATGATTATAAATAAGCAACCCAGCCAATAAAAATGTAACCAGGCTCAGTAGGCCAATCCCAATTCTAATTTTCTTGCTGCCTAGCTTTTGCCAACGCATATAATATCTCACCCCGTCGATTTTTTAGTTATTTTTGCCTCGCCGGGATAATATTATGTAACCGTTATTTATTTTTACCCTGGAAGATAGGGGCAAAAAATAACGCCTGTTATCAGGCGTTAGGTATTCTTTAGTTGTGCGGCTGCCAGCTACGGGCCATTTCTACAAATTTTTTGGCCCAGTCTGGCTCGGAGACTGCATGAATATGGTTGTACACTGCCACCACATTTTTATATCTAAGTCCGTCATATTCGCCGTTTATACCATGTCCCCGCAGGACTTTGAAGGCAAATTCACAGTTCCCCTGCTCAAGGCTGCTTACCCGGGAATTGTGAAACTCATGACCTTTAACAATCTTTCCTGCAGGGAAATAGGGGGTGCCTTCCAGTACCTCCAGGTGCATGTAGCCGTGACCCTGGGGTTTCTTGAGCATTTCCACTTCGATGGGTAAGGCTCCCACCATTTCAAAGGACTTGTCCTCCCAATGTATTCTTCTCCCTAAATACATCAGCCACCGCACTCAGCATAGACCGGCAATCCCTTTTCTATCTGGTCTTTAAGGTGCTGTCTAAAACTGTTGTTGCTTCAAGGTCAGCCGCCAATACCTCGGGAAATCCCCCACCAATATATAAGCCATCTATTTTGGGCAGCCTTTGGTTAGCTATGGCGCTAATATCAACCAGCCTTGCTCCGGCTTCCACCAAAGCCTCCAGGTTTTCCGGATAGTAAAAGGAAAAGGATCTATCCCGAACCACTCCAATAGTGGGCTGTTTGTTATCCTCTGCCTGTCCGGGCATATGCCAATTAATATTTACAGCCCCAGGAATGTCCTTTTCCTCTACCAGGGCCGGCCATTCCCGGGCTATTTTTAATATGGCCGCCATGTCCAGATATTTAGCAGCGGCCTGTCCAATTTCACCCACCGCTGTCATCAGTTCATCATTCTCCCCTGCGGGGATTAGGCCAAGATGCCTGTCCGGGATGCTAAATTTCGTACCTTTAGGCATGGCTCCCAGCACCGGCACATCACAATATTCGGCTATTGAAGTCCGCAGCATCCTTTCATGCCGGGCCCGGGCAACCTTATTTAGTATTACTCCAGCTATTTTAACCCCTTTGTCAAAATTGACAAAGCCATTAACCATGGCTGCAGCACTTCTGGTCATTCTGGTACAATCAACAACTAGCAATACAGGGGTTTCAACAATTTTTGCAATTTCTGCGGCACTGCCGCTGCCTGCCAGATCCACACCATCGAACAGGCCCATGGCACCTTCCACCACTGCCACATCTGCTTCTCTGGCATGCCTAATAAAGGTATGTCTGATGGCCTTGTGATCCATAAGGTAACTATCCAGATTGCGGCAGGTAGCACCGGCAACTTTGGTTAACCAACTGGGATCGATAAAATCTGGTCCCTTTTTAAACGGCTGCACCTTTAATCCCATTGCAGTCATAGCAGCAATAAGTCCCACTGTAATAGTGTTTTTCCAGACCGTCCCTGGGGGGCGGCCACCAGCAATCTTGGAATGCTGTAACTATATGTAGTAGCCAAATCCACACCGCCTCTTTTCTATATTTGATAGTCTTTAACCATTAGCCCCAGACTATTCGCTGTTCACCCAAGCATTTCCCGAAGTCCTGAATTCTTTACCCCTAAGACTCCGGGAAATACTTGTAAGACAGTAACACCCTCACCCGGATGTGATCCAGGTGAGGGTGAACTAAAATCTAGTTATTATACGCAACCGGTAGGCTTAGGAAGTCCAGCCAGTTTGCAGGCGCCCTTAGCGGGGCCGGTGGGGAACAGTTCGTAGATGCCTTTCAGGCTGTAGCCGGTGTCTTTGCACAGCTTACGAACCATGGGAGCGATACCAAATTGGAAGAAGTAGTCACGCAGGTATTTAATAACCTTCCAGTGATCATCGGTTAACTCATCGATACCTTCTTCTTTGCAGAAGTATTTAGCTACGTCTTCGGTCCAGGTGTCAGGGTTTAATAAAAAACCGTCTTCATCAACTTCGATTTGCTGGCCAGCAATCTCAATAAATGCCATCTCGAAACAGCACCTCCAGAATTATTTATTATTTCCAGAACCAAACAGTGGTTCTTTGATAACATTTTATATTATATACGCTTTTCTTAATTTTTTGAAGTAGTACAAGCACATTATTTTTAGAAAAGCCTAACAATAATTATGAATGTTATTATGCTTCATAAATGCTTAATTTATTTGTTGATAGGAGGATAAAGGGCCAAGCCTACCAAATCAATTAAGCCTTTAACCTCTACACCAAGCTCGTGCTCATCAACCATGGGGTAAAGCTGTGCTTTACAAATGGAGCAGGGAGCACACAGAATGCCGTCTCCATCCTTGCCAACACCAGTTGCACGTACCTGCTCAGCCTTTTAGCTGAGAATTTAATGCGCAGATCGTACATTTCGGGATCGTCAAACAGGATAGCTGAGCCACCACCGCAGCAGAAGTTGCGCTCCCGGTTAGGAGTCATTTCAACAAAGTTGCTAACGCTGGCATTCATAACAACCCGCAGGGTATCGCACATGTTGCAGGCCCGGCCAAAGTTACAGGGATCGTGGAGTGTAACGGGTCTTGTGTTAACATCCTTGTGTAGCGTTAGGGCACCCTGCTTGATGTAGTGAGCTACTTCATCGTGCAGGTGTACAATTGGTATCCGACCAGGACGATCTAACATGCCAGGCAGGTACATTTTACCTGTACGCCAACCGTGACCGCACTCACCCCAGACAACCTTTTTACAGCCAAGCTTGAGGCTTCGTCAATAATCCTCATGCAGTTAGCCCGCATGGTGGCCCTTTGGTCAAATAGCAAACCAAAGTTACCGGCTTCGGCAATTTCACTGCTCATGGTCCAGTTGATTCCTAGATAATGGAAGAACTTAGCTGCACCCATCATGGTATTAGGGTTTAGCAAAAAGTCAGCGGAAGATGGAATATACAGAATATCGGAATTGGGCTTATCTGTAGGTATCTTAATGTCTACCCCGGTTTCTTCCATCATTTCTTCTTCAAGGAATTCGTTGGTGTCAATCAGACCCATCTTGGCAGACCAGTGTGGTTACCTGTTCTCTTCATGGCAGCACCTACGGATGCCTGAAGCTTGGGTACATACCCAACCAGTGCAGTAACTGGCGACCGGCCATGGTAACCTCGCAGGTATCCAGGCCAAAGGGGCATACCAGGGAGCAACGACGGCACTCATTGCACTGGTAGAAGTAGGAATACATTTTTTCAATATCTTCCAGTTCCAGATCCTTGGCACCGATAAAGCCGCCAAGAAGCTTGCCTTCTGGAGTAAAGTAGCGCTTCCAAACCTTACGCAGGAGGTCTGCACGGTTGGTGGGAATGTTATTTGGGTCCCTGGTTCCTAGATAGGTGTGGCAGTTTTCAGCACAAGCACCGCACTTAACGCAGGCTTCAAAGGTGATCATTAGGGAACGGAATTTTTCTCCCAGTTCCTTTAAATGCTTGATGGCTGTTTCAACCTTCAGTTCATCAGGAACCACTTGGATGTCAATTTTTAGCATATCAGCAGCACTGGCTTTTACAGGCTGCTTTAAGCCGGATTCGGTTAATGGCATTTAGTGCACCCCCCTGAAGCGGATTTTCCGCCGGATACGGAATGGCCGGAGCCACCCACTGCTGCGCGGGCATACCGGGAGCGGGTTCAACATAGGCACGGTTGATGATCCAACGATGAGCAAACATACCGGGTATATGCAGCAGTTTGCTAAATGGGAAGACAATCATCAGAACTTGAACCAGTAAAAGGTGAAGAACAAATGCAGGATTGTGCAGAACTTCCATATCAGGTGTCAGGGCAGTAAAAGTTATAAGATGCACAACATACTCCCGGGCAGGCTCATAGTGCATGGCATACTCGGGGAATAAACGCATAAAGTTACCCACGGAAACAATACCGATTAATAAAAGCAAATGGGCATAATCACTGGGAGCTGAAATTTGCTTAACTTCATTGATAGCCATTCTGCGATAGAGCAGGTAAATAAGGGCTATTAATATAAGGATACCGAAAGTTGTCCCAAGAATACTGGACAGATACTCACTGGTCTCAGCGGAGGTCAGTCCAATGTAATAGAACTGTAGTCCTAGCAAGCCGATACCCATAACATGGCCGGCCAAGATGGACAGCAGCGCCACGTGCATGAGCCATGCGCCGCTCCATAGGGATTTGTCGGCCTTAAATAGGCTCTTAAAGAGCGCCGCCTCGGTAGCAATGTCCACTAATGCACCAGCCTGAGTGGTAGGTGCGGGTGTCAGGGTTATATTGTGAACAATTCGTCCACTGGCCCATCTGCCAAGTCTGTAAAGAATACCAATAGTAAAAATAGCAACTGCAATATAAGGAAGAATCTGCATAATAAAAAAGGTCACGGCTACACCTCCTTTGGTCTCCCAAAGTAATTTTTGTTAAAAACATTGTCCACAAAAAGCTTTTAAATCATAATTTGAATTGCAAAGCCTTGTGTCCGCTCACCACACCCAACCCTGGAAAGCCGGAATTGGTACTAATTAATTATAACTCTTGCAGAATACAGGCTTCGTTAGGACAGGTTACAACACAGGTTTCGCAGCCCATGCAATCTGTCTCAGCACCGGTAACTTCGGCTTTGCCGTCAACCATGCCAAGAATACCTGCGGGACAGGCATCAATGCATTCGCCACAGCCTTCGCACTTGTCAGCATCGATTGAAATCATGTACATTCCACATACCTCCTTTAGCGAAAATTTTTTTGAATTTCCTCGGGGATGGGTTTGGGGTGGTTAATCGTTAGTTGATGAACACACCTTTTGGGAACCAACATAAAAATAGGCAGTCCAATCCCCTTTCAGGTGATACTATGCCTATTTCGTTGCAACTTGGATTATTCCTTCTAAAATCGTCACTTTTTTTTGAAAACATGAATATTAGCAATTTGTAAATATATTATTTATGGAAAAAAGTACTGCAGGATCTACATAAAAATATAACATTTCTACACCAACTACGTAAAGATGTCCCATGCTAGTCGAATGACAGATTTCTGACATTTCCCAATAATCCTTTGCCAAGGTAGGTTATACATATATAAATAACCCCCTTCCAAATAATTACCATGTGAGCTTTTTCAGGTTTTTCTAACAATCTTATCTTCTTTGGATATCCAGGTAGGATTTTTAAGGTAATTGGAGAAAATAAATTGGGGAGGTGATTAAATGTCGGTTTATGATATGGCTGTTGAATTAGGAAAAAATCTATCCACCAGCCAGGAGTACGCTAAAGTACTGGATTCCCAACGGGCAGTTAGCCAGGATCCTGAAGCTCGCTCCCTGGTGAATGACTTTCAGCAGTTGCAGAAATCCTATCAACGTATGCAAATGATGGGTCACCAGCTTACCCAGGAAAACCTGAAAAAGCTTAGTGAAATGGAGAAGCAAGCTTCTTCTCACCCTCTGGTAAAGGCTTACTTGGATGCCCAGGCTGGTTTTTATGAGGTTGTAAACATGGTAAATGTGAAAATTCAGGAAGGTCTGACCGGGAAATCAGTCAGCGAGGATGACCCAACTGGACAGGCTAGCTGTAGTTCTACCAAGGGCAGCAGTGAGTGCGGTTCCTGCTCGGGCTGCTAATCAGCCTGCTGCTGTATTTCTATTAGGTCGTTTGCTTGACAGCTATAGTTATGGGTCCTGTGACTACAGGACCATCAGCTTGCCTGTAGCACAGCATTAGTCTAGTACAAGGATTTCCCTTCTGAGCCAGTCTATTGCTGTGATGGCAGTGCGGTTTCGGATCTGGTTCCTTGCTCCAGTTAGGGTAAGCTGTTGGACCTTAATCTCTCCAAGGATATAAAGGGCTAGATAGACGAGTCCTACTGGTTTCCCTGAGGTGTCTCCTTCGGGTCCGGCTATGCTGTAACCGCCAGGCCAATATCTGAGCCGGAGGTTTTTGCTACACCCGCGGCCATTTCCCTAGCCGTCTCCTCACTAACGGCACCGTATTTGCTAAGGGTCTCTTCCCTCACCCCAAGGCGGTTTTTCTTTGCCTTATTACTGTAGGTAACCGAGGCCTCCAGCAATACCCTGGAAACCCCTGGGTAATTGATCAGTCTTGCTGCGATAAGACCCCCTGTGCAGGATTCGGCAACGGATAGGGTTAGGCTACGCTGCAGCAGCAGCTTGACCGTTTCCTCTTCTAAACTGGTATTCCCCTGACCATATATATTTTCTTTTAATCTTGAACGTATCTCGTCCTCCAAGGGGGCGATTAATTCTTCCGCTTCGGATTTATTTCCGGCCCTGGCTGTTATCCGCACGATTACATCATTTTCCTTGGCATAGGGGGCTACCGTTGGGTTGCTTTGGCTATTGATAATATCTTCTATGGCACCGGCCATAGAGGCTTCGCCCATGCCGCTGATCCTAAGGACCTTAGAAACCAGCACCCCTTTTTGAAACTTAGTCAGGTATGGTAGCACTTCCCTTTCAAACATTGTGGTCATCTCCCAGGGGGACCAGGCAGGTTGATAATTATTTTCCCTTCCTTCTCAGCCGCACTGCCCGGGGCAGTACCGACACTGTTTTGGAAGATTACTGCTCCTCGGGAAAATAAACCTGCTTGATATGGGCCTCGGTCAAGGGCCTGCTTAGCTTGTCGTAAAGAGCCTTTATTCTAAGGTAGGAGGCATTATCAAGTTTCATATTTAGCCCCAGGAACTCTGCGGTGGTCTCCCGGGTCAAGTCGTCTTTGGTAGGTCCTAGCCCCCCGGTGGTAATTACTATATCACTTCGTTGAAAGGCCTGGTGAAAGGCTTCGATAATTCTTTGCGAATTGTCTCCCACCACCGCCTGATGGTACACCAGAATCCCCATTTCCGCCAACCTTCTGGACAAGAACTGGGCATTTGTATTTACAATATCCCCTAGCAGCAGCTCTGTCCCCACGGATAATATTTCGGCCTTCATAATTCCTCCTAACCCAGGTGGGTGTTAATTTATTTCCTTCTTACAGAATTTGCTTCTTCAAATACCAGCACATTTGCCCTCTTGCCAAATACAACTATTATGTCACCTTTATCCAAGACCGTGCTGGCCAGTGGTTGAACTGCCTCGTCATTTTTATAAATCAATAATAGCCAAACACCAAATCTATTGGTGGTATTGATTTCGGCAACAGTCCTGCCGGCAAACCTTGCCCCAACCTGCATCTGTTCAATAATAAATCCCTGGGGTAGCTCCAGTAAGTCAATAACTCCATCACTGGAAAGAAACTGGGCCAGCCTGTGTCCCATATCCCGTTCGGGGAAGACTATTCTGTCGGCACCCATTTTAGTTAGCACCAGTCCTTTTCTTTCGCTGGCAGCCTTGACGGATACGGGAATGCCGGCTTCTTTGAGAATATGGGTGGCAATAAGTGTTCCTTCAAAATCCTCCCCCATGGCCACCACTGCCTCATCAAGTTCTTCTCACCCACTATGCGAATAAGGTCGTCGTCATTTTCCCCCACATCCAGAATGGCTCCTGATACGATCAGGTCCCTTACTTCGTCCAGATGTTCCTCGTACTTATCTATGGCAAAAATGTCATGGCCCCTCTCATAGAGTCCCTCTATAACACCCCGCCCAAAACGGCCAACACCGACAATTAGAATAGATTTTTTCATTGCCTTTTCCCCTTCTTAGCCGATTAATATTTCCTCTTTCATATACTGGATCCGCCTGTACTCCTTTGCTGCCAGTAGAAGCACCAGGGAAAGAACGCCAATTCGCCCTACAAACATCAGCACTATTATAACCGCCTGCCCAAAGGCTGATAATTCTCCCGTAATTCCCATGGATAAGCCACAGTGGCCATGGCGGAAATAACTTCAAACAGTACAGGTATAAGGGGTAGTCCCTCTACCACCATCAAGAGCAGGGTGCAGGTTGTGGCCAGCAGCAGGGCGATAACCGTAACGGTAAAGGCCTTAGAAACGCTTTCTGAAGCCAGCTCCCGCTCAAAAATAATTACATTTTTTTACCCTGGGCTATGGCAACCACTGCTAATACAATGGTACCCAGGGTTGTGGTCTTAATGCCCCCGCCAACAGACCCGGGACTTGCGCCCACAAACATCATCATAATCATTAAAAAGATAAAGGGCTCACTCCAACCTAAAACTGGAACGGTGGTAAAGCCGGCTGTTCTGGTAACTGCCTGAAAAAGGCTCTCCACCAGTTTTTGCCCCATGGGCAGGGTCGCCAGGGAGTGATGGTATTCTGAAAGGTAGTAGAAGCACTGCCAAACAGAGTAATCAGTCCGGTAACCCACAGAACTAATCGGCTGTGAAGGCTCATCCTCCTCCATCTGCGTTGGATAATCAATTCCTGCAGCACCACATAACCCAGGCTTCCGATAAGGATCATGACCATAAACACCATGATTAAGCCCAGGTTCTCCCGGTATGGGTTAAGGCTCTCGCCAGTTAAGTCAAAACCTGCCCCGTTAAAGGCACTGACCGCGTGAAAAACAACAAATAGACCGCCCTCCAGGAGTCCCTGCTCTAAAATGTTTGGCATAAGCAAAGCCATAAGCAGGGCACCTATGCCCTCAATCATAAGGGTAAGGAGTACAATGCTGCGGACCAGCTTTAGTATCCCCGCGAAGCTAAAGTGGTTTCTGTCCTGGGCCACCAGCACCCTTTGGCCTAATTGGATCTTTAATCCCAGCAAAACAAATACTGCTGTGGTTAAAACCATCAGCCCTAGTCCTCCGATTTGCATCAGGACCAGTATCACAGTTTTACCAAAGAGTGACCAGTGGGTGCTGGTGGTAACCACCGTTAACCCGGTTACTGTCAGGGCTGAGGTGGCTGTAAACCAGGCCTCCATAATCCCGGTGCTTCCCGGCTCCGCCGAAGCCCAGGGAAGCAGGAGCAGTAAAGTTCCAATTAAGTTTACAGTTGCATAGCTGGCAACTAATATTTGTCCCGGCTTGAGTTTTTTAAACATAATGAAAGCGGTTCCTGCCTATCTATCTAGCTTTATAACATATACCTTTAGTATTGTAACAAAAAAACAATGAATTAGAAAACCTTGTGCAAAAAAGAAAATCATGCAATTTTTAATTACATGACCATTCTTCCAGTAAATTTATTTTCTGTTTCGGTTTGACAGGGAGGTATATAAGGATGAGCTGGTCTTACCAGTGGTTTTTCTTTCTAAGTCCTTTTCTAACATTAGGTAATTTTCTTTCAAACTTCTTTGGTATATTTAACAGCTAATTTATTCAATTCTTCCTTAGTTTCATTAGGCAAGTTAATAAACTCAAAACCCGCCAGTTTAACATTGTTCTTGGTTTTTTGCCAGGTTAGCTTCACTGCAGCTTTTTCTGCCAACAAATTGTTTTTCACATATAAGGGGTGCCACTGGTTACCCTTGATAATTTCTTCCAGCTGTGGAACAAGGTAAACCATAACCCCATTTGCTGAAAAGTTCACCAAGCTTGTTTGTACTTTGCGATCTCCACACTCAAAGTCTATTCTGGAAGCATATTCTGCCCTAATGAATTCCCTTTCGTGGGATATCGAGAAATAGTCCGGCATAGCAAAACCATAAAAGCCCTTAGGTTTATCTCCCAAGGCTATTACCTTTGATTCGGCACTGTAATATCCTCTAAATAGAGATATGCCCAGTGTTACCGGCTGGTTTTCCTCTAAAACCATCACCTGTCCTTCTTCCCTGGGCAAATTAGTCCAAAATAAATTTTCTTCTACCTCTGTCACCAGGGCACAAAAGGTTGATTGATTTTCTGCAGTTATAAATATTTCCCTTTGGGAGGTGATTAATTCAAAACCATTGATTTTATCCATACATAAACCCCCAAGTTAACATTACGGTAGATAGAATATTCCTTCACTAGGCACTTTTTTCCTCTATGTTTAGATAATTTTTTTCGACAATTTTGACGGATTGTGATTGAACTATTCTATTAGTGTAATTTTTATATAAGATTTTCTGGATTCAAGCCATCTAAACCCGGTAATACGAACTTTCCGTCCTTGCGAATTAACACATCATCGAAATAAATTTCCCCGCCACCATATGCCGGTGTCTGGATAAACACCAAATCCCAGTGTATGGCTGACTTATTGCCATTAAAGCACTGATCATAGGCACTGCCCGGTGTAAAATGCAGTGAGCCTGCTATTTTTTCATCAAACAGGGTGTCCTTCATGGGGCTGTTGATCTGGGGATTAACCCCCAGGGCGAACTCTCCAATATATCTGGCACCTTCATCGGTATCCAATACCCTGTTAATTCTATCGGAATCATTGGCGGTGGCTCTAATTATTTTACCGTCCTTAAATTCAAGCCGAATATTTTCATAGGTAAAGCCTTGATATACGGCAGGGGTGTTATAGGTAATAAACCCATTTACCGAATCTCTAACCGGCGCAGTATATACCTCCCCGTCCGGGATGTTTCTTTTCCCGCAGCATTTAATGGCCGGCAATCCATTGATGGAAAAGGTTAGTTCGGTGCCTACACCGGTAATCTTAACCCTGTTCGTTTTAGTCATTAGCTCCACCATTGGCTCCATGGCCTGGGACATGGCCTCATAATCCAGGTTGCAGACATTAAAGTAGTAGTTTTCAAAGGCCTCTGTACTCATATTTGCCATTTGTGCCATTGAGGGGGATGGATACCGGAGGACCACCCATTTTGTTTTAGCCACCCTAATTTTGCTGTGAACCTCATTCCATAGGTATTTGTAGTAAAGCTCCATTTTATCCGGCGGAACATCCGCTAGCTCCGAAGCGTTATCTCCGGCTCTAACCCCAATATAGGCATCCATTTCTTCCATTCGGCAGGCTTCATATTTGGCCCTGAGCCTTATCTGTTCCTCTGTGGCCCCTAGGAGCAATTGTCTTTCTACTGGGGAGCTTTTAATGGAGACAAAGGGCAGCCCCCCGGCCTTATAAACTTCTTTGACCAATTGCTTAACTAGTTCAATCTCTAATCCCGGGTTTCTATTAGAACCTTTTCCCCTGGCTTTACCTCACAGGAGTAATTGACCAGGTTTTTGCTAGGGTTTCAATTCTTGGATCCAACATCAAAATTCCTCCCACTTCACCAACTAACGCTTTCTAAATGTATTCACCGTTATTTTATTTAATTCTTTTCTCCTTTTTGCCAACACCCTTAGGAATCGCTTCAAGAATTACCTGCTTACCCTCCCGGTAAACTTTAATTTGGTAATCCACAACACCTTCCCGGTAAAGCTGAATTTTTTGTTCCAACAGGGCCTTGTTGACCTGAGCATGAAGTTCCTGGGTAAGGAAGCTGTCCTCTTCCTTCTTGACCTGGTTTTTGGCAGCTCTAGCAGGCGAGCTTTTACTAAAAATGTCCTCCCCCGGATTGTTTTCAAAGGTGTTTTCTTCTTTCCAGCCCGCAAACATTTCTTCATCACTTAGGTTTTTTTTAATTTTATTTTTTGTCATGGGTTCACCTACTCACTTTAGTTATTGATTTAATTATAGAATGATCCGTTATCCAGAGCAAAGTAAAAAGCTTGGTTTTCACCAAGCTGCAGTGTGTCGAGAAACTACCTATATTCGGGTTTTAATAATCCCTCACGACTCCTCTCTCCGCAGTGGACAGCGCTAATCSCTTGCTTCGGGCGAAAATGGGCCGCCTTCGAGTAAACATCGTGTTTACCTCAGGCTTTCGCGGACATCCATGTCCGCTCACCCATTTTCGCATCCTCAGCTTCGCGAAGCGCTGTTTCCACTGCTTCGAATGTCGCTGTTCGGGATTATTAAAACCCAGTTGAATCTTTTTCARCAGRCTGAGCCACCTTCAGGTGGCTTTAACTATAAAAATTGTTCCAATGTTCTTTTAAAAGAAGCTAATGACTGGGCGCCAACAATTCGTTTCTCTTCGTTAATAATGAAGGTTGGTAAACCTGTAACCTGCCAGGGAATGCCGGATTGGCGATTTTGCTCAAGCCGTGTCAAGTAATTAGGATTACTCAAGGCAGCTTCAGTTTCTTTTATATTCATACCAAGGGACAAGGCAATTTCCAGGATTGCCTCTTTGCAACCAATATTTCTACCCTCTGTAAAATAGGCCCTGAACACCCCGTTATGAAACTCTTTGAAGACACCCAGATCTTTAGCATATTCAGTTGCTAATAGGGCTAACCTGGTATTAGGTAAAAAGTTCACTGGTCTAAAAACCAGGTTGAACTCCGCACCAATTTTATTAAATCTCTGGTTAGCAGCCTCAGGGTCAAAATCCGGAAACAACCTGCTCAATAGCTCGCCTTCCTGTGGCCTTTCGGGGCGAAGTTCATAACCTAGCCACTCAATATTCAAGGGGTAATCTTTAGCTAAGCTTTCGACAATACCATTGCCGATATAACAAAAGGGTCAAGCATAGTCGGAGAAAATTTTTAAATTTATCATTTCTATGTATGTCACCTCATTTTCTAGCATTGCTATATAGTGTTCCATTTGAAAATAATAAAATCCTTTAAAAATACTTATTATAGTTAAAAATGACCAATTGACCTTGACGCTGCGTCAAGGTGTATAGTTGACTCTAGCAGGAGGTGAGAGGATGGAATATACCATAAAAAAGCTAAGTCAACTGGCGGGCGTCAGTACAAGGACCCTGAGATACTATGATGAACTGGGGATCTAAAGCCGGCAAGAATAAATTCATCAGGTTATCGCATATATGGTCAGGCCCAGGTTGATAGATTGCAGCAAATTCTATTTTATAGGGAACTTGATGTGAGTCTCGAAACTATCAAGGAGATATTAATTGATCCCACCTTTAATAGAACCAAAACTTAAGGGAACACCGGGAGAAACTTCTCCAAAAAAGGAACCAATTGAATTTGTTGATTACAAATATTGATAAAACTATTGAGTCAGCGGAGGGGAGAGCAACAATGAAAGATAAAGAAAAATTTGCAGGCTTTAAACAAGAGGTAATAGAAGAAAACGAAAAAAAATACGGTAATGAGATACGTGAAAAGTATGGTGACCAGACTGTTGACAGGTCTAATCAAAAGGTATTAAATATGTCCCAGGAACAATATGATGAGGTCACAAGACTGAGCAATGAGGTTATGGAGGTGCTTCAAAAGGCTTTTAAAACTGGTGATCCTGGCAGCCCCTTGGCCCAACAAGCAGCAGATTTACATCGACAATGGCTAAGCTATTTTTGGGACGGTTATACCAAAGAAGCTCATTTAGGAGTCACCCAAATGTATGTAGATGACCAAAGATTTACCGCATATTATGATCAGGAACAACCGGGAACCGCTGAATTTTTACGTGATGCAGTTAAAATATATACTGAATTTTAGCACTGTCTACTGCCGATTCTCGACAATCTGCGGACTAACCTCAATAGGAGGTTAGTCCCTTTATTATTGCCACTTATCATAGATAATTAGGTCATTTAATGGTTTTCTTACCCTCAGGCCCATTGAGTCATTGGGATAGCCTAAAGGTGTAAAGGCGATTGGCTCAACAGTATTAGGCAAATTCAGTACTTGTCTAGCCACATTAGGATTAAAGGCAGCAATCCAACATGTCCCTAAACCAAGTTCGGTGGCTACTAAAATCAAATGATCCATTGCTATTGCTACATCTACGATACCATAATTTTTATTATCGTATTTTCTGGACCAAGCCTGGGAAGTTATTAAACAGGCGCAGATAAGAATAGGTGCTTCAGTAAAGAAGGAGCCTTTATAAATTGGTTTTAGCTCTTCTTGCCTACCCTCGGTATGAATTACGATAAATTTAAAGGGCTGTTTATTAACAGCAGTTGGTGCTAAGCAGGCAGCTTCAAGCACTTGCTCCAGTAATTCTTCGCTAATAGGATCAGGTTTGTATGACCGTACGCTATATCTTTTGCTGATTAATTCTTTAAAGGACAATTAAACCACCTCGCCTATAGGTAAATTTCCATAAATAGTTATTGATATAATAACATAAGCAAACCTCAAAGGTTTGGGAAATCTGCAGATTAAGCTATTTTAGAATGGAGACGTTATACTGAAGGCGCAGAATGACATGATCCTCACTACAGGTAAACTACAGGAAGAAGTAATATAATAAATCATGGAGGCGAGGATATGGATATTCACATTCTGCTAGTCGAGGACGATGAGCATATCTGCAATACAGTCAAAGCCTTTTTATCCGAGGCGGGATATAAGGTGGATGCCTGCTTGGACGGCGACGAAGCGTACACCAAGTTTTACGACAACACCTATCAGTTGGTCATTCTCGATATAATGCTGCCGGGAATGAACGGGCATGTACTTTTGCGGGAGTTCCGCAAGAATAACAATACCCCTATTCTGATGATGACCGCGCTTTCCGATGATGAGAATCAAATCAAGGCCTTTGACTCGGAAGCGGATGATTATGTGACAAAGCCATTCAAGATTCAGCTTTTGCTGAAACGCGTGGAAGCCCTGCTCCGGCGAAGCGGTGCATTGGCAAAGGAAGTCCGTTGCGGCAAGCTGACGCTTTTACCGGAAGATTTCAAGGCTACCTATAACGGCGAGGAAATTGTTTTGACTCTCAAAGAGTTTGAAATCCTAATGCTGCTGGTTCAGAATAAAGGCCGAACCCTATCTCATGAGGTGATTTTATCCCGTGTGTGGGGCTATGAGTTTGACGGTGACGGTAGCACCGTGCATACCCACATTAAAAACCTGCGGGCCAAGTTACCGGATAATATTATCAAGACTGTTCGCGGTGTGGGTTATCGCTTGGAGGAAGAAAGGACATGAAGAAAATCGGAATATTCATCAAGGTATTCATTTATACGATAATTTTCTCTGGGTTGCTAGTCGGTGCGACGGGAGTCCTTTTTTCGACACAAATTATGGCATATTATTCTGGACAACAACTTCGGGAAATCAGCGGCGCATTTAAGCAATTAATTGACCGGACGCCGCCGGGGACTGCTGATATTACCGAGCTGGCGAATCAGTTTCATAACAGGAACCAATCCTTTCAGTTCTACATTACAGACACGGACAACAACATCGTCTATATGACCCCCGGCAATGAATCCGGCAATTTTGACGATTTTGACACCAGCAGCGGAAAATCCGATTTATTGGTGTATCTTTACGGCGGTTATTCGCTTCACGTCGTCAAAGATGATATATTTTCATTGAGATATGGTAACTTGATAGAGCGTGTGCTAGTTATGTTGTCCGCCATGCTTGCCGTCTGCGTTATAGGCGCGTATATTTTTGCCCGGCAGATAACGAAGCCAATCAAAATTTTGACGGATAATACAAGCAAGATGGCGAATCTTGAAGAGGTTCCGCCCGCGCCGGAGCGTAAAGATGAACTCGGCACATTAGCCCGCGACATTCACTCCATGTATGAAAAGCTGAAAGAAACCATTTCCAAATTAGAGGACGAAATCCTGCGGGAGCGTGAATTAGAGGAAACACAGCGATATTTCTTCTCGGCGGCTTCCCATGAGTTAAAAACACCAATCGCAGCCACAAGTGTTTTGTTAGAGGGAATGCTCGAAAATGTAGGCGATTACAAAGACCACCCCAAATACCTGCGTGAATGCGTGAAGATGATGGACACACAGAGTAAAACCATATCGGAGATTTGGAGATTGTCAGCCTTAACGACGGAAAAATTGTACCCGTTCCTGAAAAACTGGACATCAGACAGGCAGTAGTCGACCTGCTGCCTGACTTTCAAACATTGTCTGAGGTAAACGGTCAACGTATCGTAATGGATATTCCTGCTGGGCAGACCTGTCTTGCCGATCCCAAAATGTTGAAAAAGGCGCTTTCCAATATCATATTGAATGCGGTGCAGAATACCCCTCAAGGGGCGAGATTCGGATATGGACTGTATATGCGACTGACCAATATCGCCTTTGTGTGTTGAACGCAGGAGCAAGGATTGACGAAGCGATTTTGCCGAAGCTGTTTGACCCATTCTACCGCGTAGAACAAGCGCGGAGCCGGAAAAACGGACGGAGCGGCTTGGGGCTGACCATCGTGCGGAAAACCCTGGAGGCCATGAACATTGACTTCACTTTAAAAAATACCTCGGACGGCGTTCTTTTCTGGATGAACTTATCGAAGGTGTAAACAGCCATAAGGAGAAAAATCATTGAAACTGGAAAAACAAAAAACTCTTACAATTTTATTGTTCCTTGTATATATACTGGTTTTGACAGGGATTATTCTTTTCAAACTGCCATTTTATTCTGAGTTATCAGACGGGGTGCGAGTAATCAACTTAATGCCGTTTCAGGGGTCTTTCGATGAAAATGGTGTTATAGTCTTGCGTGAAATTATTTATAATATACTTCTTTTTATACCATTGGGCATCTATATCCGCATGTTGAAAAGCGAATGGCCTTTTATGAAAAAAGCTCTTACTGTTATCGGTTTATCCTTATCGTTTGAAGTTATACAATTCATTTTTGCAATGGGAATAACCGACGTAACCGACATATTGGACAACACGCTTGGAGGGATAATCGGCATCGGTATTGGTGACATTTTATTCAAGATTTTCAAAAGCAGTACTGCTAAGATTGTCAATATGCTTGCTTTGGTAGTGACTGTTTGGGTAGTATGGCGTTTCGCCTATCTGTTTTATCTCAGTCACTTTGTCATGATGCGTCCACCAGTGATGTAGCTATAGTTTATTACTTTGACCGGCAGAGTTATCTCTGCCGGCCTTTTTTTGGTTTCTCGCCGCCACAGACAAACTACAGGTTGGCTACAGGGAAAATACAGATGGGTTTGCCATAATAATAACCATGGTGAACACGAATTCCGATTCATGAGCATGTATGCTGAATCCGACTATCTGAGCAAAAGCGGCGAGCAGCCGCGTATCGGAATTGCCCGTGCATTGGCGCGGAATATCACCCAGGCTCTCCACATTATGGTGAAAGGAGACTGCTATATTGAAACGTTTTGTTTATATTGTGGTGATTATTTTAGTATTGTGCGTGGCGACTTTTTCCTTTGTTAAATATGCTGACTCGGAACGCGATAGGAACAGATCAAATGACGGAGTACAGCCAAGGGATGAATTTTTGACGGACAATCCGCATGTGGGCGCACCTCCTTTGAGCAAGTCATCAACAAACGCTCCATATACAAGCAAATCATCGGAAGATATTTTGCTTATAAACACTAAGAATCCTCTGCCGAAAGATTATCGACCTGAAAAGCTTGTAAATCTCTATAACCAAAGAATTAAGCATTTTCAGTTGGCGAAAACAGACATTGAAGTTAGTGAAGACGTTTATCAAGCAATGGATGCGATGTTTGCGGCGGCACAGAAGGACGGTGTGAGGGGCTTCATCATTACCAGCGGATACCGTTCACGTGGGGAACAAAAAATGGTTTTCTCCATCTCGCAGATGGATTTGCGGCAAAACCCGGCGAGAGTGAGCATGAGACTGGGCTTGCCTTTGATGTAATCGCATACGGAAACGAAAGCTTTGAATTGACACCACAATTTGAGTGGCTTGCTAAGCATTGTGCGGAGTATGGGTTCATTATCCGCTATCCTAAAGGTAAGGAGGATGTGACGGGTGTTCCGTTTGAACCGTGGCATTACCGCTATGTAGGAACGCCACACGCGAAAGAGATTATGGACAAGGGCATTACGCTGGAAGAATATTTGGAACAACAATAAGGTTAAGAAAAGATAAGGTTTATACAAGCGCTGTCCACTGCGGAGAGAGGAGTCGTGAGTGATTACTAAAACCCGAAGATAGGTAGTTTCTTGACAATCTGAGGACTAATCTCATTTGAGGTTAGTCCCTTTATTATCTAATAAAATTAGCAAACCTCAAAGGTTTGGGAAATCTGCAGATTAAGCTATTTTTGAAAGGTTGTGTATTTATATGGTATAATTAATAAACATATTGATAATTATACATATTTGCATAATTTGGGGAGGAAATTATGAAAAATCTACCTCTGCCTTTACATTACCAGATTTCAAATGAATTAAGAAAGAAGCTTATAGACGGCCAGTGGGCTGTTGGTGAACTTTTTCCCGGTGATAAAGAATTGATGCAAATCTTTAATGTAAGCAGTACCACAGTACGTAGGGCAATTGACGAACTAGTGCGTGAGGGCTGGCTGGAAAGAAAACCTGGTAAGGGAACTTTTATTAAAAGGCAGTATATTGAGACATTAGGAAAGCTTAACGGTTTTTTTGATATAGTTAGGGATAAGGGGTATCGTCCAAGCTCGCAGGTTTTGCAGCTTGAGGAAGTTGATATAGACACATTTGAAGATTCCGAGCTAAGTCTGTTTAATTCAAGTAGACTATTCCTTATTAAGAAGGTTCAATTTGTAGATGAAAACCCTATTGTACTGGTAAAAAGCTTTTGGCCCATAGAAATAGGCCAAAAATTAGCTAAATATAATTTGACTAATCAAGGGACCTACGAAATTATTCAAAAAGAATTAGGAATTAAGCTGCAGGAAGCTCATCAGTATATATCAGCTGCAATTGCTGGAATTGAGGAAGCTGAATATTTGGAACTTCAGCCAGGAGATCCAATTTTGATGATGAAAAGAATGGCCTTTTTAGGTGATAAGCCCGTCGAGTTATCGGTCAACTACTACCGGGCAGATAGATACCGATATCGAGTAGTGTTGAAAAATGAAGCAGTTAATATTGAGGATGGAATATTATTTTAGCAGGGTAGCTCTTATGAGCTACCCTCTTATTTTTAAAATAGAAATGCAAATAACTTTATTGACCAAAGTGAATATTCACAATATAATAAAGCCATTACGCAATTATGCAAATATGTAATATTGCAATATTACAGAAATTAATTTTTTGGTTACCATACTAAATCAATTAAGGACAATGGGAGTGATTAAATGCCGCTGGTAACATTAAGTGAAGTTTTAGCAGCAAAGGACCAGTATTGTGCTGTGGGTGCCTTTAGTACATATGATCTTTATACGGCGCAAGGATTATTCAGGGGGCAGAGAGAGCAAATCTACCTGTTATTGCCATGGTAGGGGGACCTGTTCTGGCAAGACCAGGTAATGAGTATATTGGGAAAATATTAGTGGAGTTGGCAGAAAAGGCTGCAGTGCCTGTGGTGGTATTTTTGGATCATGCCAAGGATTTTGGTGTTTGTCTTAGAGCTATGAAAATGGGCTTTAGCGCTGTCATGATTGATGGCTCGCACCTGTCCTTTGAAGAGAATATCTCATTAACCTCTAAGGTTGTAGAAGCAGCACGCTGTTTAGGTGTATCTGTGGAAGGTGAGTTAGGTGCTCTGGCCGGAATCGAAGACGGTGAAGAAGTTAAGAACAGTAAGATGACTGATCCCCAAAAGGTTTCAGAATTTATTGCAGCTACCGGAGTGGATGCATTGGCAGTATCCATCGGCAACGCCCATGGTCTCTACAATGGAGAACCAAATTTGAACTTTGACATATTAAAAGAATGTGAGGGGCAAAGTAAAATACCTTTAGTTCTTCATGGTGGGACAGGTTTAACAAAAAACCAGTTTGCCTTGGCTGTAGAGCATGGTATTAAAAAGATAAATATCGGAACAGAAGTAAAAAAAGCTTACATTGAGGCATTTATCGCCACACATCAGCATAAGCCCAATTCCTATGATATGATCGGTGTTCCACAGGCCTGTAAAGAGGCGGTATCCGATCTGGTTTATGAAAAACTTAGGTTCTTTGATTCTGATTGGCGTAAATCAATTTAACTAACCAGTTAGATTGAAAGGGAGGTGAAAAACTGGTGCCCGGATTAAGGACACTGGTTGTGGCCCAAACCGGAGGGCCAACTGCAGTAATTAATAGTACGCTGGCTGGAATCATTGAGGAGTCGCGAAACTACCCGGAAATTAAAGAGGTTATTGGTTGTATTTGTGGTTTTCATGGACTATTTGATGGAAAATTTATAAAGCTTTCTTCATTTGATGATTTGGAACTAAAACAATTAAGGAATACTCCTGGGGCATTTTTGGGCTCTAGTCGCATGCATTTAACACCGTCGATTTCAAGGAAATCCCAATCAAGTTAGAGAAACTCCAGGCTGGTTATTACTTGCAAATAGGTGGCAACGGAACTATGTTTGCTGCCGGGAAGATCTCCGAAGAGGCCATGAAATTGGGAAAAAATCTTCAGGTTATTGGTGTGCCTAAGACTGTCGATAACGATATCTTTGGCCTGGACCATACGCCGGGTTATGCAAGTGCCGCCAGATATGTGGCCCAGGCTACGTTGGATGTAGCTTAGATCTTTATGCCATGCGTACCTTTGAACAGGTAAGGGTTCTGGAGGTTATGGGAAGAAATGTAGCTGGCTTGCTGCTGCCACAGGATTGGCTAAAGAATATTCAGACAAGGCTCCACATCTAATCTATCTACCGGAGATTCCCTTTGATGAAAAGGAGTTTTTGGAAGAAGTTGATAAAGTGATTAAGCTATTAGGCTATGCTACCGTAGTGGTTGGTGAAGGGCTTAAAGACCATGATCATAATCCTATTGGAAGTAGTCCCTTTGCCGATGTTAAAAAGGGCAGCCAAGTATTTGGCGGTGCATCAAGTTATCTTGCTGACCTTATAGCCCGGAAGCT
Source organism: Desulforamulus aquiferis (assembly GCA_004143605.1). Classification (GTDB taxonomy): domain Bacteria; phylum Bacillota; class Desulfotomaculia; order Desulfotomaculales; family Desulfotomaculaceae; genus Desulfotomaculum; species Desulfotomaculum aquiferis. Next base: position 111,144 of record AWVY01000064.1, read on the forward strand.
AAAGGTTCGTGCCAGGGCTCAGGATCTTGGCATGGTCCAAAGGTGCTTTGCACCTGCTCGATCTGAGGTGGATGAACAGGAAGCCTATTTGAATGGTAGGGTGGCTGTTCGTGCCGCCGTTGCCGGTTTAGGTGGCTGCATGATAAATATAACTGGTGACTGCTCAGAAAAAGAACTAAACTTTGCTACATACCACTTTTAGAGGTAGGGGGTAAAGAGAAAACAATGCCCAAAGAGTTCTATGACATTCAGAGGAAGCAGGTTACACAGGAGTTTATTGAATGGTTGAAAAATTTGGTGGGGCAGTGGGAACCAAATTACATTACCCTTAACCAATTTTTGAAAAAGTCTTAATTTTATAAAGTTTCAATTGACTGGTTTTGGATTGGACTTTATAATGTTTTTAACATATATGTAATATTGCAATATTACATATATGCACAAAAATGTGAGGTTAAAACATTATGAAAAATCCGCAACTTCCTTTACATTTTCAAGTCTCTAATGATTTGCGAAAGAGACTGCAGAGCGGCGAATGGGTATAGGAGAACTATTTCCCACCGATAAGGAGCTAATGAAGGCCTATGGTGTAAGCAGTACAACGGTACGCCGCTCTGTTGATGAAATGGTTCGAGAAGGTTGGCTGGAAAGAAAGCCAGGCAAGGGAACTTTTATTAAAAAGCAATATGTTGAAACCCTTGGTAAGCTTACGGGTTTTTTGACCAGGTAAGGGAAAAGGGATATGAACCAAGCTCTAAATTAATCAGGGTCGATCAAGTCGAAATATCCGAGTTTGAAGATCTTGGACTTGAGGTTTTTAAAACAAAAAAGGTGTTTCTAATTGAAAAAATCCAACTAATGGATAATACTCCCGTGGTATTAGTCAAAAGCTTTTGGCCAGTGTTTGTCGGGAAAAAATTATCAGAGCATGATTTGGTTCGTCGGGGGACTTATGAGGTTGCCCAGCAGGAGCTTGGCATTCGCTGGAAGAGGCCCACCAGGATATTTACGCAACTCTGGCGGGACCTGAGGAAGCAAATAAGTTAGGTATTTCAGAGGGAGCAGCCATGCTGGTAATGCAGCGGGTAGTCTATTCCCAGGGTAAGCCTATGAGGTTTCACTGAACTATTATCGGGCAGACAGGTATCGGTATAGGGTTTTGTTAAATAACGATACCATTGAGTTTGAAAATGGAATTATAGCTGAAGAAAAATAACTTTAGTTAAGCCTCAGTGAATTACTAGTTAATTAATAAATACAAAATTAGGGCAGACTCTGTTAGATAAAATTTCCGGCCCCATTTTAAAGATAAGGGGGGTGAAGGGTGGCAGGGTGGTAAAATGAACTACATAGAGGTATGAGGTATGATATCTAATTACTTGGATGGAGGATTGAAAATGTTGAAGGCAAAAAAGATGTTGTTAGTGTTAGCCATGGTACTTTCAGCAGCATTGATCTTTTCAGGCTGCGGCAGTTCCTCAACAGAATCCGGCGGAAAGAAAGAGACCGGAGAAAAAATAGTTATTAAATACAGTCTTCCCGATGCTGCCATAGACGGCGTTCCAGCCTATGAAGCCGCTAAATCAATGAAAGAAAAAATGGAAAAATATAGTAATGGTCAAATTGAAGTAAAATTGTATCCTGGTGGTCAACTAGGCAGTGAACAGAAAAACGTTCCTGACGTACAAAAGGGTATCATAGAAATGGCTATGATTACCGCCGGTAACATGACACAATTTTCCCCTTCAATCGGTGTTTATGACTTCCCTTATCTATTTATGAGCAGAGAGGAAACTTATAAAGTAGTAGATTCTATTACTGATGACCTAAATGAACTGCAGATTAAAGAAAGTGGTACCAGAAGTGTAGCTTGGCTGGAGCAAGGCTTCCGTCATTTAACAAATAGCAAAAGACCCGTTAATAGTATGGAAGACTTAAAAGGTTTAAAAATTAGGGTGCCAAACAACAAATATGTTGTTGAAGCCTTCAAATCCTGGGGTGTTGAGCCGGTGCCCATTGCCTGGGATGAAACCTTCAATGCGGTACAGCAAAAGGTAGTGGATGGCCAGGAAAACCCCTACTCCAGTATCTATCAGTCCAAAATGTATGAAGTACAAAGCTATGTAACCGAGCTGCATTACAAGATTTGGTTAGGTTGCATTATTGTCAATGACAAGTGGTTCCAAGGCCTACCACAAGACATTCAGGAAGCTATCACCAAGGCCGGTCAGGAAGTTATGCAAGAGAACCGTGATCTGATGGTAAAAACGGAAGCTGATCTGAAAAAGGAGCTAGAGGCCAAGGGTTTACAAATTAGCGGACCTCCTTCTGATGAAGAACAGTGGATGAAAAATGCCATGTCTATCTGGCCAAAATTCTACGGGGAACTGCCCGATCCTACTATCTTAGATAAGGCTATGGCAGTTCTTGGAAGGGAAAAACCATAAGTTGATTTAAAATGTTATAGAACCTTCCCGGTGAAGGTTCTATAACAATATTCTAGTGGCAAGTGGGTGATAAAATGAGAATCTTTAAATTAGTGGTTAATAATATTGAAGAAATTATAGCCTCTGTATTGTTTTGTACGGTTATCACTCTGTTGTTCATTCAGGTTATTGCAAGGTATGTTTTCGGAACAGGCATTGCATGGTCTGAGGAGCTTTTGAGATTTGCCTTTTTAACCATGGTGTACTTTGCTGCAGCCCTGGGAGCCAAGCAAGGGGCCCACTTTCGAGTAACCTTATTAGTTAACATTCTACCGGGAAAATTCAAAAAGGTATTAGAAATCATTCAATATGTTATTTCCTTTGCCTTTAATGGCTTTGTTATTTATTTAGGGTTTAAGGTTATTTATGAAATGAAAGACTTCCCTCAAATATCTCCCATTCTCAGCTGGGACATGCGGTATGTCTATGCAATGGTACCAATTGCCTTTGTCTTCGTAACTGTTAGGATGTTTATTAGAATGCTGACTGACTTCGGAATCATTAAGGATAAGACCGCGTAGGGATAGGGGGATTATAAAGTGCTTGAAACCTGGGGAATATGGATTGTCCTGTTTGCGACCCTCTTATTGGGTGTACCCATATACATATCTTTAGGAATTTCTACAATTTTTGTCTTGACCTTTAGTCATATACCACTGGATATTGTTCCTTTGGATATGGTAAAGGTAGGGGATATGTTTCCCCTCTTAGCCATACCTGCCTTTATATTCGCAGGTGCTATCATGGAACGCGGCGGCATGGCAGACCAAATAATTGATGTTGCTAAAATATTTGTTGGTAAGATCAGGGGTGGCTTGGCCCTTGTTACCATTCTGGGCTGTATGTTTTTTGCGGCAATGATTGGTTCCGGACCGGGAACGGTGGCTGCCATGGGTACACTAATGCTGCCGGCAATGCTCAGGGCTGGCTACGACAAAAAATTTGGTGCGGGCGTTTGTGCGACGGGCGGCACCCTGGGAATTTTAATTCCGCCAAGTAATCCTATGATTATTTACGGGGTTATGGCCAATGTATCAGTTGGTACATTATTTATGGCAGGGATGTTGCCAGGAGCGATAGTTGGTACGGCACTAATGCTGACCTGTTACTTTATCGCTAGAAAACGTGGTTACAAGGGTATGGATAAAACCTATACCACAAAAGAAATAATTCAAATCTTCAGGCAAAATATTTGGTCCCTGATGGCTCCGGTAATAATTCTAGGGGGTATCTATTCAGGAATATTTACTCCGGTAGAAGCTTCTGCTGTAGCATGTTTTTATGCCTTATTTGTAGGTAGATTTATTCTTAAAAAGTTAACCCTGCAAGGTCTTTGGGATAGCATCAAGCTAACCAATATTACCTCCGGTACGTCCATGATTATCGTTGGTGTATCAGTACTTTTTGGTAGATTTTTAACCCTCTATGAGGTACCTCAAACAGTTGCCGCAGCTATGCTTTCAATAAGTAATAGTCCGGAAGTAATCTTGCTGCTGATTTGTTTAATGCTCTTCATGCTTGGCATGTTCATGGAGACTCTGTCAACCATAGTTATCCTGGTGCCAATTCTTTTACCCGTAATTATACAGCTAGGCATAGATCCAGTTTTCTTTGGCATACTGTGGGTTCTCACCAATGAGGTGGCCCTGCTGACACCGCCACTGGGTGCCAATGTCTTTATTGCCATGACTATTGGCAAATTATCCTTAGAAGAAGCGTCTCGGGGAGCTTTACCCTTTATGCTTGTATTGGTGGCTATCACTGTAGCTTTCATTTTTATGCCCGATCTCATTCTTTTTGTACCAAGGTTATTGGGCAATTATGCAGGCTAGAACAAGGAGGAAATTATGATGAGGCAAGCATTAACTGTACGGCCCTTCGAGTTTGAAATAATTGAATCTGCTGCCCCAGCTTTGCAAGAGGGCTGTGCCATTATTAAGGTAGTTTATTGTGGTGTCTGTGGATCTGATTTACATGTGTACGAAGGGAAACATCCCAAGGTTAAACCACCTGCGGTGCTTGGCCACGAGGCCGTAGGAATCATAACACAAATAGGCAATAATAAAGACAACCTGCAAGTGGGAGATAAGGTTGCCGTGGTACCACTCATTGGTTGTAAGGAATGTGAGTACTGTAAATTGGGCTATCCCAACCAATGTGTGAATCGTAAAGTTGTCGGCTTCCAGGTTACTGGTTGTTTAGCCGAGGAAGTCTCCATACCCATAGAAAATTTAATAAAGCTGCCGGAAGGCTGTGATTTGCTGGAGGCTTCATTACTAGAACCCCTGGCTGTTGTAGTACATTGTGTGGGTCTGTTAGAAAGAATTAAGATTAGCACTAAAGAAGCTATTGTAACAGGTGCCGGCACCATCGGTATTCTGATCGGCCTATACCTGAGGGAAAAGCTTGGTATGAATGTTAGTATGGTAGAAATAAATGCCAATCGTAAAGAACTGGCTGAAAAAATAGGCTTTAAAGTATTCCAGGGTATTAAGGATATACCCATTAAGGACACAAGGCCGGTGGCCTTTGAATGCACCGGCAATAAAAAGGTATTGGATATGCTGGTCACTACAGATCCGGCACCGGAGGTAATCGTTATATTAGGTACCTTTGAAAGAACACTGGAATTAAATATTTTTGAAATGTGTAAGAGGGAAAGTTATATTATTGGCAGCCAGATGTATACCAAAAAGGACTTAGAAATAGCTGCTCAGATTATGAGTACCCCCATGAAGGAAGTATTTAAATCCATACTGGTTGAGAGAATTTATTCTCTCAGTGAAGCTAAAGAGGCCTATGATGAGGCATTAAATTCACAAAAGGGTACCAAGGTAATTATTCAGGTAAATAAATAAAATCTATAAATGCTTTGGAGGGATAATTGTGAAGAAAAAGGTACTAGTGACCTATCCAGAGCGTTGTTTGGGCTGTCGTATTTGTGAGCAATGGTGTGCCTATAGGCACCATGGTAAGGTAGACCCAGTTCGTTCACGAATCAAGTTAGCTAAATCCCTAACTGATTATCTAAACATACCGGTGGTTTGCCAGCAGTGCCCAAATAGTCCCTGCATCGCTTCCTGTAAATTTGGAGCATTAACAAAGGATCCCTTAACCGGCGCAATTGCAGTTGATGAAGAAAAATGTGTAGGTTGTCGCAGGTGCATGAGGTCGTGCCCCCATGCTGCAATTGCCCTAGATAAAGAAAAAAGAGTTGTAATAATTTGTGACCTTTGCCAAGGGAATCCCCAGTGTGTGGCCCAATGCCCTGCCGGTGCAATTGATTATTTACCATTGGAAATAACAGATCGGGCTATTCGTGAGGAAGCTGTAAGAAAATGCTTATGCCGCAAGGGGGTGAAGGATAATGAGTAAGGTTATGGGATTGACCGGAGTTATGCTGCGGGTAAACCTCACTAAGGGAACAGCAGAAAGGGAGGAAACACCAAAAGAACTGTTTGCCAGATATTTTGGAGGTCGTGGAGTGGGAGCTGCCTTGCTAATTAAGGAGCTGCCTGCCATATTGAGCCCCTTGGACCGGATAACAAGCTGATCTTTCTAACTTCTCCCTTAATCGGCACAATGGTACCTGGGGCTAATAAAGCCAACGTTACCTTCATGTCCCCCCTATCTAACACCTATTCCTTCTCCCTGTGCGGCGGACACTTAGCCCCGGAAATAAAGTTTGCCGGTTATGACGGAATTATCATAGAAGGTGCCAGTGAAACACCTGTTTACCTTTGGATCGATAATGATCAAGTAACAATAAGGGATGCTGCTCATCTTTGGGGAAAATCTACCATGATACCCAGACCACCCTTCGTACTGAATTAAAGGATTCCCTAATTCGTGTAGCCTGCATTGGGCCGGCCGGTGAGAAGCTAACCCGTTTTGCCTGTGTTCAGGCCGACTATCATCGGGAGTTTGGCCGTGGCGGTGCAGGGGCTGTCCTAGGTTCAAAAAACCTTAAGGCCATTGCCATCCGTGGAACTAATGCTGTTGAAGCAGCTAATCCACAGGAATTAGCTGAACTTACCCAAAAAGTTTATCGGAACCTAGCCAATAGTCCTAAATGTAAAATTCGCCGTGCATATGGTACGCCTGAGATGACAGACGGGACTAATGCTAAGGGTTATTGGGGGACAAAGAACTTTCAAACTGGTTATTTTGAAGGTTACCAATCACTTACCGGCGAGTACATGAAAGAAAACTATTATACAGTGGATGCCTCCTGCTATGGATGTCCGGTAGGCTGTGGTAAAGTAGGTAAGATTAAAAATGGACTTTGGGCTAATACCCTTATTGAAGGACCTGAATTTGAATCTGCCGGTCTTTTAGGTGCCAATTGCGGAGTGTCGTCCCTGGACGCAGTGGTTAAAGCTACTGAAATATGTGATCTATATGGTTTAGATACATGTCTGCCGGTGCAGTTGTATCCTTTGCCATGGAGTGCTATGAGCGCGGTATAATCAAAGCAGAGGAACTGGAAGGCCTAGAGCTAAACTTTAGCAATGGTCAAAGTTTGGTTAAAATATTAGAAATGATAGGTGAACGCAGGGGCATTGGCAACCTGCTGGCTGAAGGCAGCAAGCGAGCTGCAGAAAGCTGGGTGCTTCAGAATTAGCCATGCAGGTAAAGGGAATGGAATTCCCCACCTACGAGCCGAGGGGCTGTAAGGGAATGGGACTAACCTATGCCATTTCTCCCAAGGGTGCCCACCACATGATAGCTCCAACTATGGGGGCAGAAACGGCTGGTGATGGATTAGGAAGATTCCAATACCAGGGTAAAGGTGCCCTAGTACGTGAGGTACAGGCCCAGATGGCCCTGGTGGACTCCCTAGGTGTTTGTGCCACAATAAGAAATGGCATGAACATGGAGCTGGGCTTAGCCTTGTTTAAGGCTGTTACAGGTATTGATTATAGTGTAGAAGAGGGCTTTTTGATTTGTGAAAGGATTGCTAACCTGGAAAGGTTGTTTAATGTAAGGGAGGGCTTCTCTCGTAAGGATGATACCTTACCCAGGCGCATGACAGAGGAAAAGATGCCTTCGGGTCCCAGTGCCGGGCAGGTTGTGGAACTTAAGCCCATGCTGGATGAGTTTTACGAGCTAATGGGCTGGGATAACAATGGCATTCCTACAGAAAAGAGACTGTCGGAATTGGGAATTGTAGATATTTGGCATGAGACAAGAAAATAATTTGTCATCGAAAAACCAGTTTAAATAGGCTGGTTTTTCTTTTTCTTTCAAATTAATTACAAAAATATTTGTCATTAAAGAGGTATTTACCTTCATCTGGCCTAATATTCCACATTAGTATACCTTATAAGGGGTAATGGAATATGCCAAAAAGCTATAGAAGAAAAATTAAAATCACTCCCTGTGGTTCTCGGAGAAAAAACATATTACATAAATTAGAATCATTAAGTCAAAGCAATGAACTGTATCGCATTTTAGTGGATCAAGCTGCTGTGGGTATTTTTGTAACAGACTATGAACACCGCCTCATTGACATTAACACAAGGATATGTTCAATGTTTAGTTATCAAAGGGAAGAACTTATAGGGAAGTATTTTCAGGAATTAATTGCCCCGGAAGGATTAAATCAGGTCCATGAGCTGTTTGCTAGAATAAAGGAAGGAAAAACATTTGCAGAGGAGCTATGGTGTCAGCGAAGGGATAGATCTATTTTCTTATGTGAATTAACTATCAATGTGCTTGCCGGCGGCAGCTGGCATGGCATAGCCAGAGACATTACTAAATATAGGCAGACAGAACTTGCTTTAAAGGAGAGTATGGCCCGTTACCAGGCAGTGGTGGAGGATCAGATAGAATTTATCAGACGATTCAGACCAGATGGTACTCTGACCTTTGTGAATAGCGCCTTTTGTAAATATTATGGCAAGTCTATGGAGGCGCTGCTGGGACAAAACTTCATGGATTTATTCCCGGTGGAGGATCGAGATACAGTCAAAAGGCAGATTTTCTCCCTGAACAAGGATCACCCTGTGGCCATAGCAGAACGTCGTTTTATTAGGCCCAATGGGGAAGTAGTTTGGCAGCAGTGGACCAATAGGGCTATTTTTAACGAGCAGGGGCAAATAGTTGAATATCAATCCGTTGGCAGGGATATCACCAACCAAAAACAAGTGGAAGAACGTCTTAAAAGAAGTGAAGCCAGGTACCGGGCCATCGTTGAAGATCAGGTTGAGCTGATTAGACGATTTAAACCAGATGGTACATTGACCTTTGTGAATGGCTCCTTTGCTAAATATGTAGGCATCCGGCGGATGAAATTGTGGGTCAAAATTTTATGACCTTTATTCGTTCCGATGATCGTGAAGAAATACACAAGAAGATATACTCATTAACCCCGGAAAACCCTGTTGTCATCACCGAACCAAGGTATATTGACAATAATGGCATAGTCCATTGGGCCAGTGGGTTAACCGGGCCATCCTGAATGAACATGGTGAGATAGTAGAATACCAGTCTGTGGGACGGGATATAACCTCACAGAAAGAGGCTGAGTTTAAAATAGCAGAAGCCAGGGAAGCAACTAAGAGGGCTTCCAAAGTAGCCACCCTTGCTGTTATTGGTGGGGGTATCGCCCACGAGATCAACCAACCCCTAAATGCGATTAAGGTATTAGCTGAAACAATACTATACTTATATAGCTCAGGTAAAGAAATATCTTTCCAGGAGATGGTAAGAAATGTAACTAACATATCGCGGCAGGTGGATCGCATTGATTCCATTGTTAATCATTTACGTTCCTTTCTCAAGTCAAGACAGAGCTTTGAGTATGTACCCTGCGACATGAATCAAGTTGTGGAAAAGGCTTTGTCCCTGGTAAATAATCAGGTATTATCAAGGCGCATTAAAGTCATCAAAAATCTATCGGCGGAATTGCCGGTTTGTGGCTGCTTCGTTCGCTTTGAAGAGGTTGTGGTAAATCTACTGATGAACTCTGTCCAGGCATTAGAACCCTGTAAACAGGAATATAAGGAGATCATTATTAGCACCTGGGTAGAGGATCAAAGGTACATCTAACAGTTAGTGATAATGGACCAGGCATTAATGATGAAATAACACAAAAGATCTTTGAGCCATTTTTCAGTACTAAGGATGCTAATAAATCCATGGGACTTGGCCTGTCTATTGTTCACTCCATAGTAATGTCCAGCAACGGAACCATTTCGGTGGATAATAATCCTGGCGGCGGCGCATAATTCATATTTCCTTTCCGAGTTGTTAGTTGTCAAGGAGGTGAGCAGCTGTGAAAATTCTACTGGTGGATGATGAGCGGGAAAGTAGATCCTTCTTGGCAAACTACTTAACCCTACAAGGCCACACAGTAATAGAATGTGATTCCGGGGAAGAGGCTTTGGAGGTATACAAGGGAACCCGTTTTCAGATGGTTCTGTCAGACATTAAAATGTCCGGTATATCTGGTATAGAGCTAATTGAGGCAATTAAATCATTAGATATAGAACCAAAGGCAGATCTAGTGCTTTACACGGGATTTGTTGACGTCACCTTAGCCATTTCCGCCCTTAGGGCAGGTGCCTATGATTATTTAACCAAGCCCATTAACTTCGAAGAGCTATTATCCATCCTGGAGCGGGTTGAGGAGCACCAGGCCTTGCTCTATGAGAATAGGGTACTGACGGAACACTTCGATCAAAAGGTAAAAGAGGCCACGGAGGAAGCAGAGTATCAGTTAACCCAACTAAAACAACTGGTAGCCAAACAAGCTGGAATAGAAAATATTGGCGTTTTTTCTGATGTAATGAAAAATCTAGTCAAGCAGGCACAGCAATACCATACAGATAGAACCGTTCCTGTATTAATACAGGGTGAAACGGGAGTAGGTAAGGAAGTTATTGCCTCGATCATCCACTATGGCAATATGGAAAACCCGGGCCCCTTTGTAGACATAAACTGTGCGGCCATTTCTCCGACTTTATTTGAAAGCGAGTTGTTTGGTTATGAAGGGGGGGCATTTACCGGTGGCGCAGTAAAGGGGCATAAGGGTAAATTTGACATTGCTGCCGGAGGCACTTTGTTTTTGGACGAAATAATAGAGCTGCCCCTGGAATTACAAGCTAAGCTACTCAGGGTCTTGGAGGAAAAAAGTTTCTATCGTGTTGGTGGATTAAAGAAGATAAAAACAAATATTAGGATTATAGTTACTGCAAATCTGGATTTTGAAAAGCAAATTGAGGAAGGTATGTTCCGAAAGGATTTATACTATAGGCTCAAGGTAGGTCGCATTTTTATCCCGCCCTACGGGAAAGGGTAGATGACATTCTCCCCCTGGCATTAATGTTCTTAAAGGACTTTTCAAAACGAAGAGGCAAACAATTTAATGGAATTAGTGAATCAGCCGCAAGGTTTCTATTGGCTTACCAATGGCCCGGTAATGTACGGGAGCTTCGCAATGCCATGGAATGGGTGTCCTTTATGTTTGATGATCAGGAATTAAAATTAGAGCATCTAAATAATCTTACTTCCACAGAAATAGTAGAGAAGAAAGAGTTTAAAAGCTTGCCACCCGAGCCAATTAACCTTGATGAACATATTGATGACCTGGTTGATGAGGCCCTTAAAAAATATAATGGCAATAAAACAAGGGCAGCCCACCACCTGGGTATTTCTGTCCGGGCCCTTTACTACCGCCTTGAAAGGATGAAGAAAAACTCGGAAAGATAAGATACCTAAACAGCCACAGCTATTTTCGAAGATATGCTAACCCATCACTTAGTGGTGGGTTATTTATTTATTAGTACCATGCAATAATTTCATACTTTCCGACAATAACGTATACGCATTGCTCACAAATTTTAAGGGAAGGGATGGCCCCTATAGTTTAAAAATTCTATTAATTCCAACAATCCTGCGGATTAATACAAGTGTGACATCAAAGTTTCGTCTCAAGAAAATTAGGCACGGGTTTTGCTAGATACTGATGTATAACCTTGGAAAGGAGTTGGATGACTAGTGAAATAATTACCAAGCACAGCCCTGAGCATATCAGAAAGCACCTTATTCTTTTACAAACCAATCACTAAGGCGGTGAATTTTTGTGATAGAAACAATATATCTACTGATGCTGCTGCTTTTTGCCCCAGGCATTTTACTGCCCTGTTTGACRAAAGGCAGCCCAAAAACAACGAACATTTTATCCCACGGCTTCGCATTATTAGGTTGTTTGGCCATTGTGGCCTGTGCTTTAGAAGTATTTATGTCCGGGGGGTTAAGCTATAGCTACGATTTAGGACTACCCCTTGGACCTCTGAACATTAGAATTGATTATTTATCTGCTTTTTTCCTTTTAGCCTTAGGAGTTGTTGGAGCTGCAGCCAGCATCTATGCCATGGGCTATAGTCGGGAGTACTATAACCAGAGGCTAGGGTTAATGGCAGCACTCTATAACGGATTCATATTATCAATGGCCCTCGTGCTGACCATTAGTCAAGTTGCTTACTTTCTTGTTGCCTGGGAACTAATGACCGTGGTTTCATTTTTCCTGGTTAATCATGAATATGACAGAACCAGCAACACCAGGGCTGCCTTCAAGTACATTTTAATGACCACCCTTGGAACAGTTTTTATTACAACGGCATTTTTAATCTTAGTTATGTCAGCTCAGAGCCTGGATTTTGAAATGCTAAGGGGTACGCCTTTATCAGATACCATGCGTAATATTGTATTTATCTGTGCTCTAATTGGTTTTGGGACCAAGGCCGGTGTAATCCCTCTGCATATCTGGCTGCCGAGGCGCACCCGGCGGCACCCAGCCATGTATCGGCCCTAATGTCAGGTATTATGATCAAAACGGCAATTTATGGGATGTGCAGGTTTTTTCTGGAATTCTTAGGTGTGGGACCTTTGGTGGGGTGAACTGGTCCTTTTCCTGGCTATTATATCCTCAGTTATCGGTGTTTTATATGCCTGATGCAGCATGATCTTAAACGCCTGCTGGCTTATCACTCGGTAGAAAATATCGGCATCATTCTACTTGGTATTGGCGCCGGTATGGTCTTCATGAGTAAGAATCAACCTCTATTAGCAGGCCTTGCCTTTGTGGCCGGGCTGTATCATGTGTTTAACCATGCAGTATTTAAGTCTTTACTGTTTCTTGGTTCAGGCTCAGTGCTGTACGCAACCCGCACCAAAGATATCGAGCATCTGGGTGGCCTGATCAAAAAATGCCCTATACGGCTGGTTTTTTTCTTACCGGAGCAGCTGCAATTTCTGCCTTACCTCCATTAAATGGTTTTGTCAGCGAATGGCTAACCTATCAGTCACTATTTTATCTACCCAGGCTGTGTCAGGCATGATTCCCCAGTTAGCATCCGTTATATTAATTGCCCTCTTGGGATTAACGGGAGCATTGGCAGCTGCCTGTTTCGTTAAAGCCTTTGGGATAACATTTTTAGCTAAGGCCCGCAGTGAACAGGCAGAAGGAGCAAAGGAAGTTCCTAGGGCAATGCTAATGGGCATGGGTCTGTTATCACTTATGTGCGTTATTTTAGGGGTATGGCCCCAAGGGATGCTAAGGATCCTGCAAGGGGTATTATCGCCCTATGCTGGTATTGATGTTAACAGCCTATTTAACCATCAATGGCATTCAGCTGCTTTCAATATCCAACAGGCCAACGGAGTAATTGCCATGCCTGTGATAGTAGGTATTCTGGCGGTGGGATTAATTGGGGCTGTTTTAGCCTATAACTTAAGGGGCAGGCCACAAAATTCAGTGGGTGAAACCTGGACCTGCGGCATCGTCCCTAGTTCCCGCATGGAATATACTGCAACTGGTTTTGCAGAACCTATTCGCCGGGCCTTTCAAATATTTGTTCATCCCAAGCAAAATCTTAAAGTAGATAAATCCCTTAATCCTTATCATGGGGTAAAGCTTAAGCTGGAATTGCAGGTCAGTTACTTAATTGATCAGTGGCTATATAAACCTGTCAAAAAAGGAATTCTGCTGCTGGTCAATTATATAAAACCAATACAGTCAGGTAATTTGCAGCTTTATATGGGCTATGTACTTGCTGTTACGGTAGTCATTCTAATACTGGGAGTGAGGTGGTAAGCATGTCAGCTTTACTAATGATCTTAAAGGCTGGTGTGCTGGCGATGCTGGCACCTCTTATAGCCGGTATTATTAAAAATGCTAAGGGTAAAATGCAAAGCAGGCGGGGACCTGGCTGCTTACAGGTTTATTACGATCTGGCTAAATTTTTAAAAAAGGATAATGTGTTTTCCCCAACTGTTTCCTGGATCTTTCATGCAGCACCCTATGTCTATTTTGCTACAGCCCTGGGGGCAGCGGCCCTTGTGCCTTCCTTCATGCTAGAACAAGGTATCGTGTATGATAATCTCTTTGTTCTGATTTATTTGTTGGCGCTGGGAGATTCTTCCTGGCCCTGGCCTCACTGGATGCCGGCAGTTCCTTCGGCGGCATGGGTGGTTCACGGGAAATGTTTATCAATGTCCTGGTTGAGCCGGTTATGCTGCTCACATTGTTTACCGTGGCCATTAAGGCTAATGGAACCGGATTATCCCAGATGTCCAATGCAGCGGCTGTCTCCGGCATGTCCTTATCAGCCATACTGGCAGCCATAGCCTTTTTGATTCTTATCGTAGCTGAAACTGGGCGAATCCCGGTGGATAACCCTGACACACACCTGGAGCTGACAATGGTTCACGAAGGTATGGTATTAGAGTATTCTGGACGCTCGGTTGCCTTAATATTTTGGGGTTCCGCCATTAAGCAGCTTGTTGCCATCCTGCTGTTGATCAACCTTTTTGTTCCCTGGAATCCCGTTGGCCCAGTGTCGCCTGTTATCTGGCTGATAATTAAAGTGTTGATCATTGCTCTTATCCTGGCTGCTATAGAAACCAGCACTAATAAGATGCGCCTCTTTAGGATACCTGGTTTTATGCTTGCAACCAGCTGCCTATCACTATTGGCAATTATGGCCATGTAACATGGGAGGGAGATTATAATGACATTATTGACCATCCTGCTCCTGGCTGGTGCGGTTCTTTTGACCAGAGTATCCTGTCTTAGAACTGCCATTGGCATATTAGGGTTTCAGTCTGTAATTGTGGCTCTGGCCTGTTCCATAATCGGTATTAATACAGGTGAATTCCATATGTACATCGCTGCCGCCCTCACTGTGATAATTAAAGTTGGCTTAATCCCCTATGCCCTTTGGAAGGTTGCATCCCAGCTTAAGCAGGAAAGGGAGATAGCAAATTTTAATATATCCTTTCTGCTGGCAATATTGGTAATCATTGCTTCCTATGGCTTTGTGGGCAGGGAATTGCCCTTGGTGTCCGGAGAAACATTGGCAGCTGCCGTAGCCATAACAGCTATAGGCTTATTGATGATTATGACTCGCCGCCAGGCCATTTTGCAGGTTGTGGGTCTTATTACCATGGAGAATGGGCTCTACCTCTTAGGCCTATCTATCACCAGGGGTTTACCTTTAATCATTGAGCTGGGTATCTTTTTTGATGTGCTGGTTGCTGTGGTCATTTTGGTAATTCTGGCCCAAAGGCTTAAACACTCCTTTGAAACCACGGATACCAGTATATTAAATGAGCTGAAGGGGTGATAACTGATGTATCAATTAATTCTAATAGCCTTAGTTCTGCCAATCATTATCGGCCTTTTTACCCTGGTGCAGAGAAATCTTGCTGTAATTGGTTATACCAATCTAGCTGGTAGTGCTCTAACCAGCGGCGTTCTGCTGGCCATTATCTATCAAACTACCAAGATTAATGAATTTAGCACCGAGCTTCTGTACGTGGATCACCTAACTGCCGTACTGCTTTTGGTTGTAGCCCTGCTTACCTTTACAGCCACTTTATTTTCATTATCTTATATGGAGAGGGAAGTCAAAGAAGGGCATGTAGCTGCAAAGCTGGTTCCCCGGTACTATGCACTGCTAAATCTGTTTACCTTTGCTATGGTCAGCGTGCTGGTGGTAGGAAACCTTGGACTTATGTGGGTGGCCGTTGAGGGTACTACTTTGGCTTCGGCTTTGCTGGTGGCATTCTACTTCAATCGTTCTGCCTTGGAGGCTGCCTGGAAATATGTCATGATATGTACCGTTGGTATTTGTTTGGCCTTACTGGGTACCATGATTCTCTATTATTCCCAGGTCATTGCTGGTGGCGAGGCTCATGCCCTTAGCTGGACCTATTTAAAGGAAATCAGTGGCAGCCTTGATCCTGCCATTGTTAAACTGGCCTTTGTATTTATTTTAATTGGCTATGGCACCAAGGCCGGGTTAGCCCCCATGCACACCTGGTTGCCTGATGCCCACAGTCAAGCCCCGTCACCTGTCAGCGGTCTTTTATCTGGTGCCCTCTTGAGCTGTGCTTTCTACGCCTGGTGCGCAATATGATCATTATTCAAGGCAGCATAGGTAATGAATTTATCCATACCGTGCTCATTGGTCTTGGTATCCTCTCCATTTTGATTGCTATACCCTTTGTCCTGGTGCAGCATGATGTCAAAAGATTGCTGGCCTATTCCTCAGTGGAGCATATGGGAATTATCACCATTGGCTTTGGTATTGGAAGCCACCTGGCCGTATATGCAGCACTTTTACACATCATCAACCACGCCATTGCCAAGTCTGCACTATTTTATCTGGCAGGTGTAATTACCCAAGAATACAAGACCAAACGTATTAAAGAGATCCAAGGAATAGCCAGGGTAATGCCTATAGTAGCAACCCTATTTGTTATTGGGGTGTTAGCCATTACCGGCACTCCGCCCCTGAATATTTTTACAAGTAAGTTTTTGCTGGCAATGTCTATTTTCAGTAGCAGCCTGTGGTACCTAGGAGGATTTATTCTCTTGTTACTGGCTGGAGTATTTGCAGGTGTGATGAACTATTGTGTAAAAATGACCTTTGGAAATGCACCGGAAGGAATAGGTCGCTTTAGAATTTCCCCTTCAGCCCTCACCGCAATTGGGTTTTCTATCTGTTTAATAATAGCTGGGGGACTATACTTGCCAGCGGCGATGAGCCAAATATTAACCCAAGCAGCAGAAATTGTTATAGGGGGGTAGGACATGACTGCTTATAATACTATTCCGGCTTCCGAATTAAGGACAGCGGCCTACGATTTGTATGCAGGCGGACAGAACTGCCTTATGTCCATGTTCGCCAATGATGAACGTCAATTAAATGGTTATTTTGCAATATACTGCTTATTTTCCGTAGGGAAGAAAATGGAGGTTCTTAAAGCCGTATTAGCTGAAAAGGAGAAATTAGAGTTTCCCTCAATTACTCCTAAAATCTCAGGGGCTGCCTGGTACGAGCGGGAGATTTATGACATGTTTGGCCTTGAGCCCCTGGGTCACCCTGACCTAAGACCTCTGGCCCTTCATGAGAACTGGCCCGAGGGAATCTTTCCCCTTCGCAAGGACTTTGCCAATAGAACTCCCGTACCCATTGCTAAGAAAGAGTTTAATATGGCCGGTGTAGAGGGGGAGGGGGTATTTGAGGTGCCGGTTGGCCCAATCCACGCGGGAATTATTGAGCCAGGACACTTCCGCTTTAGCCAGGCCGGAGAGGGCATAATCAGACTAGATGCCAAATTGTTTTTTCTTCATCGAGGTATAGAAAAGGCCATAGAAGGTTTACCTATTGAAAGGGCCTTCTATCAGGTTGAACGTATTTCGGGAATTTGCACGGTGGCCCACTCATTGGCCTATTGTCAGGCTGTCGAAAATATTGCCGCCGTGGTTATTCCTCCAAGGGCACAGTATTTAAGGGACTGGTAGGTGAAATGGAGCGGCTTTATAATCACGTGGGTGACATTGGCAACATATGTGCCGGCATGGGCTTTGCTGTCGGAATTATGGCAGGAGCAAGAATGAAAGAGTATATCATGCGAGTAAATGAGGCACTCACCGGACATCGCTTCCTGCGGGGAATGGTTATCCCTGGAGGTGTCAGACTGGATATAACTAAGGAATTAATGTCTGAAATTACTGAGATGCTGAACCAACTGGTGCCTGATTTTGATGAGATGATAGGCCTGTTTAAAGGAAACAATGCCTTCCTCAACCGTGTGGAAACCACCGGCATTGTACCAAGGGAGGCAGCCCTTGATTTAGGTATAGTAGGAGTTGGGGCTAGGGCCTCGGGAGTGGATATGGATACCAGGCGTGATTTTCCCTATGGCTGTTATCCCTCCCTAAATTTGATGTGCCCGTTTACACCAGCGGGGATGTGGCGGCCAGATTATGGGTTCGAGTGGACGAAGTGGCCCAGACTGTGAAGCTAATCCGACAGATATTGGAAAAGATGCCCCAGGGTTCCCTGAAGGTTACTATTCCCGATATTGAGCCTATAGCAGTGGTTTTGGTTGGTGCGAATCACCCCAGGGAAATAATATACATTGGTTGATGGTGGGGGAAGACAATACTATATATCGTCTATATGCCCGGTCTGCCGCCTATCCCAACTGGCCGGCACTCACAGTGGCAGCGCCAGGCAATATCATCCCGGACTTTCCCCTAATAAACAAAAGCTATGAGTTGTCCTATGCATGTGTTGACAGATAGGAGGGTATTGTCATGTTAAAGGTATGGAGAAAGGTTATAGCAACAGGCAATGTTACAGAGCCTGGGAAAAGGCAGTACCCCCGGAACGTTCCAGAGGTGAGGTGGTGGTTCAACAAAATATACCTGTCAGGGTTGTAACCATTGTGCTAATGTATGTCCCACCAATGCTATTAAGGTATACCAAGGGTTACCAATGATTAACCAAAGGGCCTGCATCTTTTGTGGTCTATGCGTTGAACACTGTGAAGCGGGGTGCTTAAAACAGACCTCAAATTACAAATTAGCTGAACTAGGGGGCAGCTTGGGGGAAAACTCTGGTTCAGAGCTAAAGAGGCAAATAAGGCGRACCWTSGGCAGATCCCTGCACATCAGGCATCTGGACATCGGCTCTTGTAACGGCTGCGACTTTGAAATGAACCATGTATGCAATCCTATTTATGACATCCAACAATACGGCATAGACTTTGTAGCTTCTCCCCGCCATGCCGACTTGCTAATGGTAACCGGCCCTGTTACACGGAACTCTACCCAGGCCCTAAGGATGACCTACGAGGCAACACCAAATCCCAAGTTGGTAATGGCATTGGGAGCATGTGCCTGCAGCGGCGAACAGATATTTGGTGAGAGCTATGCCATTAGGGGAGCTGTAGACTCCCAGGTACCCGTTGATATTTACGTGCCAGGTTGCCCTCCGCGACCTCAAGCCATAATTCACGGGTTAATGCTGGCCCTCGACCGGATGTAGCGGTTATTTTTAATAAAGTAATTCAAGGAGGAAAGGAAAGATGGAGTCTCGAACAACCCATTTAATATGGAAAGAGGACCGGGCGGTTACCAAGTTTGGTGAGTTTGTTATTGAACTCAAACGTAGAAATAACAGGCTTATGGATGCCAAGGTGAAGGAAATATTAAGCTGCTCTAAATCTTGCGCTCAAATACCATACGCTACAAGTATTAAGGGCAATTATATTGCAGTTAATATGGGCTTTTGCGGCATAAAGAAGTACGAACTGGTAGGGGATACCCTAAAGGAGCTATACTAAGCAAATAAAGGATAAAGGGCGGAGCCGCATCCGCCCTTTATCCTTTATTTGACTTTCTGCTTCCCAAACAGGGTAATTTCCGTATAATCATATGGTAGATTTATGCAAAACAGGTAACACTATAGTAGGAAGGGGATGATATAATGCAGGCTAAAGAATTTTGGGACATTATCAATAGGGATAATAATTCATTTATTGCTTTTAAGGAAAAGCAGCCAACACTCACCTTCAACCAAGATATAAGGGAATATTCCACCGGACTTGAAAATGGCATGATGGCCAGTCTGACATATGTTGCCGAAAAGCAGGATATGTTACATATTGTTTGTGATTTGACAAATTTTGAAGCATACAATAAAACCTTCGAATTACCGGTATTTGAAGGTGAGGATGGAAAGTTTGTCAAATGGAGTGAATCATTCTTTTATCCCGAGAATAAAATTGTGGAGTTTTTTGTAGAAGGTAAAAACGAAATTCCCTTTGAAGTGGGACAGAGTAATGAATTATATAAGGAATTTATTGAAAGTAAATCGGACCTAAATTATGTAAAATGGCTGGAGTCACAGGTAGTAAAGCTTAGGGCAAAATAATAAGAGAATTAATATATTTTAAAGATATTTTGAGATTTATGCAGGAAAACATAAGGCTTGTGAATAATATAATAAATAAAATATAATTGAGGCCGGGAGATTATGGAGCAGGCCTAATGGCAGTTATTATTAAAGCTGTCATTGGGTCTGTTTTTGTTTTTTCCGGAACCTTGCAAAGTAGGAGGAAATATATGACCATTAAAATTGCCATTAACGGTTTTGGACGTATTGGACGGAATGTTTTTAGGGCAATGCTGCAGAGGGGACTATTAGATCAAGGGTCTGCTTTAGAGTTAGTGGCTGTCAATGACTTAACTAATCCCCAAACCCTGGCCCATTTGTTAAAGTACGATTCAGTTCACGGAGAGCTGCCGGCAGAAGTGGTTTGCACAGAGAACACCATCATGGTGAATAATTATGAAATTAAAGTTTGTGCTGAAACAGATCCGACAAAATTACCCTGGGCTGAGCTTGGCGTAGATATTGTGGTTGAATCCACAGGACGCTTCACTAAAGGTCCAGATGCTGCCAAACATATTCAGGCAGGTGCAAAAAAGGTTATTATTTCTGCTCCGGCTAAAGAGGTGGATGCAACCATTGTTATGGGAGTTAATGAAGGGAGCTATGATCCGGCCCTGCATCACGTAATATCTAACGCCTCCTGCACCACCAACTGCCTGGCTCCCTTTGCTAAGGTGCTGCATGAGAAATTTGGCATAGTTAAGGGTCTCATGACCACAGTTCATTCCTACACCAATGATCAGCGAATCCTTGATTTACCCCATAGTGATCTGCGGCGTGCCAGATCAGCAGGACAGTCCATTATTCCAACCACCACGGGAGCGGCTAAGGCTGTCGCCCTAGTGCTTCCAGAGCTGAAGGGCAGGCTAAATGGCTTTGCCATGAGGGTGCCAACTCCCAATGTTTCTGTTGTGGATCTAGTGGTGGAATTGGCTAAGTCCACCACCGCCGAAGAAGTAAATACTGTACTACAAGAAGCAGCGGAAGGAAATCTCAAGGGAATCATGGCCTTTAGCTCATTACCCCTGGTATCCAAGGATTTCAACGGCAATCCCAACTCCTCAATTATCGACGGATTGTCAACCATGGTGATAGAGGGTAATATGGCCAAGGTGGTTTCCTGGTACGATAACGAATGGGGTTATTCCAACCGTGTATTGGATCTGGCTTTGCTGCTGGCACAAAAAGGGCTGTAATTGGTAGGGGTGGGCAAAATTAACTCAAACCCTTGTCAGGCATGTATAATTAGTGGGTGACGACCTTTTCGTTACAAATACCCAGAGATTAACAAAAGGAATAGATGGGAGCGTAGGGAATTCAATTTAAATTAATTACTAAATATTATAATTACTTTGCATCGAAGTAAAATTAGGGCAAAAGGCAAGATACAGAGGCAAGTAAATATTTTAACAGCTTGAAGCAGCAAGGAGAGAGTATATGTCAAAAATCGATTTCTCCAACACGGATCCTAAGTTAGGGAAGAGGTAATTGAAAAAATTAAGAACGTTGATTGGACCCAGTGCCTGGCCTGCGGTATGTGTACTGCCGGCTGTGTATATTCTGACATTATTCCTGATAATGACCCCCGCAAGTTTTTGAGAAAACTTGTGCTGGGCATGAGGGAAGAAGCCCTGAAGGACCCCTTCATTTGGAATTGTAACGTTTGTGAGCGCTGCACCGTAGAATGTCCCATGGGTATCAATTTTGGCCTTATCACCAGGGGCATGAGGGGACAATTTGGCATTCCAACACCAGGCTTTATTGATAAGGTAGTTAACGAGCATATTCACTCTGGCAACCAGATGGATGTTCCTGCGGACGAATATATGGAAACCATTGAGTGGATTGAAGAAGAGCTGCAAGAAGAGCTTGGCGATCCAAATTATAAGGTTAACGTAGGTAAGGTGGGAGCAGAATTTATCTTTGGCCTAAATGCCCGGGAGATTAAATATTACTCCCATGAATTGCAAGAAATCTTAAAGGTGTTTTACTATGCTAAGGCTGACTATACCCTGGGCTTACATCGCTGGGATTGCACCAACCTAGGACTGTTCAGCGGCAAGAACGATGATTTCATTGAAATACAGCGTCCGTTCCTAGAAGAGGCTGTAAGGCTAGGTGTAAAGAAAATCGTAGTAACTGAATGTGGTCACGCCTATAAATCAACACGATTGATGGCAGAAAAATTTTGGGACGGTCCTCAATTGCCCATCATCAGTGTGCTGGAAGTTTATGATGAGTGGATTAAAAATGGAACATTAAAGGTTGACCCCACTAAAAACCCTGAGCCCTGCACCGTTCACGATCCCTGCAACCTGGTCCGTAAGTCCGGTGTATTAGAGGCTAACCGCAACGTGATGAAGGCTATCTGCTCTGATTTCGCGAAATGTATCCTAACCGCCAGTATAACTACTGCTGTGGTGCCGGCGGCGGCGGTATGGCCATGCCGGAGTTTAAGGCAGAGCGCATGGCTAAAGCTAAAAGAAAAATTGAACAGGTTGATGGTACAGGGGCCAAGGTAGTAGCCATTCCCTGCCACAACTGTATTGACCAGTTTAACGATATGAATAAGGAATACAAAAAGGGCTGGAAATGTACCCATATTACTCCGTTACTGGTTAACGCATTAGTTCTCCCTGAATAGACCGACAATCATTTTTCATAATCCCGGTTCCACTTGCAGACAAAATTGCAGGACCGGGATTTGTCTATGAAAAAGATTTGATAATAAGTCAGTTTGATAATAAGTTAGACGGATGTGAGGTGCTAAGATGAGTGCTAAAAGTATAGGAGCCGTACTGGTGGTAGGCTCCGGGATAGCCGGGATACAGGCGTCATTAGACCTGGCCGAGTCCGGCTACTACGTGTATATGGTAGAAAAGGAGCCAGCCATAGGCGGGACCATGCCGATGCTGGACAAAACCTTTCCAACCAACGACTGCTCAATGTGCATACTGTCTCCCAAGCTGGTAGACTGCGGGAGACACCTTAACGTAAAAACCATGACCAACTCAGAAGTAATAAGCCTGGAAGGAGAGCCAGGAAACTTTAAGGTAACCATCCGGAGCAAAGCACGCTTCGTAGACCCGGACAAATGTACAGGCTGCGGCAGCTGCGCAGAGGCCTGTCCAGTAAAAGTAGACGATGAATTCAACCAGGGTTGGGGAAACGGAGAGCCATCTACAAGCTATACGCCCAGGCCTTCCCCAATGCCTACGCCATAGACAACAACAAATGCCTAAAATTCAAAAACCTGGCCAACGAAAAACTCTGCGGCAAATGCCTGAAGGCCTGCCAGGCAGGTGCAATCAACCACCACATGCAGGACGAAGAAATAGAGATAGAAGTGGGCTCGGTACTGCTGGTGCCAGGCTTTGAAATATTTGACCCGGCCCAACTGGAGCTATACAAATACGGTCAACTGAAAAACGTAGTAACCTCCCTGGAATTTGAGCGTATTTTAAGCGCCTCAGGCCCCTTTGGAGGACACCTGATAAGACCCAGCGACCATGAGGAGCCCAAAAAGATCGCCTGGATCCAGTGCGTAGGCTCCCGAAACTGCCGCATCAACCACGGCTACTGCTCCTCAGTATGCTGTATGTATGCAATCAAACAATCAGTAATCGCCAAAGAACACGCACCCTATGACCTAAATGCCAGCATCTTCTACATGGACATGAGGACCTACGGCAAAGACTTTGAAAAATACTACGAGCGCTCCAAGGCCCAATATGGAGTAAACTTCGTACGCAGCAGAGTCTACGGCCTAGACCCTGGAGAAAACGACAACGTAAGCATAAGATATGCCCTAGAAGACGGCAGCATAATAACAGAAGAATACGACATGGTAGTACTATCAGTGGGACTAGAGCCCAACAAAGCAGCAGTAGAGCTGGCCAAGGGACTAGGAGTAGAACTGAACCAGTACAACTTTGCCGACGTACAAAAACTGACCGGCGTGGCCACCAACAAAGAAGGCATCTACGTAGCCGGAGCCTTCAGCGGCCCGCGAGACATACCGGAAACAGTAATGCAGGCCAGCGCAGCAGCGGGAGAAGTACAAAAACAACTGGCCGAAGCCAAGGGCACCCTGACCTTGACCAAAGAATACCCTGCGGAAAAAGACCTGGCGGGAGAAATAGTAAGGACCGGCGTGTTCGTCTGCCACTGCGGCATCAACATCGGCAGCGTAGTAGACGTGCCGGGAGTAGCAGAATATGCCAAGACACTACCCGGAGTAGTATACGCCACCGACAAACTATACGCTTGCTCCCAGGATGCCAGTGCCCAGATAAAAGAAGCCATTGAAGAAAACAACCTAAACCGCATCATAGTGGCCTCCTGCAGCCCACGGACCCACGAGCCCATGTTCCAGGAGACCCTGAAAGAAGCAGGACTAAACCCACACCTGTTTGAAATGGCCAACATCCGAGACCACTGCTCCTGGGTACACCAGAACGAACCGGCAGCAGCCACCGAAAAAGCCAAAGACCTGGTGAAGATGGCAGTTAAAAAAGCAGCCCTCCTAGAGCCAGTACAACCAGTAACCCTGCCCATGAACCACGATGCACTAGTCATCGGCGGCGGAGTAGCAGGCATGAACGCAGCCCTAAACCTGGCCGACCAGGGGTACCAAGTATACCTGGTAGAAAAGGCAGCAGAACTGGGCGGCATAGCCAAGAGAATACACCACGGTATGGGTGGAGAAGACATCCAAGCCTACCTTAGAGAACTAATTAACCAAATAACAACCCATGACAAGATCAAAGTATACACCGGAGTAGAAATAGCCGACGTACACGGCTTCATGGGCAACTACGAAACCAAACTCAGCAACGGAGAAGAACTAAAACACGGCGTGGCCATCATCGCCACCGGAGCGGCAGAATACAAGCCGGAAGAATACCTCTACGGACACAACACCAGAGTGCGCAGCCTGCTGGAAATAGAAGGCATGCTGGCAGAGGGACAGCTTAAAAACTCCAACAACTACGTATTCATCCAATGCGTAGGCAGCAGAGACAACGAGCGCCCCTACTGCAGCAGAATCTGCTGTACCAAGGCCGTGAAGCTGGCGCTAAAAATAAAAGAAGCCAAGCCCAGCGCCAACATATTCATCCTGTACCGAGACATCAGAACCTACGGCTACTTCGAAGACCTGTACACCGAAGCCCGGCGCAAGGGAATAATCTTTGTCCGCTACAGCACCGACCAGAAGCCAGTGGTAGAAGAAACCGCCTATGGCACCAAAGTAACCTTTAGCGACCACGTGCTGAACCGTCCGGTAGAAATCTTTGCGGATGTCATTGGACTTGCCACAGCCATCGTACCAAACGACAACACCGGCCTGTCCAAACTATTCAAAGTGCCGGTTAACGCAGAAGGCTTCTTCCTGGAAGCCCACCTTAAACTGCGTCCTGTGGACTTTGGAACAGACGGCGTATTCATGTGCGGCCTAGCCCACGGACCCAAAAACCTGGAAGAAAACATCGCCCAGGGCAAAGCAGCAGCAGGACGTGCAGCCACCGCCCTGGCCAAAGCCAACATCCAGACCGACGGCAAAGCAGCCTACGTAATCCAGCGCAAGTGCGCGCCTGCGGCGTATGCGTAGAAGTATGCCCCTCCAAGGCAGCCACCCTGGTGACAGACCAAAGGGGCAACACAGCAGCAGAAATAAACCCGGCCCTATGCAAAGGCTGCGGAGCCTGCGCCTCCTCCTGCCGCTGTGGAGCCATCAACGTTAAGGGCTGCAGCAACGAACAAATCATGTCCATGGTACAGGCGCTGGCTTAAGCTAGTTGCTGGACTTGAGGGATGGTTTTAGTCCTGTAAAAGGGAAAGAGGTTTCGGGTGGTGCTTGGCACCACCTGGAACATCAAGATAATAGACAAGTTAAATGGGTTAGTAAGAAACAAACAAAAAAGATAAGAAACATTCGAAGTAAAACAAAAACCATAGGCTTTAAGAAAACGGACAGCTGCATACCGAAGAAACTGTAGAAGGCACATAGTGCAGCTACAGAGACAAAGGGAAAGAAGCTGTTTCAGGAGGGAAGAAAATGGGCGAACAAGAACCTAAAATTGTAGCGTTTCTGTGCAACTGGTGCAGCTATGCCGGTGCAGACCTGGCAGGGGTAGGGCGACTGCAATACCCCCCAAACGTCCGGGTAGTGCGTGTGCCCTGCTCCGGCCGGATAAATCCGCTGTTTATCATAGCAGGCCTGCGAGCCGGTGCTGATGCGATACTAACCTCTGGCTGACACCCCGGAGACTGCCACTATGTTAGTGGCAACCTGGTGGCCCGCCGCAAATTTGCCCTACTAAAGAACATGCTGAACTACATGGGAGTAGAGAGTGACAGAGTAAACTTCACCTGGGTATCAGCATCAGAAGGAGCAAGATTTGCAGAACTGATAGGAGATCTAACAGACAAAGTAAAAGCCATAGGCCGAACAAGGGCATATTTAGAAAAGCGGAGTGAGGTGAGAGGGAATGAACCTAAGCGAAAACATAAAAGCAGCCGCCAAGAAACTGCTGGAAGAAAAGAAAGTAGACCTGGTGGTGGGATTTGCTCAAGGAAGCCTGCCCCTCCGCAGCACACCATACTTGCCAGAACCCCTGAGCAGGCCGAGAACCTAATCTGGGGAGCAACCTGCGAAAACAACCTGGCAACTTCGTGCGCAGCAAGAGTGGAGACAAAGTGGCAGTAATAGCCAAGGGCTGTGACGTAAGAGCCATAGTGGGGCTAATCAAAGAAGGGCAAATCAACAAAGAAAACCTGTATATCATCGGCGTACCCTGCGAAGGCATGGTAGACCGCAAACAAATTTGCCAGGCAGTGGGCTGCAAAGACATCCTGGAAGTGAGAGACACCGGAGAAGCCCTAGTCGTAAAGGGCAAAGACTTTGAACAGACACTGGCCAAGGCAGACGTAATGTTTAGCTCCTGCAAAACCTGCCAATACAACACCCCAGTAATCTTCGACGAACTACTGGGCGAAGCAATAACAGCAAAAGAAGCAGACTACAGCGACGTAGAAGCCTTCGAAGCACTGAGTGCCGAAGAAAGGGCAGCCTACGTAGCCAAAGAAATGAGCAAATGCATCCGCTGCTACGCCTGTCGCCAGGCCTGTCCCATGTGCTACTGCAGCGAATGCTTCGTAGACTGCGGAGCACCGGCATGGATCGGTAAAAGCGCCCAAAGCGTAGACGACAACGCCCTGTTCCAGGCAGTAAGAGTATTCCACCTGGCAGGCCGCTGCGTAGACTGCGGAGCCTGTGAAAGAGCCTGCCCCATGGGCATCAAGCTATCCTTCCTAAACAGAAAGATGGTAAAAGACGTCAAAGAAATGTTTGGAGCCGAAGCAGGAATAAGCCTAGAAGAAGCCCCGGCCCTGAACACCTTCAAATTCGAAGACAAAGAAGACTTCTTGCTATAGAAATGAGGTGAAAAGGATGATCCTAAACAAAGGCGAACTTGCCAAAATACTAGATAAACTGGCAAGAGAATACCGAGTCATAGCGCCTGTAGAAAAAGACGGACTCATACAATATGGCGCCATCAAGGGCGGAGAAGAAGCCTGTCTAAACAATAGCAACACCAAAAAGCCGGGTAAAGAAATCCTTTTCCCTCAGTCCGAAGAACTGTTTAACTACACAGTTGATGCTGAAGGAGTAAGGACCAAAGAAAACATCGACGCCACCGGGACAATAGTATTCGGCATGCGGCCCTGTGACGTCAAAGCAATACTGCTTTTAGACAACGTATTCAAAAACGACCAATACGAAGACGTATACTACCTGACCCGCCGGGCCAACACCCTAATCGTGGGACTAGGCTGCAACGAGCCAGGCATAACCTGCTTCTGCAGCAGCATGGACTGCGGTCCCTTCGCCAAAGAAGGCAGCGACATATTCCTGACCGACATAGGGGAAGCCTACGTAGTAGAAGGCATAAGCGAAAAGGGACAAGAACTGYTGGGAAAACTGGGACTTAGCGAAGCAGGAGAAGAGGCCAAGGCAGAGGCCGCCAAACTCCAGGCAGAAGTTAAGGCCGAYGGCAGCATTAATATTGAAGGTCTGGCAGAAAAACTAAACGGCATGTTTGAGCACAGCTACTGGGACAGCCTGCATGAAAAATGCATCGGCTGCGGAGCCTGTACCTACCTATGCCCCACCTGCCACTGCTTTGACATAGCGGATGAGGCCACCGACTGCAGCGGCTGCCGGGTAAGAAACTGGGATGCCTGCATGTTCCCGTTATTCACCCTGCATGGCTCCGGGCACAACCCGAGAACCGGAGGGAAAGCCCGGTGGAGACAAAGACTCATGCACAAATTCAACTACTTTGTAGATAGATACAACGCCACCGCCTGCGTTGGCTGCGGTAGGTGCATCAAAAACTGTCCCGTAAACCTGGATATACGCCAAGCCTTGGCAGACGTCCGGGCAGTGGACTAGCGGAAGCGAGGTTGGAAAAGAGATGAGAAACCCTTATCTACCGCTGCCGATGAAACTGGTGAAGAACTTCACCGAGACATCAGACAAACTAATACACACCTTCACCCTGGAGTATTTAAACGAGCAGGATGCAGAAAGCTTTAAATACGAGCCGGGACAATTTGCGGAGCTAATGGTATACGGYAAGGGAGAGGCGCCCTTTGGCATAGCCTCCTCCCCCACCGAGAAGGGCATACTGAAATTCTCAGTGGCAAGGTAGGAGTAGTATCCACCGCCCTGCACATGCTGGAGGAAGGAACCATGGTAGGAGTGCGTGGTCCCCTGGGCAACAGCTACCCCTTGGAGCAGCTAAAGGGCAAGAGCCTGACCATCATCGGAGGCGGCTTTGCCTTTACCACCCTGCGTTCAACCATCCAGTACATCCTGGACCCTGCCAACCGCGGGGACTATGGAGACCTAAACGTAATCTACGGAGCCAGAAACCCGGGGCTGCTGCTGTACAAGGATGAGCTGGCAGCCTGGGATGCCAGGGAAGACATCAACCTGGTGACCACCATTGACCGTGAGGTAGAGGGCTGGAACGGAAGAGTGGGCTTCATACCCACCGTGACCAAGGAAGTGGCACCCAAGACCGACTATGCCATCATCTGCGGACCCCCGGTAATGATTAAGTTCACCCTGCCTGTGCTGGTAGAGTGCGGCTTTACCCCGGACCGGATCATCATGAGTCTGGAGAACAGAATGAAGTGCGGCATAGGAATGTGCGGCCGCTGCAATGTGGGCAGCAAATATGTCTGCAAGGACGGCCCGGTATTCACCAAGGAACAGCTGGATAAGCTGCCTAACGAATATTAATAGACCCATAGGCAATCGATTTAAAGGGGGAGGACTTGAATATGTCTGAAAACGTTAATGCTGAAGTAACCAGCCAGGAGGCCATTGATTTTTCTAAAATGGATCCTAAATTCAGGGATGAAGTAACTGAAAAACTTAAAAATATTGACTGGAGCCAATGTCTGGCCTGCGGCATGTGCACTGCCGGCTGTGTATATTCCGATATTCACGCTGATAACGATCCTCGTAAATTTCTACGCAAACTAATCCTGGGCATGAGAGAAGAGGCCCTTAAGGATCCCTTTATCTGGAACTGCACAGTTTGCGAACGCTGCACAGTAGAGTGTCCCATGGGAGTGAACTTTGGTATTATAACCCGTGGCGTGAGGGTCAATTTGGTATTCCTAGTGCTGGTTTTATGGATAAGGTAGTTAACGAGCATATTCACTCCGGTAACCAGATGGACGTACCTGCAGACGAGTATATGGAAACCATTGAGTGGATTGAAGAAGAACTACAGGAAGAACTGGGTGATCCCAATTATAAGGTTACTGTAGGCAAGGTGGGTGCCGAATTCATATTTGGCCTAAATGCCGGGAGATTAAATACTATTCTCACGAATTACAGGAAATCTTAAAGGTGTTCTACTATGCCAAGGCAGACTATACCCTGGGACTGCATCGCTGGGATTGTACCAACCTGGCTCTATTTAGTGGAAAAAATGATGACTTCTGCGAAATCCAGCGCCCCTTCTTTGAGGAGGCTGTACGCCTGGGCGTTAAGAAGATTGTTGTTACCGAGTGCGGTCACGCTTACAAGTCCACCCGGTTATTCTATGAAAAGTTCTGGGATGGTCCGGAATTCCCCATTATCAGCATACTGGAAGTTTATGATGAGTGGATTAAAAACGGTACTATTAAAGTTGATCCCAGCAAAAACCCCGAAGCCGTTACAGTACATGATCCCTGTAACCTGGTTCGTAAGTCCGGCGTGTTAGATGCTAACCGTAACGTAATGAAGCTATCTCCAGCGACTTCCGTGAAATGTACCCCAACCGTCAGTACAATTACTGCTGCGGTGCCGGTGGTGGCGGTATGGCTATGCCCGAGAAAAAAGCAGAGCGTATGGCCAAGGCCAAGAGGAAAATCGAGCAAATTGATGCCACTGAAGCAAAAGTGGTGGCCATTCCCTGCCACAACTGTATTGACCAGTTCAATGATATGAATAAGGAATACAAAAAGGGCTGGAAATGTACCCATATTACTCCTCTGCTAGTTAATGCATTGGTACTTCCTGACTGGGCTCCCAAGAAGGAAGAGGAAGAGTAAAGAATAGTTTAAAAATTGTGCTAAAAATAGTTTGGCTTTTGTGCTAAACTATATATAATTGATTTGCCAACCCTGGCCACGGGCTAACACCCCGTGGAACCGGGGTTAGTCTATGAAAAAGGCTTGTGAAAAAAAATGTTAGACGGATGTGAGGTGCTAAGATGAGTGCTAAAAGTATAGGAGCCGTACTGGTGGTAGCTCCGGGATAGCCGGGATACAGGCGTCATTAGACCTGGCCGAGTCCGGCTACTA
>AWVY01000065.1 GCA_004143605.1 Desulforamulus aquiferis
CCGTCTTCCACTCCATTACTATCTGGCGGCATAGCCAAGTGGTAAGGCAGAGGACTGCAAATCCTCCATTCCCCAGTTCAAATCTGGGTGCCGCCTCCAACTAAGATAATATTAATTTATATATAGAAACACCTGCTGTTTATCGGCAGGTGTTTTGTTTTTATTGACATTCAACCTGTATGTTTTGGCTTTTGTCGGGATTATATAGCTTTTTTAAACGGGCTTTTTGTTCTTCGGCAAAAAGCTTGTTCATTTCAACTGTATCATTATAGGCATCCCACATGGCAAAAATATATAACGAAGGGAAGAAAAGAAGCCATTGATAATTAACGGTAGCTTCGGCGAGATCGAATCTCCCAAACGAGGTATGTATAATCGCCATATTAATATTAGCAAAATAAATAATAGCCACTGTCCAGCCTAACAGAATCATACCCTTAAGGGCTTTGTGGTTGTAGATATGTCCGAAGCCACTTAATAGCGCAGACCAGGCTAATGCTACCCAGGGATTTGCCCGGTCAAGGTAGTTTACTCCATAGGTTGACATGGTCATAAATTTATACTTTCTATGGGCCTGATATCTTTCAAGGCGAGCTAATTTGTTGTAGGTTACACTAATTCTATAACTATCAAAGATGGCAAAACAAAAAATAACCCCATAAAAAAGCGCCCACCCATAATCCAAAACTTCATTGGCCTGATGGAATTTGCCAGTAAAGGTATACAATATGGCCATATTAATCCGGGCCTTAGAGTTAACTAATATCTCCCATGACATTAGGACGAGTCCTCTAAAATACTGACCTTGACAGAGGTGGCCAAGACCAGGCAAAGCTGCTGACCACCACATAGGCAACCAAGGGCTTTTGTTGTGGAGTATGGCTATGTTAATAGTAGATATGGACATACGGGGTATTCCGAAGTCAGTATTATGACCCACTGGCTCACCACCTTTTTATTTAGAATATCCCCGGAGTATTTTGTTTATCCTATTAAAAAAACAGGTGATTGCATGTATATATTCGGGCTATTCGAGCTTTCATTAGATCTTGAATTGGGGTTGAAGAAATTGAGGTCTAATGGCTTTAAGGATGGAAGATTAATTGTAGTTCCGTTAGAAATCAGTAAACACCCTGGCAAGCAAACCATTCTGGATTCTATGTATAAAACCGATGGAATGAGCCTTATTGATGGAATCGCTATTTTATCTTCCATAGGTATGGTCTTGGGTGTGATCTATGGTTCGATTGTATTTATCGGGCCCATAGCCTTAGGTCTCATAGGTATGGTGGTAGGAGGTGGCATAGGCTATATTTTAGATAAACACTTCTGCAAGAGAAAAAGAACTGTTCATGACACTCATTCGGGTGATATTGTGGTGGCAGTAAATTATAAAAACGAAGATGAGGCGCAATTTATTGAAACTGTAATGAAAGAACACAAGGCCACTGCTTTAGGTCGGGGAAATGCTTAAATGTATGACTTCTAGATGCCAGGCAGATAAGATAAATGGATGCATATGACAAAAAATTAAATTTCGAGAAGGGAAATAGCGGGTATAGTGTCGAAGTGATATTTATCACAAATCTGCCGGTGTTGTTAAGGAGTGTAAGCTACATGAAGGAGACCTGCAAGCGGTGTGTTTACGGGGTTGAAATAATTCGCGGGGACTATAAATGTGAAAAACAAGAAATAAAGATTACCAGAGATGAAGCCCTATATCCATTTAGAAGGTGTCCCTTATTTCTATTTAGAAGCAGTATGATTAAAATAAAGAGGATTCACCCCAATGCTGAGATTCCCAAACGGGCAACGGCAGAAAGTGCCGGCTTTGATCTGCAGTGTATTGAGGATGTGATTATTGGGAGCGGTAAACACCTGGCAGTCCGCACAGGATTAGCCTTTGAAATCCCCTCAGGCCATGCCATGCTGATTTATCCCCGCAGTGGTTTAGCTAAGAATCACGGAATTACACTAAGCAACGCTGTGGGAGTGGTTGACTCCGATTATCGTGGGGAGATAGTTGTTTTATTACATAATACAGGTAGCTATGATGTGTCCTTCAAAGTTGGAGATAGAATTGCCCAAGCAATAATACATAAGTTACCGGATATTGAATTGGTCGAATGCGAGGAATTAAGCGATACTGAGAGAGGAAGAGGTGGTTTTGGCAGTACTGGCAAATAAATGCTTAATTTTGTATAATTTGGGGTATTGTCAAACGTGAGATAATGTAGTATTATTTATAAATGTCGGCCTGCCTCGATAGCTCAGTTGGTAGAGCAGCGGACTGAAAATCCGCGTGTCGCTGGTTCGATTCCGGCTCGAGGCACCACATTTTAATTAACTGCGGAAGTGGCTCAGTGGTAGAGCATCGCCTT
>AWVY01000066.1 GCA_004143605.1 Desulforamulus aquiferis
CGGATGCATTTGCTCATTTCTTTGGCTACGTAGGCTGCCCTTTCTTCGGCACTCAGTGCTTCGAAGGCTTCTACGTCGCTGTAGTCTGCTTCTTTTGCTGTTATTGCTTCGCCCAGTAGTTCGTCGAAGATTACTGGGGTGTTGTATTGGCAGGTTTTGCAGGAGCTAAACATTACGTCTGCCTTGGCCAGTGTCTGTTCAAAGTCTTTGCCCTTTACGACTAGGGCTTCTCCGGTGTCTCTCACTTCCAGGATGTCTTTGCAGCCCACTGCCTGGCAAATTTGTTTGCGGTCTACCATGCCTTCGCAGGGTACGCCGATGATATACAGGTTTTCTTTGTTGATTTGCCCTTCTTTGATTAGCCCCACTATGGCTCTTACGTCACAGCCCTTGGCTATTACTGCCACTTTGTCTCCACTCTTGCTGCGCACGAAGTTTGCCAGGTTGTTTTCGCAGGTTGCTCCCCAGATTAGGTTCTCGGCCTGCTCAGGGGTTCTGGCAAAGTATGGTGTGCTGCGGAGGGGCAGGCTTCCTTGAGCAAATCCCACCACCAGGTCTACTTTCTTTTCTTCCAGCAGTTTCTTGGCGGCTGCTTTTATGTTTTCGCTTAGGTTCATTCCCTCTCACCTCACTCCGCTTTTCTAAATATGCCTTGTTCGGCCTATGGCTTTTACTTTGTCTGTTAGATCTCCTATCAGTTCTGCAAATCTTGCTCCTTCTGATGCTGATACCAGGTGAAGTTTACTCTGTCACTCTCTACTCCCATGTAGTTCAGCATGTTCTTTAGTAGGGCAAATTTGCGGCGGGCCACCAGGTTGCCACTAACATAGTGGCAGTCTCCGGGGTGTCAGCCAGAG
>AWVY01000067.1 GCA_004143605.1 Desulforamulus aquiferis
GATTAAACTGTATGACGCCTTTGGAATACAGACAATTCCTGAATAGTTCAGCAGCATAAAAATGACACCAACCATAAGGAAATGATTGGTGTCAGGGATTTTTATTATTTCCACTGTCTACTTGACAGGGGGCAGTTCAAAAATAAGTGAAGGCTTTTGTAATGGTTCATATTTCTCATTTAAACCCGGATTTTATGAAATTATTGGAGAAAAATGTTGAATATACGCTGGTGGAATGTTATGATTCCTAGTAAGAATGTCCTACATCTTATCAGACTAATATACTAAAAATTGTCATATAAGTTTGTGGAACCATTGACAATAGATGTAACGATAAAGGCAAACTTATCGAAAGATAAGGACGCAAAGCCATGGGTCTAAAGCCGGGAGGTTAAGATTGCCAGGTTACCGAAATAGGACACGTGCTACCTAAAGGTAATCTTAAGGTAGCTTTTTTATTAATAAATTTGGGAAAAGTCAAGTAAGATGAGGGCTAGTGCCCTATGATTGGAGCCGGCAGTATGGAAAAGGAATCTAAAATAAACTGTAGCATAGCATCAATTGTTGATTGCATATTTAATAGTCTTAAGGAGTATGTTTACATTTCCGATCCTTACACCTATGAGATTATTTATGCTAATCAGGCACTAAATCAACTATATGGAAAGGATTTAGTTGGGGGAATCTGCTATAAGCAATTACAAAGTTTGGACAAGCCCTGTGTTTTTTGTACAAATGATAAAATTTTAGGCAATGGCTATAAACCTTATCAATGGGAACACCATAATTCCCAATTAAATAGGGATTTTATAGTTATCGACAGAATTATAACTTGGACGGACGGACGGGATGTTAGGTTTGAAATGGCCCTGGATATCACCGAAAGTAAGAAGTCCGCGAGGGCTATTGCCAGAAGATTAGAATTTGTTGAAATGGTAAAAAGACTCTCGTCCCGATTTATTGGAACAATTTCCTTTGATCAGGCAATAAACGACTCCCTAGCGGATATAGGAATGTTATGTGATGCACATCGTGCCTATCTCTTTTCCATTAACTATGATCAAGGAGTGATGAATAATACACACGAATGGTGTGCTGAGGGAGTAACCCCTCAGATAGAAAGATTACAATCCTTGCCGCTGCCCCTTTTTCCTTGGTGGATAGCCAAACTTAAGCTGGGGGAAGTAATACTTATCAATGATATTGATGAGCTTCCAGAGGAAGCTTCTAAGGAAAAAGAAATACTTAAATCTCAAGATATAAAATCTGCTCTGGTTTTACCTGTTTTTATGTCCAATCAACTAACGTGTTTTATTGGCTTTGATAATGTGAAGGATACGGACTCATGGACGGAGGACGACTTAACCCATCTTCGAGTTGTGGCGGAAATTATTAGCAATGTTATGGAGCGGGATAAAGCCCTGGAAGATTTGACAAGATACAAGATTCTG
Organism: Desulforamulus aquiferis; assembly: GCA_004143605.1. GTDB lineage: Bacteria > Bacillota > Desulfotomaculia > Desulfotomaculales > Desulfotomaculaceae > Desulfotomaculum > Desulfotomaculum aquiferis. The sequence goes on from AWVY01000067.1 coordinate 1,452, forward strand.
GCGGAGAGAACCAGGGAGATTATCTTTTTTATTGGCATGGACGGGAAAATAATCGAAGCAAATAAATCTGCCAGCCAGTTCTACGGTTATTCACGAAGGGAGCTCCTGGGTAAGAGCTTTCACGACTTAACCAAAAAAAGTAAGGAAGCAGAGACTAATCCCCAAAGACCCCCTTATCATCTAAAGGGTTGGCTATGAGACGGTCCATTAC
>AWVY01000068.1 GCA_004143605.1 Desulforamulus aquiferis
TGAGGTTTCCCACTACGCAAGTAGGTAAGACCCCATGAAGACTACATGGTAGATAGGCCGGGGGTGTAAGGGCAGCAATGCCTGCAGCCGACCGGTACTAATAGGTCGAGGTCTTGACCTAACTCGAAGTTCGAGATTCGAGATTCGAAGTTCGAACTAAGAAAAATATATACGACGATTACTTAAAGCTGTTCAGTTTTGAAGGAACACATAAATTGGATATATGCTTGAGGTAAGACCCAAGAGGAATGCTTGGATCGAACCTCGAATGACGAACATCGAATATCGAATTTCTGGTGGCGATACCGGAGGGGGTACACCTGTTCCCATCCCGAACACAGCAGTTAAGCCCTCCAGGCCGATGGTACTCGGGGCGCAAGCCCCTGGGAGAGTAGGTCGTCGCCAGAGTAATTTTAYAAAACCSGCTGTCTTTKGATTAAGACAGCGGGTTTCTTAATGTTTTAAGTGAGTAAAGGAACCGTACCTTGACTCACTTTTTCTTTATTGACTCATATTTTTGAAACCATTCAGGGAAAGCTTTTTTAAATTGAACAGGCTTAAAATCACCTTTTCTAACAATTATGTGTGTTGAACTTCCTTCCACACAAAGTTCTCCTGCGCCATTAACAATATGATAACCATAAACAGTCTTAAATCCAGTATTTTCTTCAACCCATGTTTTCACAATAGCTCGGTCCCCATAACGAATTGACTTTTTATATGTTACCTCAAGTTTATATACAGGTGCATAATAGCCGGAGTTTTCCATAGCAATGTAGTCATACCCAATATCTTTTATGAGCTGCGTTCTTCCTAACTCAAACCACTTTAGGTAATTAGCATGGTATATAACACCCATCATATCAGTATCTGCATATAAAATCTGTATATCTTTATGTGAAATATAAATATTATCCATGTTGTAGCCTCACTCCTTTGATATATTTCTTAATCCCTGGTCAAGTAGCTAGGATTAAAAAACAATAAGAAAAATGTATTCGAATACACTATTAATTCGTGGTAATATATATTCGAAAGATTGGAATATATTAGCTATTTTATACCTTTTATAACTTAAATAAAATACTGTCTCTATTTAAAATATTAAATCTAAGGAAACCCAAATGATAAAAATTTAAATTGGAAGTTAACATAATAATTTATTTAAAACTATTTCTCTTATGGGAGGAAGCATGCTTAGAAAGATTAGTATGAGTAAGCGTATCTATGCAATAGTCATTCTCATGGTAATGGCTCTCTCTATTATGTTAGTTACTCTTACATGGGGTATTGGACGGGTATCTGATATAAGCGTACAAGATGCACAGCTAGTTATGCTTGATAATCAGAAAGAAACACTGAAAATATCAGTTGATTCCATGGCTGAGGCATTAGGAAATGTAATTAAAGAAGAACCGTCAATTTTTAAACAACAGGAATTATTGAGAAAGGCCATTTCGACCATACGTTTTGAAGATGATGAATCAGGTTATTATTTTATTTATGACTTTTCAGGTTTCAACATAGCTCATCCTACTAAACCCCAATATCAAGGAACACATCGATTAAATTCCCGCGACCAGGATGGAAAAGCATATATCATGGAGTTAAGAAATATAGCAATTGACGGAGGTTTTGTTGAATATACTTTTGATGAACCAGGGAAAGGGAATGTTCAAAAGCTAGCCTACGCTAAAATAGTTCCTGGTACAAATTATTGGGTGGCAACTGCCTTTAACATTGATAGTATTGAAGCTAAGAAGACTGAGATAAGAAATAAAATTGAGGATGTATCAAAATCCCTTTCAATAACATTGGGGTGTATATTCTTACTTCTACTGCTATTTATCGTTCTTCCTCTGACTCAAGCTATTGTAAACAGCATAGTTAGGCCCCTTAAGAGTATTACTGGTGCGGTCAAAAGCATTTCAGAAGAAAACTATGTAAAGGTAGAGGTGTCAGGTAAAGATGAACTTGCTATATTAGGGTCAACATTTAATGATATGACTTCGAAACTAGCAACAGCCAAGGAATCTTTAACTGCATATCAAGAACAACTTGAGGCTATGGTGTATCGGCGAACAGAAGAATTAACGGAGAGCTTCGGAAATTAGAGACTGCAAATGAACAGATTTTAGAAAGTATTCAATATGCCCGAACAATTCAAAAGTCTATTCTTCCCCCTGGAAGTGTTATATCTCAATATTTAAAGGATTACTTTGTGATATGGGAACCTAAGGATATTATAGGTGGAGACTTATATTGGTTTAAGGGAGATGGTGATAGCTTCTTAGTGGGTGTAATTGATTGTACGGGTCATGGTGTGCCTGGAGCTATTATGACTATGATTGCAGGAACAACCCTAGGACGTGTAGTAAATGAAATCGGTCCATCAGACCCGGCTAAAATACTAGTACATATGAATGATATTATTAGACAGACACTGTCGCAACATATGGAAGAGACAGAATCTAATGATGGCTTAGATGTTGGACTTTGTTACGTGAAAAAAGGCAGCCAGATGATTTATGCCGGTGCTAATATTTCATTGTTTATATTATCCTGTTCAAATATTACAGAAATAAGGGGTAACCGTCAGAGTGTTGGCTATAAATCAGTAGGAAAAAATACTGTATTCTCGAATCATGAGCTAATTATAGAAGACGGAATGACTTTTTATATGGCAACTGACGGGATAAAGGACCAGGTTGGCGGAGATAAAAGACTTCCCTTTGGAAAAAGTAGGCTATTGAACTTATTAATATCGGTTCAAGGACTACCCTTTAAAGATCAAAAGGAAGCAATAACCAGTTCTATTGAAATATATAGTAAGGGTGAAATTCGCCGGGATGATATTACGTTGATTGGATTTGAAATATAGAAGGAGGATTTATAGATGGAATTCAATTTACACCAGTTTCATGAAGGGATTAAAAAAGATAGTATAATATTTTGTTATAGTGGCCCTATTTCGCAGGCTACCGTTGAAGGCATAGGAAAAACACTTAAATTAAATATGGAAATTGAGGAAGCTGACTTTGGGACTTCCCAGTCTGTGTTCTCAATTTTGTTGAGCAAATGCAAAACGTATTTAATTATTCAGCCGAAAAATTGCAACAGCAAGGTATTAACGACAGGGAATTAAGAATTGGTGTTCTGGTTATAGGTCATGAAAATAAGGGATTTTGTGTTTACTGCGGGAACCGTGTATACAATAAGGATGTTGATTCTTTAAAGGAAAAAATTGAAATGATACGAATACTTGATAAAAATGAGCTTAAAGCACTATACAAAGAGAAACGTAAGCAAAGTGTAGAGGCCCAAAGTAAAGGCGCAGGTCTTGGGCTAATTGAAATGCTCGAAAATCCGGTAAGCCGATAGAATATTCATTTTCTGCCATAGACGAAGCATATTCTTTTTTTAGCATAAAAGTCACTGTGGGGGGTAAATAGAATGGAAAGTCTAATAATTCAAAGTACAGACTCCTCACCCTACATAAACTTTGATACTTCTTCAAATAACTTTGTTATAAAAGGAGAGTCCTTTCCGGAGAATGCCGCCAAATTTTACTCCCCGGTGATGGAGTATATTAGAAACTATCTAAGAGTACTCTGTGATGAACAAGTAACCTTCCAATTTGAGATAATTTACTTTAATAGCAGTACATCGAAGGCTTTTTTGAATCTCTTTGAATTGCTTGATAGCGCAGTAAAAGAGGGAAAAAGGATAATAGTAAATTGGCGATGTCATGAACAAAATGAATCTGCCATTGAATGTGGTGAAGAATTTATGGAGGATCTTGAGAGCCTTCCATTCAACATTGTTTTATTTTAGGAGTGACAAGATATGAGGGATTTATTTAATGAGGAGGAAGAGATACTCAAGAAAGCAAAGGACGAATTGAAAATAATTCCATAGATACATATCAATATTCCCTTTTGACCAAAGAATACGAAAAGCTATTAAATCAGGTAAGGCGATTGGTCAAAATAGCAGATATTATGGAATTAAAATTAAAAAGGGTTTCCCAAAGATTAGAGGAGATATCTAACATAGATTATTTAACAAACCTTGCCAACAGGCGATATTTCCATAAAGTCCTAGAAAATGAATGGTATAGGGCAGTACGTAATAATTCGTCCTTGGCCTTGATAATGATAGATATTGATTTTTTCAAATCCTATAATGACATATATGGACATGTTGGGGGAGATAAGTGCCTTGAAAGGCTAGCCAGTGTATTTAATAATACACTCAAAAGAACCACGGATTTAGTGGCACGTTATGGAGGGGAGGAGTTTGTTATTCTTCTTCCAGGTACTAATTTATCCGGAGCCAGAGATATCGCAAGAACATTAAATGAAAGGGTTTCAAGTCTTGAACTTCCACATAGTGGCTCAACAATAAATGGGAAAATTACCATGTCTATAGGCATGACTGCTAAAATACCGGATTTGGAAGTTCTTCCCGAATCTTTGATCCTGGAGGCCGATGAAGCTTTGTATTGTGCAAAGGCAAGGGGACGAAATTGTATTATAGAGTATAAAACTAATGATAAATTATTATTAAAATAATCAGCCTACCCGGTTCTTTTTGAACCGGGTTTTGCTATCACGACTGGAAAAATGTTCAACAGCATGCTATCTTGTTATTGGGAAAAGGATATACTGTGTTTAAGAAAGTTATAATGGTAATTAAGGCGGTAATCTGTAAATATAAATGCTCTTGAATATTTTTCTTGCAAAACAATATTAGCCGTGCTAAACTAACAAAGTCGTTGCAAGGTGGTAGAGAAAAATTACCACTTGCTTGAAGGCAATCAAARGAAATTACCAAAAACTTGCACTTGAAACAGAGTCAGGGACATGGTAAGATATAGTTCCTGGCCGAGAGGCTAGGTAAAAAAGCGGTCTTTGAAAACTAAACAGTAGATGATGAATGCAACTTGGTTTAGTCGTAAGTCGGACGGAAGTTCGAGACTATGACAACCACAATGAATTCTCGTCAAGCGTTAATAAAAACGCTAGCAAGTAATTCCTAAACAAGTAAAAGAAGAGCTAATCAACTCTTTAAATATTGCAAGATATTTAATGGAGAGTTTGATCCTGGCTCAGGACGAACGCTGGCG
>AWVY01000069.1 GCA_004143605.1 Desulforamulus aquiferis
GCAGGTGTCAAGATTCAATCTGTATTAGAGCACCTGGATGACAGTCCTGAAAGTATTATCCTTGAGTCCGTTCTGGAGGGTATGGCCGAATACTACTCCAAAAACTGGCCAGGGAGGTTATGAAGGGGATGCGAGAAACAGCTCTTCAGGCAAAACACACAGGGGGCCTCCCACCTCTCGGATTTGATGTAGACAAAGAGAAAAATTATGTTATTAACGAATCCGAAGCACCCGCTGTACGCATGATTTTTGAAATGCGTGATGCCGGTTATGGATATAACACAATCCGGGATACCCTCCATCAGCACGCCTATAAAACTAAGCTTGGCAAGCCCTTTGGTAAAAACAGTCTCCATGAGATACTTCGTAACAAAAAATATATTGGTACCTACGTCTTCAATCGGTCGGCTAGTAAATCACAAGAAGGTAAACGAAATAACCATTTATCCAAAGATCAGGAAAATGTAATTGAAATCCCTAACGCCATTCCGGCTATTATTCCCGAAAGTCTTTTTTTGGAGGGTTCAGGAAAAAATGAATAAGAACAAAAGACTAAATGCCACCGGTGGACAAAAAGCAAAAGTAGTATATCTGCTCTCAGGTTTAATCTGGTGCGGTGAATGTGGTAAAAGAATGGTAGGTTCATCTAGCACCTATAAAACTAGGGTCACAAGAGAAACAAGGCAACGTTATTATTATCTTTGCAATAATGCAGACCGTACAAATACCTGTAATAATAAAAAGATTAACAAAAGTTCCATTGAAGAATATGTTTTAGGTAAGCTTCAGCAAGATATTTTTAGTGATACAGCTATGCCGAAACTGGCAGAAAATCTCTATGCTTATTATTCAAACAGCAAAAAAGAGACCGCTGGCGAAGGGGACTATTTAAAGAAAGAATTGGCCAAGATTGACCGGCAGATAGAAAATATCGTTGATGCATAGCAGAAGGAACTGTGGTTGTGAGAGCCTTTGCTGAAAAACTTAAGAACCTAGAAAACCAAAAAGCCACACTGGAGAGTAGATACCAGGAATGGCTTATTAAGCAGCAAGAACAGGTTATTTCATTGGATAAAATTATGGAGATCTTAACTACTTATAAAGAGGCTCTAAACAACGATGACCCGCTTGTTGTTAAGCAGGTCATCGAACGTTTTGTTAAAAAGGTTATGATTAAAACAGATACCATCGAAGTTAATCTTATGGTGTCTGTGTATACGACTGGTGGAGGCGGGCCTCATGTCCACCAATGCACAGACAACCATTATAATCCTTTTTGTTTATATTACTCTGACTTAAGACCAACTTCAAGCTAGAAACAACCAGGCTCTGTAAAGATTTCCCTGCCTGGTTGTTAC